>JAQWQJ010000133.1 GCA_029244725.1 Paracoccaceae bacterium
TCGGTTCCGGGTCAATCTAACAAAGGCCGCAGGGCTGTGATACACCCCCGCTACGGGTGTTCCTGTGAAACGCTAAGACAAAATCTGGGCGGTCGAATTACAGCTTACCGCTTCAATTGAAATCCGGAGTTAAATGCGACAGTCGCAGCGTGACGTGCCGCCAAAACCGCCGCTTCGGTATCGCGCGATTGTTCTACCCCCAAAATGCGCCACGCGGAAAACGCCACCAGCGCCTGAACCACGGGATGCAAGGCGTCGACGCTGGCCATCACGTCTGCCAAATCGGTGGTCGCCGACATGTCCAGCGGATCACTCTCTTCGCCCCGCTCCAGAAACGCCGCCACCCCTTCAGCAGGAAACGGCCCCGAGGTGAGCCGCCGCACCGCCCAACCGGACCGTGCGAGCGCCTGCTCGGTGTCCTCGGTCGAGCCCACTCGAAGAGCCACCCAAAGCCCGAGCTTTTCCGCACTCAGCCGGTCGCCCGTCCACCACGACAGATCGGTGACCTCGCGCAGGGCAATCCTCTGCCGCTGCCCCTGCCCTGCCTCGCGCAGACGCAAATCAAGCTCTCCGAAGATCTGGGTCAGCCGCGCCAGGTCAGCGCTCAAGGCATTCTGCGCCGCGCGCCACTCGGTGACTTCAAAGAGCGACTGCCGGTTCGCCCGTGGCAAAGGCGCAAACCCCGGCGGCGCGTCCTCCTCGTCCTCATCCGGTCCGGGCAGGAACCACAAGTCGTCTTCGTCGGGACCGGAGTCATCGTCATGACCGGTGTCCTCCGCGAGAGGATCATCCCAATCGCTATACTGCCCACTCATGAGCTCACCTCAATATAGCCACGCCGGCTTTTTAATTTCACAAGGGAAGCGCGCTCGGTCTCTGCCGCGTCCCAGGTTTCAAAAAGGCTGATCGTCTGCCGTCCCCAGGTGCCGATCCGGCCCCACTGCCGCAAAAGGCTGCAACCGCCAAACAAGGATGGCTGCAGATCGAGGCGGTAGAAACGAAAGCAATTCGCTTTCACGTCACGATGCTCAAGATGAACGGGCATGTCTTTTATCCGTTCGCTCATGTGACCGCGCCCGGATGCCTGCCAAACGCCTGCGAAACAGCAGATGTGGGGCAGCTTTCCTCAAGGATCGCACATATAGAGGTTTCGGGGTCATATGGAGGTCCAAAGCATATAACGATACTACGCATAAAATCGCGTAATGTTCAATTATAACTATTTATGATCACAAGATGTCGGACTTGTGTCGGGTCACTATTAGTCCCGATAAGTTTCCCTTATCATGACCATTGAATTTGACTCAGGAAATGCGCAGAATACGGATCAAAGTTCAGATAAAGGACGACTGTTCTTGGCCAACCATTCGGTAAATGCTTCCTCAGAGACCGCGTCACTGGCGAGACCTTCCATCATGCGAACGCCCTCCACCGGATCGGGGCGCATATGAAACCCATTGAGCCGCAGAAAGGTCAGCGCAACAACAAAGGCTGTCCGTTTGTTGCCATCGACAAAGCCGTGTGCTTTGGCCAAGCCAAAAGCGTAGGCCGCCGCGATTTCGTAAATGTCGCCCATATCGTAGGATGCACGGTTCTGCGCGCGTCCTGCCCCACTCTCAATAAGACCCAGATCCCGCAAACCAGGAGCCCCGCCGTGACGGGAAATCTGGCGGTCATGAATGGCCAGGATGACCTCGATCGGCACCCATTTGAACGTCGTCACGAAAGCGCCTGCAGCAGATCGCGGTTCTCGTCCATGACCTCTTCAGCCGCCGCCAAGGCGTCCGCCACGCTGGGATCATGCGGCAGGATCTTGAGAGACCCGTCATCGCCACGAACAACATACAGCGCATCTCCAGGCTTTGCGTCCAGCATGGCCAGCATTTCGGTGGTCAGAGTGATTACCGCTGAATTTCCGACTTTTCGAATATGGGTTTCGATCATGGCATGCCTCGCTAGGTTATACATCGGTATATACGCTTCCATCCCTCAAGTTGCAAGGCCGGCAGTATGACACCAAAGTCTTTATCCCTCACCCCAGCCAAGCCCCCTGCACTTTCGGAAGCCGACCAAGAGGCTCTTACAGACCTCTATGTGCGCGGGACACCGAAAAACACTCTGAGGGCTTATGAGCGCGATCTATTGTATATCACTGCATGGAAGTCGGCTCGGTCTCAAGCGGATCTCTCATGGCCCGAAGCCGAAGAAGTGGCGCTCGCCTTCATTCTCGACCACAGCCGCGATCTGAAAAATGATGATGAAGATGCAGTGAGCAGATTGGCAGCTCAGGCTCTCATCGACAAAGGCCTACGTAAGACCCTCGCCTGCCCCGCCCCGTCAACACTCGATCGCCGTATTGCCAGCTGGCAAGCGTTTCACCGGATGAAGAACCTCGAGAGTCCGTTTGATGCCCCTGCCCTACGCCAAGCAAGGTCAAAATCCCGTAAAGCCACCGCGCGGAAGTCGGCGAAAAAATCACAGAACCCAATCACGCGCGAGGTTCTCGAGGACCTTTTGAACGCATGTGACCATTCACTTCGTGGAGTCCGCGATCGCGCAATTCTGATGCTTGGCTGGGCCTCAGGTGGGCGGCGTCGTTCCGAGATTACCGACCTGAGGCTCGAAGACGTGGACCTCAAAGACTATGCCGACAAGCAGCTGATCTGGTTACACATGGTCGAAAGTAAAACGACCACCAAGGGCGAAACCCCTGCTCTTGTTCTCAAAGGTCGCGCTGCAAAAGCGCTTAAGCTCTGGATCGATCTGAGTGAGATTTCCGACGGTCCTCTGTTCCAGCCGGTGTCAAAAGCGGATCGGGTGTTGGCGCGGAAACTATCGCCTGACGGGATCTATCAGATCCTGAAGAACCGTCTGGAGCGCGCGGGATATCCGGAAGGTTTCGCCTCACCCCATGGTCTCCGTTCCGGCTTCCTCACCCAAGCCGCTCTGGACGGAGCTCCGATTCAAGCGGCCATGAGATTGTCTCTGCATCGCTCAATGGCGCAGGCACAGCGCTATTATGATGACGTGGATATTGCAGAGAACCCGGCGACAGATTTGCTGGAAAAGTAGTTTCCCAAGTCGATCCAATCGAAATCCTCCTGCGAACATGTCCGTTGAGCGAGTTGACAGCTGTCAACTTTTTGGTGCCACATGGAATATGGACAGCCTGTAACGGCCAAATCGCCATCAGAGTTGACAGCTGTCAACTTCCGATCACTCACGCTGCATCCCTCGAAGAGTTTAACAAAGCCATAACCATCGGCCCGGTCGAGAAACCCGAATCCTCTGCCTTTCGTGTTAACGCGCGGAGATATCCTCCCGGACTCGTAATCTCGGAAACACGCTGCAAGATACAGGCAAGCGTTGTCGCTGCGTTTTCGGGACCCATGACTTTGCAGGCCTGAAGCCAGGCGTCGGGGCTAATGCCCATCATCCCACGTGTGAAATGCGCTGCTTCGACCAATTGAGACCACGTTCGAATATTACCGTCAGCATAGGGCAATATATCAGGCGCCGCCTTTAGGACCAACGCAAGTGGCATGTTTGGCTCTTTTGATTCCAGCGCTTCCTGAGGTGCCTCCGTTGAGCTTTGTTCACCGCGGGCTTCGCCTTTTCCAATTTCATTGGATAGTTCAATATCAAGAGAGTCTGATTTTGAATTCTGATGGTGACGCTCATTTTCGAGGTCATTGGCGCTCATATCGTCTGTTTCATCAGATATCAGCACCTTAATCTCAGACAAGATATCCGCAAGATCTGCGCGGAGCACCTCGCGTTCTTCAAAGCTGAGAACACGGCGGTGGCGTTTATGGGCGTCTGTTAGCAGGGTCCAGAGCTGGGTCCAGCTATATTGGGGCAGGGTGCTCTCACCGTACTCGAGTAGCTTGAATGCATCGCGTTTCAGCAGGGTGCAGTCCTCTCGGAGGCGCTTCATCCGCTGAGCGGCCTCTCTGGAAGCGTGTGCGGCACTTACGATCTCTTGTCCGCGTACCAATAGAGGGCGCAGATCAAAGCCGAACGCCCGATCTATAGTGCCGTCCATGTCCCGAGTGGCGTAGCGCTTGCCGTTCGGGCTATCGTGACGAAGGATTAGACCAGCTTCGACTAAAGCGGCCAGATGACGGCGAAGTGTACTTTCAGCCATTCCATGCGCACGCTCTGAAAGGGACCGGTTCGAGGGAAAAACCACTAGAAGATCATTATCGCTCAGCGCGTCGCCTTTAAGAAAGCTTAAGAGCGCGTTGAGTACGCTTAAATCACGGTCCGAAACTTCAAACGCTGCTTTGCCGGCGACGAGTTCGCGAAAGAGTTCCCACTTGTTGATATGTGGAATGCTGACCGCGTCTTTCGCGCGGGCGGCGTGTTCGACCAGGCCAGCCGTCACCGGCCGCTGACCGAAAGGGGTCATCGTTAAAATGTCCATAAATATTCACGAGACAAAACTTTTTCGTCCGCCCAAGAGCGTCAGAGGTTGACAGTGGTCAACAGGAAACCTTAGATTCGGAGTTGCTACACATCGAATAAGGCCTCTCGGAAGTTACTTTCGGGGGGCTTTTTCTTTTAGTTCTGTCTGGGTCGTGCCTCCTGTTTGTTACTGCTCATGCGGCCCAAAGAGCCTATTCGCCGCCTTCTTTGAATCGACGGTGAATCTCGGTGATGTTCTGAACCAACCAACGATCAAAGCCGTCTTCGGCTTTGGGCAGGGTCAAAACGGTTTTCTTCGGTCGCTCATCGACGGTGGCGATTTGCGTGCCATCCTCATCCTTAAGAACCAGACGGGCAGGGGTGTCGGCCGCGGTCCTGGTCTTTGCCGCTTCGGCCGATCGGCGATCTGAGATCGTGAGCGCTTTGACCAGCGCCTCAAAGCGGGCATCAGAATTTTGGCCGTTGGACAGCGCGATGGCTTCGCCAGTCGTCCATTCTCTTTCTTCCATCAGCTCTGCCAGACGCAGCCAGCGATCGCGACCTACGTTGGGTGCGGCCCCGATTGCGTATATCACCTGCTCATCCAGCCGCTCGACAACCGAAAGCATGCGCGAAATCACAGTCTTATCGACGTGAAGCGAGTCACAAATAATCTTACGATCGTAGCCCATGTCGCTCATCTGCTTTGCGAAGCTTGCCTTTTCGATGAAGCTGAGACCCTTGCGCGCCGAGTTCTCTTGGCCCTGAGCGACAATCATATCGCGATCATCCAACGTGCGAACCAACGTTTTCACAGGCATTTTCAGATCGCGCATCGCCCTGACCCGGCGTCGGCCATAGACGACTTGATATTTACCGTCTTCTTCAGGATGCGGACGAACCAAGACAGGCACCTGTTGCCCATAGTCACGAATTGAAGCGACCAGTGCTTCGTGATCGGCATCTTCGTCGTCCAAGCGATCGGTCAAACCGCCATCTTTGATGTCAAACGGGTCAATATCTTCAAGCGCACGCGCCTGTAGCTGGGCAATACTTTGGCTGACGGCACCAATGGCACCACCCGAGTAGCGAGGTTTGGCCGTGTCGACACGCTGATCCGCAGTAGACGGGGCAGGGGGTTCGGCCATGTTTTTGGAGGCTTCTTCCATTAAACCTTTCAGCAGGTTTTTACGCGCCATCACAAACCTCCGCTAAGGTATTGATATTGCTTAGAAATAGCGTGTTCACTGTTTTATTGTTTATTTTCAATGGGTTATCGAATGCTGTGGGGCAGGGGATGTGTTTCATGTTTCACGCCCCCATGCTTGTTGGATTAGATCTTCGATCTCTTCGTTAACCGAATTGAGGCTTTCCATCGCGCGCTCATATGTGGTGCGGGTAAACTGGCTTTTCTCAACCTCATAAAGCGTTTGCTTTGTGATCCCGGCATCGGAAATCGCGGTGGATTTCAGCACGGGGTGGTTCAATACATGATCCCCAAACATCGAGCGCATAAAACTGACCATTTGGTTCTGGGGCCCATCACCCGGTTCGTAACGCGTCACCACGTAACGCAGCCAGTCATAGCTCATGTCTCCGCCGGCATCGGCGACAACGCCCAACAAGTTCGATGTCATAAGCAGGAACTGACACATCGACATCACGTCGAGCATTTGGGGGTGGACGGTAACCAGCACCGCTGTCGCGGCTGACAGTGCCGACATGGTGAGGAATCCGAGCTGTGGCGGACAATCCATTACAACCACGTCATATTCCCCTTCGACCTGAGCAAGTGCTTGGCCGACTCTGGTGAAGAAGAGGTTACTACCTCCTTGCGCCAGCGCGCGCGGGGTGTCGTGCTCGAATTCCATCAGATCGAGATTGCCCGGGACGACGTCAAGATTGGTGAAATAGGTCTTCTGAATCACATCCTTAATAGGGCAGGGGTCGTCATAGCGGATCGCATCATAGATCGTGCCGCCGTCGAGCAAATCGAACTCGGGCTGATAGCCGTGGAGCGCTGAAAAGCTGGCCTGTGGATCAAGATCGAGAGCCAGAACTTTGTAGCCGTCCAGTGCCAGTTTCTGCGCCAGATGCGCCGAGGTCGTGGTCTTGCCCGATCCGCCCTTAAAGTTAATGACAGTGATGACCTGAAGGTGATCGCCCTCTTGGCGCCCCGGTAAATAGGTGCCCCTAACCTTGGCGCCCTGTTCTAACATATCCCGCAGGGCCTGAATGTCGTTCGTCGAGTAATAGCGTCGCCCGTTGCCGCGAATTTCGGGTTGAGGGCCCTTACCTTCGAGGTGAAGTTTACGCAGATAGGCGTCTTTAACGCCAAGCAACTGAGCAGCCTCACCGCTGGTGAATTTGCGCAATTCCTTGCGGGCATCGGGCGGAAACAATTGCGCACGATGGTTTTGCAGCGTCTCTGACAGACGTTGTGCGTGATCCCCGACCAGAAGGTCGATGCGAGTGTTGCCTTGGGCCATCTTTGCCTCGATTGACATCCGTTAGTTACGGTTTATGTCGTTATGAACTGCCTTTAGCGTAATTAAATGCATCGCTTTAGTGAGTCGATCAAGGAGAATCGTATCGGGCACCAGATATTGTATGGATCGCTGATCAGAAGGAAAGATGTTGGAGCCCAAAAAGCGGCGTCAGATAATCAGAAATACTAGCAACTTCCAGCATTTCGAGATGATCAGAACACAACCAAATTCCATACTCACGATGATGTTTTATCTAGCTACATCCAATTATTCTTTCAGAAGACAAAGGAATGCACCGGAAACACAGGCACCGCCATGAACACCACCCGACCGATTTGATTATCAAACATCGTGACCTGACCGATCACAATCGACACATCCCGTGATGGTGCTTTGATCTTTGCCATAAGAGGTCGTGTGCCGGCGACAACGGGCACATCAAATTCCAGCAAAACATCATCCGCGGAAATCGGCACGGCAACCAGATTCATTTCGATCACACCGTTCTCGAACATGATGAGTTCGCCGATTTCCTGTCGCAAGGACATGGCTTCGTTTTGCAGGACCACAGTGCCTGCAACTATGCCGCTACCGGCGCAACTTGTATTATCTAGCATAACATTCCCCAATGGTTATCGAGCTGAGCTTGCTCAACTCTGGGTGGTCACTATTGCCATTGAACTCTCCCGTCACGAAATGTTACGACACCGAACGAAACGATACGAAATCAAACGAAACAAAACGCGATAAGACGTTGATCCTAAATAATAAAAAATATCTATCTCCACCCCAAAAAGATGCAGATTTCAAAGAGTTGTTCACGCAAGCAGCAGATGCAGGCGCCGGCCGCCCCGTTGACAATGAGGGATTTCATGCAGGTCCATGGACGCCAGAGTTGCTTGTTGAAGCAATTTCTCGAATCAACTCCAGCGGAGCCGGAGCCGACCTACGCACAGTTCAGCATTGGTTTCATAAAAACGACAGAGGCATTAGCGTAGAGAACATCAGATGGCTTGCTCGGATATTTGGATGTGATGACGCAGAAGCAACCAGTGCGTGGCAGGCAGAATTAAAGGCGTCTCAATTGAGGTTGTCTGCCAAGAGGAAAGCAAAGAAGCGCATTCAAGACGTGCCTATCCACGCTCCGGGTGATAATGTTCAGTCGGAACAGAAAGTAGCCCTTCCTGTTGTCTCAGAGACCCAGACCCCTCAGCCTTCTAATCGGATCATCAATCTGGCCGGAGGGTGTGACACCATGTTCAGCGGTCATGCAACGCTGAACTTACCAGCATCTGTTTGGGCTGGTTGGGCTATCTTGGGGTTTCTTGCCTACATAATGGGCGTACACAGTGTGACCTACAGCCCGATTGCAGGTGTTGAAAAACAGGTTGGATTCTTCTGGGCGCCGAACTGGACTTTGTTGGAGCTAGTAATCCTTCCGCTCTTTCTTGCCTCCGTCGTCAGACTGCTTACCTATTGGAAGGCAAAAAGACGTTCCTTCATATCTTGGCGCAACGAACGGGCGTTCCTTTCATGGGAGGGCAGGGTGGAAAGCTTTTCAGCCTCATATTGGGCTGTCACCTTTGTCTGCTTCGTCATTGTCTTCTTAATCCAATGGTCCGGCATTCACATGCGTGCGCTGGCAGATGGAGACGCCGGGAACCTGATGATGGACTGGAGCCTCCTGGCCATTGAACGCCCAGAAATCATATCCGTTTCTGAAGCAACTGTGCTTTCTATGCTGGCATTCCTTTATACTGCCTTCATATGTTTTCTATTCCTGACAGGGCTCGTTCTGACAGTAACTCTGGTTCAGGATTTCTACGAACTTTGCGGTGAACTTGAACAGTTTTCGAATGAGAATTTTAGAGCGACTGTCGGCGAAACTGGATCCAAGCTTATGCGTTACATCTATCACGCAACTCTGTTGGGTATCTGGATCGCCACTTGCATCAAGTTACAGGCTATGTATTTACTATCCGGTGGGCAAAACATCCTGGACTGGTTACTCACGGATTTCCGATATGTCGTGGGTCTGAGCCACGAAGTTAGCAGTGCGCTCGACAAACGGGCTCTCGCGCATTTCTCGAGTTTTCTTCTGCTGTTTTCCACCTGCTTTGTGTTCGTGTTCAGCTTTGTTCAGATCACCCGCGTTCTGGAAAGAGCAGTACCCCAAGAAGACATCCGCAGATTGATGCGAGAGCAACATGCGTCGCGACGGATGACGTTGAGTATTGTGGTCATGCTTATCGCCAATTTCTTCCTAATTGGCGTGATCACAGGATTTTCAATCCTTCTGCTCACAGGGATCCTGATCACAATTTACAGTCTCTACAAACCGATGATAGGGCGTGCCCAATTCACCGGAATAACAACCAGCAAGAGTTGACCCATGCATCAAGCACCTCTTTTTTGTGACGTTGCCGAAGCCCCCGACAATGGCTTGGCCCATTGGACTCATGCTGATGACGGAACTCGGCTGCGCATTGGTCATTGGAAATCAGCAGCCCCTGAAAACGGGACAATCTTGGTATTCCCCGGGCGCACAGAATATATCGAGAAGTACGGCCGCACGGTTACTGATATTTTGAAAAATGGATACTCAGTACTGGTCATTGATTGGCGTGGCCAGGGTCTAGCCGACCGGATCACCAAGGATCCTATGACAGGACATGTGCACCGGTTTACCGATTATCAAAGAGATGTGTCCGCGATGATCGAAGCGGCGGCAGATTTAGACTTGCCGAAACCATGGTACATGCTTGGTCACTCTTTGGGCGCATGTATAGGGTTGCGCGGTTTAACAGAGGGTCTATCGGTTGCAGCTTGCGCATTCACGAGCCCAATGTGGAGCATCAAGCTACCGGCTGTAAAACTGGCGGCCGCTTGGCCGCTCTCTTGGGCAGCTCAATCGCTAGGGCAGGGGCATGTCTACTCACCCGGCACCAATGGATCGAGCTATGTGCTCAGTACACCGTTTGAGAACAACAGGCTGACGAATGATCCAGACATGTATCAGTACTTCATCAGGCAAGCGGCAACCCTGACGGATCACCAAATCGGGGGTCCAAGCATGGGCTGGCTGTTTCAAACCCTGAAAGAGACAAGCACCCTGTCCAGGAAACCGTCACCTGATGTTCCTTGCCTGGCTTTGTGTGGCACCCACGATGAAATTATCGAGCCGACTGTGGTCCAACAGCGCATGGCACGATGGCCAAGCGGCACATTTGAGCAGATTCAGGATGCCAAACACGATTTGCTGTCAGAAGTTGCAGCAATTCGCCAAAAAACAGTCGCCAAGATCTCTCAGCATTTCAGGGATTCGACCGCCTTCAACACCTCCCTCGAAAATTGCGCCTGATAGAGGCAAAAACTCGCGTAGCTAATTGTTAATTTCATTTTAATTTTGGAATTAAACGCATATTGTACCATCAAACCCTGAGCCATAAGGGAAGCGCACAGTTTCGCTGACTAGGACGAGAGACACACCATGGTAGGAGTAAACCGCTACACAGGACGGGTGATCAAGCACCACGACGCAATTGCGAAAGTCGTCGCCAGGCAAGGTGTGTTTGTGCCACTGGTCGTCAAGGAACGAAAGAAGGGCAGGGGAGAAGGCAAAATCGACCTCTGCTATGGTTTCTTTTTTCTCAGCAACGAAGGTGAGCTGTCCGATGTGCAAGCCGCAAGCGGCGTCATTAAGACGCTCGCTCTACCGAGCAATGTCGAAGGCTTTCTAAAGCAATACATGCCGATCCAACGGGGCGCTTGGCTCGATTATCTGACGGAAGAAAACGTGGTCCAACCTGGTGATATCGACGGGCTCAAAGAGGCGGTTGCACGGCATGGGCTGACTATGACTGGCTGAGTGGATCGAACGGCCCAGACCTGCCATTTCCAGTCGGGCTTCATCGCCGCATTGCGGCCCGTCATCGCTGCCATTCGCTGCGCGTGCAAAGTCCTAATGATGGGCACACTCAGATTGCATGCAAAGCCATTCCACCGTCACTGCTAGGACACTCAGCTAGTAGCATACCACCTCTTGCATAACTCGCCCTCCAACCCCACTATATCTACTAGTGAGGGTCGAGTTTGATGAGCAGTGACGTCTGCCGAATTTTGAGTTTGGATGGAGGGGGAGCGAAAGGCTTTTATTCGCTCGGTGTCCTACGAGAAGTGGAGGCCATTTTACCGCAGCCGATACATGAAACATTCGATCTCATCTTCGGCACAAGCACCGGTTCCATTATTGCCACGCTACTTGCAACCGGCCTTTCCGTCGATGAAATCCATAAGCTATATTGCGAGTATGTCCCGCCCATTATGCGAGCTTCCGGAAAGGCAGCAAAAACGGAAAGACTACGTGAGACTGGTGCGAAAGTGTTCGGTGACGCAAGTTTCGATACAGCACTGACAGGCCTCGGCATCGTGTCGACTAAGTGGCAACTCGAGACGCCAATGATCTTCAAAAGCAAGGAAACCCAAGCACACGGTCGAAGAGCCACTTTTATTCCAGGGTTTGGATGTAAGTTGGCGGATGCGATTGAAGCCTCATGCTCAGCATTCCCGTTCTTTGAAATCAAAACCTTAGAAACGACTTCTGGCGACATCGTTGAATTGTTCGACGGGGGCTATTGCGCCAACAACCCATCACTTTACGCGCTGGCCGATGCGACAGTTGCGCTTGGGTATGCACCTGAGAACTGTCGGCTACTATCTTTGGGCTGCGGCCAGTACCCGGAACCAAAGCGTGGCTTTATCGCGCGCCGCATCAACAGCTTCCTTCCGGTCCAATTGCTTCAGAAGACACTCGAGGTTAACACAGCTTCGATGGATCAGCTCAGGCGGTTGCTCTACGCGAACGTGCCGACGGTTCGGATTAGCGATACCTTTGACAAACCAGAAATGGCGACGGATATGTTTGAGTTTAATCCCAGGAAATTGAACCTTCTTCGCCAACAAGGCGTGGAATCGTTTGCGCGCCGTGAAGATGACGTCCGCGAACTACTTTTATCAAAGGGATAGTAATGGCAATTTCAGAAGATCAACTTGAAACATGGTCACATCAGGGTTCGGTACAACAGTCAGCAACGACCTATCAAACAATTAAAACTGTGCTGGAGAGTCCTCAGGCGCCGTACGCCAGTCGGAGTTTCAACGTCTTTCTTCAGGGGTCATACGGAAACAACACAAATGTCTGGGCTGAGAGCGATGTCGACATTGCTATCTGCCTGACATCGGTCTTTTACAGCAATATCGATGAGTTAAACCCAGATGATAAACAGCGTTACGATCAGAACCGAATTCCGGCTGAATACTCGATAAATCAGTTTAAGGAAGAGGTGACCTCTTGGCTGCGTCAGAATTTCGGAAATGGGGTCACGCCAGGTAATAAGGCAATTGCGATCCCGGGAAGCAGCAGCCGTCGCGACGCGGACGTTCTCGCATGTGCTGAACACCGCCGGTACTATTCCTACCCTGCGGTAGGCGTTCCGAGATTCCACAAAGGAATCTTCTTTTGGAGCTCGGACGGAGACAAGATCGTCAACTACCCACACCAACACTTGGCTAACTGCACTTCAACGCATCAAGCCACGAACAGCCGGTTCAAACCGAGTATTCGCGTTCTGAAGAACATGCGTAGATCGATGGTCAGTGACGGGTACATCGGTGACGGAGTGGCTCCATCGTATTTCATCGAGGGCATGCTCTACAACGTGCCAAACGACCATTTTGTTGTAACGCACCAGCAAACGATAGAGAATGCGCTTTCTTGGCTCGAGCGTTGCAATGTCCCCGATTTGCTTTGCGCGAATGAACGGTATTATCTTGTGCGTGACGGTTCCGACGTCTGTTGGAACGGGAGTGATTTTAACAACACTCTCACATCCATGCGCCGGTATTGGAACAGCTCAGGTCGCTAGATTTGGCTCACCTAGTTTGCCTCCAGTGTTGTAGCCCGACCGTCGGCGAAGAAGACAACTTTAGTCTTTGACAGTATGCAGCATGCATCTACGGCCATCGCCATCGAAAGTGAGAGAGTACTGTTATGTGCCGAACCTAGGTTAGGCTCAGAGAACAAGGGCGTATGCCGGCTCACGATGCGCATAGACCATGCAGACAGATAATAATCATCGTCTTGCTGGCTTCTTTGAAAAAGTATGGCACCATCATGGATACTCGGGTTCACCTTGAAGGCAGCCTCTAAGTCTTGGGCAAAGTTAGTACCAAACCGCTGTCCAACTATTGGCATCGGATCTCTTGCCATCGGAATACAATCTGCATCTGAAATTCGGTCAGAAGCGAAGACCAAGATCGCTGGGTGGAATGGTTCGCCGCTTTGATGTATTTGGAGCAGGGTTTGTTTTAGATTCTCAAACATGGGTGACGCATTGCTCACTAGATCGACGGTTTCAATACTTCTTATCATCGCCCTCGCAGTTTGGGGAGGATTTCTGTGGGTGCTTGGTATCGAGCTGACATGGGATCATGTGCAACCTTACTCCTTAACTCTAGCTGCAATTACTTCGTGTTTATGGCTGTTTGATCGGTACATTTGGAGAACTTGGCCTGTAAGAAAATTAGTTCGGCGTCCGGATTTGAACGGGACTTGGCGGGTTTCTCTCCAATCGTCCTACAAAGCCCCAGGTTCGGAAGAACCTGTTGCCGCAGTCGACGGCTTTGCGGTCATACGACAGACATTCAGTTCTTTGTCGATCAGGTTAATGACAGAGCAAGCCGAGTCGTTCTTAGTTGCGTCAAGCTTTGATACTCAAGCTGACGGTACAACCTTCGTCTACGGCGCCTATCAAAGTGACCCAAGTATCCACCTAAGATCTGGTATCAGTGAAATCCACTACGGGAGTTTCAGATACAAGGTAATTGGCAGACCACCAGGCCAGCTCAGTGGCCACTATTGGACAGACCGTAACACGAATGGTTCAATTTCGCTTTCCGATCGCAAAAACGTGTTTTTCGACAGTTACATCGAAGCACAAGACTCTTGGAATGCTAGCTAACTCTACTTTTTTGCCGCTAATATACCAGCTCATTTCGCGACTACTAATGTTCGCTTTGACGGAAAGCACCGTTCACACTCTGTACTGCAGCGAATGACCGTTTCCCACCCACCAGTGAGGCAACCTTGAACGACCCAAAACAGATCTTCATCAGGTGATGCTACGCCGCAATGCTGGCTTGCTGAACCGGACATTAGCTTTGGGCGAGCTGCGGCGCGAAAAGAGTATGATCGGCTATGAGTTGGGGCCAGCTAATCGGAATCGCCAACGTCTCGCAGTTGATAAAACGCGAATTCTCCAGCATTCTTAAGTACTGCATGAGCTTCTTCAATTAGCTTGGCATCGCGCTCCCATTGCCCGGCAGGTCCACCCGTGAATTTTTCACCATGGAAGTAACTATTCCTCACGCGGCAGAGCCCATTGATTATGAGTTGCGCGACATTTGAGAGCGGGGCTGGATTGGGAGGATCCCACTGCATATCTGCGAGAAGGCGCCGCGGTGGCTCTCCGATCAAGGTTTTTGCGACCCCAGACTTCACGATATGATCGAAGAACTCCTGTCCCAAGTCTTTCGCAAATGCATCCCAATCCGCCTCTGCGATCGCTTTATTCTTCCGGCGGTAGTTTGGCGATCGCTTCATGGCATACTCCATCGCCCCAAAATCCTCAGCAAATCTCGTTGCAGCTAAATGTGGTTTTTTCATCCAAGACCTCCTGCAGCATAATGCTAAGGGTAGCATGGCGGTGGGAACCAGCATACCCGCCCCTGAAGAGACACCAAACACCACCATTCAAGCTAAGTTTATTTCCTCAACTGCCGCCTTTGGACAAAAGTGTACTGTCCAAAGCCGGTTGAAGTCATGGCTTGGGAAAAGTTTGTGTTTGACCCCTCTCTAAGGTTGAATATTCAAATCATAGGTAACATCTCAGAGTTGAAGGCATTTAAGTAAGAGGTTTGATATGAATGCGGGTGCAGGCATAGGATATGGATATAATGTCGCGATTGAAAAGCTCGCTGAGGAGTTGGCGGTGCCGCAAGATCGCTTTGATCAAGCCGAAAGGCGCTACAAGGATCTTGGCGAGTTTTTGCATCGAGATGAGTCCAAGGTTCGTGAATATGATCCAGATGTCTATATCCAAGGCTCTTTCGCGCTTGGCACGCCGATCAAGCCGGCGTCCAAGGACGAAGATTACGATCTAGACATCGTCGTCTCGTTCCGGTCTCTGACGAAAGCGCAAATTTCCCAAGCAGACCTTCGCGCGCTTCTGAGAGCTGAGCTCAAAGCGTATCGCGATGCGCGCGGGATCAAGAACGAGGTCGGTGAGTCTAGAAGGTGCTGCACCTTGATCTACGCCGATGGTGCGCAATTCCACATGGACGTATTGCCGGCGGTTCCGAACGAGACAAACATGCGTGTCGTCCTTTCTTCCTACCTCGAGGATCAAGCACTTGCGGAGGGTGCGATCGCCATCACCGATAGCGACAAGACTAGCACATACCGTGTCATTACGGATGATTGGCCCCGGAGCAATCCAAGTGGCTTTGCCGCATGGTTCAAGTCAAGTCAGATCGAACAGCTGAATGAACGTCGCAGGGCATTCCTAGACGCCCAAGGCAAAGTGACAGCGAGTGTGGAGGACGTCCCGGTTTTTCGGGTGCGAACACCTCTCCAGTCATCCATCATGATCTTGAAGCGCCACAGGGACGAGTGGTTCGCAGAGCGGGATCCGGACCTGAAGGTTATTAGTGTGATCCTCACGACGCTCTCAACACATGCCTATGCAGGCGAAGCAAGGGTATCGGATGCGATTGCCAAGATTCTGAGGGACATGCACCTCTCAGTCAAAGAACGGAATGGGGTGTCATGGATCGCCAACCCGACGGACCCTTCAGAGAATTTTGCGGATCGGTGGGAAAAGTTTCCCGAGCGCCGGGACTCCTTCCTTGCATGGCTTGAGGCCGCTCGTACGGATTTTGGTACCGTTCAAAGGTTCAGTGATACGAATATTGTTCTGAATGAGCTCTCACGACATCTTGGCAGCACCCTTGTTGAAGGTGCCCGCTCGAGGGTAGCGGCATCCGCAGGATCACGTGCGGCATCCGTCGCTCCTGCCGCTGCAGCCGGAGCTTCTGCGCCGGGTCTCGTTTTTGGTGGTGAGGATCGCAGGCCGACGGAGCCAAAAGGTTTTGGTTGATGGAGTTCACTGCCGCCGAGGCGCGGTTAATCCGTGAGTGTGAAGAGCTCGCTAGTCTAACCGCGGCATCAGATTGGCTGGAAGGCCCCCAATTCGGCAAGAACGCTGATGGTCTGCTGGTCTGGTCGTTTGTTCTGCTCGCTGGTGATCATCGTGTTCCATTGCGGCTGGTTTTCCCAGCACTCTTTCCTGATCTACCACCATTTGTACTTCCAGCCGACAGCTCGGTCCGGCTATCGCAGCACCAATACGGCGAGGGTGGCGAACTATGCCTCCAGTATAGACCTGACAACTGGCATCCCGACTGCAAGAGCGCGGATGTAGTCCGGAGTGCCAAAGCACTTCTCGAAGCAACCCCAAAGGACGATAGTTTCTCGGACGTGGAAAGCGCTCATCCTGCCGACTTACCATCGCTGCTCTCTGGGTGTTCCCGGCGCTTCATGCTACCCCCTGACACCGCACGCCTCTTGAGGTTGCGTCTTGCCGGGCACGTGACCGATCTTCGCATAACTGTGGAGCGGCGGGTTGAGACTTCCGAAGTCCTTGTTGCCCGCATTGCGACCATCGGGTTGGGTTATGGCCAAGTTGAGCCTGACGACGGTCCTGGAATTGGCGGAAGCTGGGTACACGGAATCCTATTTCGGCTTCCCGACATTCGTAAAATTCCGGATCTACCGCCCAATGAACTGGCGATACTCCTTTATCGATATCTGCCGCCAAGGCTGCGCGGCTGGATTGAAGCAGCAGCCGACATGTTTGTAGTCATTTCAAACGGTCGGCGCGAAATACTGTTGCGCATTCTCCACAACGGATCGAAACGAAGGATAGACCTGTTTCACACCTTTGAACCGCCAAAAGCAAGAGAACGCCGTGTTCAAGGGAATATGTTTCGAGAATCTAATATCTGCATCGTTGGCGCAGGCTCGCTGGGGTCAAAAGTTGCCGCCAGTCTTGCGCGCGAAGGCGTCGCTCAATTCATGTTGCTCGACAATGACGTTCTTTGGTCTGACAACTTGGTGCGAAACGAACTCGATGAAATGGATGTGGGGCATCACAAGGCAATTTCTCTGAAGCACCGATTGCTTCGGATAAACCCGGCGGTGAAAGTCGGTGCCTTGGGGATGAGTCTGACATCTCAATTATCTGTTCAAAACATTGCTCAGTTGAGCGAGATCATCAGCTCTTGTGATCTCGTCATCGATACAACGGCTGATAGTGGTGTGTTTCGAATGGCAGCGGCCATTTGCACACAGAAGCGTAAACCACTCGTCTGGGGACGAGTTTACGCGGGTGGACTCGGAGGTCTGATTGCACGAAGTATCCCATCCGAAGATCCACCACCGCTGATCGCTGCATCTCAATTGCGTGCCTGGTGCGACGAGAAAGGCATGGCACCGCCAGAGGGCCGCGAGCACAATTACGGGGTGCAAGGTGATGACGACGATGAGCCCCTATTCGCCTCTGACGGCGATGTAGGCGTCATTGCCAACAGGCTGGCACGTCATGCTCTGGACGCCCTCACAACCACAGAGTTGAAAGTTCATCCGGAACCTGCCTACTTTATCGGGCTGCGCAAAGGCTGGATCTTTGATCATCCCTTTGACACCCACCCAGTCATTTTCGCTCCTCTCGAAGGATGGGAAAAGGGCAGCACAAGTTGTGCAGAAGAGGGCGTCGAACGCGTCATGGCTCACCTTGGAGTGCAAGATGACGCTTAGCCTCACAGTCCCACGCTCACAGCTTGAGAAATTGCAGACTCACCTTAAACAAGGTGGTAAACGCGAGATCGGCGGGTGGTTGGTTGCAGAACAGACAGCTCCGGGAAAATTTGAACTCGTCGGTTTAACCGTCGATCTTGAGGTGGGCACACGAGATCGTTTCGATAGTTTGCCTGAACCGCACTCAAAACAGATGGATCGGATCTTACTGGAGAGTAGTGGTCGCACTGGTCGGGTTGACTATCTTGGCGAATGGCACTCGCACCCGGCATTCCCACCAATACCTAGCGAGATCGACGTGGCCTCGATGACAAATATGGTCGAATACAGCGGACCTTCGTTTGCAGCATTGGTCATCGTGCGCCTAATGGGCAGCGCCTCGATTCAGGCGACCATCACCACGTTTCAACGTGGCCAATTGCCCAAGGCCGGCCAGTTGATAATTGCAAATGCAGTTCCAGAAGCTGGATTTAGCGAAAGTTGGCAACCGCCGGAACTTTAGCATTGCTCGCTGGACTGGAAACCATTGGCCACTCGTTTAACCATTCAATTATAACCCGCTATGGCGGCGCTATTCAAAAAGGAGCGGAAAATTGTCTAGTTCAAGTATCCCAGCCAAGATACAAACCCAGTTGTGGGCTTTGGCGGCGGGTCGATGTGAATTTTCAGGATGCAATAAGCTTCTTGTCGGGGATCTGATCGCAGGCAAGGAAGACGGAAAGTTCGGTTTCATCGCGCATATTGTGGCAGATAGTGAGAACGGCCCGAGGGGCGATGCAATCCGTTCTCCACTTCTCGCCCGTGACATCAGCAACTTGATGCTGATGTGCCCCATCCATCACAAGGAAATCGACGTAGATCACGTGGACGACTATCCAGAAGAAACACTCGTGGCTATGAAGCGCGAGCACGAAGAGCGGATCGAGACTGTTACCGATATGGATGCCGACCGCGCGGCGCATGTGCTCCGTTTCGCGGCGACCATCGGCCAAATGGACTCCTTGGTTTCCACCAAGGCCATTTTTGCCGCTATGCCGCCCGACAGACATCCTGCGGAGCGACGAACCATCGACATCGAACTCAATTCCGAAATCAAGGATGATGAACCGGAATTTTGGGACATGCAAAGCGCGCATCTGCACCGTCAGTTCAAACGCAAGGTGAAGGAGCGAATAGAGCAGAAGGAGATCCTTCAATTGAGTGTGTTTGCGCTTGCTCCGCAGCCGCTTCTTATCGAACTTGGCACGTTACTCGGTGACATCATGCCTGTATCTGTTCACCAAAAGTACCGCGAGCCATCTACTTGGAAATGGCAACTCCACCAGCCGTCAATAGCTTTCAAAGTTGACGAATATTCAGGGCCGAAAGAGGTGCCTGTCGCCCTTAAGCTAGCGCTCAGTGCTACCGTCGATGATCAGAGAATTTGGTCGGTTCTAGGCAACAATACTGCCATCTGGTCGATCACAGTGGAAGAGCCCCATAATGATATAATGCGAAGACAAGAGGATCTTGCAATCTACAAGACCCACCTTCGTAGACTATTTGATCGGATTAAGGCCCACCACGGCGAGAATACGACAATCAATGTATTCCCCGTTCTTCCGGTTTCCGCAGCCATCGAAACAGGACGCTCACGAATGCCTAAAGCCGATCTGCCTTTGGTGATATACGATCAAAAACCCGGGAAAGGATTCGAGCCGGCATTCCAGATTTGTTCATAAGCCATTGTGAACCACTATCCGACTATCGTCTTACGTTCAAACTATTACCCGGTAGCCAAACGCAAAACTACGGCAAGCGCTCGCGGCTTGGAATATCAATCCTTAAGTCTGCAAGATTTTTTCGGTCTTCAGCCGACAACTTGCCGGCGTCTTCGAGAATGCTTTGTCTGAGCGCCTCAGAATCGTCTATGACGTGGGCAAGAGTATGCGATATTAGATTGTACAAAAGTTGCTGATGTTCGAAATCACTAACGGATGCCGTCACGCTTAAATTTACCACATCAACTGCTTCTTCGTTTTCCCCGAGCACAATACCTGTCACTCTTTCATTAAGAACGCCTTCTTCGTGAATGAAATGGCTGTCCCGAATTTTCTTCCAATATACAAAACATTCTTTAGCTTCTGGCATACCTTTAAAAACTTTGTCTGGGCTTAAGGGACCATTGGCTAAATTTTTTCCGAAACAAGAAAAATACTTTGCGACAATGCCGATCAACGCTGCATAGCTGGCTATCGGCAACTCTGGTGATATCTTTAGAAACTCCTGCATTGCCGCTTGGCAAAATCGCAGACTAGACTCGTGAACCCTAAGCACTGCCAATCGCTCGGTCTTCTTGCTATCCCATTTTACAACCCGCTTTGCATTCGGATAGCCATCAACATGGAGACCAGCTTCCGCTTTCAGAAGGCCAACTTGTTCACTTGGTTGATTAGTTTCAGCAGCTGACACAGACGCCTCACGCTCATAACATACTTAAATTAATAGATCTTTTCTATCAGGGGGCCCTTTACTAAACAAGGTGAGATCCTCTCATACAGATTTCCGCGATGATAAATTGGGGAAAATAGAGTGAAGTAGATTAAAGGCATCCTAGTGCTCATGGGATTGTAGTTTACTGGATAACGATTGAAAAACTGACCTCCACTTTTGCAGATACCGTCTCTTTTTCGCGCAACGGGATGCGGCATGTGACTATCACTGATAGCTGAAAAGCATATGAGCTTGGCGAATAGCGGATACCTCACCGACCCAGAAAGTAGTTCCTCTGCAACATGGGAAATCTAGTCATTTACCTCCTGACACACGCCCCCCGCGAAAAACTTCCCCTCCCATGCCTTTTATACGTTGTTAATTATTATTTTAATAATTAATACGGCGATAATTTGATTCATTATCACTATTCAACAGAGGGACAGACCTATGAAACACTTTCTCAAACCTGCGCTGACATTGGCGGCTTTTGTGACTGCAGGCCCAGTTCTCGCGGCCGGCGACGGACTTGGTATTCAGCAAGGCTTCACCGAGGTTGGTGATGATCTACAGGCCCTGATGGGCGGGGCAGGGGGCTTCTTAATTGTCATCATCTCGATCGCCCTGGCGGCGATCATGCTGGCCATCGGGCGTGGCTGGGGACAAGCGGTCACGGCTTTTGCTGTGGCATTGTTCCTTGGTTATGGCGTCAACGCGCTGCAGGGCATCTCCGGTGTGACAGGCGGCGTTGACCTCCTGGCGGCTGATATTGTCCTCACTGAAGACCCCTCTGCTCTCTGAGATTTAGTTTGCTTGGGCGGGTGCCGTTTTGGTGCCCGCTACCTTTCTTTTTGAGGATGTCCCCTTGTTCGTTGTCATTGAGCAAAGACTTCAAGACCCCCCACGGTTTCTGATGCTTCCGGCTGATGAGGCTGTGGTCCTGGGCCTCCCAATCCTGATGGGCCTTCTTGGGCGAATGCTCTTCCCGGGTCTGATCGTGGGCTTTGCCACTTGGGCGACCTGGAAGCGCCTGAAAGGCGAGGGCGGTCTCGAGAGGCTTTTGGCTGCCGCCTATTGGTACACGCCCCATGGACTTGGTTTCTTCACTCCCTTCCCTGATGCCGCGCCGGAGACTTGGGACGCCTAATGAACTTTCAAGCTCTTCAGAGATCCGTGCGTCAAGCCCGCATGGCTCGGAATATCCTTGCCGGATCGACGGCTTTGCTTTTTGGCATCAATGGTCTTCTGGCCTACGAGATCTACAGTCAAAGCAACCAGGTAATCCTCGTTCCGACTAATGTCAGTGACGGGATGATTGCCCGTGGGGTTGTCGATAAACGCTATCTCGAAGCCTTGGCGCTTGATGCAGTCTACGGGCTTTATAATGCCAATCCGGAAAACCTCGACTATGGCCGCAATGTCATTGCGCGTTTGGCGGCTGTCGCTAACCGCAATGAACTTCTGCGCCATTACGACAGCGTGGCCACCGATATTCGCGAGAGGTCCATTTCTACGGTCTTTTTTGCCCGACGCATCGAACACAATTTCGACCGCCTGGAAGTGATCGTCGAAGGCGACATGCAGACCTTCCTCAATACGGTTCTGGTGAACCAGGAACCCAGGCGGATCAAGCTCGCCTTTGTGATTGAGGCTGGCTCAACACGCCTCTCGCGCATCAGCAAGCTGGAGATCGAAGGATGACCAAAGCACTGGTGATCGCTGGGATTATTGCCTTGGTTGTCCTTTTGGGAACGACGGTTGATGCCGCGCAAAACCTGACGGTCGAACCCGATGGCACCATCTCCTTTGAAGCCTCAACAACAGGTGTCACGCGATTGAGCATCAAGGGCGATCGTATTCGCCGTCTGATCAATACCGCCACCGATTTTGAAATGACCAATGATGCGGAAACCGGGGATGTCTTTCTGCGATATCTCGGAGCGGAATTGCTCGACCCACAGGAGACCGGCTTCATTGTCAGCGAGGCCGGCGTAACCATCGGCTATGTGCTGAGCCCGGTTGAGGGAACCGTAGAGACGGTTGTCATATCCGTCGAGGGTGAAGACGGCGAAGCGCTTCTGGACAATCCCTCCAGGGGTCCTGATCCCATCGGCTTTTCTGACGATATCGCAGAGTTTGCAACCGCCATCGTGCGGGACGTGGCTCGGAGCCATGTCTTAGGGCGTTCGGTGCCCGGTGGACGCGACGGCCGGGTCGTGCGGCGGATCTCTGGGCAGGGTTGGACTGCCAGTTTGCGCGTGGCCGTTGCCGGACAGTCCCCGCGTCTTGTGCGAGAGCAGGAGTTTTATGGCGCTGGCGTGCTCGCGGTCTGGGTGCAAAAGACCGGACTCGCTGCCGGAGAGCGCACTTGGGTCATCGTGGTCGAAGGTAACTGATGGCTGCCCCTTCCCGACAAAAACAACAGTACATTGTCTTTGGACTTGGTGTGGGGGCTGTGCTGGCATTGGGCATCGTCATTTTCGGCGTGCTCGCCCCAAAATCCCCGGCAGCTCTGGCCATGCGCAATTCTAACGACGGGATTGATGTAAGCATTGTGGCGGATCGCACCTCTGCAGCCGCACCGGAGATGTCCTGGGTGACCTCCAGCCGCGTGGAAATCGACCGGCTGTCTATCCTCGTGGACGATCTCACCAAAAGCATTGACGCCGGGCGCGAGCAAACAGCCGATCAGATTGCCGCCATGCGCCAGGAATATGATGACATGATCCTGCAGCAAGCGGACCGTATTGCCGAGTTGGAAACAACAGAACCGAGATCTGCGCCTACGCTTTCTACCACTTCCAGAGAACGTGGAGCTACGGGCGGCATTTCCACACCGGACTATGCCTCTTTTGGTCAAGAATTCATCAGCCGAGAGCCGGTGCGTCGGGATGCCAGTGCGGACTTTGTGGCTCAGCAAACCGGATCTGGGACTACCCCCTCATCGCAGGGATCAGAACCGGCGCGTGAATTAGTGAGCTTTGGGCAAAGCTTCACCTTGGAAAAGCGGGCAGGGGAGGCCGAAGGCGATGCGCCCAACCGTCTCGGCAATTACATCCCCGCTGGCTCTTACGCCCCTGCCGTGGTTCTCTCCGGGGCCGATGCCGCCACCAATGTGGTTGATCGAGAAAACCCGACGCCGGTTCTGTTTCGGGTGACGGGGCCCGCAATCACGGCGGGTCGAACCGACGGGCCCGCCGGACGCATCAATATCGACGGCTGCACAGTTCAGGGCTCTGCCATTGGGGATCTGAGCTCCGAGCGAGTCAAAGTCCGGTTGCTCTCACTCACCTGCCTCAAACGTGGTGGCGAAGTCATCGAACAGAAAATCGCGGGCTATATGGTTGGTGCGGGCAAGGCGGGTGTGCGCGGTCGCGTGGTCAGCCGCGAAGGTCCACTGGTCACCAATGCGGCCATCGCCGGCGCCCTCAGTGGATTGGCGAATGCCGCTGAAATGGGTGGAGCCTCGGGTTCGGACGCCACCTCGATCGAAGACATCGCCCGTACCGCTGGCATCGCCGCCGGCACCGGCGGGGTGCAATCGGCGGCCAACACACTCTCGGAATATTACATCAATCGCGCCGAACAATATCAGCCGGTAATTTCGCTGAATGGCGGAACAAAGGTCGAGTTGGTGTTCATGGAAGGAATTTCCCTGCAATGAAACCCATCATAGTGATCGCGGGCCTCGCTGTCGCGGGCTGCTCGGCGACAAACACCGAACAAGACTTTCTCTGCAGCGCGCAGATCGGCTCGCCTTGTACATCGATTGCCCAGGCAGACGGGCAGGGAAGTGCCTCGGTCACGCCGGTTTCAGAAACGGTCGAAGACACAGCCCTGAAAAGCCTGTCTCAAGATCCGCTCGGGATCGGAAAGACCGCGGATCTCTACGTGGGCATGCCGGATGGCGGTCATCCCTATGACACCAACCGCTACCGCCAGCCGGAGATTGTCGGGCGGCTTTGGATCGCGCCCTATCTGGATGACAACGCGCTGCTGCATGAATCGCGCTATGTGCATTTTGTGCTGCAAGACGCCCAGTGGGTGCAGCGCTGATGGGGATGTTCACAGACTTTTGGGGTTCGCTCTTTGGCGACGAGTCCTTGCGCGAGGCCGAGACACATATCCTCGAGCAGGCCGCGCTCGCTGATCTGCTGCCCTGGCGCGTCTATGATCCCGTGAAGCGTATCTATCACAACGACAAAACCACCGGTTTCATTCTTGAGATTGCGCCGCAAATTGCGAGCGAGGAACTTGCAGGCAATTTGCATTCAGCACTTCTGACATCCATGCCCTCAGCCGCCGGGCTTCAAGTGATCAGTTGGTCCTCGCCTGAGATCAGCCGATCCCTGCATGCCTGGGCTCAGAAACGCGCTTCAGGTGGGGAACTCACAGAAGCCATGGCCAAGGGCCGCGTTGAGCATTTGAGCGGTCAACGCTTTGGCAATGATCATGCGATCAAGGCGATCCCGACAGATCGGCGGGTCTTCGTAACCGGTTGGATCGAAGGGGAGGCCAGCATGAGCAAGCTCGCCACGCTCGAAGAATACCGCCGCGCCATTCTGGGAGCTCTGAGCCTTCCACAGGGGTCAGGTCTGGAGCCGCCCGCCTTCCTGCAGCTCCTCGAAGAAATCCTGCACGCAGAGGTCTGGGGCGGGGCTTACGCCCCAAGCTACGACGATCAGGTGCCGCTGAATGCACAAATCCCCGGCGCCAGTCTTCGGGTTTCGCCCGATCATATCCGCTTCGGGGGCGATCCGGTGGTCTCGGCCGGGGTCACTAGCGTCGCGCGGTTTCCGAAAGAATGGAGTGCCGCGCTTGGGATCACGCTTTTAGGTGAGCCCGAGAAAATCTCCGAACGCCCACACGGTCCGATTTTAACCTCCCTGACCGCAATTTCGATCCCCGCGCAAAAAGCAGCAAGTGAACTGCTCGCGCGGCGCGGCAAGCTCGAGCACAGCCGCAAAACCGGGTTTCATCGGTTTGTCAGTGACTTCGAGGGGAAGGCCAAAGAGTTTCAGACACTCTCCGAAGAGATCGAAGGCGGCGAGCGGCTCTTTCAGACGGTCATGACCGTCGTGGGCTATAGCAAGGGCCAGAGACAAGAGGCGCGCATCGCCACGTCCGAGCTAGCCAAGATCTATCGCCGCGTGGGCTTTGGCTTGCGCCAGGAAAAGTATCTGCAACTGGCGCTTCTCATCAACGCCCTGCCACTTGGCTCGTCCGAGAAATACATGAAGACTTTCGCGAAACTGCAACGCATGCGGCTTCTAAAAGCGCGTGCGCTCACCTCCGTGGCACCCTTCTCCGGTGAATGGAAAGGCAACAGTAATGGTCCCGGTATGCTTCTCTTGGGGCGCCAGGGGCAGATCTTCACCTGGTCCAACTTTCAAAGCGAAGGCAACTACAACGTTGCGGTAGTCGGCAAATCCGGGGCTGGCAAATCGGTCTTCATGCAAGAATTGATCACCTCGATCTACGCCAATGGCGGCCGCGCGCTTGTCATTGATGACGGCTATAGTTTCCAAACCACCTGCGAAATCCTCGGCGGGCGTCACGTCGCCTTTGACGGGGGACAGGAGTTACGCCTCAATCCGTTTTCCATGCTGCAAGCCGAAAAGATGCAGGAGGGGGCAGGGGGTACGCCCACGGATTATGCGTCCGAAGCCGTCGAACTCATCACCCGTGTTGTGGCCTCCATGGCCGCCCTTGGGGCACAGCGCGAGGGCCGCGTCGAAGGGATCGAGGAAAAGGCCATCTCGGACGCGGTCTTCGCGGTCTGGAACGACAAAGGTCCCGCTGGCGAAATCACCGATGTTTACCTCAAACTCGAAGCCCGTGTCGCGACGGATCCAAGGCTTGTAGACGTCTGCACCAAGCTCAAGAGCTTCACTAGGCATGGCGTCTACGGCAAATACTTTGAGGGGCAGGCGACTGTGGACGTGGAAAGCCCCTTTACTGTTGTCGAGCTTTCCAGCCTCAAAAGCCAGCCCGATCTCGAACAGGTTGTGCTGCAGATCATCATGTTTCTTGGCACCGAGTTGATGTTCAAAACAGACCGCTCGGTTCCCGTGGCAATCCTTATTGATGAGACTTGGGACCTTCTTAAAGGTGCCGGCACCGCGAAGTTCATCGAAGGGGTGGTGCGGCGCGCGCGCAAATACACCGGCGCGCTCATCACCGGTACCCAATCGATTGACGACTATTTTCAGAACCAGGCGGCAGAGGTTTGTCTGCAAAACTCCGACTGGACAGTGTTTCTGGCGCAAAACCCTGAAACCATCGATCGGCTGGAGCAAAACAAACGTCTGTCCATCCCGGCAGGCTTTGGCGCCAAGTTGAAATCCATCACCAGCGTGCCGGGGCAGTTTTCTGAAATGGCAGTGAAAGGCCCGGGCGGGTGGTTCTTTGGCCGGCTTATGCTCGATCCGTTTTCCCTGGCGGTCTTCTCCTCAAAAGGCGCCACAGTTGAACATCTCAACCGCCGTAGAGCCGCTGGCATGACCACTGTCGAGGCGCTCAAAGACATGGTGGCCAAAGGAGACGTCTCATGAGCTGGGCGACACGCGGGCTATGGGTTGTCATTGCGATCCTCGGGATCGTCGCCCTTCAACTCGGTACGCTGAAACAGCTGGGCCATCTGGCTGGCCCGCACCAGACTCTCATCGTCGATGCAAAAGCCGTGGTGCGGATATTCATTGAAGAGCGCGGTCAACATCTCAGCGAAGAGGCACTACGCGACGCGATCCGCGACTTCGACCGGCTGGTGATGGCCGAAGCCCAAGCCATCCACGCAGAGACTGGTGCTCTTCTCATCAATGCCAATCACATTCTGGCCGGTGGCATCGAGATCAGCGACGCCTTTGCGGCCCGCGTCATTGCGCGATGGGACCAGATCCAATGACGGGCACGCGCAAGAAGATCACGGTTGGCCTTCTTGGAGCCTTCGTCCTGATCGGCTTTTATGCGCTGAGCGCAGGCAGGCTGGTGCTGAACGGCACGAGATCTTTGCCGCACACCGGCTATCTCATGGTGAGTTGGCCTATCCTGCCTCTGCGCGGCAGCTATGTGGCTTTCCCATCCCCGCACGCGGTAGACGCGCGGTTTCAGGACTTTCCCTTCGTGAAACAAATCGTCGGTCTGCCCGGCGATATGATCATCTCATCTGACGCACAGGTCTGCGTGGCAGGGACATGTCGAACGCTTTTACCAAAACTGGCTGAGAAGGGACTGAAACCTCTATCCGAGGGTGTGGTGGAAGCAGATGAATTGGTTGTTTTCGGCGATGCTCCAGACTCGCTTGATAGTCGCTACGCGCTGATCGGCACCGTCGCGCGCTCTGACATTCTCGCCGTGGGCTACCCGGTCCCTATACCCCACTGGACGGAGTGGAACGCATGGGCTCAATGAACGTCGGAACGCCGGTTGCTTTTCTTTTCCTAGTCCTCATCGGAGCGGTATTCATCGCCCCAGGGTCAAGCCTCGCCAAGGATTACGGCACCCATGGACCGGTCTGGGAGATCGCCGAACCGAACCTGCTTGAAGTGATCCAGGCGCGCCTGACAGCAATGGAAGACAGTGGCGAGCTCGAGGACATGCGTGACGAAATGCAAGAAACCACGCGCGCCTATGTGAACCGCCCGCGCCCCGTCCTGGGTCTGCTGCCCGCAGAACATGCACGCACATACGAAGTCGATCTCTCGATCACGCTTGAACGTGATCTGATGGATCATCGCGGCCAGGTCTTTGCCCGCGCGGGCACGCGGATCAATCCGCTCGATTACTCGCATTACAATCAGCGGATTGTGGTCTTTGACGGGGACGATCCGGATCAGGTGGCATTCGCTCTTTCGGAAGGCAATGAGCTCGACACGCTCCTGGTGCTCACCAAAGGGGCACCGCTCGAGTTGATGCGCGCCCATGGACGGCGCTTCTACTTCGACCAGGACGCTCAGTTCACCGCGCGGTTTCAGATCACCCGTCTGCCATCGGTCATCACCCGCGGCAATCGCGTGATGGTGGTCGAGGAAGTGCCCGTGGGAGACGCACGATGAGATCCGTGATCCTCGCTCTTGTCTTTGCCTGTGCCCTTGTCGGTGCAGCGCAGGCCAAATGCAACGCAAAGTTCCTCAATCCGATCACCGAAATCTGCTGGGACTGCATCTTCCCGATTTCCATCGGCGCCATCAGTCTTGGCACCAGTCGACCCGACACGCGCAATCAAGCCTTTCCCCTTTGCGCCTGCTGGGAAGGGCTCTTGCCCCGCATCGGTCTGTCGATCGGGCTTTGGGAACCGGCGCGTCTTGTCGATGTGGCCAATGAAGCGGGGTGTTTTGTCAATATGGGGTTCGATATGGACTTCCAGCTTCTCGCAAACGGCACCTCAACCGCCACGGCGTCAAACGGGGCAGACACCGGTTCTGCGTGGCAGGCGCATTACTATTATTTTCCGCTAATCTCCTGGCTCGGGACCATCATCGACGGGCTCTGTCTCGAAACAACCGTCTTTGATGTGGCCTATATCAGCGAGATTGATCCGCTCTGGAATAATGTGGAGCTCAATAATCTTTTAAATCCCGAAGCCATCCTCTTTGCCAATCCGATCGCCCAGGCGGCATGTGCTGCCGAATGCGTGGCCACCAGCTCCGGATCCCTCAGCATGGATGCGCTTTTCTGGTGCAATGGCTGTCAGGGGTCGATCTATCCGATCGCGGGTGAGGTCAACAGCCACTATGGGGGGGTGATGGCAAGCCAATCTGTGGCTACACGTCTCACGGCCCGCATGCACCGCCTGCTACTGGCCCGCAAAACCGCCGCTGTTCCGACAGCCTGCAGCCCACGCATCGCGCCGATCATTCCCAAAAGCCAGTATCGGATGCAGATCACAAGGCCCGTTGCCAAGACGAGGGGACGATACGCGGGCGCCCCGATCGGGTCCTCCACCCAATACATCGATGCGGGCCGCGAGTTCCCGTTCAAAGGCGAAAGCTTTGGCTGGCTTATGTGGAGGAAAAGAAATTGCTGCGCACTCTGATCACAACCATGGCTCTTGCCCTGCTCACATCCGCCGCTTTTGCCGAGGAGCCGGTGCTACAATTCGCACCCGGCGCGCAGGGGTTTATCGAGCCGTCGATTCCGGACTTGCTCGATCGCTCAGAAAAGCTGGGCGAGGCCTGGTCGGAAGGTCTCGAAATCCAAGATGCAGATGACTTCGGGCGCGGCTTTGACATGGAAGCCTTCCGTGACAAAGCGCTCGCAAATCTCCGCGTGCGGGAGATGCTTGGCATTGGGGAAGGGACTTCTCAAGCTGCCGAGCAAAACGAGCGTTGGGGCTCCGACCGGATCTTTCTTCTGGCAAGTTTTTCCATGCCAGGACCCACTTTGAGGGCGATGATGGAAGAGGCTCAAACCTTCGGCGTGCCGATCGTGTTTCGCGGGTTTTTGGGCAATTCGGTGTTTGAGACCCAAGCGGCACTCGCAGAGACCTTTGGCGAAGACGCTGAGGCCGTGGGCTTCGGCATCGATCCGACGCTTTTCACGCGGTTTGGGGTTGAGACTATCCCGCAAGTCATCGTCACGGCCGAACCGCTCGAGGTTTGCGAGAGCTTTGGCTGTGAGAGCGATGTTGCACCGCTGCACGACCGCATCGCCGGCAACATCCCGCTGCGCGCCGCACTGGAAATTATTGCCGGTGGAGACGGAGACGCTGCAGAGACCGCGCGGGATGCTCTGGATCGCGGCCGATGGGGGTCATGATGAGGATCATTTGGTCCCTCTTCCTCCTTTGCCTCGGCAGCACAGCCTTCGGTCAAACCCTTCAGGAGCGCGCGAGTACCCAGATCGAGACTTTGGGATCCATTACGCAATTCCTGAACGAGGAAGCGCTGGACGAGGTCGTGATCCCGTTTGAGACGGCCACGCCTTTTGAAGCCAGTCTCGGGGCTGGGGATCTCGAGGATGCTGTGCTGGCCACAAGGATCGGAGACAGCACCGCAAGCCAGGCCTTCCGGGCCACCGTTGATAGCGCCACTGGCAGACCAGACGTCACCCCCTCAAGTGACGCCATAGGGCTGGCAAACCTAGCCGTTTCCGTTGGGGCTGACTCGGTCGCGGATCTCTTCACTGGAGAGAGCGGGTCTTGCAGCAATGCCTTTGACGGTCCCGTGATGTCGGGCACGCATACATGCTCTGCCCCACTGTCCCGGGATTTTCGCACCTGCCGCGAGACCAGACGTGTGTCTGTGAACCGCGAAGATCAGTGGCGCTGCTCTGAAGAAGACCCGGCCTATCGCAAGAGCTGCTCTCGGGAGATTGCCTGGCGCTGCACCGGCACCACGGGCGGAGACTGCCTCAAACAGGCGCTGCGGTTTTCCAGACCTGTGACCTGGAACGCCGCGGGCAATGCGGTGGCACTGGATTTTGCGGGCAGCGGCACGGGTGCCTGTGCGCTCCGCGAACATGAGGTTCAGATCGATATCGAGGACATCGCGAATATCACTAGCCTCAGCGTAGGCGACATGACCTATCAGGGTGTGGCGCAGCTGCGGGTGAACGGCCAGAACCTTTGGACCGAGGGCAGCGGCGGCGGCGCGAACCTCACGGTCGCCGCACGTGATTGCGGTAAAAACTGTTCGGTCGAAGGGGTCTATGCCGGCAGCACCTGGATCGCTGATTGCGGAGAAGCGTCTCAGACCCGTACGGCCAATCTGGAACTGGTCGGAGAATTCTCCCAAAGTGCGCCGGGACCTAACACATCTCTTGCGCTTGAACCCGTTAATGCCACGTCCGGGGTCCGCAGCAATCAAGTAACCGTCACGCTCATCACTGCCAACACAAGAGAGGTAGGTCCGTCCCTGAGTGTCAATGTAAGTGGCTCCTGCTGCTCAGCGTTTACAGCCGATCTGGGGGCCACGTGTTAAAGCCCCTCATCACAGCCCTTCTTTTGGTCATAGCCAACACGGCCCTAGCTGACACCTGCCGCCTGGAAAATGCGGTTTGCACGCGCACCGGCTCTGTCACAGTGAATGGTGTCACACTCGAAAATGTCTGCCTCTCTTACAAGCGCATCGAGACCTGTACCCGTGACAATGTGGTAAGCGAATGCAGGGCGCTCGAGGCTGAGGCCATAGAGACCGAGCCGCTGCAGAGCGGGCAATGTCGCATGACATCCGAGACCTGCACCCGGGAAGTCTCCGGCGTCTGTGATCAAGTGGAGCGCACCTATTCCTGTTTGGACGGACCGGACAATGCAGCCCCGGCCGTGCTCGAAGACAGGCGTTACACCAATTTCGACGAACGGCTGACAAGTAATTGCGCGGAGGTGATTGGCGAAAGCTGCACCTTCTTCTCAAGCCAGCTGGTTCAGGGTGGGTCGACCCGTAACATCAACGGCAAAAACGTGACCCGTAGCTGGTGGGAACGCACGCATCGCTACAATTGCGACGACAGTGGGTATTTAGATTCCTGCTCTCCCTATGAAGACAACCCTGTGTGCCGACAGTCTGCAGAACCGGTTTGTCAGAGTTTCAATGACGACGGCAGCTGTTCTTACGCCAATTACACCTACACCTGCGAAAGCGACACGTCCTTCACGGCCAAATGCGACAGTGATGCGATTTGTGCAGACGGGGGCTGTGACGGGGCGCCCGAAGAGGAAAATACCGATTACGCAGAAGCCTCCGCCTGGCTGAATTTTCTCGATGATATGGCAGACAAAAACCAATGCGACGGGGATACCACCACCCCTGCGGAAAAGGACGGTGTGGTGGTTGAGGACTGTCAGGAAAACCGCCTGGAGGAAGGGAACACGACCCCGGAAGTGTTCAGCGGCGAGTATCTCTCCTGTCGGCGTGGCAACACCAATTGCTGCGATCTAGATGGAAAGGGGTCTTGCTCTGCAGAAGAAGAACGCCTGGCTGCACGAAGATTAGCAGAGGCAGCCCATTACCTTGGCATGCGATGCAACAGGTTTCTGGGAATTTGCGTATCGGTTGATGAGTATTGGTGCGCCTATGCCAGCAAGTTCGCCCGCGTGTTTCAGGAAGAAGCCCATGACCAGACGGGCGCACAGCTCAATTATCCAGGCTCACCTCACTGCCCAGCCCTGACGATCGATCAGCTACAGGCACTCGACATCAGCCAGATGAATCTCTCGGAAATCTACGGCGATCTGCTAAGCCAGACCGACACGCTCGTGGAAGATTTCATCATCACTCAATTGGAAAATGAACTCGGGATGTTTGAGAGCAATGTTCAAGATACGCTTCAATAGACGGCAAATCCTGCTTGGCCTGCCGGGTCTGATCTTAGCCGGGCCAACTGCCGCGCGCGCACCTACAACCGGGATCATCTTCGCAGGAGCCTCCTGGTGCCCCGCCTGCAAACAAGCCGCCCCCATTTTAGCTGCCTTCGCAGAACGCCATGGCTTGCCGGTCATCGTAGCCAGTGCTGACGACCGTCCCATTCCGCCCTTTCCAGAGATCGTGCCGCTCAACCATCACCCGATGGGGGAGAGCGTATCTGTCTATCCGACGACGTTGATTTACAACGCCACCCATGATGCGCTGATTGGTCAGGTTGAGGGCTACAGAAACCCCACCTGGTATCTCGGGGCCATCACCTCCCTCATCCGTCAATCCGAAGAGATGTCCGGATGAGAGGGGTAGGGGGAATTGGTGCCCTCATCCTTGCTGGGATGAACCTGGCAGACATAGCCCGCGCGGAAGGTTTCACGCTCGATATGTGTGAAAGCCCCTCTACCAAAGGCTGGGCGTTTTATTGTTCGGAGCCAGTAACGGACGCGGAGGAGGAGTTGGAAGAAGCAGTCCCGCAACCACAGCCCGAAGCTCCTGTCAAAGAAGAGCCAGAGTATCCGGCGACCGAGGCCATGATGGCTTTCCGCGCCCATATCGACGAGCTGAAATACCACGCCGTGCTCGATCCCACACCAGAAAATGTGCTGGCCTATATGGAAGTGAACAAAGAGATCGCTGAGCGGGCAGGGGACTTTACCGAGGCCTGGCAGCGGATCCTGTTTTCGACACCGCGTCTTAACGCCAATGTGGACTATCCGCTCGCCACCGTCGGTGCCAATGTCTGGCAGGATCAGATGAAAGCCGCACGTGAAGAGACGTTCCGCGAAGTCGCCCGCGAGGCAGGACTTCTCTTCATCTTCGACGGCGATGCCGCCTGCGGGATCTGCAAGGTCCAGGGTCAGATCCTGACCCAAATGGAAGAGACCTATGGAGTTTCCATTCTGGCGGTATCGAAAGACGGCGGCGCGAACACCTTCTATCCTTCAGCCTTTACTGACGATGGGCGTCTCGAGGAAATGGGCTTGGCAGCGTACCCAACCCCGACCCTCGCGCTTGCCAAACCGGGCACAGGCAACGTGTCCGTCATCGGTTCCGGCATTCTGACCGCAGACCAGATTCTCGAGACCGTCCACATCCTCACAAAAATCCCCGTCGGCGAAAGATACTAACGATGACCAATTTCCCGAAATGGGCGGTTTCAACCGCAGCCTCACTTGCGCTGTGCGTCAGCCCGAGCAAGGCCGATGTCGCCACAGATCTCGCCGACTTCTGGACCAAATCCGGCGGCGGCGTGAATGTCTCGCGCCCGATGACCTATGATGGCCAACGGGCTGGCTACGCGACCCTGGGCTCCGTGCAGGTGCGCACCCGGACACGCAATTCTGACCTCTACAACATCCAACTGCCCTCCGTGCGTGCGGGCTGCGGGGGGATTGATATCTTTGGCGGGTCGTTTTCCTTCATCAGTGCTGAAGAACTGATCGCGCTCATGGAAGCCATCATGCAAAACGCCGCCGGCTTTGCCTTTGAACTGGCGCTTGAAAGCATGTCGCCGGCCGTTCAGGAAACCGTCGCGAAGCTGCGCGACCTCGTCCAGCAAGTGAATGCGATGAACGTCAATTCCTGTGAAGCGGGCCAGTTATTGGCCGGATCGCTCTGGCCTGCCATGGACGGCGCCAGTCAGCATGTTTGTGAAACCATCGGCTCTTATCAGGGGATGTTTGCCGACCGCCTTGCTGCCAAACACGGCTGCGGCACTGGCGGCCAGCGAAATGCTACGCTTTCCGCCGCCAATGCCGAGCTTCAGGATCAGGTACCAACGAATGTGAACTATGCCTGGCGCGCAATCAAGAAAAACGCGTTTCTGGCGTCCGATCATGGGCTCGCGGAATTTTTTATGACCCTGACCGGGACCATCATCACGCTGGAACCCGCCTCCGAGAGCGAAGGTCCGCAACAAAACCCGATTGCCCCACGGGCTGCCAGCTCGGAAATGATCGAAGCGCTTGTGGAAGGCGGCACGGTCAAGCTTTTACGCTGCGATGAATATTCTGAGTGTCTTGAGCCAACTTCTGAGGACGTCACAATAACCGAGGCCAGCTCCCTCATTGAAAAGACGCGGGCCACAATTCTGGGGATCAAGGACGCCATTGAAGCTGGCGACGCAGACATCCCCGACGCTGCCGTTGCCCTGCTGGGCATGACCTCTGTGCCGGTGCTCGACATGCTGGTCACCGGCATGTCCTATCAGCACGTCTTCGTGGAAAGTGAAATTGACGCCATGGCTGAGGTGGTCGCCGTGGATCTGGCGATGATCTACATTGACCGCGCGCTTCAGGAAATGAGCGCCTCGGCAAGTCGCGTCGCCACCTTTGGCCCGCTACCACTTGAATACCAGAAGCAAATTCAGACCACGCTGAATGCGCTCGTCAAGGAACGCATGTTGGCTGCCGAACGCTACTCGGCGGCTATGCGCACGCTCGAGCGGCTCAACCTCGCGAAAACCGAACTCGCGGCCTACTCGTCGTCGCGTTTCACCGCCATGCTGGAGGCGAACTGATGCCCGAGCTCGAGGTCTACACCACAGGCGGGGGATACTATCTCTATGATATTTTCAACTTCCTCGCGGCCTTCACGGGCGGCAGCGGGTTCCAGGATATGTTGGTTGTCGGGACAATCCTTGGTGTCTTCTACATGGTCACCAAGATGACCTTCAGTGGCAGCATCGAAGGCGTGCTTCCTTACATCGCGACGGTCGCAGTCGTGGGTGCGCTTGGTATTGGCCCAAAGGCGCGCGTGATCATCATGGACAGCACCTATCCGCTGGAGGTCTATGGCACGGTCGATAATGTCCCCTATTCCGTGGCCATGGTGGCAAACCTCACCACGAAAACCTCCTATGATCTAACCCGACGCATGGAAGCATTGCTCTCCACGCCCGACAATCTTGTCTATCAGGAACACGGCATTCTCTTCGGCGCGAGCCTCATGGCGCAAGCGGCCCGCTGGCGTGCGGTCACAGCCTCGGTCCATCAAAACCTCGTGAATTTCATGGAAAATTGTATGGTTGATGGCACCAATATCGGCCTTGTGGATCTCGATGCGCTGGTGACCTCAGGCGATCTGGCGGGTTTCATCGGCACGAATGTTCCGGGGGCTTTGGCCTATTATGACGAAGCGGCAGGCGCGACCACGGGCTGCGCTGATGGATGGGCAGGGCTTGAGGCCGAGCTTGGCAATGAGGTAATGCGTATCCTGCAAGCCCGGGCAGCCTCGCGTGCTCCACAGACCGGGAACTCAGCGGGCACTGTAGAGGTGAATGCCCTGACCGGCTCGCTGGAAGATTTTCAAAATATGATGGGGCTCGCGGGTTATTCCGCGACGAGTTACTTGAAGCAATCCATGCTGGTGCTGGCGCTGGATGATGCGGCCGGGCGGCTCATTGCCAATTCCGGAAATGCGGCCGCAATGGAGCTTTATCAGGCGGCGCGCGCGGAATCCCAAACGCGCTCCAGCTACCAAATCGTCGGTGCCAATGCCACGAAATGGGTGCCGCTTCTCAAGATTACCTTCGAGACGCTCTATTACGGCGCCTTTCCCCTGGCGATGCTTCTAATGATGACGCCTATGGCCGCCTCTGTGGCGCGGGGATATTTTGGCGGTTATGTTTGGCTTGCCTCCTGGGAGCCCTTGAGTGCCATCCTGCACACCACGCTTCTGAAGGCCTCCACCGGCTGGTACCGCGAGCACACCACAACGCTCTCGGGCACAAGCACCGTGGATGTTCTGAACTGGGCAAATCACTTCGGTATTCAATCTGTCGAGCAAGACGTCGGCATGGTCGCGGGCTATCTGATGATGTCCGTGCCGTTCCTTGGCTTCGCCCTAATGTTCGGCGCCAATAAAATGGCGGGTCTTGCCACCTCGATGTTGAACGTGAGCCAGGGGGCGGCGATCGAGACGGGCAGGGAGGCCGCTACGGGGAGCATTGGTCTCGGCAATGTCTCAATGAACTCCATGTCTGCCAATAAGTGGAACACCTCGGTCCTCATGGACAATGGCCGTATGACCCGTGTGATGGGCGATGGCGGCATGGTTACCACTAACAATGACGGCACGCGCACCTATAGCGCGGGCTCGGCCCAGTCCACGGTCGGCATGACCGCCAGTGTCGGGCAGTCTGTGCGCGAAGAAATCTCCGATCGCTCCAGCCAAGCCTGGCGTGCTGTTGAGACACAGAGCGAAGATTTCACACAGTCTGTCAGCAAGACGGCGAGCCAGCTTTCAGACTTCGGCAAGACCGTCACTGAATCCCACACTGCCGGGGGCGAGACCGGATGGTCGGCGGCCGAGGAACAGCGCACAGATTTGCGCAATGCTTGGAGCGAAGTGGAGCGCTTTGCCTCGGCCCATAATCTCTCCACCGATGTGGCCCTGCAGGCCATGTTGGCTGGGAGTGCCGGGATTGGTGGAGGCGAGGCAGTGAAACTTAGCGCAAACCTCACGGCGGATGGCCGGTTGAGCGCCAGCACCCAGGAATCCTTCACCAAGGCCGTAGATGCGGCCCGCGACGGAAGTTATTCGGAAACGCTCGGGCTTCTTTCAAGCTCTTCACAACGCGGCTACTCCGGCGCTCATTCCAGCGAAGTGGAAACAGGCTCGAACTCGGTCCGCTCAAATCTGGACGAGGTTTTACAGACAGGACGGCGACTGTCTGCCGCCTATGAGAAAGCCGAAAGTCTGGATCGTGCCGAGACCTATCTTGAAAGCCAGGACATGGCCTATAACGCCAAGATCACCGATGCGGTTGTCGGCAAGCTGCAAGAGGAGGGCTATAGCGACGAGCGCATCTCGATGTTACTCAACCCCAAGACGGCCGCAGGTCTGTCGCAACAACAGGATGTGTTGGGCGCTCATTTACCGTCGATCATGCGGGAACTGGGAATGGATCAGGGCGCATCTTCACCTCCGCCGATGATGCAAAACAATCTCGGGGTCTACCAATCTATGACCCACACGCCAGTGGATCATTCCTCAGCCGACGTGACCAAGCCGCAGTTGGGGGACTATCGGGAGAGAAGTGTGGACGCAGTACGCGCGGCAAGCGTGAACTTCGATCACGTTTACAACGGGATGTCCGAAACCAGGATCATTTCCGATGATGTTGACGGAAGGCTGAGTGCAGGAGCTGAGACAGTCGACCTAAGTGTTGGATGGGCCTTTGCAGATCGCGGCGCAGGGGTCCTGGGGCTCGAGCCTGGTTGGATGCCAAAGGCCGGGGATCGGGCAATGGGCGAACAGACATCCGGACAAGCTGCAACGCCACTCTCGAACGCGAGCCAGGCAACGACTCCCTCGCTTTCGCTCGATCTTGGCGGGCGCAACACGCTCAGCACCTATGATCGGGATGTGGTGACACGCACCATTCTTGGTGAAGCCGCCGGGGAAGGCGAAGCGGGCATGGCAGCAGTCGCGTCTGTTATCAAGAACCGCGTCGAGGACCCACGGTGGGGGGACGATCCGGCCGACGTAGCGCTTCAATTGCAGCAATTCTCGGCATGGAATGCAGGAGCAGGCGGGAATGACCTCGTCGCAAGGTACAATTCCGGGGACCCGGAATATGAGCGCGCGGCCCAAATTGCCGATATGGTTTTTGAAGGCCGCATGGCCGATCAAACGAGTGGGGCAACGCACTACTATTCACCGCGAGGCATGCAAGACTTGGTAGAGCAGGGGGTTCAGACTAATGAAACGCCAAATTGGCTGCGGGAAGAGAATAGCCGCCGCGAGGATGCGCCGATTTCCATCGGGGATCACGTGTTCACTGGGAAAGTACAAAATCAGTGAAAGCCAGGTGGCGGTCTCAACAGCGATTTTCGATTGTACCTGTGAAGACGCTCGAACTTCGAGAGGTCATGACTAGACGACACTCCTCTTCGGAGAATGAAACCAACCAGTGCCAGAAACGCGGACAGCACGAAAAAGCCCTCGGCCTGCACAAAGCCGAGAACACCGCAAATCCCAGCGGCAAGAAATGTCGCGAGCGAGAGACGTGGATAACGCTTTTGGGTCGACATGGGTGGTCTCCGGGTTGGATTTTCAGGAGTAGCGGATGCCAGCTATCATATGAAGTAAAATTGCAGATGAAATGGGCTTCCTACCCCCGTGCACTGGGCCTTCCAGATGCAATCATACCACGTTATTGTTGTTTCTTCAGAAATATTTTCCTATGCTTGTTTCACAAGGTGCAGAATTGGCGCCCTGTGACCCAACCAAATATCAATAATCAACAATAATATAAAAGCCGAAAAGGCCAGGTCAGGAGAAGAAGGTGTGAGAGAGGCTACAGCCAATGGCGCTCAAAGTGGCGAAAAAGAACGCATCGTAACGTCAGCACTATCCAAAGCCGTCCAAAAGTTACGGTTCACTCAATCTGAATTGGCGGATGTTTTGGGCGTGAGCAAGTCAACAGCATCCCGCATCATGAACGGGACACATGTACTGAAAGAAGGCCAAAAAGAGTACGAGATTGCCGTGATCTTTTTAAGGATTTTCCGGTCGCTGGACGCCGTTACAGGCGGAGACGACCGTGTGAATGTGGACTGGATGCGCAATGAAAACACAGCTCTAAGCGGCGTGCCTGCCGCTTTGGTCAAAAACCTAACGGGACTTATGAATGTCGTTACCTACCTGGACGCCCAGCGAGCTAAGATCTGAGGCAAAACCTTGGGAAGGATCGGCTTGGAGATTGGTGGAAGCTCAAAACATCATCTCTACCAGAAAGCTTGTCGAAAACGTACATGAGCAGAATATCCTTGATGAAATTCTGGATGAGAGCAAACCCCCGGTGCCCGAGCCTTGCCAGCACCTGAACTATCTCTTGTTTACACCGTTTCGCTATCAGCCATACCCATACGGCTCACGCTTTCGACCTTCAGGAATGTCGGATGGCGTATTCTATGCCGCAGAATACCCTGAAACTGCGGTGACGGAACTGGCGCACTATCGGATGAAATTTTATCGCGACAGCCCTGGACTAGCGGCCCCAGACAACGCTCCGGAGTACACAGCATTTCAAGTAGCAGTTAAAACGCCCTTGGCACTCGATCTGACAGCAAATCCGTTCGTTCAGCACGAAAGGCTTTGGGCGCACGACTCCGACTACACCCAATGCCAGGCACTTGCATTGACGGCTCGAGAGGCGGGCATTGACGTCATTCTTTCCCGCTCAGTGCGTGACCCACGTGGAAAGAAAAACGTGAACATCTTGTCCTGCGCAGCATTTGCAGAACCCGATCCAATCCAGATGCAATCATGGCGGATCGTGGCAAATGATGTAAACGCTACAGCATATCGCCAATTTCCTCGGTTGGTTCTAGAATTTGCAGCCTGAGCATTCTTCAGTCATTAATTTGAAAAATGTAGCGCTCGAAAAGGGAAAAATAGAAGTGTCAGCTGTGGCTTCCAAGATTTTGGGAACCGTCAACGCGCCCTATGGCACGAACCTTTCTGCTCATCAACTTGCCACCTGTATTTTGTGCAAGGAGGCAATGAAGGAAGCCTACGGTCCTGTTTTCTCTTTCTTTACGGAGGTGCATCCAGACCTCCAGAAGGAATTCATCCAAGAAATGGGTATTGAGGAAGGCGCAAAATCAGCGGCTGCATATCTTCAAGCGCAATGCGCAAACCCTATTCCACTTGCGCAACAAGACGATCCCGTTAGCAACCGATTTCCCAGAATAAACCTAGATGCCGACTGAAAATGTCGGAACTATGGGCGGAAAGCAGTCATTCGCTGCGACTTGCGCCAATGCCTGCAATGCGGGACAAAGCCGACATTGCTTGAATTACGTCTTTCTCTGATTGCGGTGGAGTAATTAACCCTGCCGATCACTGCATGTTCAAGTCCAATAACAACGCTGAATGGAGTGCATTTTGATACTAATCTGTTGAAGCATTTGATTGATTTTATTCTGCCCGAGAAAATATCGCCGCAGAGACAGATGGTATTTTGAACGCCCCATCAGAATGTTTTGTTTGATACACAGAAGTCCACTCGCCTTCTGGAAGTTCGCTCGACCTAAAAGTCCAATCATCGTCCCCTGCATTCACTAGCACGAGTACTTCGCTACCACGCATATAGGCAAGTGTTCGACCGTCAGCGTGTACAATTTCAGTTGCATTTGAGGCCAATCCTGGAAATAGCCGCCTCAAATGAGCAAGGTCCTGGAAGTAGCCCCGCAAGTTGTTGTCGCGATAACTGCGTGCATTTGGCAAAACTGCTTGGTCACCCCAATCCATAGCCTCGCGATTGTTTGGCCATATTCCGCCTTTTCGCCCGATATCTTCGCCCCAAGCCAAAACCGGAAGGCCTTCGGACGTTAGCAATAAAGTTGCTGCAATCTTAAGCTTTTCCTTATTGCCGCGCAGCATGGCGAGAAGCATGGGCATATCGTGGTTTGATAAAAACGGGGCAAGTAGCTTTCCGTCAGCCACGTTATGACGCTTCGCGAAGTAGCGACTATACCGCTTCGCATCGCTGACCCCGGAAAGGAACTTCAACGTGCGATCGCGGAAGGCAAAGTCGGTGATGGCGTCGAGTTCATCATTTTCGAAATAGGGCTCGGCCAGATATTTGTCGGCATCCCAGACCTCGCCAAGCAATAGGAAGTCAGGACCAAGGCGCTCACGCGCAACGCGGTGATGCTCTTGCCAGAATTCGTGTGAAATGTGCTTCACGGTATCCAAGCGGAAGCCATCCAGTCCTGTGCGTTCTGCCAAACCGATATGAGCCTCGAAAAGGTAGTCGCGCACTTTCGGGATTTCAGTCCTTAGATCGGGCAACCCTGACAGACAGAGAGTGATCGCATCACCACCACACTCGTCGCCCTGACGCAGCCATTCGGGGCGCGTGCGCGTCCATTCAGCAGCATAGCCCACGTGATTATAGACGACGTCCAGAATGACCTTCATGCCCTTTGAGTGGGCTGTGTCGACCAGGTATTTCAGGTCTGCTTCACTGCCAAATCTGGGGTCAATCTCGGTGAAGCTGTCAGCCCAATAGCCGTGGTGGCCGTGGAATAATCCTTCATCCACTGCAATCGGAGCGACTTGTTTTACGATGGGCGTCAGCCAAACAGCTGTCGCCCCTAAATCCGCAATCTCGTCCAGATTCTCTGTCAGCCCCTGTAGGTCACCGCCGTGAAAGGTCAGTGGATCATTCGGATCAACTCCACGGTTGTTCGACGCGTTACCGTCGGCAAAGCGGTCAAGCATCACAAAGTAGATGACGTCATGTTTCCAGCTATCGTTTGCCTGAGCGACGGTTGCCAGCATCAGTAGGAATAGCGTCAAGAGGCGCATTTAGCTCACCAGATTACCTGTTTCTGCGTCAAAATAGTGAAGGCTTTGTGCGGGGAACTTCAGGCCTGCCTGACCGCCTTCGCCAATGTGAAAACGTCCGGGTGTTCGTGCAGTTACAGCCTTATTGCCAAGCTTGAAGCTAACATAACTGTCAGCGCCTGTCATTTCGACCATATCCACAGTAACCGGGATGCTGTCAGCCTCGGGCGGGGTAAGTTCCATCAATTCGGGGCGAAATCCGACAGTGATCTTGCCAGCGGAAACTGATGACGAATCGGCTGAATCAATTTGAAGCGACTGCCCCGTGCCAAAGTTCAATTTGGCATCGCTCACTTCTGCTGGGACAAGGTTCATTGGGGGCGAACCCATGAAATCTGCGACAAACGTATTGGCAGGGCGGTCATAGATCTCTTCCGGCGTTCCGATTTGATGAACGTAGCCGTCTTTCAGAACCACAATCTTGGTGGCCAGGGTCATTGCTTCGATCTGGTCGTGGGTCACATACACGATTGAAGCTCCAGTTGACTGGTGAAGGCGCTTGATTTCGGCTCGCATCTCGACACGCAGTTTTGCGTCTAGGTTCGACAATGGCTCATCGAATAGGAACAGAGCAGGTTCGCGGACCAATGCCCGCCCCATAGCAACTCGCTGGCGTTGACCGCCTGACAGCTGGCTTGGGCGTCGATCAAGAAGGGGGGCGATCTGTAATAGTCCGGCGACTTCTGCAACTTTGTCAGTGATCGCCGCTTTCGATTCTCCGCGCACTTTCATGCCAAAGCCGATGTTCTCGGCAACTGTCATGGTTGGATAGAGCGCATAAGATTGGAAAACCATAGCGATATCGCGATCCCGAGGGGGTTCTTGTGTCACATCCCGACCAGCAATTTCAATCTTGCCTTTGGTCGTTTCCTCGAGCCCTGCAATGCAATTAAGCAAGGTGGACTTGCCGCAACCGGATGGTCCCACCAAAACGAGGAAATCGCCCTCGTTTATGGAGAGCGAGATTTCTTTTAACACATCGACCGGTCCGTAAGATTTGTAGAGGTCGTGTATTGCGAGTGCAGGATTGTTCACCATGGGTCAGTCCTATCTTTTGGGGCTGGGGCCGTTGAGTTTCGTACGATCAACTCGGCCTTTGCGATTGTTTGTAGATCTTCGGGCTTTTCGCCCTCGAGAAGTTTCTGGATTGCCATCGCCAGTGGTGCCGAGGCATCCCGGATTGGCGACCGTGTAACTGTTAGGGCCGGTTCAAAGTTGACGGCACGCATTTCAGGAATGGCATCGTCATGTGCAACAACAGACAAGTCTTTAGGAATGGAGAGGCCCAAGTCCTTTGCTGCACGGTAAACGCCGTCTGCGATCGTAGTTGAGGCGCAAACGATTGCCGAAGGACGAGGGCCGCGTCGCTCTGATAGCAGTGAAAGCGCAGAAGTGTACCCTTGGTCCGAAGTAAGAACACCATGATGCAAAGCAAAATCAGGCACTGTCAGCCCGTGGGTACGCATGCTATTCAGATAGCCTGTGCGGCGCTCCTGAGCAAAGCTGAGGGGCTCAGGTCCATTGATCATGGCGATCCGCGAGTGCCCCAGATCACAAAGAACATCGACGACACTTGATGCGACCTGTTTGTTGTCGATGTCATAGAAAGCATAGTCCGGATCATCGACACTTCCGTGAACCACAAAGGGGATGTCTTTGCTTTTCAGGAAATTAATTCTGGGGTCGTTCTTTTCGGGGCCCATAAGGATGAAGGCATCGGGGGATGTCTTCTTGAGCATCCGTTCATAAGGCGCAACAATGTCCTGATCCTTTGAGGCTTGGAATATCAGATCCAGATCCGCCTCGGCCAGAAGTGTCGAAAGGCCGGACATAACCTGAAAGAAGGCCACATTGCCGTAGGTCTCCTCGGTGGACTTGATGATCATGCCGATCATCCCCGATCGCCCAGATACCAACTGCCGCGCAAACTGGTTTGGGCGGTAATTCATCCGCTCTGCAGTCTTCTGAACAAGCTCTTTCGTTCTTGCATTCACTTCAGGAAAGCCATTGAGCGCCCTGCTGACTGTGGCGGGCGATAAATCGAGTTCGGATGCGATGTCTTTGAGTGTTGTCAATGCGCCCTCAAACGGTTTGATTGCCAAATTGCTCTTTAAATAAACTATACTAGAGGCGTGTACGCAAGAATTATTTGAATAATTTAAAACGTTTTGAATTTTGAAATTTATGAGATATGGTCTCGTCAAAGGCGATTCGAGGGAGAGGACTGCTTATGTCGGAGTGGTGGCGTGGCGCGGTGATCTATCAGATCTATCCGCGCTCATATCAGGACAGTAATGGGAATGGGGTTGGAGATCTGAAGGGGATCACCTCTCGTTTGCCGCACGTTGCCAGTCTTGGTGTGGATGCCATTTGGCTTAGCCCCATCTTTACGTCTCCGATGAAAGACATGGGCTACGATGTGTCGAACTACACAGACATTGATCCCTTGTTCGGGACTCTGGATGACTTTGATGCACTTATTTCTGAAGCGCATGCATTGGGTTTGAAGGTAATCATTGATCAGGTGCTGTCACATACGTCTGACAAGCACGAATGGTTCGCCGAAAGCCGTCGCGATAAGCTGAACGACAAGGCAGACTGGTATGTTTGGGCTGACCCAAACCCTGACGGAAGTGTTCCAAATAATTGGCCGTCTGTTTTTGGTGGTCCTGCATGGGAATGGGAGCCACGACGCCGTCAGTACTATCTGCACAACTTCCTGATCGAGCAGCCAGATCTGAATATGCACAATCCGGACGTTCAGGATGCCATTCTGGATACGATGAAATTCTGGCTAGAGCGTGGTGTCGACGGGTTCCGTCTGGATACGGTGAATTACTATTTCCATGACCGCCAGTTGCAGAACAACCCGCCCAACCCCGACATTACAGATGAGGACTCCCCTGCCGAAATCTACGGCTGGCAGCGCCACGAGAATTCCAAAAACCAGCCCGAAAATATTGCCTTCCTCGAACGGATGCGCGCGCTGACAGATCAGTTCGACGCACGGATGATGGTGGGTGAAGTCGGGGATGCCGGTGACACGGGTATTCGGATCATGGGTGAGTACACCGAGGGCACTGACCGCCTGCATATGTGCTACAACTTTGAAATGCTGGGGCCGAACTTTTCAGCTGAACATTTCCGCAGTGTCATAGCCAGATTTCAGCAGGGTGCGCCGGATGGTTGGCCTTCATGGAGTTTTTCAAACCACGATGTCCCGCGCCACGTGACACGTTGGGCGAAGCATTGTGTTGATCTTGATGCATTGGCGAAACAGGCCGTTGCGATGCTTATGTCGTTTGAAGGCACGATCGGTATCTATCAGGGTGAGGAGCTAGCCCAGCCGGAAACCGAGATGGAATATCACGAACTTACCGACCCTCCGGGGTTGCGGTTCTGGCCAGAAGTTAAAGGACGTGATGGGTGCCGCACTCCGATGGTCTGGAGCAAAAAGGCAAACGATCACGGTGGGTTTAGCGAGGTAAAGCCTTGGCTGCCTGTGAAGCAACCTCAGTTGGATCGTGCTGTTGATACTCAGGACGGTGTCGAAGCTAGTGTTCTGACCGCCTATCGTGAGACCATCAATTTCCGCAAAAGCAACGCTGCTCTTTGGTCTGGCATCACCGAATTTGTCGAAATTGCAGAGCCAATTTTGGCGTTTCATCGCAAGACAGAGGGGCAAACCCTCACATGCATTTTCAATCTTTCACCTGAAACCGTGAAACTCTCGGTCGAAGGTAAAGCCGCCGTAACTGGGCTTGCCCAGGCGGCGAACTATTCCGAAGGCGCCCTGGAACTCGGGGCCAACGGTTTTGTCTATCTTGAAGCGGCTGAAGGACAGCCGACTGTCAGGATGGGTTCTTAAGGGGTGTGCTCGCCCATTATGGGCGGCACGTTTTTCAAAGGGAGAGAAACATGAAGAAGACTCTTACAAAACTAACCGCAGCAGCAATGTTGCTTTCGACAACCGCACCGGCATTCGCGCTGGAAGAAGGCGTTGTCACAATCTGGATGGGTGCTGGTAAAGGCGACGTAAACCTGCAAGCCGCCGCAGCAGCATTCACTGCCGATCTTGGCGTTGAAGTTAAAGTTGAGGTCGTAGATCCAGGTCTGACAGACAAGTTCCAGCAAGCCGCCGCAACTGGCGACGGCCCTGACATTGTTCTTTGGGCGCATGACCGCTTTGGCGAATGGGCCACTGGTGGTCTTCTGTCAGCAGTTTCGCCAAGCCAGGAATTCCAGGACGGTGTTCTGGATTCAGGTTGGGACGCTGTATCGTTCGGCGGAAAGATCTGGGGTTACCCTGTTGCCGTTGAGGCCATCGGTCTGGTCTACAACACCGATCTGGTCGACACGCCTCCTGCTACGTTCGAAGAACTGAAGGACATGCAAATGCCAGAAGGCGTTTCGACCATCCTTTGGGACTACAACAACACCTACTTCACCATGCCGATGCTGATGGCAAACGGTGGTTACGCATTCCAGAAGGTTGACGGCAACTTCGACGGCAACGACACCGGTGTAAACAACGACGGCGCTAAAATCGGCGGAAACGTTTTGCGTTCGCTGTTTGACGATGGTGTTTTGCCAGAAGGCGTAGACTACGGCGTTATGGACGGCGCGATGGCAAACGGTGAAACCGCAATGGTCATCAACGGTCCATGGTCATGGGCTGGCTACGAGGGCAACGGCCGCAACATCGCGGTTGCTCCGATCCCTTCCGTCAATGGTCAAGTATCGCCTGCATTCATCGGTGTGTACTCGGCAGCGATCAACGCCGCTTCGCCAAATCAGGATTTGGCAGTCGAGCTGCTTGAAAACTACATCCTGACCGACGACGGTCTGGCAGCATGGAACTCGGCAAGCGAGCTGGGTGCATTGGCTGACAAATCTGCAGGAGCCGCCCAAACCGATCCGAAAGTCGGCGCGACAATCGCAAACGCAGCTTCGGGTATCCCAATGCCATCGAACCCTGAAATGGGCGCGTTCTGGAGTGCAATGGGTCCGGCCTTGTCGAACATCACTTCGGGTGCTGCATCGGTTGAAGATGCACTGGATGACGCGGCAGCGCGTATTCTGGGCGAGTAATCGCAATACACCAATTATAGCGGGGCGAGCAATCGCCCCGTGACTTTATGAGGGTTCCCTAAATGGCAGTCGCATCGATTGATATGAGCAAACCAGTGCCCTTGACCCCAATGGCAGTCGTTGCCAAGGCGCTTGTTTTTCTCGCCACAGGACTGCTGCTTTTTGCAGCCTACACCGTTTATATGATCGGTCAGCCGCTTTTTGGCGTCATCGTGACCATCGTGGCCTTGGGTTTCCTCTTTGTCTTTGGATTGCGCCGGTTTTACTTCGCGCGGTTTATTTATCCGGGCATTGCCACAATGGCATTGTTCGTAATTTTTCCGATTTTCTACACCATTTATCTCGGCTTCACGAACTACGGCTCGTTCAACTTGCTGACCTATCAGCGGGTGCAAGAAGTTCTGTTATCCTCAAAGATCGTTGACAAATCTACCGCTATCCCCTTTGCGGTCGCCGCCGAAGGGGACCACTATCGCGTATACTTTGAAGACGCTGGGGCGGGCGGATATCTGTCTGACCTCGTTGCCCTGGATGGAAGTACTGCAAATGTGGGCGCAAGTGCCGTCAATTCTGCGCCAGAAGTGCTATTAGAACGTCGCGATGCTATCAAGTTACGCAAAGGTTTAGCCGAGATTTCTGTGACCCTACCAGACGGGACAGAACTTAGAAATGCAGGCCTTCGAGAGTTTGCAAGTGTTACGCCGGAGTTTCAGATCGCACCTGACGGGAACGCTACTCGCGTCACAGACGGTGCTGTTTTCACGCCCGACCACGCGACCGGCTTCTACACCAATGCCGAGGGCGAGCAAATCACACCCGGTTGGCGCACAAACATCGGTCTTCAGAACTTCGAGCGTATTTTCACATCAGACGGCATTCGCGGACCAATGATTTCTATTTTCATCTGGACCGTCATTTTCGCCGTCGGTTCGGTTGTATTCACCTTCGCGCTTGGCGTTACTCTGGCCAGCATTCTGCAATGGCCGCATCTACGCTTCAAAGCAGCTTATCGCATCCTGTTGATCCTGCCTTATGCGGTTCCGGCCTTTATCTCGATCCTCGTGTTTAAGGGCCTGTTCAATCAGAACTTTGGCGAGATTAACCTTGTGCTAGAGGCCTTGTTCGGGCTGCGGCCAGAGTGGAATACGAACGGTTTTCTCGCCCGCTGCATGTTGCTGATGGTCAATGTCTGGCTGGGCTATCCATATATGATGCTTCTGGCGATGGGATTCTTACAATCGGTGCCCGAAGAGCAGAAGAAAGCTGCTGCGCTTGAGGGCGCAGGGATGCTGCGCGTTTTCTGGACGATCACACTGCCGCAAATCCTACCGCCATTCCTCCCGTTGCTGCTGGCGTCCTTCGCGTTCAACTTCAACAACATCGTTCTGGTATTGCTGCTGACACGTGGCGGACCTGATATGCCGGGTACCATCATTCCCGCAGGTGAGACCGACATCCTCGGATCGTTCACCTACCGCATCGCCTTTATGGATAGCGGCACACAGTTCGGACTGTCCGGCGCGATCACGTTGCTGATTTTCATCCTCGTCTCAATCATGGCCTATGCGAACTTCGTGTTCATGCGCCGTGCCGCGAATAAAGGGTAAGACCATGATCGTTGAAAACAAACGCACCCTGTTTTGGCAAAAGCTTGTGGCTCATGGGTTCATGCTGGGCTTTCTCGTGATCATCATGTTCCCCTTCCTTGTGGTGATCTCGATCTCGTTCCGGGAAGGTAACTTCACGGTGGGCGATCTCATCCCCCGCAATCCTACTTTGGAGCATTGGTATCTCGCCTTCGGGTTGGACTACACCCGTGCCGACGGGACTGTCATTGAGCCGCCGTACCCTGTGCTGCTTTGGATGTGGAACTCAGTCAAAATCGCCCTGATTGCAGCGTTTGGGGTTCTGATTGTCTCGACCATTTCGGCCTATGCCTTTAGCCGCATTCGCTTCAAAGGACGGGCGGGACTGCTGGATTCGCTCTTTATCATCCAAATGTTCCCTACCACTCTCGCGCTGGTGGCGCTTTATGCAATTTTTGACTCGATGGGGGACATTTCGTCAGCCATCGGGATCGATAGCCACGGAGCGTTGATCGTTGTCTATCTCTCAGGTGTGATGATGCATATCTGGACGATCAAGGGCTATTTCGACAGTATAGATTCATCATTAGACAAGGCTGCGTCCATTGATGGAGCAACGCCTTGGCAAACCTTCCGCATGATCTTTCTCCCTTTGGCAACGCCGATAATGGCTGTCGTGTTTGTGCTGGTCTTTATCGGCGTAATAAACGACTACCCCGTCGCCTCGGTCTTGTTGCGTTCGGAAGATCAAATGACTTTGGCAGTGGGTTCGCGACTGTATTTGAACGAGTTCAAGTATCTCTGGGGAGACTTCGCCGCTGCTGCTATCTTATCGGGACTGCCGATCACAGTCGTGTTCCTGATCGCGCAGAAGTATCTTGTTTCAGGGCTGAGCGATGGGGCGGTGAAGGGGTGATCGCGTCTGGCAGATTCTGACATTGGGTAGAATGGGCTCTAAGTAGCCGTTCTCCGCGGGATGCACGAAGGTCGGCTCTGGGCCGATCGATACGAATAACTGGTCTCACTTCATAAATTTAAAGATCACTGACCCGCACAACGCGCAAACCCGTTTCCAACTCACGCGCCCACACATGCCTGTCTGCAATCAACGAAGCAAATCTAGGCCAAAACCCGGTCTCGGCCGACAACACCACAATCAGGTCAGCATCTAAACCGCCCAAAAACCACGGCCTCGGAACAAACACTTCAAAGCAAATCAGCGGAAGAATTCTTGTCCCGTTTAGAAGGGTTAAGATCCGCCGCGTCCCTAGCACCAAGTCACTTTCGTAGATGAACGGAACACTCCCTTCATAAAACGGAACGAGCAATTCTTTTTCAGAAACCTGCACCCCATCCTCAGTGACCAACACGGCAGAATTACGTAGGTCTGGTGATCCTTCTCTGCTATATCGTGTCATCCCGAACAGTAGGGGCAGGTGACTGGGATCCAGCTTTGAGATCGCCTCACCGAGATCAAACGTTCCAGTCACCGCTCCTTCTGGCCAAACAATGAGACCGTCCCCTGCGACGAGATCTGACATTTTCTGCAAACGCTCGAGATTTTCAGCCGCATGCGTGGGCGAAGACCACTTCAATCGCGGGTCAGGGTTGTGCGCAATTCCGTAGATCGGATGTCCGTCAAACTCGGGACGTGGGGGACCTGGTAAAAAGCATAAGGCAAAACTGACCAATACCGTGATCGGCAAACCAAACCGTGTTTGCCTCTCTGCCAAAGACGCGCCTAACCCAATCATTGCCGACGCGCCAATGACACTGAACCACGCTACCAAATATCCAAGTGATCCATTCACTGCAAAGAGCCCAACAGGCGCCATAACGAGCCCGAGAGCGGCAGAGGCTGCTTCTGCTCCTCCCAGCGAGGCGCAAGGGACAAGTGTCGGGAAAGATCGCAACATCCGCTCGCTCAGGAATGCTGCACCACCATAGAACACGGCCCCACACGAAGCGTAACCCATGACAGCGGCAGCCATTTCACGGGGTCCATCAAGGGCTGACAACGTCCAAACCGCCGTAACCGGCACATAGACAGCTCCCCATATGGCCATGGCTTTGACGGGTTGGCGTTTAAACAGTCCCGCTAGAAGAACGAGAGAAGCGATGCCCCCGGGGGAGGAGTTCAGGAGCATCGCCAGAGCTGTCAGCAGGCCGACCGCTGCGGCCTGCAAACCAACGAGGGAAGTTGTCAGGTCAGCACGATCTGAGTTTAGGCGAAACATTGAAGCCAACAAGATTTATTCCGCATTCCCAAGGGTTACTTTAGTCAAACTTTGAGGTGTTTTATGTCAGAAATGCTCACTTATTTAACATAATTCTTATTACGCGCCCTTTGACATATGCGCATTCATTTCTTCTCCTAAGCATGTGTTAAGTATCGACTTTACCGAGTAAGTGTGAAGGATTTACGCGTCCACATCAGGCCACTGCCGCAATTTTAAGATTCTATTTGATTGTTTTTTTAATAATTATTATTGAATCACACGCAATTGAAAAGTGCGCTTCATAGTAAGAAACTCTCCCGATCGGCTCATCCGTGTCGGACAAACAACCCAGCACTGGATCCGCATGGCCGTTCAGGTTTTTCGAGCGACTGCTGCCTTGAGGTTTGCACTTGTTCTCTGCCGGAAACACTCTTCGGCAACCGTGATCGGCAAGTCACATCGGCAAAACATTGCATTAATGTATCCAATACGCCTACAATGCAGGGGTCTATTAAGCACAGAAGATCGGCAAAGATGTTGGAAACACCCGGCAGGATTGAACCCTGCTTCTTCGAGGAACACATACCCGCTGAACTTGCGGACCTTTCGATCGACATCCAGCGAGAGGCAACACAGTTAGGACAAGGGTTGCATCCGGACAGCGCGGCTGAACTTGCCGACCTCGTACGGGTGATGAACTGCTACTACTCAAACCTGATCGAGGGGCACAATACCCGACCACGTGACATCGAACGGGCGCTTGCCGGTGCCGAGCTTGAAGAGGCAACCCGCCCCCTCGCCCTAGAAGCACGCGCGCATGTCATCGTTCAACGTGCCATCGACAAAATGCATCGGGCTGGCACCCTCCCTCGACCCACATCCATCGAGTTTCTTACATGGGTGCACAAAGCCTTTTATGATGAAATGCCAAATGAGTTTCGCGTGATTGAACACCCGGACGGAACACAAGAGCCGATTGTTCCCGGGCGCTTGCGCCAGGACGGGGATCGGGAAGTGGCCGTGGGGCGTCATCTGCCACCATCATCCGCACGGGTCGCAGCCTTCATGGAGCATTTCGACAAGCGGTTCCAGATCGCGGCGCGTTCTTCGAGCGGACGTATCATTGCGATCGCCTCGGCACACCACCGTCTGAACTACATCCATCCCATTCCAGACGGGAACGGGCGCGTCAGCCGTTTGATGTCACATGCCATGGCACTGACGGCTAATATTGGCGGCCAGGGGCTGTGGTCGGTTTCTCGCGGGCTGGCGCGCGGCTTGACAGATCGTGGCGAGTACAAACGCATGATGGATCTTGCTGACAGCCCGCGTCGTGGAGACCGCGATGGACGCGGAAACCTTTCCGAGGCAGCGCTGAAGAGGTTCTGCGAGTGGTTCCTGAGTGTCACACTCGACCAGATCACATTCTCCGCAAAACTGTTTGACCTCGGCGGGTTGGAAAAGCGGTACCGGCGCCTCGTTGAAGATACTATTGACGACAAGCGCGCACCCGAATTGATCTCGGCCGTCCTTCGGCATGGCGCGCTTGAACGCGGCGACGCTCAAGTTGTGCTCAAGACCTCCGAACGCACAGCCCGCAACACACTGAGCAAACTTACTGCTGCCGGATACCTCAGATCAGCCTCACCTAAAACTCCGGTCAGACTGGCGTTCCCTCTGGAATATCGAGAACGGCTTTTCCCCAATCTATTCGCTGATGCAGAGTTGCCCGATTAGGACCTTCGGAAACCGTCGGTCTTGCCATGTGTGGTCGATCCATATTCCGGTACATTAGTGGATTTTTCAGAACGCGAAGTGGCAGTTGGCCCTGGGGGTGAGCTCTCGCTTTATTGCCGGTCAAAACAGTCGATCATTGACTGCGTAGATCCGACTGCGGACATTCAATGGTTCGTTGACGAATGTTCAAAGTGCGGACAAACCGGACTTGTGCAACAGCGGCTTTTGCCGACGCAGCATTCCCTCGCATGTGCAGCAGCGTGCATTTTGTAGCGCAACAAGTGTCATTGAACCAGCCATTCGCGGTAGCAAAGGCCAGTCAATTTCAAACATCTCTTTCACTGCTGCTAGCGTCAAAAATCAGGTAGCGGGCAATGGGGCCATTTCCGAACTAACCACGAAGGCCGACTAACACTGAACGTCTTCCGCATGGCAAGCTGCGCCACTCCGATCCATCAGAAGAGCTGAGGTGCAGGTAGAGGTGGGATGAGAGTATACTCTGTTGATTTTTGGTTCCGGATCACAGGATAAATAGTTCCTGCCTCGATTTCACAATGCGGCTCTGGACTGCGTTGACTTGAGGGCCAAATCGGCTAGCTTTTTGAGGTTCTGGGCGGTTGCAGCGAGGATAAATTCGTCATGACCACCGCATGGTCCACGTAAATTGAGGCGGTCTAACCCTTACGTGCATCGCGCACTTCCGCCATTAGCCGTCGAAACAACGATCTCATCACCCGAGCGAATCGCGACCTTGCTGACAAAGGTGGCTTGTTCCAACTGATTACCATCTCGATGAATGCTGAGCGCGTTACGTCCACCATCCGATGCGCCGGGCAGGCCCCATACAGGCACAACCCCATGCGAGAACCCTACGGACATGACGCCTTCCCCACGCATAAGATACCGTGTGACGACACCCCGGCCGCCGGGCTGTTCGCCGTCACTATGGGCGGTGTCGCCCAGTGACTTCGACGCGACCTCGAAACCATAGCGCGCCTCGGCCACCTCGACAGGGCAGTTGAACGTGTCACCGTGATTGGTGGAGAACATCGCGTCGTTTCCGGGCCGCTCAGGTGTTGCCCCCCATCCGCCCATCTGGGGTTCCACCATCGTGTAGCGTCGCCCCGTATCTGGATGCTGGCCCGCGATGACCAATCCAAAGATCGACGCAAAGCTGCCAGCAGGCAGATCGGCCCCCGCCTTCTCGGCCAATCCGCGCCAGAGCATGTCGATCAGGCGAATGCGCGTTTCGAAATAATAGCCATGGGCCGCATCGGGGCTCGGGTCGAAGATGGAACCCGGGCGGGTAATCACCTTGAGCGGTGCGAATGACCCGGTATTTGCATAGCGTTCGGGGTCTGTGAGCGCCTTGAACAGGATCTGGCAGGCGACCAGCGCACCGTCATGACAGGTGTTGTAAGGGCCGACAGTCTGGTCGGGGGCGTCACTCAGGTCGACCGTAAATGTCTCGGGCGTGATGGTGATCGTCGCATTCCACGTGCTGCCGTCATCTTGTTCTTGCGCCACGTCAAAGCTGCCCTGCGGCAGATCAGCGAGACCTTTCAAGGCGCGCGCCAAACCGGTCTCATGGGCATCTGCGATGGCCGCACGCAAGGTCTCGGCCCCGTAACGCGCGCACATGCTGCGGATCAACCGTGCCGCGCGCCGCCCGGCCGAGACCTGGGCCCAAAGGTCACCCTTGACGAAATCCGGCAGGCGGGAGTTGGTTTGGATAATATCCGCGACAGCCTCATTGCGTTCCCCTTTGGAGAACAGCCGGACGATCGGCAGACGCAAACCCTCGGCGACGATACTGGTCACATCGGTGGCCATCGACCCCGGTGTGCTGCCACCGATATCGCCCCAATGCGCGATGGAGGAGACCCAGGCGATACAGACGCCTTCGAAAAAGACCGGTTCGGCCACCACCACGTCATTCAGATGGGTCACGCCGCCGAAATTCGGGTCGTTGGTCAGGAAAACATCACCCTCCGCAACCCGGTCGCCTTCCTTTGCCAGGATCGCCTTGACCGATTTGTCCAGCACGCCGACGAAGGACGGGATGCCCGCCCCCGAACTGACCAGTGCTCCGTCCGCAGAAGTAACCCCGGTGCCAACGTCGAGAACCTCGTAGATGATCGGGCTCATCGCGGTCTTGCGCAGAACCTCGAACATTTCCTCGGCGGCGGAATCCAGCGCGGCTTGCACGACGGAAAGCGTGAATTGATCAGTCATTGATTTTCTCTGGCGTTCTGGAAAGGTCAGACAGGATTTCGGGACCATCCGCGCGCAAGATCACGATTTCCTCCAGCCGGATGCCGAACCGACCCGGCAGGTAGATCCCCGGCTCGATGGAAAACACCATGCCCTCGTCCAGCACGGTCTGCGAACTTGCCGTGATGAACGGCGGCTCATGCACCTCGGTGCCAAGCCCGTGGCCGGTGCGGTGGACAAAATAATCACCATAGCCTGCATCTGCGATCACACCACGCGCGGCATCATCGACCACATGCGCCTTCACCCCCGGACGCGCGGCCTTGAGTGCGGCCTCCACAGCGCGATTCACGATGTCATGCACCTCTGCATAGCCGTCCGGCCCGTCACCGATCAACGCCATGCGGGTGATGTCAGAGGAATACCCCTCGGACGCTGCGCCGATATCCATGACCACCGCGTCACCGTCCTTGAGGACCGTGTCGCCAGTGTGGTGATGCGGAAAGGCCCCGTTCGGCCCCGCCCCGATGATGGTGAAGAGAGGCGTAGCGCCGTCACCGGCAAAGTTGTCGCGGACAATCCCGGCCACTTGCGTCTCAGACATGCCGGGGTGCATCGCGGCCCATGCTCCTCGCATCGCGCGGTCCGCGATCTGCGCATTGCGTTTGAGGGCGGCGTATTCATCGGCCCCTTTGCGCATCCTGAGCGCACCAACCGTGTCGGCCGTGAACCGCCGCACGGCATTCGGCAGCGCGTCAGTGACAAGTGCTGCGTGATCTGCGCGCATGGCTTCATCCAGCACAAGGACGGCGGCATCGTGGGCGTGCAGGTCAGCAAGCACATCCTTCAGCGCCGCCTGCGGCCCGGTATCGTCGGACCATGTGAAAAATGGCAGGTCGATCTGGGTGCGCGCGCTTTCAGCCTCAAGCGCGGGCATCAGAAACGCCGCCCCCGTCCCCGACACGAAGGCCAGACAGGCGCGTTCGTCGGCATGCGGGCGCACATCCAAAAGCCATGCCATATGCGCGCCCGGTGCCAGCACGACAAGGTTGGTATTGGTCTCGGCCATCTTGGCGCGCAACGCGTCCAGCCGGTCGGAAGTCTGTGTCATCTCCTGTCCTCCTTAGCTGGCCTCGACCACCAGCCGCCCGCCAAATGCGGGGCCGGTGTCGAATGTGCCAATCCGTTCAATCTCAGCCTCGGGCGGGGCCTCACAGGACCATCTGCGCGAGGGTTTCCAGCCGCAATCGCGTTTCAAAAGCGCGCCATATTCCGCCCGCTTGAGTGCTGCAATGGAGGGGTCGATCACCGGCACGCCTAGTTCCTTCTCGACCGTGGAATAAAAACCGACCTCCATCGTGCAGCCAAGGATCAGCGCCTCGGCGTAATCCTCCTCTACCGCCTTGCGACCCGCCTCCAAAAGACGCGCGGCGGTGCGGTCGTGATCTTCCTGAAACTCGGTCACGCCAAGCCCGACATGGTAGAACCCGGCCAGACGGTCGCGATGGCCAAGCGCGTGGACGGTGGCCTGCATCTGGTCAACCCATTTGCGCCGGCCAACAATAACGCCAAACCGGTTCGACAGGCTGGCGGCGATTTCACACGAGGCCATGCAGGGCGCGGTCACGATCATATCGCCCGAGATCTCGCGCGCATCATGCAACGCCGTGTCGTAGAAACAGCCGATGACCAACGCGTCAAAGCCTTCACGCGCGGCGGCACGGGTGGCGCGAATGATGCCCGCGGTCACCATGCCTTCAAAGCTGCGATACTCGATATGGCTGAAGCGTCCGACCGCGTCAGGAAGCGACGTGACATGCACCTCCGTCCCCGGCAGCTTGTAATCGCGCGCCATATTCGCAAACAACTCATCATGCCCTTCGCGATGTGCGACCGGGCTCAGATACATGATCTTGACCATTGTTCTCGTCCTCCTCAGACGGTTACGTCGTGAACTGTTTTGGCCCGCTCAGCCGTGATCAACCCGTTTTTCACATCCGCGCGCACGGCCTCCGGGTCGCGATCTTTCGGGTCGCCATAACCCGCCCCGCTGGAGGTGATGACGCGCACCACGTCGTCAGTCGTCAGCGACAGGCCCGACACGAAACTATAGGTTTTCTCGCTGCCATCGGCCTTGATGACATCGACAAAATTGCCGGACCCTTCTTCGCCCCCTTCCAGAGGCCAGGGCTTGATGCGCGACCGGGTGTAGCCTGCCGTCAGAAAGCCGCTTTTCGTGCGGACGCGATATTCGAGGATCAGGCCCCGCCCGCCGTTGAACTGCCCTTCACCGCCCGGTGCGGTGTTCAGCGCCATGCGGTCGACGAAAAGACCGTTGCGCGCTTCGGAGATTTCGGCGGGCGTGTTGTAGGTCTCGCCGTGGAAGCCCGAGAAGATGCACGGGTTGCCATCGCGCCCCTCCCATGCGCCCCAACCGCCGATCTGCGGCTCGATGATGGTGTATTGCCTCCCCGTATCGGGATGGATGCCGCCGATGAAGGTGCCGCAGATCGAACTGAAATGCCCGGCTGGCAGGCGTTCGGGGATATGCGGTGCGAGGCAGCGCCAGATAAGGTCATAGACCCGTACTTCTGTTTCGAAATAAAACCCGATCGCCGCCCCTTCGCGGGCGTGAAAGACGGAGCCTTCCCGCGTCAGCACATTGAGCGGGCGAAAACAGCCCTCGTTGGCGGGCGTGTCCGCACCGGTCAGCGATTTGAACACCATCTGCGCGCAGATCATTGTGCCGTCGCGGCTGGTATTCGTCGGGCCAGTATCCTGATCGGGATTGTCGCGCAGATCGACCTTGAATTCATCGTCACTGATCGTGACCTTGACGTTGAAGATCCGCCCGTCATCCTGTTCTTCGCTCAGCTCGAACGTGCCATGCGGCAGCTTAGAAAGCTCGACCCGCGCCGCCCGTTCGCCGAAATCCATAAAGTGGTCGACGGCTGTAAGGAACGTCTCGATCCCGTATTTTGCGGCCAGCCCCTCAAGCCGGCGATTGCCGACGCGCACGGATGCGATGGCGGCCCAGACATCGCCTTTCAGGAAATCGGGCATCCGGCTGTTGGTGGTGATGATATCCATCACCGCCTGATCGGTTTCGCCCTCGCGGATGATCTTGACCGCTGGCAGGCGCAATCCTTCCTGAAAGATCTCGGTCGCATCGCCCGAAAGCGAGCCCGGTGCCATGCCACCCACATCCGAATTATGGGCGATATTTGCGGTCCAGGCGATGATCCGGTCCTCGACAAAGACCGGCATCGCCAGCACGAGGTCATTGAGGTGCGTGACGCCGCCATGCCAGGGATCGTTGGTGATAAAAACATCGCCGGGGCGGATATCGTCATGCTTTTGCAAGATGAACTGCACCGATTTATCCAGAACACCGATGAAGGCGGGAATGCCCGCGCCCGAGGATGCGATACGCCCTTCGGCGTCGGTGATCCCGGTGCCCATGTCCAGAACCTCGTAGATGATCGAGGACATGGCCGTTTTGCGCATAGCCGCGAACATCTCGTCCGCCGCAGCCTGAAGCGAGTTTTGGATGATCTCCAGTGTGATCGGATCAGCGTTGCTCATTTTGCTTCTCCCAGATTGATATGCGTATTGCGATAGGCGTCGATCTCCACCTTGTTGCCGGGGTGGATCACAATGGTTGTGCCGGGATCTTCGATGATGGCGGGGCCGGTGAAGGCCATGCCGGGGGCCAGCTTGTCGCCGTCATAGATGTCGGCCTGATGCTTGCCTTCCAGCGCATAGTCGACCTCGCGCTGACCCTTCAGCGCCGGACCGGCATCCGGGGCGCCCAACTCGGCGGGTTTCAGTTCCAGCTTGCCAACCTCGGCGCGGGCGACCAGGTGGATGCCCACCATCTCAACCGGCGCATCCAGACGGTAGGTATATTCGCGCTCATAAGCTTCGTGGAAATCGCCCGCGATCTTGTCCAGCGCGGCATCTGTCACCGCACCTTCCAGCAGAACCTCTGTCGTATGTTCCTGATTTTGATAGCGAAACTTGCCATAGCGCAGGAATGTCACCTCGGCAGGATCAACCCCTTCGTCTTCGAAGGTCTTGCGCGCCTTGGCCTCGGCCTCGCCGAAAATCGCCTCGATGCCCGCGCCCGCGCCTTCGCGCAGATCGACCAGCTGGGTCACGAAATAATCGCGGCGCAAGTCCGACATCATCATTCCGAAGGCCGAAAAGACCGAGGCCGCAGCAGGCACCACGACTTTCTTGACCTGCAATTCCTGCCCAAGCGCAACGGCGTGCATCGCACCACCGCCACCAAAGGCCAGCAAGGTAAAATCGCGCGTGTCATGACCCCGGTTGAGGCTGACCAGTTTCAGGGCGTTGACCATGTTGTTATTGGCAATACGCACGATACCCTGTGCGGCCTCATCGGTGCTGACGCCCAGATCTTTACCCACGGCTTTCAACGCGGTCTCGGTTGCGTCCATATCGGCCACGACCTCACCGCCACAGAAATAATCGCGGTTGATCCGACCAAGCCAGAGATTGGCGTCGGTCGTCGTGGCATTCGTGCCGCCCTTGCCATAGGCGGCCGGTCCGGGCAAAGCGCCCGCCGATTGCGGCCCGACATGCAGCTTACCGAAATCATCGACCCAAGCGATGGAGCCGCCGCCATTGCCGATCTCGACCAGATCGACCACCGGCACCATGATCGGATAACCGGCGGATATGCCGCTGCGTTCAATCCAGTAGTCGGTCATGATCCGCACTTCGCCGTCTTCGATCAACGAGCATTTCGCGGTGGTCCCGCCAATATCGAGGGCTAGGATATCCTCCTCACCGATCAGCTTGCCCAGTTCGGCAGCACCCCAGAACCCCGAAGCCGGGCCGCTTTCGACCATGTTGATCGGCACGGCAGAGGTCGCCTCAAGGCTGTCCACGCCGCAATTGGACTGCATGATATAGGGGCTTTTCTTCAGTCCTTGCGATTTCAGCCCAGCGTCCAGCTTGCCCAAATAGCGTGCCGCGACCGGCTGCACATAGGCCGACAGGACGGCCGTGTTGGTGCGCTCGTACTCGCGCCATTCGCGGGTGATCTGGTGGCTGGCGACGACCGGGACCTCGGGCCAGAGGCGGCGGATTTCCTCCAGCGTTGCGACCTCGTGATCCGTATTGGAATAGGCGTGAAGCAGGCAGACGGCCACGGCCTCCACCCCCTCGGCGCGGAACCCCTCCAGGATCGCAGGCAGCCCCGAAAGGTCCAGAGGCGCGCGTTCCCCGCCTTGATAGGTCATGCGCCCCGGAATCTCGGCGCGCAGGTGACGCGGCACGAAGGGCGCGGGTTTCACATAATGCAGGTTGAAGAAATCAGGCCGGTTGCCGCGCGCGATCTCCAGCACGTCGCGGAAGCCTTCGGTGGTGATCAGGCCGACCTTAACGCCCTTGCGTTCGGTCAACGCATTGATGACGACCGTGGTGCCATGCGCCATGAAGCTGACGCTTTCCGGCGCGATCCCACCCTTTTTCAGCACGTTCAGCACCCCGGTCTCGAAATCGGGCGGGGTGGTGTCGGACTTGGCGGTGACAATGTCGATGGTTCCGTCATCGCGGGTCTCGAAGGCGACAAGGTCGGTGAAAGTGCCTCCCACATCGGTAGCTACGCGGCGGGTTGTCTCGGCCATGTCAGGCTCCTTGGTTGTATTTTTCATGCAGCAGGAAGGCGACCGCCCCCGGCATTTTCAGTGCATCGGCGGCTCGCACACGCTCGGGTGTGTAATGGCCGGCCTCATGCAGGCAATTCAGCGTCCCGATCACCTGTCCGTCGATGGTCACCGGTACGTTGATGCAGCTTTCGCAGCCAAGCGACTGGATCAGTTCGTAATCGGGAAAGACGTCCGCGATCTCCTCGATGGAGTTTGCAACGAAGGTCTTGTGCTGGTCCTCGACGATATCGGTCCACCGGTTCTTGTGGCGCGGCTTCTCGCCGGAAACCGGGTAGGCGTCCGGCATATTGGTGAAGTTGCGCCGGGCGACATTGCGGTCGCGGTCGATCACCATCGTGGTGAAAAGCTTGACGCCGATGGTGTCTTGCACCAATTGCGCGAGCGCCTCAAAAGTCTGGTCTGGTTGGCCCTTGGCGGCCAATGCCTGCATGAAATCCGTCATGTTCCCTCTGCAAGTTTGTTCCTGAGTTCCAGCTCGGCATCATCCACCACGGGCACCGCACCGATCAGGCTGCGTGTGTAGGGGTGTTCGGGCGCCGAGAAGATTTGTTCGGTGCGACCCAGTTCGACAAGCTGGCCCGCCTTGAAGACCGCCACGCGGTCGGCGACGTTGCGCACCACGGCAAGATCATGGGTGATGAAAACATAGGTGAGCTTCTTGCGCGCCCGCAGATCGTTGAGCAGCCTGAGCACCCGCGCCTGCACCAGCACATCGAGGGCCGAGGTCGGCTCATCCAGAACCACCAGTTCAGGCTCGCAGGCCAGGGCGCGGGCAATACCCACCCTCTGGCGCTGGCCACCCGACAGGGATGATGGCGCACGTTGGCGCATCTCGCGCGGCAGGCCGACCTCCTCCAGCGCCTCCTCCACCTTCAGCCAACGATCCGCGCGGGGGCCGATGGCGTAGGTATCAAGGCCAAGCCGTACAGACGCGCCGATATTGCGCTTGGGGTTCAGGGCCGAAAGCGGATTTTGCTGCACGAACTGGATCGCGCGGCGATGCACGGGGCCGCGTTTGGCGGGCAGCGTTGCACCATCAAACCTGATCTCACCCGATGTAGCGCCCAAGATGCCAAGGATCATATTGGCCAGCGTGGTCTTGCCGGACCCGCTTTCCCCCACAACGGCAAGGCATTCGCCGCGCTCAACCTCGAATGACACGTCGCGCACCGCATGGACGGGGCCACTTGGGGTTTGAAAGGTCTTGGTCAGGTTTTGAACAGAAAGAAGCGTCATGACGCACCTCCGTCATGGCGCACCATCGGAGCAAGGAAATCGTCGCTAACCTCCGGCACGGCAGGCAGCCCTGCGCCGGTGATGCGCGGCACGGCATCCATCAGGGCACGGGTATAGGCGTGGCCGGGAGAGTGAAAAATCGCGTCCGTTGGCCCGGTTTCGACGATGCGGCCACGATAGATGACATAAACACGGTCGGCAAATTCGCGCACCACGCCAAGGTTGTGCGAGATGAACAGGACCGCCGTGTGATGTTTTTCGACTAGGTCATGCATCAGCCGCAGCGTTTGCGCCTGCACAGAGACATCCAGCGCGGTGCCGGGTTCATCGGCCAGCAGCAGCTTGGGATTGTTGACCAGCGCCATGGCGATCATCACACGCTGGTTCATGCCCCCTGACAGTTGGAACGGATAGTTGGCCAGCACCCTGCCGGGATCGGGGATTGAAACTTCAGTCAGCATCTCGGTAGCGCGGGCATCACAGGCGGCCTGATCCAGCTTGGGGTCGCGGCGGCGCATGACCTCGGCAAACTGGTTGCCGATGGTGAAGGTCGGGTTGAGCGATGAGGTCGGATCCTGAAAGATCATCGACATCTCGGTGCCGCGCAGCGCGGCGCGATCCTTTTGGGCCATCGTCATCACATCCGCCCCGTCAAAAGCGACGCGGCCCGTGACACGGGCATTGCGCATCTCTTGCAACAGGCCCAACACGATCCGCGCTGTGACCGATTTGCCTGATCCGCTTTCGCCGACCAGCGCCACGCGTTCGCCCGCCGCGATAGACAGGTCGATGCCGTGCAGCACTTCGGTCAGCCCGCTCAGGCCCTTGAAGGCCAGATGCAGATCCCGAATATCCAGAAGATGGGTCATTCATCTGCTCCCAATACGTCGCGTAGCCCGTCACCAAGCAGGTTGAAACCGAACACCGCAAACAAGATTGCAAGGCCGGGAAAGACCGTCATCCACCAGCTGTCGGGCAGATAACGCGCACCTTCGGCCACCATCGAGCCGAGGTCAGGCGTCGGCGGTTGCACCCCAAGACCGAGGAAGGACAGCGACGAGGCAATGATGATCACGAAGCCCATATCGAGCGTCATCTTGGTGATGATGGCAGGCAGGCAGTTTGGCAAAATCTCGCGGAAGGCGATATGGGTCGTGGGGGCACCGATCACCTCGGCAGCCAGCACATAGCCTTCCTCGCGCTCTGATCGAGCGATGGAATAGACCAGCCGCGCATACCACGGCCACCACATCACGGTGACTGCAATCATCGCGTTGGTCAGCGTCGGCTCCAACACGCCCAATACGGCGATGGCCAGCACCAGCGGCGGGATCGACAGAAACACATCGACCAGCCGCATCAGCACCGATTCCGTCCAGCCCCCCAGATAGCCCGCCAGCAGCCCCACGATGGTGCCAATCGGCGTGGCAATGATCAACACGACAATGCCAAGGCCAAGGCTGATCCGGTAGGCATAAAGGATGCGGCTGAAGATATCGCGCCCGACCAGATCAGTGCCCATCCAGTTACGCCCGTTGGGGGCGCTGTTGGCATAGGCAAAATCAACCACGGCGCTGTTATGGGTCGGAAACGGCGCGATCCAGGGGGCGAAGAGGGCGGCCAGCACGATGGCAAGCACCAGGATCAGTCCGGTCAGCGACAGGGGATTTGCCGCAATAATACGCAATGCACGGGTCATGAGCTGGCCCTCGTTGAATGGCGGATGCGGGGATTGAGGAAAGCGATCAGCAGATCGACCAGAATATTCACCACAAGAAAGGTCAGCGCGATGACCAGCACGGTGCCCATGATCGCATTGAGATCCTTACGCAGGATAACCGCGACGCCATAACGGCTGAGCCCCGGCCAGGCAAAGACAGCCTCGACCAGAAACGCATTGCCAAGCATGGCCGCGAAATCAAGGCCGATGATGGTCAGTGACGGGATCAGCGACGGCTTGAACGCATAGCGCCGGGCGATCCGCGTCGGGTAGAAGCCAAAGGCCTGCGCCATCTCGATATAGGGCTTGTCATAGGTCTCGATCATATTGGCCCGCGTCAGCCGCGCGGCCTGTCCGATCCCCGACAGGGCCAGCGCAATCGACGGCAGGACAAGGTGATGCAGGGCATCGACGAAGGCGCTGAAGTTCCCGGCAAGCAACGTGTCGACGGTCAGGAACCCGGTCACGCGGGCGATTTCATAGCTGTCGGTCAGCCGACCAGCGACAGGAAAGAGCGGCAGGTAAAAGGCAAAGAGCAGCATCAAGATGACAGCCCAAACAAAACTGGGGGCTGAGACGGTCAAAAGCGTGCCGACCCGCACCAGATGATCGGGCCAGCGTCCGCGATGGCGTGCAGCCAGAATGCCGAGCGGCAGGCCAAGGCCAACCATAAGGATGCCCGCAAATATGACCAGTTCCAGTGTTGCGGGCAGGAACTCTGCAATATCCACAGTGACCGGGCGATTGGTATAGAGCGACTGCCCCAGATTGCCGCGCATGACGTCGGCAACGAAATATCCGTATTGCGCGATAATGGGCTCATCCAGGTGCATCTCGGTGCGCAACGATGCGATCTGGTCGGCATTGGCGTTAGGACCGAGGGCAATCCGCGCAGGGTCGCCGGGGATGATCCGGGCGATGGCGAAGATCAGCATCGACACCCCGATCAGAACAATCACAGAGATAGCGAGCCGTCTCAGCAATATGCGAAAGACAGAAGACATGAGACAAATCCGTTTTGGGGCGTCCGGGCCTGTGGAACGGCCCGGACAGGGAGAGAAGTAACGCCGCAGGCGTTATTCGGTCATTTCCATCAGCCGGAAGCTGAAGCCCATCCCATCGACGCCAAAGGCCATCGCCGGGTCGCTGAGGGCGGGCGCATTGACCCGATCCGAGGCGGCAAAGACCGATTGCCGGTCATAGCCATAAATCGTCGGTGCCAGCTCCATCAGCCGTTCGTTCAGCGCGGCATAGGCTGCCTCGCGATCCTCTTCGCCGGGGCCGCGACGGCCCGCCTCAAGCGCCGCGTCAACCTGATCGTCTGCCAGGTATTCCGGCGACTGCCAGGTTCCGGGTGTCGAGGAATGATACATGCCAAAAAGCAGCGTATCAGGATCGCCCGTCACCGCGTTCACGAATATCTGGCTGATATGCGGCGTATTTTCAGGGCTGGCCACGCGCTCGGTGAAGAGCGCCCAGGGCAGCGTCTCGATCGAGGATGAGATACCTAGTTCGGCGAAATTGGCTTGCATCAGCAGCGCGAAGCGCTCCTCCAACGGCACCTCAGCAATCCAGCTGATCTCAAGGTTGAAATCCGCCGGGTCATAGGGGCAAGCCTCCAGATACGCGCGGGCCGCGTCCATATCACGTTCCAGCGCCATCTCAGCCGGGTTGGAGCCATACATGCCGACCGGAATCGCCCCGGTGGGGGCGCTGCCTGATGAGACTTCTTCGTTGATTGCCACCATCTGAAGCGCGGTGCCGTAGTCGAATGCATGTGACAGCGCCAGCCGACAGTTGACATCATCCAGCGGCGCACGCTGCGTGTTCATCTTGACATAGAACGCGCCGGTGCCGCTTTCGGTGAAAAGCTGTGCGCCATCGGCAGCCAAGGCGCGGATTACCTCAGGCGGCAACCATTGGCTGGCAATATCATGTTCACCTTGCGAAAGCAGTGTGCGCACGGTGGCAGCCTCAAGGCTGTAGCGCAGGCGCACCTGATCCGGGGCGGCGTCATTGATCGGCAGGAAATACCCTTCATTCAGCGCCATCACGGTCACGTCCTGCGGGTTGTGTGAGGTCACTGTATAGGCACCGCTGCCCGCCGCATTGCCGGAAAGATAGCCTTCCGCCCAGGGGTCATCCTCGGTTGCGTTCTCCGCGACCAGCACCTGATCGACGATCGGCAGGCGCACCAACGAGGCAACGAAGGGCGCGTAGGGTTCATCAAGCGTGAAGCGCACGGTGTGTTCGTCGACAGCTTCCGCCGTAACGCCGGTAAAGAGATGCGACAGGCCTTGCCCGATCTCCTGCATCCGTTCCAGCGAATAGACCACGTCGGCTGCGCGCAGCGGGTTGCCGGACTGGAACGTCACGTCATCGCGCAGGGTAAAGGTGTAGTTTGCGCCGTCGGCCTCCCATGACCCTGCCAGATGCGGGTCATATCCGGGCCCGCCCTGTCGTGGCAGGACCAGCGTGTCATAAACGTTGAACATGAGGATCGAGTCGGCGTAATCGGACGCCTTGGCCGGATCCAGCTCCCCAACCGCAACCTCGTCAACCCGCAGAACCGTCTGCGCAAATGCGGGTGAGGTGAGCGCGGTCGCCGCTGTCAGGGCAGCCGCGAGTATAAGACTTTTGTTCATTTTCTTTTTTCTCCTGTCGGGTGATTGTATTTGCCCACGTTGACCGAGGCGCTATTGTGAATGGGTGTTGGGTCTTCGCCAAAGACATCCATGGTGCCGCACCAGAGAATCGACACTGTCTCGACCGTATGGTTCCAGGTTGAATGCACCCGTGTGCTGTCAAAATGGATGGAATCGCCGGGGCGAAGGATATCAACCTTGCCTTCAATCTCGACGGTCACTTCGCCGGCAAGAACAAAAAACATCTCCTCGCCACGGTGGCTGATCGGTTCACCGCGATGTCCGGGTGGTTCGTGAACGATGACCGAGGTCAGCTGCGATCCCTCGAAGCTGGAGGAGATCCGTTCATAAGACGGCCCCTCGGCATCAACAGCGTACTGGACGCGATCCGACTGGCGAGTCATGTTCGCGTCACCCGGTGGCTGGCTCAGGAACTGCGAAATCGGGGTCTGGAGAACCTCAGCAATCCCTACAAGCGAGGAAAGCGACGGGGATGTCAGCCCGCGTTCCAACTGACTGATGAAACCGACGGACAACCCCGCCGCATCCGCAACCTTCTGCATGGAAAGACCGAGAGCCTTGCGTCGTTCCCGCAGCGCAGGGCCGATAGTCTGTGAGGTCGATGGCCGTGGTTTCGTTTTTACCATGACTAAAATCATGAGGCCGGCAACCGCAATTCGTCAAGGATTTTTTACCTATAGTAAAATTCATGTCTGATTTGAGAAGGTTGACCCTACGGCACCGCAGTTTATCTGAACGTCAGCTCAGCCACAAACGGGAGGAAGGTGCCCGAATCAACGCGAATTGTCTGCGGCTGTCCGCGCCATTATATGATCTGGTTCAGGCAGCGCATGACACGTTCTACACTCAGCGATAAGTCCACTTCAATGCACATCCGCAACCAACGAAATGAATGGCAGGTTTTTTCACCGCATTGCGACACCACAGCATTCGCTATGTAGCGCAATCCGTACTGCTCGCGTATGCAGCACGAAAATTCCACTTCTCCTTTGGGCTCAGTCTTGCCGACTGCTGCGAGGTGTACGAAGAGCTGGTTTGAATTGGCGGACGGCAGTAGCCGCACGCCAACTTCGTTCAAATGTCGATTCGTTCGGCAATGCTTAGCGCATCTTCCAGCTCAACACCCAGATAACGTACTGTGCTATCGACCTTCGTATGGCCCAACAAAAGCTGCACGGCGCGAAGGTTGCCCGTTTTGCGGTAAATTTCCGTAGCTTTGGTGCGGCGCATCGAGTGTGTGCCGTATCCGCTGGGTTCCAGACCAATCGCTGTCACCCAGTCACGCACAAGTCGACCATATTGACGCGTTGAGATATGCGGACGGTCATGAAAACGGCTCGGGAACATAAAGCGGCATCCGATCATCTCGGGTGATCTCGCCCATGCAATGACGCTATCCCTCGTGTTTTCAGTCAGTTCAAACTGAACTGGCTTCTTGGTTTTGCTTTGGATCACCGACACCCGTTCACGCACGCGATCGTCCTTGACCAAATCCGTGACAGCGAGAGTGACCAGATCGCAGCCACGCAGTTTGCTATCAATTGCGACGTTAAACAGCGCAAGGTCGCGAAGATAACCTGCAAGTTCAAGTCGGGCACGTATGGCCCACACTTGTTTGGGAAGCAGCGGTCGTTTCTGTCCGATGATCCGCCCTTTGTTCCAGGCCTTTCGCTTAGGGGTGACTGCGGGAAGTTGGACTCTCGGCATGATATGCCCTCCAATCCTCCCTCCAAACCCAGACATCAGCACAGCGCTGACAACAAGAGCATAGCATCCTATTGAACGGCTGGTGTCCAAAGTCGCTGGCAAGCGGTATTTCTGCGGATGCATTGGGCCGGTTCGAGCCCAAACCACTTGATGCTGCAGTCTGCACCGATGCCAGCACTGCGGAAAAGCTGCCGTTTGAAGTGCCGGCCAAGCCTGCACCCTGATGGGATGGTTTGCGTCGAAATCAATTGGTTCATGGGATCCGAGTGCACCACGTATGCACCCAAGGTTTCCCGATGCCGCGCTCTGTTGGGTGTTTGGCGAGCGCGCGAACTTGGTCAGCTTTGCAGCACAATGGGAACTGGAATGAATTGAGGGCTTCACAAAGCCTGGAACAGAGCATGGCCATTAGTCCCGCGCTGCGACTATCAGGCATTCATTAAATTGATGATCGGCTTGGGGTAGAGGCAATATCGGTCCGCCGGTAGCATGACCTGTGGCGGTGGTCAGCAGGCGTGCGAAGCCACATGTATGAAGGTTTGCTATGTCGACAGCCGCCCGATGCCACTCCAAACACACTCGGGCACAGCCTGGCCACGATTCCGCTGGAAAGAAGTGTGCCCATTTCTCACCCGAACCGCTCGGGTGAGAAATGGCCAATGTCGATATCGGGTTGCTGGCCTTGGATCACTTGCGCCAGGATGCTGCCCACCATCGGCCCCAGGCCGAAACCATGACCGCTAAACCCGGTGGCGACCAGCAGACCGCCCGTTTTCGAGACGGTGCCAATGGCAGGGATCATATCTGGCAAGGTGTCGATATAACCTGCCCAACTTGCCCGAACCCGCAAATTGGCGAATGCCGGAAAGAACCGCGCGGCTTCGGTCAGTGCCTGATCAATGCGGGCGGGGTTTGGCGGGACGCAATCGCGCGTCGGTGGAATATCGGCCAGCGGCGGCGGCGCTGTGCGCGACAGCAGCGCACGCAGGGGGGACAGGTAATTGATGCGCGAGGCGTCGGGCTGTTCCTTCCGGACCTTCATATACCAACTGGCGTAGCGCAGGGAATCCGGCCGCACATCATATTCGCCGCCCGCAACCGACAGATGCAGTGACCCGTCGGCGGCTTGCCGCATGCCGGTCATCGGGCAGGATACGCAATGCTCAAAGGCGGCCTTTAGCGGTTCGGTCTTGGCGACCGTGGCACGGATAACTTCTTGCGGCAGGGTAAGGCCAAGCGGCCTGAGCAATGCGGCGCTTTTTGCCCCGGCGGCGCAGATGACGGCCTTGGCGCGATAAAGCCGCCCTGCGGACCAGACGCCGGTGGCACGCCCGGCGGTGGTGTCGAGTTTCGAGACAAGCTGCCCCGCAATCACCTCTGCGCCATGATCAATTGCGGCCTCCAGAAAGGCGCGGGTGGCGCGGGCAGGCTCGGCGCGGCCATCCGATGCGGTGAACATGGCCCCCATAACCCCTGCCTCCGGCGCAAGGCCGGGCAGTGTCGCGTGGGTCTCAGCCTTGCCCAATAACTGCGTATCCAGCCCGTAACCCTGCGCGTCCTTCTGCCAGGCCTCTTGCGTTTCCATATCCGCCCCGGACGTGGCAAGCGCGATGTTGCCGCCCTGAAGCCATCCCAGGTCGCGCCCCAGATCCTGTTCCAGATCCTGCCAAAGGCGGATTGCGGCCATAGCAAGCGGAACCTCCCTGACATCGCGCCCCTGTTGACGGACAAAGCCGAGGTTGCGGCCTGATTGCGCCGATCCGGCCGTGTCGCGTTCAAACAGCAGCACCCGCAGCCCGGCGCGCGCGGCGTAGAAGGCGGCAGAGCATCCCATGATGCCGCCGCCGACGATGATCACATCCCAATGCTCGGTGTTGTTGGTGGATTTCATGACGCTTCTGACGCCCCCATGGCCCTAGTTTACCTTGGACAGGAAGGTGCGGGTGCGTTCATGGGTCGGGTTGGCCAGCACCTCACTGGGCGGGCCACATTCCACGATCTTGCCGCCATCCATAAAGGCAACCCGGTTGCAGACATCGCGGGCAAAGGCCATTTCATGGGTGACGACCATCATTGTCATACCGCCTTCGGCAAGGGCGCGCATCACGTCCAGAACTTCGCCGACCAGTTCGGGGTCAAGCGCGCTGGTCGGTTCATCGAACAGGATCAGCTTGGGCTTCATCGCCAGCGCCCGCGCAATCGCGACGCGCTGCTGCTGGCCACCTGACAACATGCGCGGATAGGTCTCCAGCTTGTCGGCCAGACCGACCTGATCGAGAATGCCCTTGGCGTGCTCGATCGCATGGGCCTTGGGCACGCCCAGAACCTGAACCGGGGCCTCGATCACGTTTTCCAGCACTGTCATATGGCCAAAAAGGTTGAAATTCTGGAACACCATCGCGATCCGGGCACGCTGCTTTGCAATCAGCTTTTCCGGCAACTCATAGGCCAGATTGCCGACCTGCCGATAGCCGATCAGCTCACCATCTACGGTAATGCTGCCGCCATCAATCCGTTCCAGATGGTTGACGCAGCGCAAAAGCGTGGATTTGCCGGAGCCGGACGGGCCGATCAGGCTCAGCACCTCGCCGGGGGCAACCTCAAGGTTGATCTCCTTGAGGACCTCCAGCGCGCCGTAGCTTTTGGAGACGCGGTCAAACACGACCATCGGTTCAGACATGAGAGAATCCCCCTTTACGATGAGCGGAACAGCCGCCAGCGCACGGGGGCGTCGGCTTGCAGCAAGGAGCGCCCGTAATGGCGTTCGATCCGGGATTGGATCGCGGTCAGAATCGAGGTCGCGCTCAGATACCAGATACAGGCCACGATCAGCAGCGGGATGGTCTGAAAATTGCGCGAATAGATCGTTTGCGCCGAATAGAGCAGATCGGACAGCGCGATAACGCTGACCAGTGACGAAGTCTTGAGCATGCCAATGGTCTGATTGCCGGTCGGCGGGATGATGATCGGCATGGCCTGCGGGATCACGATCCGCCACAGCGATTTGCCATTGGTCATGCCAAGCGATTTCGCCGCCTGTCGCTGACCGGAATCGACCGACATCAGACCACTGCGGATAATCTCGGACATATAGGCCCCTTCATTCAGGCCGAGGCCCAGAATGGCGGCCATGACAGGGGTAATGACGGTGTTGGTGTCGACGGAATACCACAGTGAGGTGAAGGGAATGCCGATCGACAAATCCGGAAACAACGCCGCCAGATTATACCAGAAGATCAGCTGCACCAGGACCGGCGTGCCGCGAAAGAACCACAGATAGGAGTTGGCGACGACCGAGATCACGCCGTTGGACGACATTGCCATGATCGCCAGAATGGTCCCCAGGACCACGCCGATCACCATCGTGACCACAGTCAGCCAGGAAGTCAGCAAAAGCCCGGACATGATGCGATCGTCAAAAAGATACTGGCCGACGACAGGCCAGCCGAAATTGTCGTTACCCGCGATCGAAAAAAGGAAAGACCCCAGAATGATCAGCAGCGCGGCAGCAGCAGCTTTGCGGCCATATCCCCGGATGGGCACATAGGTCAGCATCGGCTTTTGACCGGCATCGGTGTCATTGGCTTGGGCAAGGGTGGATGACGGCGCGTCCATGATCGCTCCTGATGCTAACGGCGGGATGGGGTCCGGCAAGGTAGATCTGCCGACCCCCCCGGACAGGCTTAGTTCGCGGGAATGGTCTCTGAATTGATGCCGGGCTCATGCGTCATCATCATCGGGGTCACATCCCACTCGGTGTAAATCGCCTCATAAGTGCCATCGGCCATGACTTCGGCCAGCGCGGCCAGAACGGCCTCGCCCAGATCCATTTCATCAGGGCGGAAGGCAATGCCGCTTGGCTGGCGCGGCAGAATGTCGACCGCTACAACGCTGACCGGGCGTGGGGCGTTGTTCATGATCTCACGCGCGGAGGCGGCGGAGGTCAGGACAAAATCGGTCCGCCCGGAATAGAGCGACAAAAGCACATCATTGCCGGTGTTGTATTCGGAAACGGTCATGCCTTCCTGGCCATCGGCGACGCAGGCGTCTGACAGGGTTTCGGCAATCATGTCGACCCATTCGGTTCCGCTTTGGGCTGCGCCGTTCATGCCGCACAGGTCAAGGTGATCCTCGACGCCCTCGCCGTTTTCCTCCAGCACATAGGCCGAGGATGTGGTGTAGCCGTAATTGACAAAGCTGACGACTTCGCGGCGCACCGGGTTGTCGGTGATGCCTTCCATCGCCAGATCCCACCGGCCGGACTGAACGCCGGGGATCATCGAATCAAACGCCACCGAGGTCACTTCCATTTCCACGCCAAGGCGCTCGGCAATGGCATCCCAGAGGTCAACCTCGAACCCCACCATCTCACCTTCTTCGTTGATATACTGGAACGGCGGATAGTTCGCGTCGGTCACAATCTGGATCACGCCCGCATCGCGGTATTCCTGCGGCAAGAGGTCTGCGGCACCGTCAGCAGCGGCGCTGCCTGCGGTGATCATCAGGCCAAGCGCGATGGCGGTGGTGCTGCTGAATGCGGCGCGATATGCGCCCGTTTTGAAAATGGTCATTTTTGGGTCTCCTCCCTGGTTGATACGGGGCGCGCCGACCGGCCCACCCTGTTTGCCGTCACCCGATCACGAACGGGTTGGCGATCTCTTCGGCGGTGGAAATCCAGACCGCCTTGGTTTGCAGATATTCGCGGATGCCTTCGACGCCGTTTTCCCGGCCAAGGCCGCTTTTCTTGTAGCCGCCAAAGGGGGTGGTATAGGAAATGTCGCGATAGGTGTTGATCCAGACGCTGCCCGCCTCCAATTGTTCCGACATCTTCAAGGCCAGCCGCATATCCGAGGTCCAGACCCCAGCAGCCAGGCCAAATTCGCTGTCATTGGCGATGGCCACGGCCTCCTCTGCGGTGTCAAAGGCGATGGTGGACAGGACCGGGCCGAACACCTCTTCGCGGGCGATGCGCATATCATTGGTGACGCCGGTAAAGATCGTCGGTTCAATGAAATAGCCGGTGGCGCATTCCTCCATCTCGGGATGCTTGCCGCCCAGGGCCAGCTTGGCCCCTTCGCCCTTGGCCACGTCGATGTAATCCAGCACCCGCTTATATTGCATCTGGTTTGCCATCGGGCCGATCTGGGTTTTGGGATGGCAGGGGTCGCCGACACGCGCGGCCTTGGTAAAGGCGGCCAGCTTTTCGATAAATTCATCATGCACGTCGCGCTGCACCAACAGGCGTGATCCGGCAATGCAGGTCTGGCCGGTGGCCCCGAAAATGCCGCCAACGACACCGCGCACGGCATTGTCCAGATCCGCATCGGCAAAGACGATATTGGGGGATTTGCCGCCCAGTTCCAGGCTGACCCGCTTGACATCACGCGCCGCCAGCATGCCCAGATGGGCACCAGTTGCGGTCGATCCGGTAAAGCCGATATGCCGCGTCTTGGGGTGGGTGGCCAAAGGCTCGCCCACTTCCTGACCATAACCGGTGACGACATTGATCACACCGGGCGGGAACCCGGCCTCTTCGACCAGTTCCATCAGTTTCAGCGCGGTGGCCGAGGTGGTTTCGGCCGGCTTCATGACAATCGTGTTGCCCGCCGCCAGCGCCGGTGCCGCCTTTAGCGAGAACAACAGCAAAGGCGCGTTCCACGGCACGATGCCGACGCAGACGCCCAGGGGTTCATGCCGCGAATAGCTGAGGGCGGGTTTATCGCAAGGATGCACCGTGCCCTCGATCTTGTCGGCCAGACCGGCGTAATAATAATACCACTTTGCGACATAAGCGATCTGATGGCGCATCTCGGCCAGCAGGCGACCGTTGTCGCGCACCTCGATCTCGGCCAGTTCTTCGGCGTTCTGTTCGATCAACGTGCCAAGCCGGTGGATGATTGCGCCCCGGTCTGACGCATGCATCTTGCCCCAGGGGCCGCTACGAAATGCGTCATCTGCGGCAAGGATTGCGCGTTCTGCATCCTCGGCATTGCCGCGCGGGATCAAGGCCCAGGGTTGGGCGGTGAACGGGTTGACCGTTTCGATATAGTCGCCCCCCGCAGGCGCGACCCATTCGCCGCCAATATACATCTGAAGCTTTGTAAGGCCCCCGGCTTCGGTCATCTTCTACCCTTTCAAACTTGGACCGGGCCGCATGGCGTGACGCCGTGCCCGGTATGTCGTCGTCAATCCGCCGACATATTGCTATCTCTTTGAATAGCTAATGATATTGTTATATGACTTGTCAACGGTGATTTTTGGGTGCTAACCTCACGCAATCCACAGTTTCCGCGTATGGACAGGCTATTTTTGCTAAGCTATCAGTTGAATAACAATATCATTTTGAGGGTGAAGCAGTGAGCACAGAGCCAAAGCCGCTATACAGTCAGGTCAAAACCGCCATCGAAGATCGCATTGAGCGCCGCGACTGGCATGCAGATTTCAAAGTGCCGAGCGAAGAAGCCCTGTCGCAGGAGTTTAACGTCTCGCACCTGACTGTGCGCCGCGCCTTGCGCGAATTGCAGGCCGAGGGCGTGCTGGTGCGTATTCGCGGACGCGGCACCTTCGTAGTTGGCCCCCGCATGCAATGCGCCGTCTTCGGGATCGAAGATGTCTCGGAAGAGATCGAGAATAATGGCGGTGTTCACACCAGCCAGATCGTCACCCTCTGCGCGCTGGAGCCGGATGACCCGCGCTGCAAGCTTTTGCCCGCAAGCGGCGGCACGATCTATTATTCCCGCATCCTGCATATGGAGGACCGCACCCCGGTCCAGATCGAGGATCGGTTCATCAATGCCGCACTGGCACCTGATTACCTCGCGCAGGATTTCACCCGCATCACCACCCATGCCTATCTGGTGCGTGAAACCAAGGTCACATTCATTGACAACACGATCCGCGCAGTGCGTCCCGATGAAGAGGCGCAGAACCTGTTGCAGATCGACGCCGCGCATCCCTGCCTGCTGATCAATCGGCAGACATGGCATGATGACACCCCCGTGACGCGCAGCCGGTTCCTCTATCCGGGGGATCGTTACCGTCTGTCCAGCGCACATGAAGCCACCAGCACCGCCTCTGTCGTGACCCCGCCGTCACGCAGGCCGAACCCGTCAAGGAGATAACCATGAGAGAATTTGTTGAACGCCTGCGCGCCCGCGGAGATTTGATGGTTGTCGACAAGGAGATCGACCCGTTCCATGAGATGGCGGCGGTGACGCATAACGCCATGAAAAAATGGGGCAAGCCGATCCTGTTCACCAATGTGAAGGGCACCGAATTTCCGGTGATCACCAATGTGTACGGATCGCGCGAACGGCTGGCCGAGGTGATCGGGATTGATGCCGATGATTTCTGCCGCCAATGGAGCAACCTGGCCAATCTGGGGCAGGGTGGTGGCGAGCCTTTCGTCAAGGCCGAGGATGAAGAACGTATCGACGTGAAAATGTCGGACCTGCCGCTGATCACCTATTCGGACCGCGATGGCGGGGCCTATTTCACCTCTGCGATGTTCATTGCCAAGGATCCCGACACTGGCATCGGCAACCTGTCCTATCACCGGTCGATGTATATCAACGATGAGGAATTGCGCTGTCGTCTGGCGCCGCGCCACCATCTGACGATCTACCACGAAAAGGCCGAGGCAAAGGGCGAATACCTTGAGGCGGCGATGCTGATCGGTGCGCCGGCCACGTCCTTCCTGACCGCCGCCGCCCCGCTGGCCTATGACGCCGATGAGCTTGAGGTCGCCGCGCGACTGAAGGGCGAGCCGATGCCGATGCGCAAATGCAAGCATATCGACCTGGAAGTGCCCGCCGAAACCGAGATCGTCATCGAGGGCCGGTTTATCCCGAATGAGCGCCGTCTTGAGGGACCGTTTGGCGAATTTATGGGCTATTACGTGGCCGAAGCGCCCAATGCCGTGTTCGAGGTTCTGGGCGTCAATACCCGCCCGAATGCGCTGTTTCACAGTATCCTGTGCGGATCCGAGGAAGAGGTGCTGACGCTGGAATTGTCGGTCTCGGCCAATATCTTCCAACGCCTCAGCGCCGCCTTGCCGGGTATTCTGAACGTCACCTGCCAGCCCTTCGTCAACCACGCGATTGTCCAGATTGATCCGCAGTTCGAGGGCCACGCACGGCAGGTCATGCTGGCCACCATCGGTGCCGAGCCGATCTGGGCCAAGGTGATCACGGTCGTTGATGCGGATGTCGATATCTATAGCATGGATGATGTGATGTGGGCGACGCTGACCCGCTGCCGCCCGGATAAGGATATGATGATCATCCCCGAAACCCCGTCCTTCTACCGCGATGAGGACAAGGATCATTGGGGCCGCCTGCTGGTCGATGCCACCAAGCCCTGGGGCCGCGAGGATGAATTTCTGCGCAAGACCATTCGCATGGCCAATGATGTGGACCTGTCAGACTGGTTCGATACCGAATGACGCCGGGCGCCGAACAACCGCCGCGTATCATCATCGGCATCAGCGGGGCCTCGGGCGCGGTTTACGGGCTGCGCGCGCTGGAACATCTGCGCAGGCTTGGCGTGGAAACGCATCTAGTGGTCACCAAATCCGCCTATCTGACGCTGGCGCAGGAACTGGATATGCGCCCCGCCGATCTGGAGGCCAAGGCAAGCGTCGTCCACAACACCCGCGACATCGGGGCCACCATCGCCAGCGGGTCGTTCCATACGCTTGGCATGCTGATTGCCCCCTGTTCGGTGCGCACAATGTCGGAAATTGCCGCTGGCACGACCGACACCTTGATCAGCCGCGCGGCCGATGTTGTCCTCAAGGAACGCCGCCGTCTGGTGCTGATGCTGCGCGAAACGCCGCTGCATCTGGGGCATTTGCGCACCATGACCGCGATCACCGAAATGGGGGCCATCATCATGCCGCCGGTGCCTGCCTTCTACACCAAGCCCGCAACGCTGGATGAGATGGTGGATTATACCGTTGGCCGCGCGCTGGATCTTTTTGGCATCGACATGGGTGGTATGAGACGGTGGCAGGGCCTCAAGACCGAGATGCAGGATCAGTCAGGGCGGTAGCATGACGCAGGCAGAGACGCTTGATCTGGAAAACCCCCTCTGGGTCTTCGCGCTGGATTTCTACAAACGCCCCGGCGTGGCCAAGGCCTGCCTTGCCATTCAAGACGCGCTGGACGCGGATATTGTTGAACTTATCGTCATCCTCTACGCGTGGTCGCGGCTTGGCATGTCCCTGACCGAAGGTGAAGGGGCAGAACTGAGGGCCGAAATGCAGGATTGGCGCGCAACAACCGTGCTGCCCCTGCGCCAGATTCGCCGCGCGCTCAAGCCGCCCCGCACTGACATGCCGCATGTGACCAAGGAAGCCCTGCGCGATCAGGTCAAGCGGGCAGAGCTGCTGGCCGAGCAGATGCAGATTGCATGGGCCAACACCTGGTTGGAGGGCTTGACGCGGACAAATCGTTCATTGGAGCACAATCCGGTTCCCACGTGGTTTGTGACGGCCACGACCGGTGATCCGAAGTCAAAGATCCGCACAGAGGCCTTTTCCGTCGTTGTTCAAACTGTGACCGACATGAGGCTTCGAAGCTGAGTTCATTTTTGTGGAACTGTCGAACTTGTCGCGTAGTCCATCCGAGAGCGTATGTATTCCAAAGTGTTCGACTGCATCGCGCGGGACTGATCAGTCAGATCGGGCATTTAGACCATGGTTTATTAAGCGGGAACGAATGCAGAATCGACGCCGACATGGTGGAATTTGTGGGGCAAAAACATAACCACGCCGCCGGTCTGGGGGTATCTGATCCATACGTCGAGGCGGATAGAGCAAGCCCCATCTTGCCAGATCGCGATGCCATTCATTGTCGAAGACGGTCTCACCCTTCTTGATGCTGGACGATCTCGAAACGCCCGCGCGTGCAGATCAAGCGGCAACTGGTTGTCTTTCAGAGGTCGGACCGATCCACTAGTTCAGCCAAGGCGCTACAGGCTCCAAAAGCGATTCTGAGTGCAGTGGACCTGGAAATTCCGCAAAGCGCAGTAGAGCAGACCTCGGAGTCAGACAATCGAACGGCAGGAAAGTCCCGCATCTTGTAAATTCGACGCCTGATCTATGCTGCGACATCCACGAATGGCCGGTTGAACCGCTGCGCGGCAGCACGAATTTTTTCGCTCATGCTGCATTTTTCACGCTGCGAACGCACGCAGCAGAAAATCACAATGGCCGAGTCGGGCTCGAAGCGGCCGTTAGCTGCAAATTGCATGAACGGCAGCTGTCAGTAAAAGCCAGCCGCTCAACCCCCAATCCAAACAGTCTCTTGGGGCAATTCCCCGCGCAACTTGCTTTCACTTGGCATTTTTATTTCTATTTGATTGTTGTTTTAATACTTAATAATGGAGCCTGCGCAATACGGAAATACGCTTCATGGCCAAAAACTCACCCGACCAGTTCATTCGCGGCGGACAGACGACCCAGCACTGGATCCGCATGGCGGCCCAGGTGCTTCGATCTGCTGTGGCTTTTGCGGCATTGGTGTTTGCTGTCGTCTACGCAGGCCTGTGTTTTGCCACCTACAAGGTAGAGATGCTGCATGTGACCTGGGCGCATTGGTTGGCGAGCTTCTTTGTAGAGAACCGCGGCGAAGCCGAGCATGTCATTCGGTATCGGCATCCTCTCCACGGCTGGGTGAATGAAGAAGCTGCCGTTATTTATCAGAACGTGGATTTCCTGGAGGTTCGCACGGCCTACCAGGACATGGCAGTCAGCTTTGCTTGGTGGGCCTTGGTGCCTGCCATTGTCGCGGCCCTTCTTGCTGGGCTCGTCTTCTATCTGTCTGGCCGCAAGCTTGATGGGGACGAACATGTCCGCGGCACCCGGTTGGTTTCCGAGAAGGAACTGAAGTCTTGGGTCGATCGTAAGTGGAAGGTGTATTTCAAGCGTTTCGGTAAAGATCGAAAGTCTGGGCCATTCTATACGGTTGCTGACATTCGCTTTCCCCCAAATGCTGTTGAGGCGCAAACAGCCATTTGCGGCACGGTCGGAACGGGTAAGACGACCTGCATCAAAGAGTTACTTGGCACCGTTCGGGATTTGGGCGGTCGCGCGATCATCTATGACCGGATGGGCAGCTTTGTCAGGGATTTCTACGATCCAGCAACGGATGTGATCATCAATCCCTTCGATGCTCGATCCCGCGCCTGGTCACCGTTTCTGGAAGCGGAAAGGCCAGAGTTCTTCACCCAGATGGCCGAGGTCCTTATCCCCGACAGGCCCGGTGCCAGCGGCGATCCCTTCTGGACACAAGCTGCACGTATTGTGTTTGACTACGCAGCGCAGACCTTGCTCAAGGAGGGTCACACGTCTAATGCGGCGCTCCGGTCCACAATTCTTAATATTCCCGGCGAACAGCTTGCTGAGTTGATCGAGGCAACCCCGGGCCGCCACTTCCTCAATGAAGAAATAGCGAAAACCGCCGGCTCCATTCGCGCCAACCTGATTGCCGAGCTGCGCTTTCTGGAGTTCCTGCGCGACGATGCGGAGCCCTTCTCCATCCGCAAATGGGTCAAAAGCTCTGAGACCGGCTTTGTGTTTTTGACCGGGGACGCTGAACACGCCGCGGCCACCCGCAATGTGATTTCGACCCTGTTTGAAGTCGCCGCAAACGCGTTGATGACCTGTGACGAGGCCAATGATCCGCGCGTCTGGTTTATGATGGACGAGGTTCCGACTCTTAACAAAATGCCTTTCCTGGCAAAGAGCCTTGCCGAGATCCGTCAGTTCGGTGGCGCCTTTGTAGTTGGCTACCAGGTTTATTCCCAGCTTGAAGACATCTACGGAGAAAAGGGTGCCCAGACGATTGTCGGTAACCTCAACAATCGGATTGTGTTCAACACGCCGGATGCGCGCACGGCGGATCTCTTTTCCCAATCATTGGGATCAGAAGATGTCGAGGAGCGTCGAGAAACCATCACCGTCGGCGCCCATGAGGCCCGCGATGGCGTCGGCTTTATGTCTCAGCGGACCGAGCGCCGGATTGTGACTGCGTCTCAGATACAATCCCTGCCCCAATTCGAAGGCTATATCCGATTTGCCTATGATGCACCCGCTGCCTTCGTGCGCTTCAAGCCTGTGGAACGGGCAGGCACTGCCGAGAAGTTCATCCCCTATCATGGCGGCAGCTTTGCCAAAGGCAGTATGGACGCGGTCGCGGCTGACCAGGTCGCGGGAGAAAATCAGCCTAACTGCCCCTCGTCTTTCTCTGGTCTGAGCGCAGAAGATCAGCACGCAGAGTTTGAAGCCTGGCGCGCGCGGTTGGTCGCGAGTGGTCTTGAGATCTATGCGGGGAATGGTGCCGACGAGGCCGCACTTTGGGACCACTTTGCCTCCAGTCGAAGGGCTGGTGAAAGCGTCAGAGATATCGGACCACCCTCCGTCACCGGACATTTGATGGGGGCGCCCAAAGTCGGTGTAGGTCCGGTTGTTGCTTCGAACGAGACCCCCTCTAAGACCACCAACAACGCGCAAGAACTGTCGCAAGCGAGAAAAACCGGAGATCCAGCGCGTATCGCACCTGCTGAGGGTGACTGCGGGGGTGAGTTGGACTGTAAGCCAATTGATACGTCCAATCCCGAGACGCAAACAATAATGGCGGCAAGTGAGACGCTCAGCTGGCCACACCACTGGTCGTGCGCCGGCGGCATTCTCGTATCCGTGCAAGACCCCAATCCATGATGTCCGCGACGGTGGTGAGCGCCGGCGCGGCCTCATCAGGATACTATAAAACCGAAGGCTATTATGCTGCGGGAAGCGAAGAGGGCGACGCGGCGGCCAGCTGGTTTGGCAAGGGCGCCGAAGCCCTAGGCCTTGAAGGTCGGGTGGATGACGAGATGTTCACCCAAATGCTCGATGGTCAAACCTTTGTCGCGTCCGAGGACGGCCCAATCAAAGATCGGCTCATGGGCAAATACGTCGGTGGGGAACGACAACACCGCCCTGGCATGGACCTGACCTTCTCCGCCCCTAAGTCCGTCTCAATCGCCGCACTCGTCTACGGTGATACCCGTCTGATTGAAGCCCATGACAAGGCGGTCCGCGCCGCCATGGGTTATGCCGAAGAAAATCTGGTTCAGACCCGGTTCTACAAGAACGGATCACTTGAAGTGGAAACCGGCGGGAAAATCATCGCGGGGCTGTTTCGCCATGACACGTCGCGCGCGCTGGATCCGCAGCTACACACCCATGCGGTCATCGCCAATATGGTCGTGAACAGCGAAGACCGGTACACAGCGCTGTCTTCTGAACTCTTGTTTAAAACCCAAAAGCTGGGCTCGGAGATCTACAGAACCGAGCTGGCCAGATCAGCCAGAGAGCTGGGCTACACCGTCGATCGTGTCGGCAAGGATCGCTTGATCGAGCTGAGGGAAATCCCGCGCGATCTGGTGGACCTCTATTCCAAACGCCGTGCCGAGATAGAAGAAGCGATGCAAAGTCGCGGAATATCCGAGAGTGCGAAGTCCGCCGAATTGGCAGCCCTGGCAACCCGCGCCGCCAAGCACGGCAATCTGGACCGCGACGCGTTGCATACAGCCTGGATCAAAGAGGCCGAGCGCACCGGCATGGATCAGAGCCGGATGCAAGGCATGCTCAATGACGTCAAACGAGCGGCGGCAACACGCCTGCCCGGCTTTACCCGTGAGGGCGTTGCCCCTGCCCCGCATGTGGCGGATGCCAGAGACAGCCTCGGCAAAGCCATCGCCCATATCTCCGAGCGCAACACAGTTTACGCAGAAGCGGATCTGCTCACGACCGCCATGGCGTTTGCCAGCAAAGCGAGCTTGAGCGCGGTTGAGCAGGAAATCACTCTGGCAAAGAAAGACGGGCGGTTGCTGCCTGCCAGAGATCAGAGCGGGAAATCCGATTTACTCACCGACGAGCAATCGCTTTCCATCGAGCGGGACATATCCCGGCTCTATCGCATCGGATCACGTCAAAAAGCTGTGAAGTTAGAGCGATACAGAACTCAATCCGGGGCAAAGGATCGAACACCTGAAGCCTCCCTGAATAAGAGGCTAAACCGTACCACCTTGTCGGAGGGTCAAAGGGACGCTGTCGTGAATGCTCTCACCGGAAAGGGCCAAGTCGTCGGCGTCCAAGGCTATGCTGGCACTGGCAAAACATTCATGCTGGCAAAGCTCGCGATTGAGGCTGAACGGGCGGGTTACAAGATCGAAGGCCTGGCACCGTCGGCGCAAGCCACCCAGCAGCTCAAAGAAGCCCTGCCCTTCTCGGAAACTCTGCAAGCGCGGCTACTGAGACAGAGATCACCGGATCAAGAAGCCGACCCACGCAAGACCATACTCGTGGTCGATGAAGCCTCAATGGTCTCGAACGCCCAGATGAAATCCCTGCTTGATCAGGCGCGAGACCAAAGGATCGCGCGCGTGGTTCTTGTGGGCGATGTGCAACAGCTCGACGCCGTCGCGGCCGGCACGCCCTTCGCGCTGATGCAAAAGCTTGGCATGCGCACCGCCGTGATGGATGACATCCAGCGTCAGCGCAACGACGACGCGCTGGCCGTGGTAAATCACGCCATTGCCGGGGAGGTCCGACAAGCTTTTGAGCGGATAGGCGACAATGTTCAGGCGTCGAAAGACATCGCCAGAAGCGCGGCGGATGCGTATCTTTCAATCAGGAGACGGGAACGCGCGGGGCTCGGTCTCGTCACGCCCTCCAACAAGACACGCATCGCCATCAACGAAGCCGTCAGAGAGGGATTGAGAGCCGAGGGGACACTGCATGGCTCGGATCACCAACTTGAGACGCTCTCCCCTCAACGCCTAACCCGCGTCGAAGCTGCGGACCCAAATTCTTACAAGCTGGGCGATGTTGTTATTGCCCACCAGTCCGTCGCCTCTGCCGGTCTTACCAAGGGGCGACAATATGATGTGGTCGAGCTACATCCACGCGAAGGACGCGTCCTGCTTCAGGACCGGGAAACAGGCACCACCCTGCCCTTCGCGCCAGCGCAAAACAGTAAGGCGGCCACCGCTGTCGATACCTACGAGAAAGCGACGAAAGACTTCGCCCTCGGCGATCAGGTGAAGTTCCGAATTTCCGACAAGAGCCACGGTATTGAAAACGGTGAGACCGGCAAGATCCGCGCGATCACCGAGGATCGGATCACAATCAAAACCCGAGACGGCGACATCAAAGAGCTGGATCGAGGCACCCTCGCGGCAGCCGGAATGGATCACGCCTACGCTCTGACCGCGCATGACTTCCAAGGCGCCACAGTCGACAAAATCATCGTCGCCATGTCCGCAAATGAACGGTTGGCTGATCAAAAGAACTTCTACGTCTCTGTCTCCCGTGCCCGCGACGACGTCACCCTGATCACCGATCGACCAGATGATCTGGCGCGTCGGCTGGAAGAGCAAACCGGCGAGAAAGTCACCGCGCTTGAAGCTTGGCTCGAGGTGGAACGCGACATGGCACGAGAGCAGCACAGAGATCAAATCGATGCGCGCGCGACCCGCAACCGGGACGAAACGCGCGCGCAAGAAACGCCTCAGAGGGAACCGGACCAACCAGCCAAATCCCCTGAGCGTGAGGATCCAGAGAAGGCCCCGGACAAGCGAATGACGGAGCTGGAACGGACCACCCGAGAACTCGAAAAACTCATCCAAAAGCAACTAGGAGACTATGAGAGATGACAGAAACCTTAGAACACCCGACCGAAGTGAAAGCCAAGAAGCCGCGCATTCTGTTGGGGGAGCGGGCCACCGCGATTGCCGCATCCGTGGCTGATGGCGACCGAGTCAATCAAGACCATTTGGAGGAAGCCATTCGCCGATTGCAGGAAACTCCCAAGGGTCAAAACACATCAGGTGAAGATGCTTATACCAAAGCACTGCACGAGCGGTTCGACGCACTCGAGGATATCATTGATGAGTTTGAAGATCGTCACCAAGGGCAGTTGTTGATGCTGAACAAAGCCCTCATCACCCTCAGCCATGTGATCCGAGCAAGCGCTGCAAAGCGCAGTGAGGAGGTCGAAATCAGCCTCGGCGAACTTCGCGAACGCATGTTCGAACATCAGCTCTCCGAGGCAAAAACTTCCGAATTGAACGTCTCTGAACTTGTAGAGCACAATCAAAAGCTGGCCGCTTTCCAGCGCGACAGCATCGACTCCGGCTTGGCCAACACACCATCCAAAGATGTGATCGAACGGTGAACTGAAGCCGGATATTTTCCTGTGGCACGCCGTGGCATCAACCCTGGCACGGCGTGCCACACCCTTTAAAAAGCGTGGCACAGTGTGGCAGAGCCCGTGGCACGGCGTGTCCCGCCGTGCCACGAAAGTGGGACACGGGTTCTATCACACTGAATTTATTGCTATAATTCCGTGTTCCGTACACTTCTTCCAAGAACAGCCGTTTCAACCTAGTATATATGGGTGAGGCAGCACGGCAGCTTGCTGCGAGGCGTGTGAGAAAATATGAGGCCCTCGGGCCGATGCTGTCCCGCAAGGTTGCCTTGGTAACCGCTTGAAACAATTGGAACTCCTGCTCACCGCCCAGCCAAAGCGGCGTTTGAGCGGGTTGGATACTCCTGCTTCCCCGTGTGTCCTGAGTGCGTCCCGGGAAACTGCGCGGATATTGTCCACAAATTGAGGCGGCTCCCAGACATGCAAAAAGGGCCACCGAATTGGTGACCCTTTTGCTTTTCGTTTGCCCTCGTTGCAGATCGCTGAGCGGTTCCTATCGCTGCCTTGGAAGAACCCCCTGCTCGGCAATCACTGACAGGGTATCGGACGTCCCATAGGTCAAATCCATGCCATCGCTCGAGATGGACGCCTCGACCGTCTCAGTGGTTTTAAGAAGGCTTCCGTCGGCTTCAACAATTCGGCAACTCTCACCATCGCCTACGTGTGACCGAGCCGTCTTGGTTTACTGAAATCGAAACGTCGCCCACTTTCACCGTAACCGCGTGTTCATCGATCATCACCCCTTCCCAAGCCTCTTTGGCGTCGCGCCGTAGCACGATCTTATCCGGTCGCAGCCGGATCTGGACATCCTGTGAGCAGTCCCCTTCGGCGCTTATAAGTTCGACAAAGCTTTCCTGCTCATCGGGGTCGGGGTGGATTGTGGCCCTGCCATTCTTCGGGGGCCAGACATGGGGGGTGTCACGTGCCTGTCCTTTCGGGTCCCGGTGAAATCCTACAAAGAGCTGCGCTGATTTCCACACGCGGCGCGCGTTTGAAGTAAGACCCGTCATGCCGCACGCTCCTTTTGATGCTTTGCCGTCAATGCCGCGAAGGCCTCACCTCGGGTTGGTAGATTGGAACACACCAAATCAGATATCCGATCCTCAAAACCCGGACCTTCGCGTTCGCACCACGCCAGAACGGCCATACGGTCTTCCGCGCTCTTTGGGTCAAACCAATATGATGCCTCCGCCTCGTCGCCCTCCTCTGACCAGCCATCCAGAATGCTCATGATCTCGGCTGGATCATAGAGATTGCCGAAGGCACCCGAGGTATCCTTACAGAGCTTCCACGCCGCGTTGATTGTCAGTAAGGCTGACGGGTCAATCTCCAGTGTCTGCTCATCGGTCGAAAATGTATCAAGATAATCTGTCCGGCTTTGGATGAACTCGTGAAGGTTGTCAGCAAAGTCACTCGCGGCCCAGTCTTCGCGGTTTGACCGCACCCATGCGAGTAAGGCGTCGTCGCGCTGATGCTCTGAGCCAAAGACGCGGCACTTGGTTCCGTTATCGTCGTCCGTTGCCAGCGTATAGAGTGTGAGCTTCATTCTGCGACCTCCTCGTAAGGGTTGCGTTGATCGCTGCCGGAATAATCCGAGTAGTCGACAAAGGCCTCGCGCAGGGCTGCCAGCGGTTGGTTGTCAAAATCATCGACGCGGCTGTCCTCCGGCGCAATCCGCGCCTCATTGTCTTCGTGAATAGCAAAGGTCAGGTCTTCGGCCAGCTCTGTGAATTCGGCAACTGGCGTGACCTGCCCGTGGCGTCTTGGGTACTGGCAGAACTGCACGTCACCGGCGACAAAGCCCTTACCGGTTTCCAGTGCGATCTGGCGCGCGATGCGAACCGCCTCATAGGCTGTTGGTACGTCATGAATAGCCGTTGCCAGATATTCCGGTTTGTCTTCTGTCCCCTCATTGGCGCGGCCATAGAGACCCCAGAACTCCGCCCAATCGGCTTCGCATTGCACAACACCCCCTTCGCTCTCATCCATGCGGCAGGGCATGATCTCAAACCATGCGAAACCCGCAAGCGTGTCGCCTTCGCAAAGATTGTTGAAGCGTTGGTGAGGGGGAAGCTCTTTGAGGGCTTTGTGTGTGTCTTTTGACATCTCAAATCTTTCTATCTGTCTGGGAAGTGGCGCGCGGCCCGCTTGGGGCCGCGCTGCTGATCAGTCGGCCTTCAGCTCGGCCATACGCTCGGTCAAAGTCCAGAGCGCACGGTTCAAGGCCTTGTTCTGATCAATCCCACCGACCGCGCGGGTGCGCTGGCGGCGGATACGCCCTTGTGCCGTGCGCGTCTGTCCGTAAAGCCCGCCCTTGATGGTGTTCTCTTGCACCACGTTGAACGCGGTCCAGAGATCGCTGGCACGATCATCTCTGCGCCGTGTCCTCAGCATTTGGTCGACCGTAACCGGCGCCTGCTTGCCGTCTTCCTTGTGCGCATCAGGAAAGCGCAGCTGGTGCGCGGCTTCTGCCAGGATGACCCGTTCTGCATCGCTAACAGTGATAGCCTTGAAGTTCTGCACCTGCTCAGTGATCTCCTCGGCGTCCTCCAGTACTGTGTAGGCGCCCTCAATCACATCATGGATCGCATTACCCGAATGACGAACTTTGACCTCGTTAAACGTATCGCCAACCATCAGCCCATTGGCGCAGACAAAGCGAAAATATCCGGGGATCATCTGGTAGCTGCTGGTGCCGTCATTGGCGTTGACCAGAATAACCTCAAAGGCTTCCCCTTCCCCATTGGTGACTGAGCGGTGCCGCAAGCGCATCATGTGCTTGGTGAACTCAGCCTTACCTGCAATCCGCGTCCGTGCCTGCTGGGCAAAGAACGGGTCAAACCCTTCCTTCCGCAACCCGTCCAATACCTCAATCGTTGGCACTGGTACAAACCGCGCGCTGCGGCTTTCATGCGCCTCTGTGGCAAAGATCGACGGCACGGCCCGCTTCAGTTCCTCATCTGACAGCGCCTCCCCAGTTGTCAGACCGCCGTTTGACATCCCGCGCATGTATCTGTTGTAACCCATCTCTTCCTATCCTTCTGTCTGCCCGTTGAGGTTCATCCCCAAATCGGTGCTGGTTTTGAGCAAAGCCCTGAAAGGGCGTCGTCTCTAAAACCTGCCACGTGGCGAACGCGGATGGGGGCGAGGCAAAGCTATTCGACAGGAGTGGTGCGGCCCGCAGAGCGCACGCGCGAGGACACGGTCCTGTCTAATAGCATTGCCCGAGGGGGAAGGCCGCGCCTTACCCCTAGCGGAAGGGGGCGTTTGGCTTGTCCAAATCCCCCCTGACCAAAGGAAGGAATAGGAATAAACTACAGCAACTCGACAAGTGTCCTGACAGTCTGTCCAGTTTACAAAGGGAGCGGGCATAACCTAGGGGTCTAAGCAGCGATTGCGACATCTGCGACCGCCAGGCGACCGTCGAGGACATCTGCACGTGCAACAACCACGTTGTGAGCCCCTTCTGGCGACCATCGCATGTGCTTGGGCAGTGGCACAATTCTCCTTGGTAGGTGAAGCACCATACAATACTCGATCAGCTCCAAGTATTGCCCATTCCCTAAAGTTAAGTGCTACATGACATAACCCGTCATGCCTTTTTTGAGAAGCGCCAGAACTGGTCTTTTGGTGTCACGTCAATTCCAGACGCAGTGTTCTTGTCACATGGTCCTGAAGTGGCCTTGGGATGTTAAGATCCTCTGCTAGTTCCTTCCATTTCGCAAATGCGTCCTGGGTGCGTTCGAGCACTTGAACCTCACGCCTTCTTGGGAGCCCGATATATTCGGCAAGGTGTTTAAGGTCCGCCCCTGTGAAACCGGATGTCTTACCGTTAATACTTAGCTGGTGATTGCGGGTAAAGTCACTCCCTTCGGCGTGGCATAGATCGTAAGCCGGTGTGAGCGACCATTCGCCATTGCGATCCATCATGAAACCGAAGTTCTTCACATGGTCGTCCTGGTTGCATCCGACAAGGTTGAACACAACGCGACGGAACTGCTCCTCCATCGCGGCTTTCGGCATGCCGAATTCTTTCATCAGCATAAAGAGCTGTTCATAGGAATAAGCACCACTCTCAAAGTAGTCATAATGTGCTAGGGCTGCAAATGTTTGGACGAATTTCTTGCCACCGTTTTCATCGCGATCGAAGCGGCGTGTCATAAAATGATTCCGGCCATTCTCCGAGAAAATCCGGCTCTCCATCATGTCGATCCCGCAGGCCTTGGCCATTTCATGATAGCTATACTCAAGAAGTCCGTAACCCATCGGATCCGCCACACCCCAATCACCGCTGAATTCGACACCATCGAATTTGATCAACCAGTGCTCAAACCCTTCTGGCAAATCGATCTGACCCGAACGGACGTGTTTGGTTTCGGGATTGAATGCGATCACTGCTTTCGCGCGGGAACCGGAAGCCCTTGATCCGGGCGATGTCAGACAAATTCAGCATGTCGATCGCTTACCCGCCCTAGATTATCCCGACAACCTGACAAAGCCCTTTACCCGCCGGGTGTTTTTCCAGTCCGGCAATGTGAAGAAGTTCCGAACGATGGTATCAATGGATCGTGTAAAGACAGGGACGGCGTTGAGCATTTGATCACCTAAAAACACCTGGCCGCCTGCTATGATCACTATATACAGCCAACCGCATACAGATCAGATTTAGGCAATTAGGAAGGAAGCGTGCCTTCCTAATTGCGTTCAACAGCGTCAAAGCTCGTCATTTGGAATTCGTCGGCTCTGATCCTGACGGGTGCTCTGAATACCGACTTGACGGACGACGAATTAGAGAGGACGGCTGCCCTCGGGCACCTATGAAGCAATCCTGTCAACGTGGTGAGTAATAGGTATTTCTGGGCCGCCAGAGTCCGAGCCGCTACAATCAAATCCCAAGTCACCGTGCAAGGCAGGAAGACGTAGTTGCCAATGTCGAATGAAGGGCTTAGCCTCACATGACGAAAGACCGTCATCTGGGAATTGCGTGTGGCGAATAGGACAACAATCAAAGATATCGCGCGCGAGGCGGGCGTTAGTGTGACGACCGTCGATCGGGCAATCAACGGGCGTGGACGCGTAAGGCCGGAGACTTTAAGGAAGATCGCAGCGGCGGCGCAACGCGTGGGCTATCACGGAATGGGCATATTTCGGGATCGTCTCGACAAATCGCTTCCAGAAATTAGACTCGGCTTCGTTCTGCTGAAACAATCGCAAGAGTTCTACCGCAACTTTGCGCAGGAAATCGAACAGGCCATAGCGGAGCGCACCGACATTCGCGGCGAAGCGCTCATTCGGTTCTCGTCATCGCAGTCGCCCGCCGAGTTCGCCGAAATTCTGACGGAGCTGGGCGAAGACTGTGACGCGATTGCCGGCGCCGCAGTAAACGATCAGAAACTCGATCGGGTAGTTCAGAATTTGAAAGACAAAAACGTCTCGGTTTTTTCGCTTTTGAATGATTTTGCTCAGGGCATTCGCAAGAATTATGTAGGCTTGAACAATATTAAGGTCGGGCGACTGGCGGCCTGGCTGATTACGAAGACCGTCCATGAGCCCGGGAAGCTTGCGATTTTCGTGGGTGGGAATCGCTGGCACGGGCATGACTTGCGCGAGGTCGGGTTTCGTTCATTCGTGCGCGAGTCTGGGCCTAGGTTTTCGGTACTCGATACGCTTGTCAATCTCGAGACCCGGCAAGTGACCTACGAGGCGACACTCGACTTGCTTGACCGACATCCCGATTTGAAGGGAATCTACGTGGCAGGGGGCGGTATGGAAGGCGCGATCGCGGCGCTGCGCGAGCGCCATGCCGAACCGCAGGTCGCACTCATCGTCAACGAGCTAACTGCTGAGAGTCGCGCGGCACTGATCGATGGCTATGCAATTATGGCCATTGCAACACCTCTCTCGGCCCTGTGCAAAGAGCTTTTAGACATGATGATTGCCTCCTGTGGCCAAGCAGATGATGGGGTCTCGGGGCAGCATTTTTTGGAACCAAGACTGCACCTTCCCGAAACTCTCTAATGACGTTAAAACGTCAACTACTATGGCTAAAATGCGTCATGAATGACGTGAAATAGCTCTCGACTCATTGATCGAGATAGTGAATCAGCGCAATTGTCACCCCCAACGCCGGAAGGAGGATCCGGTTATTGGGGGGCGATATGCAAACTGCGTTGAATCATATGACTGTGCCGAATCTCGGTTACGTGGACTTTCTCGAACTGGCCGCACAGCTCGGCTGTGTGGGGGTCGAAGTGCGCAACGACCTACCTCGCCCCCTGTTCGATGACCTCGATCCGGAGGAAGCCGGTCGCATCGCACGGGACAAAGGTCTTCGCCTTGTCGGGCTGAGTCAGGTCTATCCCTTTAACGACTGGACGCCAGAGCGCGAGGACGCGGTCAAGACGCTGATCGCGACCGCAAAGGCCTCTGGCGCTGAAACGATCAGCCTCATTCCACTCAACGACGGAACAGCAATAGGCAATAGGGAACGGCAGGCAAATGCCAGAGTCGCACTCAAGGGCGTTCTTCCCTTGATGCAAGATGCTGAGCTGACAGCACTTGTGGAACCTTTGGGCTTTCAGCGTTCGTCGCTACGCTACAAGAAAGAACTTGTCGAGATGATCGCCTCGGTTGGTAGCGAGGATCACTTCAAGATCGTACACGACACATTTCATCATACCCTGGCTGATGGCGGGCCGATCTTTCCAGAGATGACAGGCATCGTGCATATCTCGGCTGTGATCGACCCGACGCTGAGCGTTGAGCAAATGGAAGACGAGCATCGCGTTCTCGTCGATGAACATGATCGGCTCGGCAACATCGAGCAAATCGCGTCGTTGTTGGCGGCCGGATATAAAGGTCCGGTCTCTTACGAGTGCTTTTCGCCTCAGACCCACTCGCTTCATGATCCCTATTCCGAGATCAAACGCTCATTCGATTTTATTTCCTCGCAACTTCAGGCCCAAGCGGCCTAAGCCGAGGAACAACCGCCCCCAATTGGGGGCTTTCGGCAAAAAAATAATGGTGCGCCGGACACCGATAACGGGAGGAACCCAATGAAAAAGACCCTTATCACAGCAAGCCTTGCTACGCTTCTTGGAACCGCTGCGGTGGCGCAAGAAATCGGCGCAACTATCGCGGCGTTCGACGACAACTTTCTAACCGTCATGCGCAACGGTATGACAGATCACGCAGCAAGCCTTGATGGCGTAAGTCTACAAGTCGAGGACGCCAGCAACGATCTTGCCAAGCAAATCGACCAAGTCAAAAACTTTGTTGCCTCTGGTGTTGATGCGATCATCGTAAACATCGTTGATACTTCTGCCGGTGCCGCAATGACCGAAGCTGCCGGAAACGTGCCGCTAGTCTTTGTTAACCGCCAGCCTGACAATGTGGACAGCCTGCCAGATACACAGGCCTTCGTTGCATCCAACGAGATCGAATCCGGTACCCTAGAGGCCTTTGAGATCTGTAAGAACCTGCGTGCTGCTGGTAAAGGTGGCGGCGCGACCGGTTACTTGATGAACGGTGAGCTTTCCAACCAGGCAGCCGTGCAGCGTTCAAAGGACGTGCATGACATCATCGGCACCGACATGTGTAACTTTATGACGCTGATCGACGAACAGACTGCAAACTGGTCTCGCGACCAGGCGCAAGATCTCATGACAAACTGGTTGTCGTCGGGCGAGCCTTTTGACTTCGTTATTGCCAACAACGACGAAATGGCGATCGGTGCAATCCAGGCGATGGAAGCTGCAGGCATCGACATGGCTGACGTTGAAGTCGGCGGCGTCGACGCGACACAGGACGCTCTTGTGGCCATGCAAGCTGGACAGCTTGATGTCACAGTGTTCCAGGACGCATTCGGTCAGGGTGCAGGTTCGGTTAACACAGCACTCGCACTTGCCGCTGGCGAGGACGTGGACAGCAAAGTCTATATCCCATTCCAGCTAGTGGTTCCCGGCAACATTGATAATTTCCTTAGCAAAAACTAAGGCTCTTTCTTTGCCAACAAGCTCGGACGGCGCGGAAGCGCGCCGTCCTTTTCATTTCCGGCAACCCTGGGGAGGCGCAGATGGCTGACAAAAGCCAAGGCACCGGCGGTCTAACATTCGATAAATCCAAGCGATCATGGCCGAACGAGCTGAATATTCTTTTGGCCCTTGTAATCATCATAGTCATATTCGAGATCATAGGTCAGACCGCACCTTACATGCGCGGCCAGAGCTTCTTGTTTGATACTAGGGATCGCTTTGACAGTATTTTCAACGAAGCCCGCTTGCAGATCATCATACTACAGGTCGCGATTATCGGGATCATAGCTTTGGGCGTTACGCAGGTGATCATCACGGCAGGAATCGACCTTTCTTCAGGCCCGCTCGTGGCGGCGACGGCGATGATTGCGATGAGCTTTGCTCAGACCGAACTGGTCAACAGTAACCCGAACCCAAAGGCTATATTCGGCGTTTGGGCGATGGACCTCCCAGTTATTATTCCTGTTGTCATAGGCATCACCTTCGGAGCCTTTATCGGCGCCATTAACGGCACATTCATTGCATTCTTTCGTATCCCACCCTTTATTGCGACTTTGGGCATGTTCTTGATCTGCCGCGGCATCGCGTTGTGGTGGTCGAATGGGCAACCGGTGTCTTTCCCGACGGACAGTTACAAGTTCATCGGTTCTGGCATGATGCCTGTTGTCTGGTTTCTATCGCTGGCGGTCGTCTTCCACATTATCATGCGCTACACGGTTTATGGCAAACACACCTACGCCATCGGGTCCAACGAAGAAGCCGCGCGGATGTCCGGCATCAATGTTAAGCGCCACAAAGTGTTAGTCTATATGATTGCCGCGATGTTGGCCGCTTTCGCCGGCGTGGTTTTAAGCTCAAAAGGTGCGACCGCGCAGGCAGGGATGGGTGAGTTCTACGAACTCTTTGCGATCGCGATGGCGGTTATCGGCGGTATCAGTCTGACTGGCGGACGCGGTTCGATCATAGGAACGGTCCTTGGCGCCATGGTTATCGGCGTCATTCGTTCAGGCTTCACGTACGTCAAACTCGATGGATCGTATCAGCTTGTCGCTATGGGCGCGATCATTATCGCAGCGGTGGTCCTTGACCAGTATCGCCAGCGCAATCGCGCTTGAATAAGGAGAATCGAACATGAGCGTCGAATTCGTTCTAAAAACCGAAAACCTGACAAAACATTATGGCGGTGTTCATGCGTTAGAAGGAGCAAACTTCGAGCTGCGTAAAGGTGAGCACGTCGCGATTATGGGCGACAACGGTGCTGGAAAATCCACCTTCGTGCGCCAGATCACAGGAGTAGAACAGCGAACAAGTGGGCGGGTGTGGCTATATGGAGAAGAAGTCAATTTTTCCGGGCCGCTAGAGGCGCGAGAACATGGTATTGAGACAGTGTTTCAGACACTGGCACTGGCCGATGATTTGGATGTCCCCGATAATCTTTTCCTTGGACGTGAAAGAACTTTTGCAGATTGGCTCGGTCCTTTTCGGCTTCTCGACTATAGGTCAATGCGTCAATCAACACTTGATGCGTTGAACCGGACCGGCGTTAAGATACCCAACATCCGGAACACAATTCAGAATATGTCCGGGGGCCAACGTCAATGTGTTGCAATTGCTCGTACGGCGACTTTCCATTCGAAGTTGACTATCATGGACGAACCGACCGCCGCTCTCGGAGTCCAGGAAACGGCGCAGGTGGAAAACATTATCCGGACATTGAAGGCGGAAGGTGAGCCGCTCATTTTGATTAGCCACAACATGCGACAGGTTATGGATCTTGTGGATCGCATCGTCGTGTTCCGACGCGGGCGCATCTGCGCCAACCTAAGAAAAGAAGAGACAAACGGCGAGGACATCGTGGCCTACATCACTGGCGCCAAGACCCAACCCGGTTATGAAGACGCCTTGTAACACGACAAGGCTACATAATAACACACAACGAGGGATCCGAAGCATTCAGACTCCTCCCAAAGCGGCCGACGGTATCTCCCTACGTCGGTCGCTAATAGTATAATTATTGGCTAAAAGTGCCGTATTTCAACGAGGACAACATGAAAGTTAGATTTGCCATCCTAGGGGCCGGCCGAATTGGTCAGGTTCATGCAAAGGCCGTAACCTCCACCCCGGGTGCCACGCTTGTCGCAATCGCCGATCCCTTGGCCGATGCGGCGCAACAGGTTGCAGATGCCTATGGCTGTGACATTCGGAGCATTGACGCAATCGCCGCAAGTGACGACGTCGATGCTGTGGCGATCTGTACGCCAACCAACACCCACGCCGATTTGATTGAACAATTCGCCAAGGTGGGCAAGGCGGTCTTTTGCGAAAAACCGATTGATCTTAGCCTCGAGCGCGTCTTGAATTGCCTGAAAACAGTTGAAGCAGAAGACGCGACTCTGATGGTTGGTTTCAACCGACGTTTCGATCCTGATTTCATGGCGCTAAAATCTGCAATTGACGAAGGCCGGATCGGCGACGTCGAGATGATTACCGTGACCAGCCGAGATCCAGGCCCACCGCCTTATGAGTACATCAAAGTCTCGGGCGGGATTTTCCGCGATATGACGATTCATGATTTCGATGTCGCACGTTGGCTGCTAGATGAAGAAGTTGAGACGGTGCAGGCAGCGGCATCGGTTCTTACGGACAAAAAGATCGGAGAACTAGGTGACTTCGACAGTGTTAACGTAATCCTGACCACCGCAAGTGGGAAGCAGTGCACAATAACAAACACCCGACGCGCAACCTACGGCTATGACCAGCGTATCGAAGTACTTGGCTCGAAGGGTTCGGTGTCTGCCGAAAATCACCGCGAAGCCAACATCGAAATCGCCGACAGCACGGGCTACACGCGCCCTCCGCTCTTGAATTTCTTCATGTCGCGCTATGTCAACGCCTATGCAAACGAAATTGAATCTTTCGTAGGCGCGGTTGCCGACAATGCCCCGACTCCGACCACCGGCCACGACGGAATGATGGCGCTGGCGTTGGCAGATGCGGCGCTGAAATCAGTGGAAGAAGGCCGTGTCGTTCATGTTTCAGAGGTGACGGGCCAGACATGACCAAGCCACTTGACCTAATTACCATTGGCCGATCTTCGGTGGACCTTTACGGCGCACAGATTGGCGGACGCTTGGAGGACATGGGGTCGTTTGACAAGTATATCGGTGGCTCTCCGACGAATATTGCCTGCGGAACGGCACGTTTAGGGCTCAAGTCAGCCGTGATCACCGGCGTTGGCGACGAACATATGGGCCGTTTCATTGTTGAGCAGTTGCAGCGTGAAGGTGTCAACACTCACGGCGTCAAAACGGACCCTGACCGGCTTACGGCTCTTGTCTTGTTGGGTATTCGCGACCAAGATCAGTTCCCCCTGATCTTCTATCGCGAGCACTGTGCCGATATGGGGCTGACAGTTGACGACATTGATGCAGATTTTATTCGTTTGGCCCGTGCTGTCGTCGCGACAGGCACCCATCTGAGCCATCCGCAAGTCGAGGCTGCCACCATCAAGGCGCTTGAGATTGCGCGAGATGCGGGGATGCAGACCGCGCTGGACATTGATTATCGTCCGAACCTTTGGGGTGTCGCGGGACATGGTGACGGTGAAAGCCGTTTTGTTGAAAGCGACGCGGTGACGGCCAAGTTGCAATCGACGTTGCATCTGTTTGATCTGATCGTGGGCACCGAAGAAGAATTCCACATTGCGGGTGGTTCGACCGATACGATCGTAGCGTTGCGCGCGGTGCGGGCTGTTTCGGGGGCGACATTGGTGTGCAAACGCGGCGCGGCAGGCGCAACTGCATTTGAAGCGGATATTCCTGACAGTTTGGATGATGGCCAAAGCGGCCCCGGTTTCCCTATCGAAGTTTTCAATGTGTTGGGCGCTGGCGATGGCTTCATGTCGGGCCTATTGAAAGGCTGGCTAGATGGTGACAACTGGCCAACGGCGTTGAAATATGCCAATGCTTGCGGCGCTTTTGCGGTCAGCAGGCATGGGTGTACACCGGCCTATCCAAGCTGGGAAGAGCTACAGTTTTTCTTTGATCGCGGCATCATGCGCCCGGATCTGCGCAATGATGCAGAGCTAGAGCAAGTGCATTGGGCAACGAACCGGCATGGGGATTGGTCATCGGTCAAGACGTTTGCCTTTGATCACCGTTTGCAGCTTGAGGAAATGGATGGCTACACGCTGGAAAAAGGCGGGCGGTTCAAAGAGCTTTGCCTTGATGCGGCGCTTTCGGTCCAGAATGGCCAACCGGGGTATGGCATTCTCTGTGACAACCGGATCGGGCGTGGTGCGTTGCACCGGGCAACCGGCACCGGGCTTTGGATTGGTCGTCCTACTGAATTGCCGGGATCACGGCCGATAGAGTTTGAGTCGGACCTCGGAGAAGATTTTGGTCGCCTGCGCGAATGGGCGCGCGAGAACGTGGTGAAGCTGCTGGTCTTTGTGCACCCGGATGACGATGTCGAAACGATGGAGGCGCATATCCGGCGTGTCCGCCGTCTGTTCACGGCGGCGCGGCGCAACGGTCTGGAGTTTCTGCTGGAAATCATTCCGTCGAAGGTTGGTACGGTGGATGACGATACCTCTGCCACACTGATCCAACATTTTTACGATGCGGGTGTTTACCCGGACTGGTGGAAGCTGGAGCCGTTCAAGACCGAGGCTGCCTGGCAAAATGCCGTTGATGCCATTGAGCGCAATGATCCACGCACCCGTGGTATCGTGGTGCTGGGGCTGGATGCGCCCGAGGCAGAGTTGGCGGCCAGTTTTGCGCTGGCGGCCAAACAGCCTTTGGTCAAGGGGTTTGCCGTGGGTCGGACGATCTTTGGCGATGCGGCCCGCGCATGGTTGAAGGGTGATATGGCCGATGATGCGGCGGTGGCGCAGATGGCCGAGCGTTACACAAGGCTCTGTGAAATTTGGGACGAAGCACGGGCAGATGCCCGTTTGAACGTGGGGTAGACCAATGGGCAATACAATCCGGCTGACGGCGGCGCAGGCGATGGTGCGCTATATCGCGGCGCAACAGAATGATGATGGCGAACGGTTCATCGAAGGGTGCTGGGCGATCTTTGGTCATGGCAATGTCGCCGGTATTGGCGAGGCTTTGCACGCCGCCAAGGGTGACATCCCGACATGGCGCGGGCACAATGAACAAACGATGGCCCATGCGGCCATTGCCTATGCCAAGCAATCTGGACGTCGCAAGGCCATGGCCGTGACCTCGTCCATTGGTCCGGGGGCCGCCAACATGGTAACGGCGGCGGCGCTGGCCCATGTGAACCGTTTGCCGGTGCTTTTGATCCCGGGCGATGTGTTTGCTGATCGTGGCCCGGACCCGGTTTTGCAGCAGGTCGAGGACTGGTCAGACGGCACTGTCACGGTGAACGATGCGTTCAAGCCGGTGACGCGCTACTTTGACCGCATCACGCGGCCCGAGCAGTTGCTGACAGCCTTGCCACGGGCGTTCCGAACCATGACCGACCCTGCGGAATGTGGCCCTGTTTGCCTGTCGTTCTGTCAGGATGTGCAGGCCGAAGCCTATGACTATCCGGTCAGCTTTTTTGAGCCGAAGGTCTGGCGGCAGCGCCGTGTCCGTCCTGACGAGGGCGAATTGGCCGAGGTCGCCGCCCTGATCCGCGCGGGAAAGCGCCCTGTGATCGTCGCGGGTGGCGGGGTGCATTATAGCGGCGCGACCGATGCGCTGGCGGGTTTTGCCGAGGCGCATAATATCCCCGTGACCGAAACCCAGGCGGGCAAATCTGTGCTGCCGTGGGATCATCAGCTGAACCTTGGCCCGATTGGCGTGACAGGAGGCGAGCCCACAAACGCGGTCTGTGCCGAGGCGGATGTTGTGATCGGTGTCGGCACGCGCTTTCAGGATTTTACAACCGGGTCGTGGGGGCTGTTTGCCAACCCTGAACGCAAGCTGATCTCGGTGAATGTTGCGGCCTATGACGCGATGAAACATGGGGCAGTGCCCTTGCAATCGGACGCGATGGTGGGCTTGAAAGAACTGGGTGATGCGCTTGAGGGCTATGTCTCACCGGGCGAGATTGACGGGTTGAAGGATGATTGGTTCGGGAAAGTTGATCCGCTCACCGATGCGCCTGATCCATCCTCAAGCCGCGACGCGGCAGGGCATAATACCCTGCCGACCGACATGCAGGTGATCGGCGCGGTACAACGTGCATCCAATGAGGAAACCGTGGTAATGTGCGCCGCTGGCACCATGCCGGGCGAGCTGCACAAGCTGTGGAAGTCGGGCAAGCCGGGCAGCTATCACATGGAATACGGCTTTAGCTGCATGGGCTATGAAATCGCCGGTGCCATGGGCATCAAGATGGCTCAGCCGGAACGCGATGTGATCTGCTTTACCGGCGACGGCACCTATATGATGGCCAACTCGGAAATGGCCACGGCGGCGATGATGGGGATACCCTTCACCGTGGTCGTGACCGACAACCGGGGGTATGGCTGCATCAACCGGCTGCAAATGGGCTGTGGCGGGGCCGAGTTCAACAACCTTCTGGATCATTCGATCGGTGGCGAGAACTCGAACATCGACTTTGCCAAACACGCCGAGGCGATGGGGGCGACAAGTCTCAAGGTCAGCTCGATCGCCGAACTGGAAGCGGCCCTGGCAAAGCGGGCAGAGGCCAAAGGCCCCTATGTGATCGTCATCGACACCGACCCTTATCCCAGCACCGAGCCGGGCGGCACATGGTGGGATGTGGGCGTGCCTGAGGTCAGCACCCGCGACGAAGTCAACGCCGCTCGCGCCAAATACGAAACCAACAAGAAACTGCAAAGGGCCGACTGATGGCTGTGAAAATCGGGATCTCCCTGATCGCCTGGCAAAACGATGATCTGCCTGAGCTGACAAAGGATTACACCACCGACGGTGCGATGGAGGATGCTGCGAAAATCGGTTATTCCGGCGTCGAACGTGGCCGCCGGATGCCTGCCGATACCGAGGGCCTGCGCGCCTATCTGGACCGCTATGGGGTGTCCCTGTGCGGGGGCTGGTGCTCGGGGTCGCTGATGACCAACGACATCGAGACCGAGAAAGACGCCATTCGCCAACAGGTCGAACAGTTTGCCGCTCTGAACGCGCCTTGCATCGTCTATGCAGAATGTTCCAACACCATTCAGGGCGATATGGGCACACCAGTGTCCCGCCGCCCCAAGCTGACCCGCGACGAGGTCATGGCCTATGGTGCAAAACTGTCGGACGTGGCGAAATGGGCGCGCGATAAAGGCACGGGCCTCAGCTATCACCACCATATGGGAGCGATGGTGCAGGACGCCGAAGACATCGACTGGCTGATGGAAGGATCGACCGACGATCTGACGCTGCTTTATGACACCGGGCATTTGCATTTTGCCGCGGCCGACCCTGTGGCTGTTTTAGACAAATGGGGCCACCGTGTGCATCACGTCCACTTCAAGGACGTGCGCCAGCCTGTGCTGGATTGGGTCAACGCCGGGAACAAGAGCTTTCTGGATGGTGTTGCCGCCGGGGTCTACTCGGTTCCGGGCGATCCCGAAGGCTGCATCGACTTTCAGGCGATCACCGACAAGCTGAAAGCGATGGATTACGATGGCTGGATCGTGGTCGAGGCGGAACAGAATCCCGCCAAAGCCCCACCGTTCGAGTATTCCAAGATCGGCTTTGACCACATCACCGATATCTGCAACCGCTCCGGCCTGATTATAGAAAAGTGAGACCCATGGCAGACCTTCTGAGAAAACCCTTCGGCACCCGCGGCAAAGTCCACCAGATCACGCCGGAAAGCGCCGGTTGGCGCTACGTGGGCTTCGCTCTTTATCACCTGAAAGCCGGGGATATCGCCGCCGAAGCCACGGGCAACCGCGAGGTTATTCTGGTCATGGTCGAAGGCAAGGCGCAGGTCACCGGCGCCGGGCAGGAGTGGGGCACTTTGGGCGAACGGATGAACGTCTTTGAGAAGACCCCGCCGCATTGTCTCTACCTGCCAAATGGCACCGATTGGAGCGCGGTGGCCGAAACCGATTGCGTGATCGCCGTGTGTTCCGCCCCGGGTATGGGGGACCATGAGGCCCGTCGCATCGGCCCCGACGGCATCACGCTGACCGAACGCGGCAAAGGCACAAACACGCGCCACATCAACAACATCGCAATGGAAAACGAAGACTATTGCGACAGCCTGCTCGTCACCGAGGTCTTCACCCCGGCGGGCCATTGGTCATCCTTTCCCAGCCACCGCCACGACGAAGATGACTTCCCGCGTATCACCTACCTGGAAGAAACCTATTACCACCGGCTGAACCCGGCCGACGGCTTTGGCATCCAGCGGGTCTATACCGATGACGGACAACTCGACGAAACCATGGCCGTCAGCGACGGCGACGTCGTTCTCGTCCCCCGCGGCCACCACCCCTGTGGCGCCCCCTACGGGTTCGAAATGTATTACCTAAACGTCATGGCAGGACCCTTGCGCAAGTGGCGCTTCGTGGCCGCACCCGAGGTCAAATGGATCATGGAACGGGACGCCTGAGGCTCACAGCGACTCCGGCGTGAATAGCTGTGGGGTGAGGTAGTGCTGGCCTGAGGTTTCGCTCGGTCCGCCGCGGGCCAATTCGATCATCGACGCGACGAGGTCTCGGCAGAGTTGATCGAGCGGCGTTGCGATCACCAGGCTCACGTAGCGATCGGTCAGCGCGTCGCGGCTCTCGTTCGTCAACTCGTTCACGACCAGCGCCACTTTG
>JAQWQJ010000004.1 GCA_029244725.1 Paracoccaceae bacterium
ACCTTTTCAAGTACATCAAGGCGAGCGCAACGCATTATCGCGCTCACTGGATAAAGTCCTGCACAACCTGTGCAGATCAGAAAGGCTGGATCGGGATTCCAGTTCATTCAGAGCCTCAAGGTGAAACCAGTCTCAACAGCAATTGGTTCTCCCCAAAGTCGACAAAGCATCCCGACTACTAGCCGTCTCTCCAAAGAGTGAAGATGATCGCGTCATCATACCTCAAGAAGCGCCCTGGCTCGCTGATTTCCAGCGCGAAATCACCCTCTTTCCCAACGGCAAACACGACGATCAAGTCGACAGCCTCTCTCAGTTCCTCAACTGGTTCGCAAAACCACAACCGATGATCAGAGTTAGATCGTTGTGAGGGAAGGGGGCGGCTTCCGGCCCAGAGCCGACCTTTGAGCAGTTAGCAGCAAAGGGCCGCTTCGAGCCCATTCTTACCGATGCTGCACGACGCACGTATGACCGTAAATCGCACAAATCTGCCGTTCGCAGTTCTTAGCATGGAAATAGTATGAGCCGTTAAGGCGCTTGCCTGCTGCCTCCAAAAGCGGTTTCAATTTCGACTACATCGCCCTGACCAAGCGCTATGTCGCTGGCAAAATGATAGGTATCGATTGTACCATCAGTACGGCTAATTCGAAGGCAATTTCTTCCACCACTCGAACCGTTTCTTACGGACCAAACAGGAACGTTGGCATGTGAATACCCCACAGAAAGGACAGCTGAGTTTCGCAATGAATAGGAAATGCGAACGCCTGCGCCACCTGATAATTCACCCTCAATTCTAGGGCCAAAGAACAGCGCTTTTTCTAAGACATCAAAACCATAGCGGGCTTCAGCTATCTCGACGGGACAGTTGAATGTATCGCCGTGGTTGGTAGAGAACATAGCGTTTTGACCAGCGCGTTTTGAGGTCGCGCCCCAGCCGCCCATCTGTGGTTCAACCATCGCATAGCGACGCCCTGTGTCGGGATGCTGCCCCGCGATGACGGTTCCGAAGATTGATGCGAAGTGCCCTGCAGGAAGCAAATCGGGCATTGCCTCGGCCAGTCCATGCCACAACATATCAACCAGCTTCATCCGTGTTTCGAAATAGTAGGCGTGCGCAGCAGTTGGACCTGCATGGAATAGAGTTCCCGGTGTCGTGAGAACCTCCAAAGGCGCAAATGAGCCCGCATTGGCAAAACGATCATTGTCTACGAGTGCCTTGTAAAAGACCTGACAGGCGACGAAAGCCCCATCACGGCTGAGATTGTATGGCCCTGCAGCCTCTGCCGGCGCATCCCTTAAATCGATGGTCATTCGCTCATCTGTAATCGTGATTGATGCCTTCCAAAGCGTTCCATCGTCTTGCTCTTCCACGAACGAAAAGTGACCAGACTGCAGTGCACGTAGCCCAGCCACCGCCCGCTGCTCTCCGGTCTTACGTGCTGTAGTGATCGCGAAGTGCAATGCATCCGCTCCGAATCCATCGCAGAGCTGAACGATGGTCGTTGCTGCACGACGTCCGGCAGACACCTGCGCCCAAAGATCGCCGCGTACAAAGTCTGGAAGGCGGCTGTTCTTGGTGATGATATCGACCACAGCTTCATTGCGTACACCTGCGTTAAAAAGGCGAACCATCGGCAAGCGTAAACCTTCGGCTACTATCTCAGTTGTTTTGGTCGACATCGATCCCGGCGTGCGCCCGCCAATGTCCCCCCAATGTGCAATGGACGCGACCCATGCAACGCAGGAGCCATTCGAAAAAACGGGTTGTGCCACAACGACATCGTTCAGATGTGTTACACCGCCATAGTTTGGATCGTTGGTGAGAAAGACATCACCGTCGACAATTGTATCCTCCATTTTTGCGATAATCGCCTGAACGGATTTGTCTAGAACACCAATAAATGACGGGATACCTGCACCAGAACTTACCAATTGCCCGTGTGCGTCCAAGACGCCGGTTCCGACATCAAGGACTTCGTAGATAATTGGGCTCATTGCAGTTTTGCGTAGCACTTCGAACATTTCGACGGCAGCTGCATCTAACCCCTGTGAAATGACGTCTAAGGTGAAACGATCAGCCATTGATAACTTCAAGAGCGCGCGGGAGGTCCGACAGGATTTCGGGACCATAGGCACGCAAAATAACAATGTCTTCAAGGCGGATACCAAACCGTCCCGGAAGATAGATGCCTGGTTCGATTGAGAACACCATGCCTTCCTCAAGAACAGTTTGAGACGTTGCGGTGAGGTAGGGAGTTTCGTGAATTTCTACGCCCATGCCGTGTCCCGTGCGATGCATAAAGTACTCACCATAGCCCGCTTGGGTGATGACATCCCGCGCCGCATCATCGACCACATGTGCCTTCACCCCCGGTTTGGCGACTGCCATTGCCGCTTGCACAGCAGCCTCAACTACGGCGTGGACTTCGACGTAGCCTTCGGGCGGTGTACCGATTCCAGCCATACGGGTCATATCGCTGGAATAGCCATCTTTGCCGCCTCCGATGTCCATGACCACAGCGTCACCGCTTTGCAAAATAGTCTCACCGGTGTGGTGGTGTGGGAAGGCACCGTTGCCGCCCGCCCCGACGATCGCGAACAACGGGGTCACGCCTTGGGATTTGAAACTGTCGTGGATGATTTCCGCAACTTGCACTTCGGTCATGCCAATTTTCATCGCGGACCAAGCCGCTTTCATCGCGATGTCTGCCGACACAGCGTTACGCTTGAGTTTTCGATATTCATCCATATCTTTACGCATACGCAATGCGCCAACGGTGGTTGCCGTAAACTGACGTTTCGCGTCTGGCAAGGCATCTTGCACTAGCCCCGCGAAATCCGCCCGCATGGTTTCGTCGAGTGCAATGTTTTTTACAGGCGTAGAACCACAGGCTTGCAGTAATTTGGCAAATGCAGCATCTGGCCCATCTGCGTCGCTCCAAGTGTGGAACGGCAGATCAGTTTGAGTACGCGCACTTTCAGCCTCGAGTGAGGGCATTAAAAAGCCTGCATAACCTTGGGTGACACATAATAGTAAGGGGCGTTCATCGCCGTGTGGCCGCACATCTAACAACCATGCCAGATGCGCGTTTGGCCCCAGTGCAACAAGATCAACGTCTTGTTCGACCATGGTTTGACGAAGGCGGTCAAGACGGGTCATTTTGATGCTTCCTCATATCCATGGATTTCACGGGCGCGGTCTGGTGTGACAAAGCCGTTTTTAATGTCCATTTCCACCGCCTTGGGATCACGCTTCTTTGGGTCGCCAAATCCCGCGCCCGAAGATGTAATCACCCGCACAACGTCGTCTGTGGTCAGCCCAAGGCCCGAGACAAAAGCGTAATGTTCTGTTTCGCCTGTAACTTTATCAACCTCAACGAAATTACCAGACCCTTCCTCACCACCGTTCAGTGACCACGGTTTCACGACGGAACGGGTATAGCCAGCAGTCAAAAAACCACTTTGCGTTCGGATGCGGTATTCAAGTACCAATCCGCGTCCACCGTTGAATTCACCTTCGCCACCCGGGGCGGTGTTAAGTGCCATCCTATCAATGAACAGCCCGTTGCGGGCCTCAGAGATTTCGGCAGGTGTATTGTAGGTTTCACCATGAAAGCCCGAGAAAATGCAGGGGTTGCCATCACGGCCTTCCCACGCGCCCCAGCCACCGATTTGCGGTTCAATAATCGTGTATTGGCGCCCTGTATCGGGGTGGATACCACCCACGAATGTTCCGCAGATAGAACTAAAATGCCCTGCAGGTAGGCGTTCAGGCACGTGCGGTGCCATGCAACGCCAGATCAGATCATAAACCCGGACTTCCGTTTCAAAATAAAATCCGATGGCGGCGGGTTCTTTCGCGTGGAAAACAGTACCCTCTGTAGTCAAAACTTTTAGGGGTCGGAACGATCCTTCATTGGCGGGCGTGTCTGGATCGGTCACGGATTTGAATAGCATTTGCGCACAAACGATTGTGCCGTCGCGGCTTGTATTCGTGCAACCAACATCCTGATCAGGATTGTCGCGAAGGTCGACGATGAATTCGTCATCTGTGATCGTGATCTTTACGTTGTATATGCGACCGTCATCCTGGGGTTCTGACAGTTCGAACGTACCTTTTGGCAATTTGGCCAGCTCAGCGCGGGCGGTCTTTTCACCAAAGTCCATAAAGCTGTCCATCGCCGCCTTGAATGTGGATGGCGTGTATTTGGCAGACAGTTCTTCTAGACGTTTGGCCCCAATCCGTACTGCAGCGATCGCGGCCCACACATCACCCAATAAGAAATCAGGCATTCGACTGTTACAGGTAATGATATCCATTACCGCTTGATCAGTCACACCTTCGCGGATCAGTTTGACCGCTGGCAAACGCAACCCTTCTTGGAAAATTTCGGTAGCATCCCCAGACAATGACCCAGGTGCCATTCCACCTACATCAGAGTTATGCGCAATATTGGCGGTCCACGCGATGATCGCACCGTCTGCAAATACCGGCATTGCCAATACAAGATCATTCAGGTGCGTCACCCCGCCATGCCAAGGATCGTTGGTGATGAAAACATCGTTTGGTCTGATGTCATCGCCAAACTTAGACAGAATAAACTGAACTGATTTGTCCAAGACCCCGATGAACGCAGGTATGCCCGCGCCAGAGGATGCAATCCGTCCCTGTGCGTCGGTGATCCCAGTACCCATATCAAGCACCTCATAGATGATCGACGACATGGCCGTTTTACGCATTGCAGCGAACATTTCGTCCGAGGTGGCTTGGAGCGAGTTTTGGATGATTTCGAGTGTGATTGGATCGCTCATGACTGACCCTCCAACAAGATATGGATGTTGTGGTAGGCATCGATGGATACCGTGTTGTTGGGATGGATCACCACCGTCGTTCCAGGATCTTCGATGATTGCAGGCCCGTTGAACGCCATGCCTGCGCGCAGCTTTTCGCCGTCATAGATCGTGGCGGAATGTTTGCCTTCAAGCGCGTAATCGACGTCGCGCGTGCCTTTAACGGCTACGCTTGCATCGGCGTCACCCAAAGGTGCTGGAACCATTTCTAACTTGCCGACCTCGGCGCGGGCAACAAGGTGAATGCCGACCATTTCGACAGGTGCATCAAGACGGTATGTATATTCGCGCTCATAAGCGCCATGAAAATCGTCGGCGATTTTTGACAGTGCACCATCCGTAACCGTGCCATCCAGCAAGACCTCGGTTGTGTGTTCTTGGTTTTGATACCGGAATTTTCCATAGCGCAGGAACGTCAGTTTAGCAGGATCAACACCTTCCGCTTTGAATGTCGCACGAGCCTCGGCTTCGGCTTTTGCAAACACGCCTTCGATGCCCATGGCAGACCCTTCAGATAGATCAGCAAGTTGCGTCACGAAATAGTCGCGACGCAGGTCAGACATCATCATGCCCCATGCAGAAAAAACCGATGCAGCAGCCGGTACGACGACCTTTTTGACCTGTAGTTCTTGGCCCAAAGCCACAGCATGCATCGCACCGCCACCGCCGAACGCAAGCAAGGTAAAGTCACGCGTGTCGTGGCCACGATTGAGCGACACAAGTTTCAGAGCGTTGACCATATTGTTGTTGGCGATGCGCACGATTCCTTGGGCGGCTTCATCCGTAGACACGCCAAGTTTGTCACCGATCGCCTTCAACGCATTGCCTGCGCTGTCCATGTCCGCATCGATAGCACCGCCACAGAAATAATCTTTGTTGATACGGCCAAGCCAAAGGTTAGCATCTGTCGTCGTCGCATTTGTCCCGCCTTTGCCGTAGGCCGCAGGGCCGGGCAACGCACCAGCCGATTGTGGACCGACGTGCAATTTATCGAAATCATCGACCCACGCGATAGACCCACCACCATTGCCAATTTCAACCAAATCGACAACAGGCACCATGATCGGATACCCCGCCGATTTGCGTGACCGTTCGATCCAATAGTCTGTCATGATGCGGACCTCGCCGCCCTCGATCAGGGAACACTTCGCAGTGGTGCCACCGATGTCGAGCGCAAGAATGTCAGGTTCGTCGATCAATTTTCCCAGCTCGGCAGCGCCCCAAAATCCTGAGGCAGGGCCGCTTTCGACCATCGTAATTGGTACGGCAGATGTCGCAGCAAGGCTGTCTACACCACAGTTCGATTGCATGATGTAGGGGCTTTGCGGCAGTCCTTGGGCGCGCAGGCTGTCGTCAAGATTGCCCAAGTAACGCGCCGCAACGGGTTGCACATAAGCCGACAGAACGGCGGTATTGGACCGCTCGTATTCCCGCCATTCGCGGGTGATTTGATGGCTCGCCACAATCGATACGTCAGGCCAAAGGCGTTGAACTTCGGCCAAGACGGCCTCTTCGTGGGCGGTGTTCGCGTAAGAATGCAGCAGAGAAATCGCCACGGCCTGCACGCCTTCAGCGCGGAAATGAGTGACGATGTCGGAGACACCGGACAGATCAAGCGGAATTCGCTCTGTACCTAGATAGGTCATGCGACCGGGAACCTCAGTACGCAGGTAGCGTGGTACAAATGGTTCTGGTTTTTCATAGTGTAGGTTGAAGAAATCAGGACGGTTGCCGCGTGCGATTTCGATGGTGTCGCGAAAGCCTTCAGTTGTGATCAGGCCAACAGTGACGCCTTTGCGCTCCGTCAGCGCATTGATGACAACTGTGGTGCCGTGGACCATGAAATCTACGTCTTTAGGATCGATGCCACCTTTAGCCATCACATTCAGCACGCCGGTTTCAAAGTTGGGTGGTGTAGTGTCAGACTTGGCCGTTGTGATTTTCATCCCTTCTGGGCCCGTTTCAATAGCGACCAGATCGGTGAAGGTGCCACCAACGTCCGTGGCAATGCGTTTGGTGGTTGTCATATCAATTGGCCTCTTTCTTAAGGTATGCTTCAAGCAGGAACGCCAAAGCGCCTGCCTGTTTTAGGCTTTCAGCTGCTCCAACACGCTCAGGCGTAAAGTGCCCGGCATCGTGTAAGCAATTGAGTGTTCCAATCACCCGCTCGTTCACGACAATCGGAAGATTCATGCAGCTTTCACAACCCAAGGATTGGATCAGTTCATGATCGGGGAAAACGGCTGCGATCTCTTCGATAGAATTGGCAACGAATGTCTCATGTCGGCCTTGGACTTGTTCCGTCCATGAATTGTCTTGGATTGGTTTTTCGCCACTGGTGGCATAGGCATCTGGCATGTTGGAGTAGTTGCGCCGCGCCACACCGCGCACGTTATCCACTTCCATGAGGGTAAATAGCTTTACACCGATGGTTTTATCAACCAACTCTTCGAGCGCTTTGAAAGTGGCCATCGGTTGATCTGTCGATGCTATGGCTTTGGTGAAGTCGGTCATACGCCCTCCGCAAGTTTGTTTCTGAGATTAAGTTCTGCCGCGTCAACGACGGGCACTGCGCCAATCAATTGACGGGTATAAGCGGCCTTTGGAGCCGAGAATATTTGCGAAGTTTCGCCAAGTTCGACCAATTGGCCGGATTGGAAGACTGCGACGCGATCTGCAACGTTGCGGACAACGGCCAGATCATGCGTGATGAAAATGTAGGTGAGCCCATGCTTGGCTCGCAAGTCATTAAGAAGAAGCAAAACGCGTGCCTGAACCAACACATCCAGTGCTGATGTCGGTTCATCCAAGACCAGCAGGCGCGGATCACAGGCCAGTGCACGCGCAATGCTAACCCGCTGGCGTTGTCCACCCGACAGGGATGCAGGGGCGCGAGTACGCATATTGCCAGGAAGGCCAACGGCGTCTAGTGCAGCCTCGACGGCTGTCCACCGTCCGGATTTTTTACCAATGTCATAAACGTCCAATCCCAATCGTACCGACGCCCCGATGGAGCGTTTGGGATTAAGCGACGATAAGGGGTTTTGCTGAACTAGTTGAATGCGGCGGCGTTGCTTGGCGCTGCGCTTGGCGGACAGGGTTTGTCTATCAAATGCAATCTCGCCCGATGTCGCTGCCAATATCCCAAGGATCATGTTGGCAATCGTGGTTTTGCCAGATCCACTTTCGCCAACAATGGCGAGGCATTCACCAGCCTGCACATTCAGCGAAACATCACTGACCGCATGAACGGGACCCGTGGGTGTTTCAAATGTCTTCGTCAAACCGTTAAGTGCAAGAAGCGTCATAATGCATCTCCGTGACTTATGCGCGGCGCAAGGAAATCGTCGCTGACCTCCGGCACTTCGGGTATACCGACGCCTGTGATGCGGGGCACGGCGGACATTAGCGCCCGCGTATAGGCGTGTTGTGGGTTGGCAAATAATGCGTCGGTCGGCCCGTCTTCGACGATGTTTCCACGATAGATTACGTAAATCCGGTCGGCAAATTCACGCACGACGCCAAGATTGTGTGAGATGAACAAAACAGACGTCCCGTTTTGGACGACCATGTCGCGCATTAGGGTCAAGGTTTGGGCTTGGACGGAAACATCGAGTGCCGTGCCCGGTTCATCTGCCAGCAGCAGTTTGGGTTTGTTTGCCAACGCCATAGCGATCATCACACGTTGGTTCATGCCGCCTGACAATTGGAACGGATAGGCCCTTAACACACGAGCTGGATCGGGGATTGCAACCTCGTCAAGCAGTGTTGTTGCGCGGACGTGGCTGTCGGCTTTGGACAGCTTAGGGTCACGACGGCGCAAAACTTCGGTAAATTGATTGCCGATGGTGAACATCGGGTTCAACGAAGACGTCGGGTCTTGAAAAATTATCGACATTTCTGTGCCGCGCAACGTCGCACGATCGCGGGCAGACATGCTGTTGATGTCTTGGCCGTCGAACTGAACCGTCCCGTTGATGCGGGCGGTACGGGTTTCCTGTAGCAGGCCCAAGACAATGCGGGCGGTCACGGATTTTCCGGATCCGCTTTCGCCAACCAAAGCGATCTTTTCACCAGCTGCGATATCAAGATCGATGCCGTGTAGAACGTCGACCTGTCCGGCCAGTGTTTTGAACCCTAGGCGCAAGTCTTTAATGTGCAAAAGGCTCATTCATCCACTCCCAACACATCGCGCAAGCCGTCACCCAGCAGGTTAAAGCCAAACACAGCGACCAGAATAGCGAGGCCGGGAAAGACCGTCAGCCACCAGCTGTCGGGAAGATATCGTGCACCTTCAGCGACCATCGATCCAAGGTCGGCGGTGGGCGGCTGGACTCCTAAACCGAGGAACGAGAGCGACGAGGCAATGATAATCACAAAGCCCATGTCGAGCGTCATTTTCGTGATAATCGCGGGCAGGCAATTTGGCAGGATTTCGCGGAACGCAATATGGCCAGCGCCAGCGCCAATGACTTCGGCCGCCAGCACATAACCTTCTTCGCGCTCACCTCGTGCAATGGAATAAACCAGCCTCGCATACCACGGCCACCACATTGCGGTGACGGCCAGCATGGCGTTCGTCAATGTGGGTTCCAACACACCCATCATGGCAATCGCGAGAACCAGCGGTGGGATCGACAGAAACACATCAACTATGCGCATCAGGACCATCTCAAGCCAGCCACCGATGTAGCCGGCTAGCAAGCCTATCATCGTGCCGATGGGCACCGCGATGGCGAGGACAACCACGCCGAGGGTTAGGCTGATCTGATAAGCAAACAGGATGCGACTAAAAATATCGCGACCAACCAAGTCAGTCCCCATCCAGTTGTGGGACGATGGTGGGCGGTTGTTATTGAGAAAATCAACGACAGCGCCGTTGTGGGTAGGGAAAGGCGCAATCCACGGCGCGAAAATCGCGGCCAGCGTGATGAGGATTACAAGGGTCAGACCCAGAAGGCTCAGCGGATTGGCCGCGAGAATACGAAGAGTGCGGATCATGATGTCCCTCGCGTTGAATAGCGAATGCGTGGGTTCAAGAAAGCGATCATCAGATCGACGATGATGTTGACGATCAAGAATGTGATGGCGATGATTAGGACCGTGCCCATGATCGCGTTCAGGTCTTTGCGCAGGATCACGGCAACACCGTAACGGGATAGACCGGGCCATGCAAAGACCGCTTCGACCAGAAATGCGTTGCCGAGCATGGCGGCAAAATCTAATCCGATAATGGTTAGTGACGGGATCAATGACGGCTTGAACGCATAGCTGCGTGCGATGCGGGATGGGAAAAAGCCATACGCCTGCGCCATCTCAATGTAGGGTTTATCATAGGTTTCGACCATGTTGGCTCGGGTCAGGCGTGCGGCTTGGCCGATGCCCGAGAGGGACAGCGCAATAGCGGGAAGGATAAGGTGATGCACCGCGCTACCGAAGGCGGTCCAATTTCCTGCCAAAAGCGTGTCGATCGTTAGGAATCCGGTGGTTCGTTCGATGTCATATATATCTGAAATACGCCCTGCGATGGGAAACAACGGGAGGTAGAAAGCAAATAGTAGCATTAGGATAACAGCCCAGACAAAGGCGGGTGCAGATACGGTAAGCAATGCTATGACGCGGACTAAATGGTCCTGCCAGCGCCCACGATAGTGCGCGGCAAGAATGCCTAGCGGCAAGCCAACAGCCACCATGATGAAACCGGCCAAGAAAACGAGTTCAAGTGTCGCTGGCAGGAATTGCGCAATATCTTGTGTGACTGGGCGGTTGGTGTAAAGCGACGTGCCTAGATCACCGCGCAGCACATCGACGACGAAGTGCCCGTATTGAACAGGCAAAGAAGCATCCAAATGCATCTCTGCGCGAAGCTTCGCAATTTGCTCGGCGTTGGCATTGGGTCCGAGGGCGATCCTTGCAGGATCACCAGGGATTATTCTGGCTATTGCAAAGATCAGCATCGAAACGCCAACAAGCACAATAAGGGAGATACCTAGCCGGTTAAGCAGCAGGCGGAGAAATCCAGACATGTGGAGCTTTCAGAAAAATCAGAGGCAGATGTATATGTAGAAAAAGTGGGGCGAAGGCTCGGTTGCCGACGCCCCAGTTCAGGAAAATTATTCGCCAGTCATTTCCATCAAGCGGAAGCTGAAGCCCATACCATCAAGACCGAACGCCATCGCCGGATCGCTTAGTGCCGGAACATTCACACGATTTGATGCAGCAAAGACAGATTGGCGGTCAAAGCCGTAAATCGTCGGTGCAATAGCCATCAGTCGGGCGTTCAGCGCTGAATAAGCTGCCTCACGATCCGCATCAGATGTAGCTGAGCGGCCTGCGTCCAATGCTGCATCAACCTCTGCGTCATTCAGATACTCAGGCGACTGCCATGTGCCCGGCGTGGATGAATGATACATGCCGTAAAGCAGCGTGTCCGGATCACCCGTGACAGCATTCACAAACAATTGACTGATGTGCGGTGTGGTTTCTGCGGTTGAAACCTGCTCAGCAAACAAGGCCCATGGCAGCTTCGTGATGCTTGATGAAATGCCCATCTCGTTAAAGTTGGACTGCATCAACAGTGCAAAACGCTCTTCCAATGGAACTTCCGCGATCCAGCTGATTTCAAGGTTCATCTCAGCAGGATCATAAGGGCAATCAGCAAGGTATGCTTTCGCCGCATCAAGGTCCTGCGTTTGTACCATATCGGAACCGTTTGCACCAAACATGCCAACCGGAATAGCACCCGTTGAAGGGCTACCACCGGACACTTCATCATTGATCGCAATCATCTGAATGGCTGTGCCGTAATCAAACACAGCACTCAGCGCCAAACGGCAATTCACGTTATCAAGCGGTGGTTTCTGCGTATTCATCTTGAAGTAGAAGCCACCGGTTCCGCTTTCAGTCAGTAATTGTGCGCCGTCATTAGCCAGTGCTTGAACCACCTCTGGTGGCAACCACTGGCTGGCAATGTCGTGCTCGCCTTGGGCGATCAACGTGCGAACCGTCGCTGGCTCAAGGCCGTAACGCAGACGTACCGTGTCGGGGGCAACATCTGCAACATCAAGGAAATAGCTATCAGACTTAGCCATAACCGTTTCTTCTTGGGGGTTATGTGACGTCACCGAGTAAGCACCAGTTCCCGCGCCGTTTCCGGACAAGAAATCTTCACCCCATTCGGAATCAGAGTTTGCTTTCACAAGCGTCATATCAACGATTGGAAGGCGGACCAAAGACGCAATGAATGGTGCATATGGTGTCTCTAGTGTGAGGGTTACGGTCGTGTCATCAACAGCTTCAGCAGTTACTCCCGCAAAAAGATACGAAAGACCCGCACCAAGCGCTTGCATACGCTCAACGGAATAAACCACGTCTGCGGCTGTCATCTTGTTGCCAGATTGGAACATGACGTCATCGCGTAATGTGAAGGTGTACGTCGCACCGTCGACGTCCCAGCTTGCGGCAAGGTGTGGTGTATGGCCGGGGCCACCCTGCGCAGGCAGCACAAGCGTATCATAGACGTTGAACATCAAAATGCTGTCGGCATAATCGGATGCTTTGGCCGGATCAAGTTCACCGACGGCCACTTCATCAAGACGTAATACGGTTTCGGCAAAAGCAGGACTGGCCAAAGCCGTCGCCGCGCAAAGCGCTGTAATCAGAGCAGTATTTTTCATCATTTTTCAGTTTCTCCGGTTGGGTAAGTTGCGACCTCTTGAGGTGAGGCTTTTTTGTGAATTGGGGCGGGCGCATCACCAAAAACATCCATGGTGCCACACCACAGAATGGACGCAATTGATGAACCGTGGTTCCAAGTGGAATGCACGCGGCGGCTCTCAAAGTGGATAGAGTCACCTTTGCGCAAAACCTCGACTTCACCTTCGATTTCAACCGTGATTTCACCGTCAAGAATATAAAACATCTCTTCACCATGATGGCTGATCGGTTCCATCCGGTGCCCCGGTGTTTCATGCACGATGACGGAATGGAGCTTTGATCCCGCAAAGGAAGTTGAAAGCCGCTCATACGATACGTCAGCATCGGCCACGGAATATGCCAAACGGCTGGCTTCATGTGTGGTTTGGCTACCAGCACTTGGTTGATGTAGAAAACTACTAATTTCGGTATCGAGAGCGGCGGCAAGAGAGGCAAGAGAGCCTAAAGAGGGAGATGTAAGTCCGCGTTCGACTTGACTGATAAAACCAACAGACAATCCAGCGGCGTCTGCGACACTTTGCATAGTGAGCTTCAACTCCTTGCGTTTGGCGCGCAAAGAGGCCCCAAGATCGGGCGCTGCATTGTCTTTTACCTGGATGTTATTTTTTAGCATAGGTAAAAAATTGCATACATTGGCACTGCAAGTCAATTTATTTTTAGTATTACTAAAAATATGGCTAATGTTGGTTTCGCGGCGTGCAATCAAAAGTGCCAAAAGCTATTATCGTAGCAGCTGCAGCGGAAGACAGAAAACCACCGGTAGTTTCAAGACTTACATTTCGACGTATGTGACTTAGCGCTGAAACCAGCCGTTGGCGCAGTTTCAGCGAATTCACCCTTTGTCCGCTACAACGGACATTCGCCGCGGTTCGAACTGACGTCCGCTAAGCGGACAAAACCGACTTTGGAATTTCGACCTTCGCTGACGCAGCATTGCTTATCATATGTGGCACGATTTTCGCTGCAATGCAGTTCATGTCGCCAGAGCGGGCATTCGACGGCAACCAGCCCACAACCACTCGTTTTGCAGATTGGACGAATGCTAAAGCTGGCTTTCAAACAGCTACACCGGCCTGAATATGGTGCGCCTACGCGAGCGAGGTGCTCCACCGCGCACGCCGTGAGATTATGTCACTTCTTGGCACCGCGCGGAAACTGAGGCGGTGTTGTCGGCACGTAGGGGAAACGCCCGCGCTGCTTAGTGGCAGTCGTGTTGGGATCGGAACCACCCCGGACATAAACCTTACCGGGATCATAATCAGGCCCGAAGTCCCAGGTTGGAAAGCGCCCGTGTTTCATGGCATCGTGCACAAACATGCGCTTTTTCTGCGAGGCGCGAATGCGGACTTCAAGCGCTTCTTCATCCCAACGTTCCATCATTGTCGCGAACATCCGTTCGATCTGCTCCTGATGTTCCGGCGCGTCGGCCAGATCGTTCAATTCAAGCGGATCAGCGTCCATGTCAAAGAACATCTTAGGGTCGGAGCGGGTGTAAACCAGCTTTTTGCGCCCTTCGATCATGATGAATGCGGGGCCATAAAGGCTTTCACCAGTGGATTCGATGAAAACGTGATCCTCTAAGCTATTCGGTTCGGGAAGGTCCAGCAGGCTGCGGCCATCGTGTGGAGCAACATAGCCGTCAAACGTGCCGCCGCTGGCAATATCAGTGAAAGTCGGCATCAGATCGACGAGTGAGGTCACGGCCTGTTCATGGTGGCCCGCCTTGACGCCCGGGCCTTGCATGATCATCGGTACGCGCAGCGAGGCCTCGTAAGGATTGAACTTGAACCACATGCCCCGCTCGCCCAACATCTCGCCATGATCCGAGACCATAAAGACATAGGTGTTGTCTAATTGCCCGATGCTTTCGAGCGTTTCGATCAATCCACCAACCAACTCGTCGATATGGGTGACCATCGCGAAATACGCGCGCCGCGAGCTGTTCAACTGCTCTGGTGTGATGTCGAATTCATCCTGCCGGATCGTCATAAAGTAGCGCTGCGACCACGGATCCCTTTCCTCGAACGGAATATAGGGCACCTCAGGTTCAGGGATGTCGCGGCCTTCGTACATGTCCCAATACTTGCGCCCGGCGACGAACGGGTTGTGCGGTTGCGTGAACGACACGTGGAGCATGAAGGGTCGATCATCGGTAGAGCGCGCGTGGTCGTAAAGCTCTTTGCGCGCGGCGATGAAAACCTCTTCGTCGTAGTCCAGTTGTAGGTTGCGCTCGCAATGGCCGGATTCGACGACACTGAGCAGACTCATTACCGATGGCGCATAAGCCTCGTCAGTTTTGTCCCAATCCATGGTCCAGGCGAAATCGGAGGGGTAAATATCGGTGGTCAGGCGTTCCTCGAAGCCGTGCAATTGATCAGGTCCGACAAAGTGCATCTTGCCGGACAGTGTCGTCTTATAGCCAAGCTTGCGCAGGTAGTGGGCATAGGTCGGCTCGGAGGGCAGAAACTCGGCCCCGTTGTCAAAAACACCAACGTCCGAGGGCAAGCGCCCTGTCATCATCGAGGCGCGCGACGGGCCACAAACAGGGTTGTTGCAATACCCGTTGGCAAAGGACGTCCCGTTCTCTGCCATTTTGTCGATGTTCGGTGTGATCGCATAAGGCTTGCCATAGGCAGACAGGCACAGGGCGGTCATCTGATCGGCTTGAATGACGAGGATATTGGGACGGGTCATGGGACTTCCTTGCAAGAATTGATCCGCCCGAACCAATGCCCGGGCGGATGTCGTTTGATCTTACTTTTCGCCGACGCGGGCAACAAACTCTTCGATCCCAGGCACGCCAATCTCGCGATAGTACTTCAACGCACCGGGGTGCAAAGGCGCGCCAAAGCCGTTCAACACGGTCTCTTTCGTGACGCGACCAAAGGCCGGGTGAACCCCTGCCAGATCATCAAGGCTTTCGAAAATTGCCTTGGTCATGGCATAGACACGGTCCTCGGACACATCAGCAGAGATCACCAGACCGTTTGCAAGACCATACGTCGGAGTGTCACCCGCTACATCCTCATACGTGCCGCCGGGGATCGCGAGGCGGAAATAGGGTGGATACTTGGCGCTGAGGTCGGCGTAGAATTCGTCTGAGATCGGGATGAGTTTCACGTCACGCTGTGCCGACAGCTTGATCACGGGCGGCAGCGGAAAAGAGCCGTTCCACAGGGCGGCGTCGATGTTGCCGTCGCTCAGCATATCGACCATGTCACCAAGGCGCACGCGGAAAGCTTCGAAATCGTCGCCCGCGACCATTTCCATTAGAACATTCGCATCCAGCATCGACACACCGCCGGGCTGCCCCATGCCAACACGCTTGCCTTTGAGGTCCGCCAGCGTGTTCACCGGCCCACCTTCCAGCGCGATGACGTGCATGCCAACGGGTGCAATCGCCATCCACGACAGGATCTTGCCGGGCTCACCTCCCTCGTAAGGGCCGGTCGCAGCATAAGCCTCGTAAGAGGACAAGGTCGTCGCCATGGAGGCCTCGATCTCTTCGTCCTGCAGCAATTTGATGTTGGCCACATAGCCCTTGGTTTCTTCCGCCGTGGCCTCGACGCCGTCGATGTTCTTGTTGATCACATCGGCGATGCCCGCCGACCAGGTATAGGCCGTACAGCCAACCGGGCAGGATCCGATTGAGAAAAAGTCGTCGGCCTGTGCCGCAACCGGAGCCACAAGCGCCGCCGCCGCAAAAAGCGTTGATTTCAGTGTGAATTTCATTGGGTCTCTCCCTTTGAGGTTGTTTTGATCGGTTCCGAGCCGATTTCTGTTTTGGTTGTTTCGTGAAGTTCGCCCTTGCGCAGGTTCCAGTAGATCAGTGCGCCGGTAAGCAAAAATGCGAGCGCATCGAACCACCAATCTGAGCTGAGGAACAGCACTGCTGCCAACGCGAAGCCAAGCCGCTCGATGATGCTTAGGCGATAGGCAAAGACACCCATCATGGCGACACTGGCTGACACACCGCCGGCAATTGCTGTGATAAAAGAAATTACGACCTGCACCCACGTTACGTCTATCCCCAGAAGCGCAGGGTCGTAGACGAAGAAGTAGGGCACAGCAAAAGCGCCCATGCCGAACTGACAGGCCAGCACCGCGATTTTCAGCGGGTTCCCCTGACTGATCGAGGCGGCCGCATAGGCCGCCAAAGCAACCGGTGGCGTGATCGAGGACAGCATGGCCGAATAAAGCACAAAGAGATGTGCGGCCAGAAGCCCAACCCCCAAATCAACAAGCGCCGGCGCAACCAGTGTCGCGACAAGAATATAGGCCGCTGCCGTTGGCAGGCCCATCCCGAGGATCAGGCAGGTCAGCATGGTGAGCACAAGTGCCAGCGGCAATTGGCCGCCGGACAGCAGCACCACAAGCGTCGAGAATTTCAGTCCGACACCCGTAAGGGTAATAATTCCGATAATGCAGCCCGCCGCCGCACAGGCCAATGCTACGGGGATAACCGCGTTGGCTGCTGTAACAGCGGTTTCAACCATCCGGCGCGGTGTCTGCGCCGAGCTGCGACTGAAGAAGCTGACGATTACCGAAGCCGTCACGGCCCAGAACGATGACAACATGATCGAATATCCGTTCAGCAGCATGCTTACGAAAACTGGCAGCGGTGCTAACAAATAGGAGCGCTTAACGATTGAGGCCCAGTCGGTGGTTGAATCCGCATCGCGTAAAAGCGGGATGTTCCGTTTGACCGCCTCAAAATGCACCATGGCCAGCAGCACCGCATAGAAGATCACCGCAGGCAGGAAGGCTGCTTTGGCGATGGTCAGATAGGATGTCGCGGTGAATTCGGCCATGATAAAAGCTGCAGCCCCCATCACCGGCGGCATCAGTTGCCCCCCGGTCGAGGCGACAGCCTCAATCGCGCCGGCCGCTTCTTTGCGATAGCCACTTTTTCGCATCAGCGGGATCGAGATCGGCCCGGTTGTCAGAACATTGGCAACCGCAGTGCCCGAAATCATTCCCATCAGGCTGGACCCGACAACGGCGGCCTTTGCTGGCCCCCCGCGCATCCGGCCCGTCAGACCTGTGGCGAAATCCATCAGCACTTGTCCCGCGCCGGTCTTTTCCAATAGAGCGCCCAGCACGACAACGCCGGTCACGAATGTCGCGCTGACCCCAAGTGGCGTGCCAAAGATACCGCCGCCACCAAGATACAACTGCGCCGTTACGCGTTTCAGAGAGTATCCGCGATGCGCCAGCCCATCGGGCAGATAGGCACCCAACAGGCCGTAGGCGATGAAGATTGCCGCCAGAATAACGATAGGCCAGCCAATGGTCCGACGGCAGGCGTCGAACAGAGCGATGACCAGAATTACGGCAAAGATGATCTCATAATCCGTGATCTCGCCCCAGCGGTCATTGATGGCGTCGAAATTGACGATGTGGTGCCCGGTGGCGATGATGCCTGCGGCCAATACGACAAGGATCCAGAGCTTTTGTAGGGTGGCACTCAGTCCGCTCAACCCGTCCGCCCTTACCAACGTGCGCAGGGCCGCAAAATAGACCAGTGCCATGACCAAAAGCAGATGCGCGCTGCGCTGTAGCCCGTCCGGGAAAACCCCGAAATAGGCCGTATAAAGCGTCAGGCCGACCAGCAGAACGGACACGATACCGATGGCCCAGTCAAAGACCTTTTCTGGCAACGCGTTAAGCATAAGCCGCCCCTTTGCCATGATCCGACGCATGCGCGTTCAGACGTTCAAAATCCAGCCGGTCCGAGTAGCAGAATGTGTGCAGCGCCAGTAATGATGCTGCTTCGGCGGGGGACACCTCACCTTTTACCAGCCGGAAACCACTGTCGGGACCATATCCAAATTCGGCGTTCAGCTTCTCTTTGGTACCGTTGAAATAGGCGCTATTGGACCCAAGCGTTCCGCTTAGGATGATCAATTGGGGCGCAAGGAGCTTGGTCAGCGGGTCTAGCGCTTCGGCCAGAAGACCACCTGCTTCGTTCAGATGTACCGTGTTTTCGTCGTTATCGACGAGATCCAAAAGCGACGTTGCATAGACCGGAAGTTTCGAACGCTCAAACGTATCGTGATCAAGCATTCCCATCTTTGCCAGCAACCCAAAGCCCGTAGCCGAAAGGTTTAGGCAGTCATCTCTGCCACATGTGCAGCGCAGTGGTCGGCGATGAGAGCGAAAATGGCCAATTCGTCCGGCGTCACCTGTAACGCCCCGCACGACGCGCCCTTCGGACACGACACCAACACCGGCAAAGGTTGCCACGTGGGCCAACGCAAACTCCGAAACACCTTGGGCGGCACCGAACCGCATTTCCGAAAGCGCAAGCGCGTTGGCAATGTTTTCAATTACGACGGGCAGGCCAGTGTTGCGGCGCACTTCGTCCCAGAACTGACCCCCGTCGTTGTCCCAACCAAAGTATTCGGAGCGGATAATCTCGCTGCGATCCGGCGACGTTTTGGCGGACAGGGCGACGCCAACACCGACGATCCGGCTTATGTCGATGTCCGTATCCTTGATCAGGTCGCGCAGAGCATTTGAATAAAGGCGAGCGGTTTCGGTCGCGTCTTCAAAAGAGCTGTTGCTGATCTCCCTGCGGGCGATCGTCTGCCCATTTGCATCACAGATCGACACTTCCGAGAAATAGGCCGAGACGGTGATGCCAGCGGCAACAACACCTTTGGGATAGATCCGCAGGCCCTTGCGCGGACGACCAAGTCGGCGCTGCTTACTCGATTTTTCTTCAGGAAGGTCGAATTCTTCGATGATTTCGGCACCAAGCAAATCCCGCGCGATGCGAGTTGCGGCCATCTCGGAAAGCCCAAAGCGACGGGCCAATTCGGCACGCGACACTCCCGGTTCTGCCTGAATGCGGCTTAGCATGAGACCCCGGTGCGTGCGACGCAAACTGGCTGGGGTTGAGCTTGACGAATCTTTATTAACCATCTGTTAGTTTGTAATGATAGCGCGCACGGTCTGTCAAACATTTCATGCTCAGCTGTTCGGCTTCTATCAGTTGACAGCATCGTGCCCGTCCTTTGAAAGATAGGCCGGCAACGGTGCGTCTCCCGAAATGATTGCTGCCACATCTTCTTGTGAAAGCTCAGGAAAATGCGGTGCGATCGGTTCCACCTTTGGCAGCCGTCGATTGGCCTTGGTGCCATCCACGCCGCCGGAACCGCGGCGCACGTAACGTGTCTCGTCACCCTTGCGCGCAATGAAATCCCAATCTTCGGGAACACCGGGTGTGGTCTTCAAAAACAGTCGCTCGGCCTGGCTGGTGCGAATCTGTTGGTCGATCTCTGCCGGGTCCCATCCGTCCAACAGAATGGCTTTCAACCGCTGATATATGTCCGCGTGCGCAGGATTGTCCGCAACATTCTGCAGCTCATTCGGGTCCGCCTTCAGATCGTACAACAGATCTGGATGACCATGGGTATAGATCAGCTTGAACTGGCCCTGACGTACCATGCGGTGGGGCACGCAAGGCCCAATCCCGTAGTAATCCGAAACTACCAGATCGCGTGTTGCCCCGCCCTTCAAAGCAGGCTCAAGGCTTTCGCCATCACACGGCAAGCTCACCTCGCCGCCGCCAATATCTACGAGCGTTGGCAACAAATCAACCAGCGAGACGCAGTCTTTGATCCGACGCGGTGCGTATTTTTCAAGCGCTGACACCATCAATGGCACACGCGCCGACCATTCATAGAGGCTCTGCTTGAACCACATGCCTCGTTCGCCCAGCATCTCGCCGTGGTCCGCACAAAAGATCACAACCGTGTTGTCGGCCTGTCCGCTTGCCTTAAGTGCTCCGAGAATTTCGCCAACCTTGTCGTCGATGAATGAGATCATCGCGTAATAGCCATGCCGCGCACGTCGCAGATCACTCTCACTCACTTGGTGACGATGCCGCCCATGAGCAAAGAACAGCGCTCGGGACGCATAATCGAGACCTTCAAATGGCAGTGCGTCTACCTGTGGCAAATCGATCTCGTCCGGGTCGTAACGGTCCCAGTACCTCTGGTCCGCAACAAAGGGGGTATGCGGGCTTGTGAAGGATGCAATCTGAAACCAAGGCCCCGTATCATCGCCCCGCCGCGCAAGATCATAGATCGTCTGCACTGTGGCGTGGGCGACTTCCTCGTCAAAATCCTCTTGCAAAGTCCGCGCTGCTGGCCCGGCATCGACGACACCGTTCAGCCCTGTGGCCGAGGGCACGTAGGCCGGGCCAGCCTTCCAGTCCGCCACCCAGTCAAACCCTGAGGGATAGACATCCGTCACAGTGCGTTCGTCAAAGCCATGCGTTTGATCAGGGCCAATAAAGTGCATCTTGCCTGACAACACCGTGTGATAGCCGAGGTGACGCAAATGGTGCGCCATGGTCGGCTGGCTGCTTGGCAGTTCGCAGGCGTTGTCCCAAACCTTGATCGCAGGCGTCAACCGACCCGACATCATTGACGCGCGCGACGGTACGCAAAGTGGATAGTTGGAATATGCGTTGTCAAACACCACGCTGTCGGCGGCCAACCGGTCAAGATGCGGAGTTTTGCAGACCGGGTTTCCATAAAACGACAAGGCCTGCGGGGCCAGCTGGTCGGCCATGATCACCAAGATGTTTGGCTTGTTGGTCATCGGTTCAAACCGCCGCCCGGCGATACACCGTATGCTCAGTCGTGTAGAACTGGATCGTCGATGGGCCGTTCGAGCCACCCACCCCCATGGCGCTATCCTTGACCCCGACAAACGGTAGGTGATTTTCGGGGAAGCTGCCTGCGTTCACATGGATCATACCGCTTTCGCTTTCCGCGACAAACCGTTCGACCACGTCCGTGCGCTCTGAATAGAGGCAGGACGACAGACCAAAGGCCACGTCGTTGGCGATGTTGAGGGCTTCGTCCACCGTGTCATAGGCGATCACCGACAGAACCGGGCCAAACACTTCGTCACGCGCAACTTCCATGTTTGGAGTGACGTCCGACAGAATGGTTGGCGCGTAGAAATACCCGCCCGTCTCTGTCTTGAGTTTCTCACCGCCCGCCGAGACCGTCGCACCCGCAGCCCTTGCACGGGAAACAAAGCCATCCACGTCCTGAAGCTGCTGCAGGCTGGCGAGTGGTCCAATCTTTGCACCATCTGCTGTGCCGTCCATTGGCTGTATAGCCTCGGCGCGTTCGGCCAGACCCGCAACCACCTCCGCTTCGAGCGTCCGATTCACAATTACGCGGCTGACGGCCGTACATCTCTGGCCGCAAACGGCGAAGGCCGAGGCCATAATTTGATCAAGCACGGGGTCCAGATCGGTTGCATCGTGCAAAACGGCCGGGTTCTTGCCACCTAATTCGAGCGACACTTCCGCCAAATGCCCCGCCGCTGCCATCGCCACGCGCTTGCCAATCTCAACCGAGCCTGTGAAACTGATGGCATCAATTCCTGTGTGCTCAGCCAAAGCCTGACCCAAGGCACCGCCGCCAATCACGGCCTGGACGAGATCCGCAGGCAGCACCTTATCAGCGATTTCGGCCATCAAAGCGATGGCGCCGGGCGTCAAAGACGCGGGCTTGAGGATGATTGCATTGCCATAGACCAGAGCCGGGATCGCCTTGCGCATCGGCGTGCTGAACGGGAAATTCCAAGGGTTGATGCCAAGGGCCACTCCGCGAGGGCGACGGGTGGAATAGGCGACAGTACCCGGGATTTGCGAGGGAAAAACCTCGCCAATTGGTGCGTTTGCACGACCGATGCAGGCACGCGCTTCCCCGACGGCTTTGCCAACTTCGCCGCGAGCTTCGGCCAACGGCTTACCCATTTCCTTGGTGATTGACATGGCGATGTCTTCGGCGCGTGCCTCTAGCGCGTCTACGTATCTGGCGACTAGCGCGCCGCGCTCGGGTTGTGGCATTGCAGCCCAACCTACCTGCGCTTGACGCGCACGGGCGACACAGTCATCCAAGCTGTCCATCGACGTCTCTTCAAATTTCGCTACGATCTGGTCAGGGGCTGCGGGGTTGCGAATTTCAATGGGCATGAGCAGTGTCCTGTGTTGTGCAAGAAGCGCCGGCGCGGATCATCGCGGCGGCTTTTTCGGCAATCATGAAAGTCGGGGCATTTGTGTTGGCCGAGGTGATTTTGGGCATGACCGAGGCATCAACCACGCGCAGACCGTCGACGCCATTGACCCGCAATTCAGGGTCCACAACGGCGTGCGTGTCTGACCCCATGCGGCAGGTGCCAACAAGGTGGTACACCGTACCAGCCATTTGGCGCACTGCGGCCAGAACCTCAGCATCGCTTTGATGCTCGGCACCGGGAATAACCTCGCGCCGCCAACGATGGCGAAACTCAGGGCGATTGTAGAGTTCGCGCACCATTCGGATGCCTTCGAGGATAACCTTCTGGTCCTTCTCGGCTGAAAGATAATTGGTGCGAATGCGCGGATCGGAGAAAGGATCAGAGCTTGCAATGCGGATCGACCCGCGGCTTTCGGGGTGGCATTGCCAGAAGGAAGTGGTGAAACCCGAATAGCGGTGCAAGGGCTTGCCCGGTTTGTCGACAGACAGCGGCATGACGAACAGTTGCAGATCGGGGCGCCCGCCTGTCGCGTATTTTGTGCAAGCCGCGCCACCCACCTGACCGGCCCCGACGGTCAACGGCCCGCGCGACCCAATCAACCACTCAAGCCCCATCTTGGCCAAGCTGACAGGGTTTCGTACATGATCGTTCAGCGATGCGCCGCGTTGCTCCAGCTCAACAATGGTGCGCATTTGCAAGTGGTCCTGCAGGTTCTCACCCACTTCAGGGGCATCGACGCGCACGGCGATGTCATTCTCGCGCAAAAGTTCGGCTGGACCAATGCCTGACAGCTGTAAAAGCTGCGGTGTCTGGACAGACCCGCCACACAGGATCACCTCGCAATCGGCGCGCGCCTCTTGCGTCGTGCCATTTTGAATATAGCGCACACCGGTCGCGCGGGAGCCGCTGAAAATAATCTCTGTCACCTGTGCGCCTGTCTCCAGCGTCAGGTTAGGCCGCTGCAATGCGGGGTGTAAAAAGGCCGTCGCCGCGCTATCGCGCCAACGACCGCGAAGCGTCAGCTGGTACCGACCGACACCAAAGGCGCTTTCCCCATTGAAATCATCGTTGCGCGGCAGGCCGTACGCGCGAGCAGCTTGCAGCCAATCATTGCAGGCCGGGTTGTCATTGCGCAAATCAGACACCTGCAAAGGGCCATGCGCGCCGCGATACTGCGACGGCGGGCCAGCATATGTCTCGAAGGCTCTGAAATGCGACAGCACATCATTGAACGACCATCCCTGCGCGCCAAGTGCCGCCCAGTCGTCGAAATCTGCGTGCTGCCCGCGAATATATATCAACCCGTTGATCGAGCTTGATCCGCCCACCACACGCCCCCGTGGGCAGTCTATTTGCCGCTCGCCAATGCCAGGATCCGGATCACCGCGATATAGGTGCGAAACGCGCGCATCGTAGATGGATTTGTAATAGCCAACCGGAAGTTTCAGCCAGAAACCGCGGTCTGCGCCGCCGCCTTCCAGAACAAGCACACGCGCCGCGTCATCTTCGGACAGACGGGCTGCCAGCGTTGACCCTGCTGTGCCCGATCCGATGATGATGTAGTCAAAGCCTGTCATGCAGCCCCCAAAAGTTCTAAACATGGGATTAATCGAAAAACTCTGGTCGTGCAACAAAAAATCTATATATAGAACTTTAGGATTAATCGGGAACCGCTGGACCATGATAGACACGCTTCGGCAAAGTCGCTCTCCGCTTTACCTTCAGATCGCTGAAATTCTGCGGCAGGATCTGGATCGTGGCGTCTGGGAGGTAGGCGATCTCTTGCCAACAATTTCAGACCTTTCAGCAGAATACGCCGTCGCAAAGATCACCGTCCGTCAAGCCGTGAAGATACTGGAAGAGGAAGGCCTGCTGGAATCGCGCCGCGGGCGCGGAACAACTGTTCTGCCGCCCCCACCGGCGCGGGATCGCCTGCATCTGGGCACGCGTCTGTCTACTTTGGCGGATCACTATCGCGGTGACAAACCGGCGCTAAACCTTCTGGAGGATCGCGACGCCGAGGTGCCGGGTGAGCCGCTGATCGGCACCTTGTCGGACACCGGCTATCACCTGTTACGACGCACCCACACGCGCAAGGGTGAGACCTATTGCGTCATTTCGATTTACTTTGAAAAGGAAGTCTTTGCCCGCCACGAGACAGAGTTCAGAACGCAGCTGGCCTTGCCGGTGCTCGTCGATTCCGACGATATTGATGTCGCACGGGCACGCCAATCGCTGACCATCGGCAAATGCGATTTTGACACCGCGGGTTTGTTGGGCCTCGCTGTCGGCGATCCGGTGGTCGAGGTGCGCCGCGTCATCTGTGACGCTCAGGATCGGGTCATCTACCTCGCTGATGTCACCTATCGCAGCGACTTTGTTCGTCTGGAAATGGACCTTCTGTCATGATTACGGTCACGCGCATTCAGGCTTGGGCCTTTCGCAGCCCGACGAAAAAGCCTGTCGCCACATCTTTTGGCGTCATGCACGACCGCCCGGCCGTTCTTGTGCGCGTCGAGGATCATGATGGCGCTTTCGGCTGGGGCGAGATTTGGGCGAACTGGCCCGCTGCTGGGGCGGAACACCGTTTGCGCTTGCTGGAGATGGATGTCGCGCACTTGGTATTGGGTGTTGAATTCGCTTCGCCTACCGATTTCTTTCACAAGCTTGACGCACAAACCCGGATACGTGCTGTGCAAAGTGGCGAGGTCGGGCCGTTCGCTCAGGTCATCGCCGGGCTGGACATCGCGCTATGGGACTTGGCCGCGCGACGCGAAGGCTTGCCGCTGCGCCGATTGATCCGGGAGGATGCGCCTGAAAGCGTCTCAGCCTACGCAAGCGGCATTCAGATTTCAGCCGCCGCCGATCTGATTCCCCGTGCGCGGAACGATGGGCACCGCCGGTTCAAGCTCAAGGTCGGTTTTGACATGGCCTCCGACATTGCTGCCGTGCATCGCATACAATCTGAGTTGGCGGAGAACGAGTTAATCGCCTGTGATGCCAATCAAGCGTGGTCGCTGGAACAGGCGAAGGCGTTTCTGAATGGTATCAAAGGCGTGCCGCTTCACTGGCTGGAAGAACCTCTGCCGGTTTTCAACCATGCCGCCGAGTGGCAAAGCCTCGCGGATCACGCAAGCGTCCCATTGGCGGGGGGAGAGAACATCATCGGTTTGGCCGATTTCAATCTCGCCATCAAAGCAGGCGTTTTATCCGTGATCCAGCCCGACGTCGCAAAATGGGGAGGGATCACAGGCAACTTTGCCGTGGCCCGCAACGCGCTTAAAAACGATCGCCGCTATTTCCCGCATTTTCTTGGCGCAGGCATTGGAATAGCCGCCTCGGCGGAACTGCTGGCTGGTGCAGGCGGTGACGGGCTCTTGGAAGTTGATGTCAACGAAAACCCGCTGCGCACCATGTTCTTTGGCGACCGTGAGCCTGTGTCAGACGGCAAGTGGCGCTGCAGCGACGGACCTGGCCTGGGAATTGACAGCATCCCGGCGGAGTTGACACCATTTCAAACGCTTTACACCGAGATCAGCTAGGCCTCAGTCAGACCAAACCACGCGAAAGCCATGGTGCGTGGTCGCGCTGTCTGGCGATGTTCCCGACCGGGCGGCAATGCGGTAGCGATAGCAATAACTGCGGTGACACAGGAATGAGCCGCCCTTTGACAGCTTGTACCCCTTCATTCCCGACAATCGATCTTTGACCGCGCGTTTCAGCGAGCGGACGCGATAGGGATCAGCGGTCCATTCCCATACATTGCCGACCAGATTGTAGAGCCCCCAGGGATTAGGCTCAAAAGATCCTGCCGGGGCCGTCGTTACAAACCCATCTGCCGCAGTGTTCACCTTTGGAAAGTCGCCTTGCCAGATGTTGCACGGAGTGATGTCCGTATCATTCGGCTCTGCGTTTCCCCAAGGAAACCGAACGTCGCCCTGGCCCGCACGCGCCGCATGTTCCCATTCGACCTCGGTGGGTAGTCGCCCACCGACCCAGGAGGCATAAGCGCGCGCATCGTTCCAAGAAATATGCACGACAGGATGATCGGGCTGGCAATCATGTTCGGTCTCAGGACCGTTCGGAGCGAACCAGCAGGCACCATCAACCCGTCGCCACCATTCAACCTCAGACACCGCCTGTGTGGGACCGACACTCATGGGTACCTCGCTCCAAAACACGAAAGACCAACCAAATCGTTCTGCTTCGGTCACGTAGCCTGTGGCTTCAACGAAAGCGCGGAACTCTTGGTTTGTGACAGTGGTGACAGCCATTCGAAACGGTTTGATCACGACCCGACGAATTGGCCCTTCGCCATCATCTGGGATCTGCGGGGACCTTGTGCCGACCGTGGCTGTGCCGCCAGGGATCTCCACAATTTCTGCGTAGCTGCGACCGCCACTTCGCTCAAATTCAGCCTGTGTAAGCGCAAGAGATTCAGCCCTCGCAGGCGTGCAGCACCGCTTTCCCTCCATTTTTTCGATATTTCGCATCACCCCTCCACGCCGACCCCGCCCATCCATAGAATGGTTTTTCGGACGCATACACAATGGGAGTTCGATGTCCTTCATGTTGGCTCTGAAGGAAACAAGCGATTTAGCCCCAAGTTACGAGGAGAACGACTGAGATTTGAATATCTCGACAAAAAAGAGCGCCGCCTTCCAAGCCCGCCACGTGAATTCAAGATAAAAAGCCGCACGGTCATCAAGGATCTCAACGCCCAATTCCTGCTGCGACTTGCACGAATAGCCGCTTCTTGCGCTGAACGGCGGCATGAAATCCTCCGCCCAAGCCGCATTTTTAGCGCTGCGAGTGCACGCAGCACGAAACCACAAAAACCGGAATGGGCTCGGAGCCGTCGTTCGCTGCGCCATGGACAAGAGGCAGCTAAGCGGGACAAAGCCGCCCTTGAGCATGGTAAATCAAATGACTGCCTCTGTGTCGGGTGCATCTATTCGAATTGTGATTTTGGCGATCGGCCAACAAGGAATTCATAATTTCTTATGTTCGCCTAGCTTCCAAAAACCAATTGATGCAACGGTAGAAATGCAGCGCCCAGGTGCGCTGCGTCACCTTCGATATCACTGACTAAGAACAATGGATCGGGACCGTGAACTATGCGCTCGACCGCATTCATTTCATTTACCAAGGCCAGCCGCAGGCGGTGGGGCGCTTCGCCGCCGAAGAATATTGCTGTTGGGTCCAAGACCCCTTTCAGTGCTGCAATTGATTGGCGCAAATAGGGGCCGACCTCTTGCACCCAATCCGAAATCACAGGCAGTTCTTCCGAAAAGAAAGTCGGCAATTCTGAAATGTGGGTGATTGCGTGCCCGTCCGCCTGCATCCGTTTAAGCAGCTCGCCAAGTGCCGGACGGTGTATTGTATCTTCTGGCCGATAGATTGAACCTATTTCGCCAGCGTTGCCATGCCCGCCCTGAATGGGTCTATTTTGCCAATAAAGGCCTGCGCCGTAGCCATAGTTGAACGACAAATAGGCGAAGCAACTATGCTCGGCGGCCCCACCAACATAGTATTCAGCAGTCGCACAAGCCGTTGCGTTGTTTTCGGTGAAAACCGGCAGGCCGAAGCGGTTATGGAAAAGCGGGATGAGTTCCAAGTTTTGCCAATTTGACAAAAGTGTTGGTGGTTCAAATTGATCCGCGGCACCTGTGCGATACCCCTGCATCCCGATACCTATGCCAATCAAGTGGCGGTTTGCTAGCTCTTCCGCCTTCCAATGTTCGATCCTTGCTTCCAACATATCCAAGACGGCTGAAGGATCGTTGGGGCGCACATCCAATTCGACTTCGAGCAGCGGCGCCCCCTTTAGGTCAAGCAAGCACGCCAACACTCTTTCAGTGGTGAACGACAGCCCAAGAGAAACGAAAACATCCTGATTGATTTCAACCATCGGGCTTGGTTTTCCACGGCCTTTGATTGCCGCGGGACGAAACCGTAAAAAACCTTTGGCTTGCAAACTATCGATCAGTCGGTGGACCGATTGTTGCGAAAGCCCCGAATGGGCAGTGACGTCCGAACGCGCGATCGGGCCCAACTGGCGAACAACCGAAAGCAGCTTTCTTTCGCTCGCGTTCAAAACTGCATTTTGTTCTATTTCGCCCAATTTTCGCATCAATGTCTCCTGCAAACTCGATAGGCTAAGCAGATGTTTCCGTGCAAGCAATTGTTCAAAAAAGAATCGCTTGACTGATTTGAAATTATTATTACTACTAATGAGTAATAAAGCCGAGGGACCCAATGGTAGCCATCAAAATTGAGCGATTGACCAAGAAATTTGGTGATTTCACTGCATTATCTGATGTTTCGCTTGATGTGCAGCCAGAAGAATTTGTGACACTTTTGGGCCCTTCCGGTTGTGGTAAGACGACGTTGCTTAAGCTGATCTCAGGCTTTTTAGAGCCGTCTGAAGGACGCATTCAAATGGGCGGAACAGATGTCACGCACATTCCCCCAGAAAAGCGCGACACGGCACTTTGCTTTCAATCCTACGCCCTTTTTCCGCATCTGACGGTCCGTGAAAATCTTGAATTCGGCCCGCGTCAAAAGAAGGTCCCAGTTAGCGAACGCAAGGCGCGTATTGATGACGTCTCTGAAAAGCTGGACCTTACGGCGCAACTTGAAAAGCTGCCCAACCAACTGTCGGGCGGGCAACAACAGCGTGTTTCACTGGGTCGTGCGCTTGCCATGCGCCCAAGCGTAATTTTGTTTGATGAACCTTTGTCAAATCTTGATGCAAAGTTACGCGATCAGGTCCGTATTGAAATTCGACGCATTCAAAAAGAATATGGTTTGACTGCTATCTATGTGACGCATGATCAGGCCGAAGCCCTGGCAATGTCGGACCGCATTGTTGTTTTGAACGATGGTCGCGTTGAACAGGTGGATTCACCTGAATTGCTTTACCACGCGCCGAAAACAAAGTTTGTGGCGGATTTTATCGGCGATGCGAATATTTTTCCCGGCACAATCGTTGGGCAAAAAGGCGATAACATTTTTCAAGTCGAAACGACGATTGGGACAATCGAGGTCGAAACGCCCACTGCCCCAGCATCCAAAAACGTGAACTTGTGCTGGCGGCCAGAAAGCGCCGTCATAGGCAACATAGGGATTACAGCAAAAGTTGTGCACCGTGCATTTCAGGGCCATTTCACTGATCTGATGGTCGAAACCAACGGCACGATTTTTCGCGTTCAAGCGAAACGAGTTGAGGCCCAAGAAGGCGACGATATTCAGCTTTCTGTTTCGCCGAATGAAGTAATCTTGCTGGATCAAAACGCATGAAATTGCGGCGTGGTCTTTTGATAATTGGCTTACTGACGCCCGGGTTGGGCTTGATCTTGGCCTTGATCGGAACCGTCGTTTACATCGCCGTTTCACAATCCTTTGGATATTACAGCCTGAACGGCACCAGTGAATTTTCTACCGAATTCTGGTCAAAAATGGCCGGTCGCAAAGCCTTCAAACGATCAATTCAATATTCAATCTATATTGGCGTCTTCAGCGCCATCTTCTCGGTTGCGCTGGCTTATCCGTTGGCGATTTGGTTGCGCAAACCATTTGCGGGTTCCAACTTTATTGGCGCAGTTCTAAAGGCGCCTTTGCTGGTGCACGGCTTGGTCGCAGCATTTCTGTTCATCAACGTGATTTCCTATCACGGCATCCTGAACCAGTTTATGCAATGGCTGGGCATTTGGTCCGAACCGCGTCGATTACAAAATGATCCGAATGCCTATGGTGTTCTTATCCTTCAGACGTGGAAGAATATGCCGTTTGCGCTTTTGTTGCTGACAGGCGCTGTGCAAAGCATTTCCGATGATGTCTTGGACGCTGCACGCGACCTTGGCGCCGGCACATGGGACAGATTTCGTCGCATAATCGCGCCTTTGACAGTTTCCGGGATGCAAGCCGCAATGGTGATTATCTTCATTGGCGCCGTTGCGGATTTTAGTTTTCAGGTCATTGCCGGGCCCACCAACAAACAGTCTCTTTCCCAATTGATGGTCAGTTTCAAGGGGCGTGGTGATTGGCATTCAGCGGCAGTCGTCGGCGTGTCATTGATGATGATTGCGTTGGTTGGATCAGCTATTCTGGCCGTCGTTGCACGGATGGTCATGCGGGGTCGGATAAAATGACCGTTCAGCGCGTGAATAAAATACTGCTGATTGCGCTGCTATCAGTCTGCGCAATATGGCTGATCATCCCTTTCACAATGGCAGTGCTTTGGTCGTTGGTTGATCCGTCTGAACCGTGGACGGCCGATAAGGTTCTGCCCCCTGTCATGTCTTTGTTTCGCTGGACAGACATGTGGGAAAATTCTTCTTTAAAAAGTGCGCTTATCGCGTCGTATACGCTGGCCCCTTCGGCCGCGGTTTTGTCTTTACTACTTGCGTTGCCAACAGCATTTGCGTTGGGCCGCATATCCTTTCCGGGCCGCGAATTGGCAAAGATGCTGTGCCTCCTACCCTTGGTGGTGCCTCCCTTTATCACGGCAATCTTTTTCACGTCACTTCTGTTTCAAATTGGCTTGTCCAGTTGGCGGCCCGGAGCCATCCTTTTTGCCCACTCGGTTCTGTTTATGCCGTTTGCTATTCGCATCCTGACCGTCAGTTTTGAACAAGTGCGGCAAGATCATATAGATGCTGCCCGCGATCTTGGTGCCAGCCATTGGGCCCGGTTCAAGGTTGCATATCTACCAGCGTTAAAACCCGGAATTTTCGCAACGCTGTTGATCGTATTTATCCAATCGATTGAGGAATTTGCGATCGCATTTATCGTGGGTTCTCCCGATGTCGTGACAATTCCAACATTACTCTATTCGGCACTTGGTCAGGATTACGTCCGACCGAATGCCGCTGTCCTTTCGCTGATACTCGTCGTTCCGAACGTCTTATTGATGTTGATTTTGGAACGCTTGCTCAGGTCTGCAAACCCAACCCTTTCGTCTGGCAAAGGCTGACGGAAATACAAAAACCAACTGGAGGAAGAACTATGATAAAATCTTTACTAGCCACAACAGCATTGCTGGCAAGCGCCACAATGTCCTTCGCCGGCGATCTTTCATCAATGAGCTGGGATGACATTGTCACCCAAGCAAAGGAAGAAGGCGAAGTCACTTGGTACGTTTGGTACCTTCGTGACGATTTCCGTCGTGCCGTTCAGGTGTTCGAAGAAGAATATGGAATTAGTGTTACAATTCCTGAAGGTACAGCTGCCGGAAACTCGGAAAAAATGTTGGCCGAGCGTGATCGCGAAACGGGCGACATTGATGTTCTCGCTTGGGGAACAGACGGTTTTGCAACAGTTGATCTTGCACCGCTGTTTTCTTCACTTTCCGTACTGCCGGCAGATGACGGTCGTGTCGTCGAATTGGCGGGCTTTGACGGTGGTGACCACGTTGTCGCGTTCTGGGGCAACCAGACAGGTATTGCTTATGATCCTGCACATGTCAGCGCCGACAACCTGCCACAAACACCAGACGAATTTGCGGCTTTCTGGGCTGAAAATCCTGGCAAATTTGGCTTCAACTATGAAAAGGGCGGTTCTGGCCCGTCGTTCTATCAAAACACGCTTCGAGTTGTAGCCGATATTGATTTCAGCAACGGTGAAGTTACAGACGAACGCCTTGCAGCTATCCAGCCAGGTATCGACTTCTTCAACGAACATGCCGAAAACTATGTTGTGACCGCATCAAATGCTGACAGCATCATCCGGGCCAGTGATGGCGAACTTTGGATGGTTCCAGCATGGGAAGATCACCTTGCGGGCCTTCAAAACCGAGGCGAAGTCCGGGAAGAGATTAAGTTCTATATTCCAGAAATGGGCATGAACGGCGGCGGCAATGGTGTTGCAATACCACTTAACGCGCCAAACCCTGCAGCAGCGGCCGTGTTCGTGAACTGGCTGACATCGCCTGAAACGCAGTCAATGTTCAACAAAGACTTCGGAACAGCACCGATGAACACTGCAGCCGACGACAGCTTTGCATTGGTTCCCAACGAACAACGCGCGTTTCGCCAAGTTTGGGGCGCTCAACCGTTCCGCGGCGAAGTTGAAGCGTCATTCATCGATAACGTGATTTTGGAGCGCTAAGCGCCAAAAGCCTTCGAAAAAACACGGCAGGCCGGACGGATGTTTGGCCTGCGTACTTCTCAGAAAGTTGGCAGCGTCTGCTTTGGAAGCTGACCACTTCAAACGGAAATCTTATGACCACTACTCCGGACGATATCACCCAAACGAAACCGCACCGGCGGCGTAATGCCTTAACCGGTGAATGGATTTTGATATCTCCCCAACGCGCGGCCCGACCATGGCAAGGCGCTGTTGAAACACCACCAACAAACATTTTGCCGTCGCACGATGCCAATTGCTATTTATGTGCGGGCAATACGCGCGTGAACGGTGCGATTAATCCAAATTATGTGGGTCCGTGGGCGTTTTCGAACGATTTTGCCGCACTGACGATGAATGCATCACATATGCCACCATCTGGCGACGCTCTTTTCCAAAGGGCAACAACGCAAGGTGAAGCACGTGTTGTTTGCTATTCCGAGCGACATGATCTGACCATGGCGCAGTTGGGAACAGACGCAATCAAACGTGTGATCGACTGTTGGTTGACTGAATACCGAACGCTTGCACAGCGACATAAATGGGTCGCAATCTTCGAAAACAAAGGCGCTGCCATGGGGTGTTCCAATCCGCACCCGCATGGTCAAATTTGGGCTTCCGACTTTGTGCCCAACCTTGTTTCCGCCGAAGACCGTGAACAACAAACCTATCATGCCCAAACAGGCACGCCCTTATTGTTGGATTATGCCAACAAAGAAATTGCGGATGGATCGCGTGTGGTCTTCGTAACAGAACACTGGCTTTGTGTCGTGCCATATTGGGCGGTCTGGCCGTTTGAAACTTTGCTGTTGCCGCTTATGCCCTCGCCGCGTTTGACCGATTTATCGGTTGAACAACAAAATGATCTGGCAAGCGCACTGCAGCAATTGACAGTTCGATATGACAATCTGTTCCAAACCGACTTCCCCTATTCGATGGGCTGGCACGGTGCACCTTGTCATCAATGGGACGTTGGCCATTGGCAAGTGCACGCCCATTTCTATCCACCACTTTTGCGCTCATCGACGGTAAAGAAATTCATGGTTGGTTACGAATTGTTGGCGGAGGCACAGCGTGATTTAACCCCTGAAAGTGCAGCGGAAATGTTGCGCGCACAAGAAACAAGACATCACCTTAAGAAAGCTGCGGTCACCCATGAATCTTCCTGATAGTGACCGAGCGCGCGACGCAGACGTAAGGGCGAAAGCCTTGAACAAACTTACTGGCGGCCAGAGCGCATCCCAATACCCAAAGGCGATTACACAAGCAGGGAAGGGGGGGAAATTCGCCCCCAACGGCGATGTACTATCGTTCCCCGGCAACACATTCTTATGCCACATCGACCCGACTTCGGATTTCTATGACGCGTTGTGTACCGTGCAGGACAAGTTGCGCGAGCACCCCTGTGCCGATCATATCACCTTTTTACCTAAACCCAGTTTTCACATGACCATTTTTTGTGGAGTGAGTGGCACCCCCCTTGGTTCAGACGGGTGGCCGCAAGGTTTTCCATTGGGTTCGTCGCTAGACGAAATTACAAATGGTTTCGAAGAACGTCTTGTCGACGCCAATCTTTCGACCGAATTCAGTGTGTTGCCCGACGATTTATTTCTGCCGACAAGTGTTTCGATGCGGGCAGCAACAAATCAAGACGAAACTCGACTTCGTGAGTTACGTACGAGACTTGAAAAGCTAACCGGGCTTTATCGAGGTGATGTGGAAAGTTATGGTTTTCATGTTTCGATGGCATATGTGGTGAAATGGCTCAACGAAGATGCAGCTGTTGATATGCTGCAAGAGTGTGAAGCTCTTTTTAAGAAGAACTTCGCTCGATGTGGTACAATTCGATTCAATACAATTGAATTTTGTTCGTTCAACAACATGCATAAATTCGACAATGTTCGCTCGTTCTGACGGGCAACGCTGCCATGTTCTGGTAAAGTCACCGCCCCCACCGACAGCAATTTATGCCGCTTTGATCCTTGTAAAGCAAATTGCCTTCACAATCATAGAAATGCCTCAAATTAGGTAATTCCATCACCAGACAACAAATGGCCGGATCAATCCCGTGCCTTGACGTCATCGATTGAATTCGCATGACAATCTTAGTATCAGACTTGGATTGGCGACCTTAATTTACGAATTGAAAGCAGCCATTTGTTCAAAACGCAGCATCCGTCACTTTGGGCTCGTTCCGGTCATTTGCTGCACTTCACTCGAATGTCGGCTTCTATTCTTTAGGAGACTTTAATGCGGCCACTTCATCGGCCGCGTTATCGAAAATCTGGCAGGTTGCGGGCTTCCCTGCTCGCCTGCCGCCCTTCACTGTTCTTTCGAGTTCTTTCCCTGTTCCACGAATAATTTTCCCTGTTAATTCAAGAACAGGGAAGCGGGGCATAACTCACTGTATTAGTGGAGTGAATCCGAGCAGAAA
>JAQWQJ010000045.1 GCA_029244725.1 Paracoccaceae bacterium
GCATGGATGTCTGCTATGCGGACAAACCAGCCTGATGCACTTGCAGCGTGTGCTGACGCAGAAAGTGTTCGCATGTGCGGCGCGCCTATTACCTTGAAGCTGCTAGCGTTACCGAAGCGGTCATCCAAACGGCACGTGCCGTTGTACGCTAAAGCGGTCCAATGATCTTACTGCGTATAAAAATCACAGGGAGAAAAGAAAACGAACGACGGTGCATTTCTGCATGCCGGTTTTCTACCTAACTTTGTTCGATCTGGCCGTCATATTCGTTTCAATTACAGTTTTACTTTCAGTGCCCAGATGCCTTGAAATACCGCCGGATACAGCGTTGTACCTGTTGTTGGATCAAGTCGTTCGGATCGTTCGGCATGTCGCCAAATTCGAGGCCTGTAAACTCTTGTGAAACGATGGTCTCGGGGATTGGTTTGGATTTCAGATTGTCGATGAGAATGCTCAGGGCCGCAGAAACCGTGTCATTCGCCCAGTAATAGCGGATACGGTCACTATAGCTGTAAATCCTTTGGATGCGAAGTTCGTCCTCGGTTCCGCTGTAATAGTTCTGCCAATTGCCCGGATGGGTCGCCATTTGATCGTTCATGACAGAGCGGATGTTAGACGGGTTCTGGACCTCAAGCTCTTCCTCAATCTGCGCCAAGGCCCAAACAGCTTCGCGGAAACGGAAGGTCAGTTCAGGACCTACTTTGAGGAAAAAGAAGTGGCTGTGGACCAGATCAGCTAGGCTTTTTGTCGTTTGATAATCCGTGGAATGGGCCTCATAGGTCAGGCCGGCTTCAAATAGGATCGCGTTGGCCAAAGGCTGGGCTTTCTCTGGCTCGAAAGGGTAGATCGAGGTGTGGCCAAAATCTACGCCAGGTTGCGTGACAACTGACACGATGCGGCCCCAGGCGGCGTCAAGACCGCGGGCCGTCCATGCCTCTCGGTGCGTGCGGATAGTGTCGACAAACCGGTCAACCGAGGTAACATCCAGCGCGTCGGGTTCTTCGATTTCGCCGCCCGGGATCGGAACTTCGGTGCCGATGATGTAGATCAGCTTAGTAGGATCAGGCGCATGCGCCTCGGCCACAGCGCACAGATCAGCGGCGCGATCGGCGATTTGTGCGAAACTAGGGTTCGGCTCGCCACCGCAGGCCATACTTGCGTCGAGGTGGATCTTGGTGAACCCTGCCTCAACATATAACTTCACCATTTCGCGGGCTTTTTCCATCGCTTGTTCAAGCGGCTCAGAATTCCAAGGATTCGGGCCAAGGTGATCGCCACCAAGGATCAATTGATCCATTGGCACACCTGCCTCTGCAGCCATGCCCTCGAGCCAAGTCATAAAGTCTTTTGGCGTCATGCCGGTGTAGCCGCCGTTTTGGTTAACCTGATTGCTCGTGGCCTCGATAACCGTTGGCAGCCCTGTCTCGGCGGCATAAGCGAGAACGGAACGCAGGACATGTTCGTTTGCAGTGCAAAAACAAGGCAAGCCTACGGGCTCGCCAGCGCGGTTGCGGGCGATAAGGTCGTGAATAAGGCTCATGCAGAGAGCTCCTTGGACGTCATGTTGGAAAGGAATGTCGTAATCTCAGAAAGCGTGGAATTGCCCTCCATTGGGCCTCGGCGCGTGACGGCGATAGCGCCCGCCACATTGGCGCGCTGACCAGCCTCAAACAACGAAGCACCTTGCGCCAAAAGCGAGACAAAGGTGCCACAGAAACAATCGCCAGCACCTGTTGGGTCAATCTCTTCAACCGTATGGCCTGGGAAATCATGTCGCTCGCCATAGCCAACAACTGTTGCACCAGCCGCACCGCGTTTGATCGTAACGATCTCGGCCTTGGCGTTTAGGAGCTTATCGATGGCAGCATCCTCATAAAGGT
>JAQWQJ010000066.1 GCA_029244725.1 Paracoccaceae bacterium
AAGACCAAGCAACAGAATGGCTCTGGACTTACAACAATGAACGACCCAACATGGGCATCGGCGGCATCACACCCGCTATGAAACTGAAAACAGCCGCGTGAATTCTACGGCTGGACCCCATTAAAAATGGGAGGATTACCCTGCCAGCCGAGTTTCTCGCTCAGTGACTTGATGTCAGCACCCGACTTGGTGCCCAGCAATCTGACCAGTTGCGCTTTCTTCGTTACTAGTTTGCCGGCTCCTACCTTGCCTTGGCTTTTGCGCTGCGTAGTGGATGTAGTCAGGTCCGATCCCTCAGTTGAGCAACGGAAACATTCCGCTGCTACTGAGCAGAGCCCAGGCTAAGCGGGCAGTGCGAGGCAAGCTATTCGGGCGCTATGACAGTACCGCTCTGAATGGCAAACTAGTCCAGTCAGAAGTGGAGGAAATCGACACAGAGGGCGGGAAGGAGACGTTCGCTGCAGTCGCTACCAAGGTCAGATAAGCGGACAAAGTGTGTATTCGCTGCAACCAGCCCAAAGGCTGCTTTTGGAACTTCCTGAAGCAAACTCGTGCTATACTCTGCGTTTGGCTAGTTCCCTATACAGTGCTTCCCGTGTGACGCCTAGAACTTGCGCTAAAACCTGCAACTCACCCTTCGGTGGGAGCAATTTGTTACTTTCCAGCCAGACATCAACTTTTTCAGCGACTGTGCGTAAAGTACGTACCTCAGCATTCATACGCGCGGCCTGCAATTCATGCGCAAGGGCCTTGGCCCAGACGTACTGCAAGTTTGCGTTTGCAGCTAACTTTTGCTGAAATTCAGTGGTGGATACACGCTTCACGCGTGATCGGGCAAGCGACACCCCATCACAATGATAGGCCTCTGCGTAGGCTGAAGCCTCTGCCAACACATATCCCGGCCTTACACGTGACAGCACCAAACGGGTGCCAGATCGCGCATGACGCACCAATTCCACGCAGCCCTCTTCCACAATAAACATAAATCTGACGGGCTCCGCGTTTCGAAATAGGGCTTGACCCTTGGCAAGGCACGTCGTTTGGGCATCGTCGAAAAGGGTAGCAATCTCTGGGTACATGATCTCTATCATATGTGAACTGCGCGATATGCGGAATAGATGAACTATAAAAAAACTCTTATGTATCGGAATTGACGATGACTTCTTTACTGAAAAAGTACGGCAAACCTCGAATTGTGATCGGGCTGATTGCCTTGGTGGCGCTGGCAACGGGAGGTGTTTTCTACTTCAAGGGAAACACCCTCTACATGATGTCTCAGCACATGTCAGGGGGCGGTCATATGCACGGGGCCGATGGAACTGGGCATGATGAGATCAATATGCCTGGCTTACGTGGGGAAAATGCGACACCCGAAGAAAGCGCCGAGCTTGCGGTTATGTTCCGCAATTTTGGGACTATCACGCGAGAAGTCACCAATCTCCCTAATGGTATCCGTACCGTTACGCGATCATCGGATGAAGAGGTGATGAATCAGTTGGTCAGCCATGTCTTCGGAATGATCCGCCGCGTTGAGGATAAAGACGACCCAAAGATCCTCATTCAGAGCCGGACTTTGGATGTTTTCTTTCAACGGGGGGACAAAATTGAATCCGAGATCGAACTGACTGACGAAGGCATCGTAGTAACGCAAACCTCACAAGACACAGAACTTGTCGCAGCGCTCCAGGAACATGCTGCCGAGGTCACAGATATGGCTGACCGTGGTATGGAAGCGGTTCATGAAAAGATGATGCAATAGGACGAATGCCCGAGTATTATAAGTTTAACCCCATAGACCAAAAGCCGCCATTCGCCGCGAAGCAGAATATCGGTAGTTTGGGCTCTTTCCGGCCATTAGCTGCGCTTTGCACTAAGGTCCGGTCTAGTCGCTTGGTCTTGGAATGTTGGCGAAACAGCCAAGCCGTCTTTATACATCGCGGCCTGCGTCTCGCCATTATCCCACCGGTACAGCAGGCCAATTTCTTCGCCTGTCTTGATGCACGTAATAAGGCCGATGGCTTCGGCAGTTGCGCGAACATTCTCAAATTCGGGCAAAACTAGCCCCTCTCGTTAAACAATTCCTTGGGATCGACGTTGAGAGCATCCGCGATCCGCTCCAGAACATCGATTGACTCTGAATTTTTGGCGAGCTCGATCTCGCTGATATAGCTGCGATCCACTTCAGCAGCTAAAGCTAATTGTTCTTGGCTCAATCCTTTGGAATTTCTTAGATTCCGGACATTTAGCCCTACTCGATCCCGTAATTTCATGGCCTGTATTCGGCCAGATCACAAGAATTGCTCTACGGAATATATTCCACAAAACGCGCGCGAGCATCACAAAGTGTATGCTCGCATATGGTGTGAAGGGGGAAGTTGAGTGAAACTAATCAATATTACTGTAATGTAGTCGGAAGGTATCTATTGAAATGTCGCTCAAAATCATCCGCAACTGGCTTAGCGGCCTAGCCATAGCTTTGATTTTCGGCACCGCTCCACAAGCGGCAAAGGCCTATCAAGTTGATTGCGCCATTCTGCTTTGCCTTGCTGGCGGATGGCCAGCTTCTGCAGAATGTGCGCATGCCCGCGCCGTGTTCATCAGGCGGATCACGCCTTGGCCGATTGAGCCGCCGTTGCAGATTTGGCGATGTCCGATGGGCGTGGCAGAACTAGGCCCGCTTCAAAGCAAGGCTCCTCGCGTTTGGCAGACAAGTGTTCAGGCCGACGTGGGTTTTGCTCAGGTCATCCTGGCGCAGATCGTGGAGGGTCGTGCTGATGTCGACATTAGCGGCTTGGAGTTCGATTTCGTGCGCTCGATCCGCGTTTGGGATGTGCGCTACTATAGCCATCGTGAACGTGGGCGCGACGATGATTGTTCTGAAAGCCACAACATGAGGCTAGGGACTTATGGCACCCAGGGTGAATTTAGCTGGCAGCGCACCACGCCTGCGGCCGCCCCGCAATGGGTTCTACCATCGCGTCGTTGCTTTTCGTCAAATTGGCGGCGAGGCGTTGGTGTTGAATGGGAAGATCACGAGGGCAACCACGGATATGAGTGGGTGGCCTATTGAGGCTCGTCCCCAATGTCCTTCATGCGCTCGGCGATATCACCAGCAATGCGCTCATATAAGGTAGCTTGTTTGTCTCTGGCCGAACCCGGTTTAGGATTTCGACGACGAATCCTTTTGGCGAGCCAAAACAACATCCTAGCAGCTGGATCGGAGGTCGCATCCGGTTCTGCTGCAGGATATTTTTCTTCCAGTGCCACAACGATTTCCTGAGACAGGCTGCGCCTGTTCATCGTGGCATGCGTTTCCAACCGTTTTTTGAGCGCGGCGGGGAGCAATAGTTTAAATTGGAGCAATGCTTCATCTTTCATAATTGCATGATGGACAATATTTGTCCCCAATGATATGGACATTTTATGTCCCTTTGTCGAGGTGTAAATATGAAAACAACCCAGTTCAAACTTAACCTGCCAGCGGACGTGAAGGTCTGGCTGGAAGAGGAGGCGGTGAGGAACCTGCGCTCGCAGGGGGCGCAAGTCGTTTCCTGCCTGCGGGCGGCGATGTCGCGACAAGAGACGCTCCGCGAGGGGGCTGAGAAATGAGCCTAAGCCAAATTCAACTAATTCCGACGCCGGAACTGGCGCTTTTGTTTGGGTACAATGAACCAAGCGCGTCATTCTACGATTTCTGCCGCCGGACGGGCATCGCCCCCGTACCTGGACGACGGGGTTGGTATGATCCGAAGCTCATTCGGGCGCGATTGGATGCTGTTCAGGGCATAAGCGCCGCCGAGCGAGAGGCGACTACGCAACCGAGCCTCGTTGCACAGCGGAGAGCGCGCCATGCCCAGAAGTAACCTACCCAAAGGGGTTCACCGTGTCCGACGCAAAGTCGTATCTGGTGTTCGATATCATTTTTACGCATGGCGAGGTGGTCCTAAGTTTTGGGAAGGGACAGAGCCAAACCCCAAAGAGCCAGAATTTTTCCATGCCTTTTCACAGTGTGGCATGCCGATCAGTCCTGTCGAATATCTGACGACCCATTTGGTCGATGATTTTCTCTCCAGTGCGTCCTTGCCCAAAGCCGAACGCTCCAAAGCAGATATTAGAAAGTGGTTGGAATTTTTTCGCGAGGAGTTCGGGGCGGATCCCATTGCAATGTTCGAAGAGCGCGCTTCAAGGGGCGAAGTTAACAATTGGCGCAAGAAATGGCTTCATTCGCCCAAGCAGCACGACATGGCAGGCACACATGCGACTCGCGTTTTGAATTGGGCGGTGGAGGAGGGGAAGCTCAAAGAGCACCACTGCCATAAGCTCAAGAAGCTCTATCAATCGAACCGGACCGAAATCATTTGGACGAGCGGTGATTTCGCACAGTTCAAAAAACATGCGCCCGAGTGGGTCCAGCGGATTCTGACTGCAGGTTGCGAAACTGGTTTACGGGCGGCTGATCTTGTTCAGGTGCAGATGGACCAGTTCGAAGATACCCCGCACGGCAAACGACTTCGCTTTCGCACGAGTAAGCGTGGGCAAATCGCATTTATCCCGGCCACTGCAGCACTTGAAAAATTGATCGCTGAAACGCCAGAACATCAAGAAATGCTGCTTGTTTCTGAGTTGGGGAGGCCGCTAACGGCTCGCTGGGCATCGAACCAGATCACGAAGTGGCGGCGCGAAGCGCAGATACCTCCGTGGATTGATGGGCGTGAAAAAACTCTTTCCGATACACGAGGGACGGCTGCGACAAGATTGCTGAATGCAGATCTGTCTTAGCGTCAAATAGCCGTCCTTATGGGGTGGTCCATACGCTACGCCGCGCAGGTTATCGAACATTATGCGCAGGTTAGCCCGGACGAAAGCGATGCCGTTTTGCGCAAGCTCAATCGGGCAAAATCACTGTCTCAAGACACGAAAATGTAAACGCCCCTGTAAACGGTGGGCCCCAAGCATGGGAAGGAATACTCTAAGTGGTTGATTTTGTTTGGAGGCGAGTAGGAGAATCGAACTCCTGTACACGGATTTGCAAT
>JAQWQJ010000068.1 GCA_029244725.1 Paracoccaceae bacterium
CGAGGTCCTTGAAGTCGTCGCGAAGCGCATTGATGGATGCAAACCGCTCTTGGTGACCGTCTATGGCGATACGATCACCGAGCAGATTGAGTTTTCGAAGCGAGCAATTCAAAGCGGCGCGTCGGCACTGATGCTTCAGCCACCCTCGCAGAAAATGGACGATGCAAAGTTGGTGGGCTTCTTCTCCAAGATTATCTCAGCGGTCGATTGCCCAGTTGGGATTCAGAATGCGCCGGAGTTCCTTGGCTTCGGACTAAGCAACGAGAGCTTGATCGCACTTGCAAATGACCACGAAAATTTCACCATTGCGAAACTGGAGTGCAACGCCGTCAATCTTGAGTCTGTTGCGTCAGACCTCGGGGATAGTGTGATGCTTTTCAATGGCCGCTGCGGACTGGAATTACCTGACAACCTGCGCGCGGGTGCCTGTGGGTTAATCCCAGCGATTGATACGGTAGACAAGACCAGTGAAATTTTTGCTGAATTCACTTCAGGGAACGAAGAGTTGGCCGATAAGCTATATGCTGATCTATTACCGGTTCTTTGCTTTGTCATGCAGGGAATTCCACATTTCCTGACTTATGGAAAGATGCTGGCCGCAGCGCGTTTGGGAATTGAGCTTGGCGGCAGCCGAGAACACTCATTACCAGCGACTGATTTCGGCACAGCATGCATCCGACGGTTCTTGAAACACTTGGGACCTTTGAATTGAGATATTCCGTAACATCAACCGCTATGATTAATGGCTCAGACACCAAAAGAAGAAAGTCATAATTAATACTGCGCTACACAATTCGATTTAATTACATGCCCTACTAAAGAGGAGGCTTTTCTAATGACCCTTGTAAATCTATCCCTGAGTGAGATACATGATCTCGCACTAGAAGCATTTACCCAAAATGGATGCGACTCTCAAAACGCTGGGGCCCTGACCCGGACTGTTGTTGCTGCTGAGCGAGACGGGTCTCATTCCCACGGCTTATTCAGGGTGCCCGGATATGTGGCATCGTTACGCAGTGGGAAGGTTAAAGGCGCCGCCGATCCGCAGATTTCCAAAAAATCACCTGTAATTGTAAACGTGAATGGAGACGATGGGTATGCCCCCTTGGCAATCGAGCGAGGTATTCCAGAACTGGCGAAAGCAGCGAGTGAGTTCGGTATCGCAGTAATGACTCTTACCCACACGCATCATTTTGCCGCCCTTTGGCCAGAAGTCGAGGCATTGGCTAATCAAAATTTGGCAGGGATGGCTTGTGTAAGTTACATGCCAAATGTCGCACCTCATGGTTCAAACAAGCCTTTATTTGGCACCAATCCGCTTGCATTTGCATGGCCACGGAAAAATAAATCACCATTTGTATTCGACATGGCAACCTCCGCAATGGCCGGCGGCGATGTTGCAATTGCCGCAAGAGATGGCCATTCGGTTCCCCTTGGAACCGGATTGGATGAAAATGGTAATGAAACTACTGATCCGGCAGCAATCTTGAGAGGCGTGTTGCTTCCTTTCGGAGGGCACAAGGGTTCTGCTATTGCAACGATGGTCGAACTCTTGGCGGCTGGTGCGACCGGTGAACGGTTTAGCTATGAAGCGCAAGATGCCGATAACGGTGATGGTGGCCCTCCCCGCGGGGGAGAGTTTTTCCTGGCATTTTCGCCATCACTACTGGCCGGTGAAGGTTGGGAGGACCATTGCGAAGAGTTTTTCGACAAATACGAGGCCATTCCGGGATCTCGTCTGCCAGGCGCAAGGCGCCACAACAACCGTAATGATACAACCAAGCGTGCCATAGACGCGAAACTTGTCGCCACCATTCAAGAGCTTTGTAGTCGTCCGGATTCGTGAATCAGGCACAAGATTGCCATTGGGTTGCCTGAGTGTTTTTTAGAGCGTGCCGAGTTTATCGCGTTTACCCGCCCGATACGCAAGTACCGGGCACGCGTCAGCCCTTCCGGTTGAACGCCAAGGACTTGTTTAAAGTGAATCGAGAAAAAGCGACACGTTCTAGGGCTAATGATTTCACCAATGCCAACAATTGAGCTTAGGCAATTTTATTGGCTCTATTGTTTTTACCGAAACATTGACCTTTGCGGATCATCCGAAATTGGATCCCACTCAAGGCTGCTCATACAATAAAGCAAAGTGTTAAAGCAGATTTTGTCACGGTCCCAGACAACACGATCGAAGGGTGTTCAATGCCTTAGGTGTTTCACTCATCTGTTAATTTCCCTTATTTAGGGGCTCTCTATACTCCATCGATTGGCTCACTCATCGCTTCAGGAACACAGCAGAGATTTAATGGCTAACATTATATTAGTGCAAACGTTGAAAGTGGTTGACGAGTTATTAGTTAATCGATTAACATATTTAGGTTAAGCGCTCCAAAATTTTTGGATTCAGCATTGCCCTCATCAATGTTGATACTGATCGGATACAAGAACTGGGTGCCAAGTGGACACTCATGCTATAAAGGAAAAGAATGCCATGAATTACTCAGGGCTGAGAGTCATCAGAGAGGCATTTAATGGCCAAAGAGGTTGGAAGCCTGCTTGGCGCAATCCGGAACCCAAGCCCAATTACGACATCATTGTCATTGGCGGCGGTGGCCACGGATTGGCCACTGCACATTACCTGGCGACGAAGTATGGCGAGAAATGCATCGCAGTGGTCGAAAAAGGCTGGATTGGGTCTGGCAATGCCGGGCGTAATACAACAATTGTGCGAGGTGACTATACTTTGCCTCCTAATACCCGCTTTTACGATCACAGTGTTGGCCTTTGGGAAAGTATGGAGCGGGAGTTGAACTTCAATGTCATGCACTCACAGCGTGGAGTGCTATTCCTGCACCACAACGACGCGGAGAGGGACGACCACTATCGCAAAACGAACATCATGAGGATGCAAGGCACAGATGGTGAGATTTTGGGGCCTGAGAAACTGCGCAAGATGTACCCCTCGATGAATTTTGATGGACGGTTTCCTATCACGGGTGCCTATCTTCACCGGCGCGGTGGCACCGCCCGCCATGACGCAGTGGTCTGGGGATACGCGCGGTCGGCAGACAGGCGCGGAGTAGATATCCTTCAGAATTGCAAAGTGACGGGGTTCCGGATTGAACAAGGTAAGGTCCTGGGAATCGAGACAACGCGCGGGTTCATTGGCGCAAATAAAGTTGGTGTCTCGGTAGCTGGAAATACCAGCCGAGTGATGGATATGGCGGGCATTCGCACCCCAATTGAAAGCCATATTCTTCAAGCTTTTGTGTCTGAAGGGCTTAAGCCCATCATTCCCGGCCAAGTCAATTATGGCGCAGGTCACTTCTATATTTCGCAGTCGGACAAAGGTGGTCTGGTTCTGGGAGGCGACCTTGATCAGTACAATTCCTGTGCTCAGCGTGGCAACCTGCCTGTCTTTGAATCGGTGATTGAAGCCGCTGTGACCTTGTTTCCAATGCTGTCGCGCGCTCGTCTTTTGCGGGCATGGGGTGGTTTGCAGGATATGTCCATGGATGGCCATGCTGTGATTGACGAAACGCCGATCAAGGGTCTCTATTTGAATGGCGGCTGGTGCTACGGCGGATTTAAAGCAACACCCGCAGCCGGTGAATGTTTTGCTCATCTTCTTAGTACTGAACAGCCGCATGAACTTGCCAAGCCCTATCGTCTTGACCGGTTCCGGACCGGCTACCTTCTTGATGAAAAGGGCCAGGGCCCGAACCCAAACCGGCAGTAAGGAGTGGCCAAATGATTATCAATCATCCTCTTATGGGGCCGCGTGACCGGCAGGAATTCACCTATCTTGGGGATGCTTGCCTGATTGACCGCCCCGACTGGCAGGGTGGGAACGCGATGGATCAGTTTTTCGAATACGTCTACCTGCGAGATGATCCAGCCGGGACGCACCGTGAGCTTTGGTATCACGAGCATGGCGACCGCTCGTGGCTGGTCGTGACACGCAACACGGTTACGCATGAAATCACTAATGTCGAACTGGCCAGTGACGTGGCCCGCAAACAGGGGCGCAGCAAATGACACAATCCAACCGTTTGAATGGCGGCCTGATCAACCGTGGAAAGCCACTGAACTTTAATTTCGATGGGCGTGCCTATCAGGGGTATGAGGGCGACACGCTTGCGTCTGCCCTGATGGCCAATGGCGTGCGTTTCCTGGGTCGATCGTTCAAGTATCACCGTCCGCGTGGTATCTTCACCGCTGGTTCCGAGGAGCCAAACGCGCTGGTCGAATTGCGCAGTGGAGCCCGGCAGGAACCAAACACACGCGCTACAGTAGCGGAGCTGTACGAAGGGCTGGTTGCTTGCTCACAGAACTACAAGGGCAGCTTACGTTACGACCTGCTTGCCCTGAACGATTTGTTCTCGGATATTCTGAGCGCCGGTTTCTATTACAAGACGTTCATGTGGCCGGCGGCTTTCTGGGAGAAAGTCTATGAACCCATCATCCGCTCAGCTGCAGGCCTTGGTCGCCTGTCTGGGGAAGATGACCCGGATGAATATGAAAAGGGCTTTCTCCATTGCGATCTGCTGGTGATTGGGGGTGGGCCCGCTGGCCTGATGGCATCACTAACCGCGGGCCGTGCAGGCGCAAACGTCATCCTCGCGGATGAAGATTGCCGTTTTGGCGGGCGCCTGAACGTCGAACAGGAAGATGTCGGCGGAAAGCCTGCGGTCGAATGGGTTGAGCAGGCTGTGGCCGAGCTAACCGCGATGGACAATGTGCGCCTGATGCCGCGAAGCACGGCGATGGGGGCCTTTGACCACGGGATTTACGGTGTGGTCGAGCGGGTGCAGGACCATCTGCACACCCCTGTGGAAGGCAAGCCGCGGCAGACATTGTGGCGGGTATATTCCAAGCGCGCGATCCTTTGTGCCGGGGCAACCGAGCGTCCAATTGTTTTCCCGGACAACGACCGTCCGGGGGTGATGCTGGCAGGATCGATGCGGGCCTATGCCAACCGCTGGGCTGCGACGCCCGCGCGGATGGTGGCGGTCTTCACCAACAATGATGATGGCCATCGCACTGCGGTAGACCTGATGGCAAAAGGTGTTGATGTCACAGTTATCGTCGATGCCCGGCTGGATGCGCCGACACTGACGGGTGTGCGACTGATCAGTGGCGCGCATGTTATCGGCACCAAGGGGCGGCATGGCCTGAGCAGCATCCGGGTCCGTCAAGCGGATGGCCGCGAGGAAACGCTAGCCTGTGGCGCCTTGGGTGTGTCTGGCGGCTGGAATCCCAACGTCCACCTGACCTGCCACCAGGGCGGCCGGCCTGTCTGGAATGAGAGTATTGCAGCTTTCGTTCCCGGCCAGAACATCCCAGTTGGCATGTCGGTGGCGGGGGCGGCCAAAGGCCTGTTTTCGACTGAAGACGCATTGCGCAGCGGGGCGGAAGAAGCCGTGGCTGCCCTGGAAAGCCTGGGTATCGCCGCCAGCGCACTGAAGCTGCCGCGCGCCGTTAACAGCGCCTATAACCTCCAGCCACTTTACCATGTGCCCCATGGCAAGGGCCGGGCTTGGCTGGACCTGCAGAACGACGTGACCGTCAAGGACGTTAAGCTGGCACATCAGGAGAACTACCGATCGGTCGAGCATCTCAAACGCTACACTACTCTCGGCATGGGCACTGACCAAGGCAAGACCGCTAACGTTAATGCTTTGGCAATAATGGCCGAGCTGACCGGCAAATCGATCCCCGAAACGGGAACGACAATTTTCCGGCCGCCCTATACACCGGTTGTACTGGGCACAATCGGCGGGCGTACGGTGGGCAAACACTTCCACCCGACGCGCGAAACCCCGACTGACAAATGGGCCAGGGAACACAATGCGCCCTTTGACACTGCTGGCGACTGGATGCGGGCGCGTTGGTTTCCGCAGCCGGGCGAGACCCATTGGCGCCAGTCCGCTGACCGAGAGGCCTGTAACGTGCGCAAGAATGTGGGCATCTGCGATGTGACCACACTGGGAAAAATCGACGTTCAGGGCGCGGATGCCGCGTCATTCCTGAACAGGGTCTATGCCAATGGTTTTGCCAAGCTGGCAGTGGGTAAGGTGCGCTATGGCATCATGCTGCGCGAAGATGGCGCCTGTTACGATGACGGCACCGCTGCACGATTGGCGGAAGAACACTTCGTCATCACGACCACAACAGCCAATGCCGGGGCGGTTCTGAGAAACATGGAATTTGCCCGTCAATGCTTGTGGCCGGACATGGACGTGCAGCTGATCTCGACCACAGAGGCTTGGGCGCAGTATGCCATCGCTGGACCGAAATCGCGCGAACTGCTGCAGAGGATTGTGGATTCCGAGTTTGATATCTCAAACGAGGCATTCCCGTTCATGGCCTGCGATTCCGTGACGCTGTGCGGCGGCCTGAGGGCACGCCTGTTTCGGATCTCATTCTCGGGTGAACTGGCCTATGAATTGGCTGTTCCCACCCGTTATGGCGATGCGCTGTGGCGCCGAATGCTAGAGTTGGGGCAAGATCTTGGAGTAGCTCCCTATGGTCTTGAGGCGCTCGACATCATGCGCATTGAGAAAGGCCACCCGACGGGTCGCGAACTCGACGGCAGGGCCACCGCACTGATGCTGGGTATGGGGCGCATGGTATCCCGCAAAAAAGACAGCATCGGCAGCACACTGGACCAGCGGGAGGGGCTGACTGATCCCAATGGATTGCGCCTTGTCGGCCTGAAGCCCGTGAACCAAAGCGAAGTGATAACCGCCGGTTCCCAGTTGGTGAATGAAACTGCGCCTGTTCATATCGACAGCGAACAGGGGCATGTGACATCAGCCTGTATCTCGCCGCATCTGGGGCACTCCATCGGAATGGCCTTTCTCAAAGGCGGTGATCAGCGCATGGGCGAGATTATCCGCGTGGTTGATCCCGTGCGGGGAACCGATGTAAAGGTTCAGGTCATTTCCACACATTTCTTTGACCCGGAAGGAGGGCGCCTGCGTGCTTGATCTTCAATCAATCACCCCGCTTTGGGGCGAAACTCCGCGTGCCGACCAGTTCAACCGGCTAACAATCACTGAGGTTCCGAACCAGGCGCTTGCCTCGCTTGCCTTGCGCAAGGGGCGCGAGGACGAAGGCCGAAAAGCTGCCGAAGCAATGCTGGGTTTTGCTTTACCTGAGGTGGGGAGGCATGCCGCAGCGGGCTCATACGCGGCAAGCTGGTTCGCACAGGACCAGTGGCTGATCTCGGCGGAGACCTCAGAGCATGAACTCATGTCCTACCAACTCGTTGATGCAGTGGCCGGACTGGCGTCGGTGACAGAGCAAACAGATGGTTGGTGCCGTTTTGACCTGGAGGGGATGTGCCGGGGCGTGTTCGAGCGTTTGAGCGGAGTAAACTTGGCTGCTATGGAGGCTGGGAGTGCTACGCGTGCTCTTCTGGAGCATCTCAGCTGTATGGTCATCTGCTTTGAAACTGCCAGCCACTACTCGGTTCTTGGCCCTCGCTCTTACGCGCGCTCTCTGCACCATGCTTTGGAGACTGCCGCCCGTTCGGCCCTTTGAAATATCGACCTACTTTCTGAACTAACCTGCCGCTACTGCGACCGCGGCGGTGCTACGTACAGGACACTTCCGATGACAACTGCCTGATCTTTTGGCCCTAGGTACTATCGGTTAGGGGTAACCACGCAGTTGTCCAGTTTCGATTCCGTCCGCGACTAGTGAATTCGACGTTTGATTCTCGCTGCAGCCATCCGATATGATGTGAGCATGATGTTTTTCATGCCCAAGGCGCTGCACAGGGTGACTTATTGACAAGACTGTTGTGATTTCAAAGTCGATTGAAAGACCGTTCCCGTCGCCGCCTTCGATTTAATCACGACCAAGGCGGGTGTGTTCAGACTCTACTTGATCGATAATGTATTGCGTTGGTTACTGACCCGCGATGCTCATTTGTACCAAGCCGCTGGAAAAGATTTCCACCTCAGCATCTTTGTCGCTAAGAATAGCTCTTCCTACGTACGCTGGGCTAACGCATGCCCGACGAGTTTTTCGCTTCGTCCTACTCCGTATGCCGCCGCAGTATCAATCATGTTGATACCGCTGTCGATTCCACGGAGGAGTTTTCTAGTCCCATCGTTGTCCGACACATCTCCTAATGTTCCACCCGGTTGCCAAACACAAATGTGGTTTTGCTAACACGCCAACCTGGGAGCCCAAACTTGCGATCTTTCATTGGCCAGCGCCCAGCCTCAAATCTTCGCGGCATGGGCCAAACGAGAATCCAATTTGCTTTGATAGGCTTCTTTTGAAACTTCATCCAATTTTGCACTCTTAGCGTAATAAATAAATCCAAGTGCGCGCCGGGACCTCGTTTGAGACTGGTTGGCACCGGCCCAGTGGATTGTTTTAGCGTGGTGCATCAAAAAAGTACCAGCGGATCCAGGGAACGCGACTGTTTCAGCGACGTCACTTGGTGTACCAAAATCCGTCATTCCCTGTGAGAACCCTAGAACACCTGTTTGCCCATGGTTTCTGAAACCGTCTGATTTGTGAGATCCACGAATATAATGAATACAGCCATTTTCTTCATCAACATCCTCTAGTGCTAACCATCCAGTAACGGCTTCGCAGGGAGTGAGATGGAAATAAAAACCATCCTGATGCGGGGGCGTCGCTTTTCCAATGCCGGCTGGTTTATTGAAATACTGCATGTTGATTGGCACTACTTCGTCTTGCAGAACTTTTTCTGCAATTTTTCGCGCCGGTCCGTTTAACATAAGGTCTTCGAAATAAGGATCAAATTCAAACATTTGTTGTATTTGCTTTAGAGATGATTTGTCCGATTTGTTTTCGTAGTAAACTTTCGCAAGGGGCATTTCTGGCACCACGTCGCGTATAAATCTTTCAATTTCGAGATTTAGGGCAGCCATTTCTTCGCTAGCTAACAGGGGGTTAATTGCAATGTATCCGTCGCGATTGAAATCGGTCAGTAGATTGCGTTGATCATTTGTGTTGCTAGATTGCATGTCGTTCGGTCCCGTTAAGTTATATCCAAATTGATTGCTTTTGAGTGTACAGTCGCACGGCTGAGGCGCCATTAGATAAATTCGATGCCAATATAGGAATATCGACTGATTTTGGCTAATTTTATGTCATAATGTGTGGAATATCGAAATTTTCGGAGGCTTGAATATGGTTGGAACTGTAAATCCACGCATTGAAATCATTCGCCAAGATATGGGACGATTTGATCGACGCTTTCGAGTTGGCCCTGCATGCTGGCCGCATTTTGATTTGCTGTGGATACATGAGGGATCGGTGTGTGTAACACTGGGAAAACATGCGACGACCCAGGAGATGACTGCCCCAAGCGGTGTTTTGATCTTTCCTGATGTGCCATTTCAAGGCGCAGCCGTAGGACCTTTTGCAACTGCGTCCGTGTGTCATTTTGAGTGTACGACAGATGTATTGGATCACTCTCAGGATCAGTTTTTTTTAACGCCCAATACACGTGACGTTTTTCATATACAGAACCTGATCCGTCTATCGCTCGACTATAAATATCGAAAAGCGCCGATGGATATAAGAAGCCGACTTATGCACTCAATTTTAGATTGTTTCACAAGTGCAGAACAAAAAGTTGGCAAGGCCGCGCGGGTCGAGAATGCGTGGGCGTTTGCTTCTTCGCGCTTAAAGAATGTTCGTGGCCTTTCAGATGTTGCTGAAGGCATTGAGCTTTCGGAAAGTGCCTTTAGAGCTTTGCACCGCAAGCATTATCCAACGTCTGCTGGACGCCATTTGCAACAGATGAGGCTTGAGCAAGCCGAACAATTGCTGGCAACAACTGGCCAATCAGTAACTGAAATTGCGCGCGCTGTAGGCTATGCACATGTTGAGAGTTTTACGGCTGCGTTCACTCGCAATAAGGGAAAGACGCCAGGTGCATACCGCAAGTGGTGTCGTCGTTTGGCTTAGCTTTGGGATTAAGAGGTCACTCCCAACCCTCAACAAACCCACGGTCGCCTGGGACGACATCCAGTTTTTCCCGCAGAGCAGCGCATTCGATCGTAAATTGTTCCAACTGTTGCCTGAGATCAGGAAACGGGTCGGTAATATCATTGGTTAAATTGTGCAATTCATTCGGATCATCACGTAAATCATAAGCTTCGTCACCGTTGTCTGGGTCTTGAATATACACGCGGGTCGAAGTTCGTATTGAGTGTGTTAGGCTTTTGTGACGTCCAGCTTCGGGCATGCCAGACGGCCAACTGGTTTTTATGTATCCGTGGTAGTCACCGATCTGGGCAAACACGACATCTCTCAGTGGTTCAGTGTGGCCCTTTCGAACCCACTCTAAAATATCGCGACCTTGGTTGGTCGGTGCTTCAACACCTGCCATTTTGAGTATGGTTGGAAAAATATCTACGCAACTAACTAAGTCATCTATTCGGCGTGGGTTGGGTTCATCTGAATCCTTAGGGGGCACGATGATAAGGGGCACATGCAGCAGGCATTTATAGTGGGATTCAGATTTATTGAAGAAACCCTTTTCGCCTGTGTAATCGCCATGGTCCGAACCGAGTATAATCCAGGTGTTCTCGAGCAGCCCTTTCTCTTCAAGAGCTGCGTGAATTCGCGCCATCTCGTCGTCGATATAGCGGATCATTCCGTAGTAAATTGCAAGCGCCTTGCGTTTGTCGGAATCCGTCGCTTTATCAATACCGGCCTGATCCCTTGCGATCGCATGCCATGCCGGAAGATTTTGCAAATCGCCAGTTTCTGGCAACGTCAATTCGTCAGGGTCAAACATGGTGTCATAAGGCCGAGGCACAAAATACGGCGGATGGGGGTCGTCGTAACACATGTGAAGGAAGAACGGTTTTCCTGTGTTTTCGGCCTGATCCAGCATCCTAAGACACCTATCTGTCAACAGTGCCGAATTGCCATCCTTAGCCTCAACATCGATTGCGCCAGAGGACCAGGAGACATCTTTGCGTCCCGACCGAATGTGGGCCATCCAGCTTTCAAAAAGTGGCCCGCGTTCGTGCATGGGGGATTGTTCGTGCCAGCCTCTGCACAGATTTCTCTCGGGCTCGTAGTGGCCTGCGGCCGCCGTGTAATAGCCAGCGTCTTGAAGGATTTCTGCAAGTTGTGGAAGATTGTAAGGTGCTCTGTTTTGGTGGCACGTCACCTGATGAACTTGCGGAAACATGCCGGTATGTACTGAGGCGCGTGAAGGTGTGCAAATCGGCGCCGCAGCATAGGCTGATTCAAACACCCACCCTTTTTGCGCAAGACTGTCGCAATAGGGCATTTCAATTTCAGTATTCCCCATGAAGGACATAGCCGATGCTTTGGCCTGATCAAACATAAGGTAAACTATGTTGGGCTTATTCATGGCGATCTCTAAGGCGCGTACCCGTTTTCGTCGAGCCAAGTATTTAACAGCGTAATACCGTCCGCAGACATTGGGCTGAACGGGCGACGGCATGGCCCTACTGGTACGCCAAGTCGGTTCAAGGCATGTTTCAGCCCGCCTACGACGCCAACTTTTAGTAGAATCGCAATCAAGTCATTTGCCTTTCGTTGCTGGCGGCGTGCTTCGTCGATGTCACCGGCGGCAACGGCAATTTCAACGGCCACATAGACATCTCCGATCAAATTATAGGTGCTGCCAATTCCCCCATCTGTGCCCATCGCAGCCGCACCTAGAAACATTTCATCAGTGCCGAAATAGAACTTCTTATTGGGGGCAGTTTTGCGCAGTTCCTCAAACTGAAACAGGTCTTGCGCAGTGAATTTCACGCCTGCGATCCTGTCATCTTCCATAAGCTCCAAAAGCCTAGCCGTGGAAAGATCTGTACCGCTAAGCGCCGGTATGTTGTAAATGATCAAAGGGAGGCCAGATGCATCGGCAATCGCACGGTAATAGTCTGCAATATCTTCGAAATTATGCTTGTAATAATAAGGGGGTACGGCAGAAACTGCATTGTATCCTAGCTCGCCTGCGATAGCAGCCAGCGCCACCGCATCACCCGTTGATGCAGACCCAACATGAGCGATCAATGAACACTTTTCCCGTGCGTGTTCCGCAGTCGCAGACAGAATTTCGGCGCGTTCTGAGCGACTTTGAAGCACGCTTTCGCCGGTACTGCCACTGACATACAGCCCGTGCACGCCTTTTGAGAGAATGAAGTCGGTTAATGGCGCAACGCCGGCCGGTGCGATTGATCCATCAGCGTTCATTGGCGTCAGAGTTGCAGCAAATATTGAACCCGAAATATCCATTGACCTGTCCTTGTCTAGGTTTCTGTGGCCTGCGTACCCCAAAATAGTCCTGAGTACACGCTCTTGTTAAGCCTATTTGGTAGATACTCACTTCAATATGGTCAACCAAAAAGAAAAAAGTAGACACCAAAATAGAATCACGGTTACCATATCGACAACTGGGAGGGGCTATGTCCAAAGAACTGACAGCATCTGAGATCGCGCGCCGTTTGGCGTCTGACGTGCATTCTGGAATTCATCGTCCCGGTGAGATGCTTCCGTCTGAACGTGTATTGTGTGAACAATTCTCAGTCGGGCGGAATGTCATTCGGGAATCGCTTACTATTCTTCAAGGCATGGGGCTGACAGACCATTCAAAAGGAAAACGCCCGCGCGTTGTCGCGCCAACCCTTACCAAGGTCATGGAGGGAGTGGGCGAGGCTGCACAATTTTTCTTTTCAGGCAGTGCAGGTTTGGCGCACTTAGAGCAGGCTCGGTTTTTCCTGGAAACGAGCCTGCTACGTTACACGACTGCTCATGCAACCAACGCTCAAATCGGAAAAATGGTTGAAGCAATTGATGCATGTGAAGCTGGGGCTGACGACATCAGCGCGTTTCGCACCGCCGATGTAGCGTTTCACAGAGCGTTGGCAGAGGTGCCTGGCAATCCGATCTTTATCGCCTTGCATGACACTTTTGTTGAGAAGCTAATGCTGAACCGAGATGTCTTGCCTGATTTTGAGCAAAGAAATAGGGCCAGCAACGCCGAACACCGCAAGATTGTATCCGCGATCCTCGACAAGGATTCTGATAAAGCGGTTGAGATTCTGAGTAAGCATCTGACGCGGAATTACGGCACATATTTTCGATTTGCACTCGAACACGGCGCCGAAACGAGCGCCCAACTAAAAACTACAACTCAATACGACAATACTGGAGGAGACTATCAATGAATAAAGTACTAGGACTTGCAATCGCCGCGGCGGTGCAAATGACATCTTCGGCAGCGTACGCGGATCGCGCGAACCAGCTGTCGGATGAGCGTGTACGACAAGCGATCGCATACGCAATCGATATGGACACAATCGTCGAGACCCTCTTCGAAGGTAAGGCGATTGCGGCTGACTCAATGATCCCGAACGGCGCATACAAAGCTGACGGTTTGAACGCCTATGGTTATGACCCTGACCGTGCTCGCGCGCTTCTAAGCGATGCTGGCTGGGACGATAGCCAAGTACTTGACGTTGTGTACTACTATGGTGACCAACTGACTGCAGACCTGATGGTTGCAATGCAGGCCTATCTTGGTGATGTTGGTGTACAAATGACTTACCGCAAGCTTGAAGGTGATGTGGGTGGTCAATTGAATGCTCTACCAGAGGATGGATCAGACACATCAGGTGTCACTTGGGACATCGCTTATGGTGCTAAGGCAGCCCTGGCGTTGCAAGAGTATTACAACGGTTACCGCAGTGGTCGCAGTTCGTATGCTCCTGGCAATTCGGACCGCGATGCATTGGTCGACGCGATCAACGCAACCGCAGACCCAGCTGCACAGCAAGAAGCATTCATGGCGTTTGAGCGCTTTGAAAACAGCGTCCTTTCGGACATTCCTCTCTACTATCAACAGCTGTTTATCTACGAGAGCAGCCGCATGAGCCGGAATGGTGGCCAGTATGGTAACGACCAATTCAACTATGATTGGGGCATCGTCGATTGGACTGTTGAGCCGGATTCCAATGGAAAGGAAGTTCTGTACACGAACACGGCGCCTAGCCAGTTCTTTGACCATCCTTGGCTGAACCCTGGCATCTATGTGTTCTCAAAGATTGGCTTGGATCATCTGCTAACTGCGGACGGTTCACTGGCTCCCTCGGGCGGTCAACTTGCTGAATCGTATAGTGTTTCGGATGATGGCTTAACCGTCACATTTGACATGAAAGATGGTTTGACATGGCATGACGGCGAAGCACTGACAGCAGAAGATGTTGTTTGGTCTATTGAAACAGCCAAAACAGTGCCTGGAATCAACGCTGTCTTCACGTCCACCTTCAGCGCCATCGACAGTATGTCGGTCGCTGGTGACGTGATTACACTGAACATGTCTAAATTGGATCCGAACGTTCTTCTGACATTCAGCCAGTTTGCACCTCTTCCAAAGCACCTGTTGGATGGCGTGAATCCTGCTGAATTCCAGCAGCATCCATTCTGGCAGAACCCTGTTGGTTCTGGTCCATACAAACTGGCCGAGGTTCAAATGAACGACTTCGTCCGCTTTGTACCATTTGATGGATATCACAGTGGCATCGCAAATATCGATGAAATCGTAGCCTTCCCAAGTGGTGAAAACGACGGCAACGTTATCACTAACGCTGCATCTGGTCGCTTGGACTTTGGTTTCACCAAATCGGTTTCAGATGTTCAATCACTAGAAGAAATGGAACACATGAGCGTTATTCCAGCAGACATTCCGTACACACGGTCGCTGCGCGTAAACGCTTTTGCGAACATCTCTGAGTAAGCATCCTTCCTGAGATCGCTGGGGCCCAATGACTTGGGCCTCAGCACTTTCTACAATACATCCAACATTCATGAGGACTGATCTATGCTGACGTTCATTTTGCGGCGGTTGTTGATAACGATACCAATGCTTGTTGCAATCAGTTTTCTTGTATATTTGGGGCTAGAACTAACCCCCGGCGATGCCGTTTCTCATATGATAAACCCCGAGGTCGCCAATTCGATCTCACCTGAACAACTTGCAGAAATGCGCGAAGCTTTAGGGCTCAACAAAAGTTTCTTTGAGCGCTTCTCGATCTGGTTGTTCAATGTTGTGCAAGGCAACTTTGGTCATTCTCTGTCCGGTGGGGTCGCGATTTCTACGATTGTATTGGACAGACTCCCAGCGACGCTTGAACTTTCGATCTTTGCGCTGCTTTTCTCAACTGTGATCGGTTGTTCTTTGGGTGTGATTAGCGCGCTTAAGCGCGGGTCGCCCACAGATAGTGCATTAACAGTTATCGGAATGCTGGGTGTTTCGATCCCCGAGTTCTTTTTCGGTCTGGTCGCAATCCTGATTTTTGCACTCAATCTAGGCTGGCTTCCTGCTGGTGGGCGATTGCTTCCAGGGTATGATTCATTCTTTGATCGGTTGCCACACATCATCTTGCCTGGGATCGTTTTATCCTTGATGATGACTGCAGGTGTCATGCGATATTCTCGTTCGGCAATGCTAGATAGTCTGTCCCGTGAGTTCATTCGAACCGCGCGCTCAAAAGGCCTTCCAGAGTGGCGGATAAATCTAATTCATGGGTTCAGAGTGGCCCTGACACCGGTTGTCGTATTGATCGGTTTTCGGTTGCCAACCTTGATCGGCGGATCGGTCGTTATCGAAAGCGTTTTCCAGTGGCCGGGCGTCGGCAGTGAGCTGATCGATGCTGTTCGGGGCTCTGACTATCCACTGGTTATGATGATCGCACTTCTATCCGTTTTTGCAGTTCTGCTTGCTAGCTTGATCGTCGACATCTTGACGGCACTTATTGATCCCCGCGTAAGACTCGGGTGAGGGGGAACTATGTCAAAATCATCCCTTGATAGGAAATTCGACCGCATTCGCGCGTTAGAAGAAGCGGGTAAGCTTAAGCCGTCATCCGGTAGTCGTGCATTGCGAAAAATGATGAGCAATCGTCTTGCGATGGTGGGTGTCATCATCTTTTTGATCATTTTACTTTCTGCGATTTTTGCACCGCTTCTTACTGCCCACGATCCGATGAAAGTGGACTTGCGTTCGATGCTTCAGACGCCTTCCATGGATCATATTTTTGGCACTGATCGAACAGGACGAGATGTATTTGCACGTGTTCTTTATGGTGGAAGAGTTTCGATCCTAGTTGGACTTGGAAGTGCACTGATCGCTGCTTTCATCGGCGTCGGCATTGGATGCTACACCGGTTACAAAGGCGGTCTCGTTGACACGATAGCTTTGCGAATTTCCGAGATTTTCATGTCTTTCCCGCAAATCATTCTAGTTCTTCTTTTGGTTTCGATAACAGGGCAGAGCCTTATGAACCTTATCGTCATCTTTGTGTTTTCTGGCTGGGGCGGCATGTACCGACTTAGCCGCGCTAGAATGCTGAGCTTACGAGAAGAAGAATACGTCCAAGCATTGCAAAGTTTCGGCGTGTCAACGTTTAGGATTTGCTACAAACATGTGCTGCCCAATGCCCTTGGCCCGATCATGGTGAACATAACTCTGACGACGGCAATGTTCATCTTACTAGAAGCAGGTCTGAGCTTCTTGGGCTTAGGTGTGCCGCTTAGCATTCCGACTTGGGGAAATATTCTGAACGTCGCACAAGACTTGCGCGTTTTGCAGAACAACTGGTGGCTATGGTTGCCCGTGGGGGCCGTCATTTCGCTCTTTGTATTGAGCGTCAACTTTATCGGTGATGGACTTCGCGATTCCACAGATCCGACGATGCAGGGATAGTATAATGGCAAATAATCTCGCTCTGTCGGTTAAAGATCTTAAGACCTTTTTCTACACAAACAAGCGCTGCAATAAAGCGGTGAATGGTGTGTCCTTCGACATCAAGAAGGGCAAGACACTGGGTATCGTCGGTGAAAGCGGATGCGGCAAGTCAGTTACGGCCTCAACGATCATGCAACTGCTTCCCAAGCTGTCGCGAATTGAAGAGGGATCGGTCACTTATTACTCGGACAACGGGGAAATTCGCATTGACCAGTTGGAACGGGATGGCCCAGAGATGCGCGCCATCCGTGGCGAAGAAATCGCTATGATCTTTCAAGATCCGATGACCGCTTTAAATCCGGTTTATACCGTTGGGTATCAGATCGAAGAAAGCTTAAAATACCACACGGACCTTAATCCAGCCGAACGCAAAGCACGTGTCATTGAATTGCTGGCTGATATGGGGATTCCATTGCCTGAGAAACGCGCAACCGAGTATCCGCACAATTACTCTGGTGGGATGCGCCAACGCGCGATGATCGCTATGGCGATGTCTTGCAATCCAAAAGTTCTGATCGCTGACGAGCCGACGACTGCACTTGATGTGACCATTCAAGCACAAATCTTCAATCTTATGACCAAGCTCAAAACTGAGAACGATACAGCTATCATGCTCATTACACACGACATGGGGGTCATCGCGGAACTCGCAGATGAAGTGGCCGTTATGTATATGGGCAATATCGTTGAAGCTGGCACCGTTGATGACGTCTTACGCCGCCCGCAGCACCCTTACACGCGTGCTTTGCTAGACTCGATCCCAGTACTTGGCCGCGGAAAAGATCAAGACATCAAGTCAATCCGCGGTGCGACGCCCGACCCATACGAGCGGCCGATTGGTTGTCAGTTTGCACCACGCTGTGATTTCGCGACTGAGGCCTGCAACGTGATGCCAGATGAAGAATTTCTGTCTGACACCCATCGAGTTTCATGCGCCCGATACAAGGAGATTTTTGAAAATGCCTGATCAACAGGACTTTATTCTTAATCTTCGTGGCCTAAAGACGCACTTTCCGCTAACTTCTGGCGTTTTCAACCGGGTTTCCGGTCACGTGAAGGCCGTCGACGGCATTGATCTGGATGTGATCCGAGGCGAAGTTCTTGGTCTTGTTGGTGAAAGCGGTTGTGGCAAGACGACATTGGGCAAATCCATCCTCCAACTGGTTCGCCCGACCAGTGGCTCAATAACTTACAATGAATCTCAGGGCCCGGTTGAGTTGCGAGGGCTGAGCGACGGTGAAATGGTGGCCTATCGCAAAAAGCTGCAGATCGTTTTCCAGGATCCCCATTCATCGCTTAATCCGGCATTTACGATCTTTGCGTCTTTAGAGGATCCACTGAGGCAATACGGCGTTAAATCCAAAGCTGAGAGACGCAAAATCATCGGCGATCTGCTAGAAGCAGTGAACCTTAGGCGCGAATATATGGACCGCTACCCGCACGAGTTTTCGGGTGGTCAACGTCAGCGGATAGGGATCGCACGAGCGCTGTGTATCGATCCAGAATTGGTTGTTTGCGACGAAGCCGTTAGTGCGCTGGACGTTTCCATTCAAGCGCAAGTTTTGCAGCTTTTGATGGATTTGAAGAACGAACGAAACTTGACGTATATCTTCATCACGCATGACCTGAGCGTGACGGAATATATCTGTGATCGTATTGCAGTAATGTATTTGGGGCGCATTGTTGAACTTGCGCATACTGAGGACATTTATGCGGACACTTTGCATCCGTATACGCAGGCTTTGCTGTCTGCGATCCCTGTCGCAGACTTGGACAAGAAGACCGACAGAATTGTGTTGGAAGGAGATGTTCCAAGTCCAGTTAACCCTCCATCAGGGTGTCCTTTTCACCCTCGCTGTCGTTTTGCGGTGGATAAGTGCAAAACAGACGTCCCTGAACTGAAAAAGCATTCACGCAATGGGCGGAATCATTTCGCCGCCTGTCATTTGGCTGGTGAGCTTCCTCAAAAATGAAAAACCTGCTTTTCATCGGTGTTGACCAACTGCGATGGGACGCTGTGGGCCCTCAAAAAACGCTGCCAACGATAACGCCTCATATTGATCGCTTGATTGCTGACGGAGTTTCGTTTCAGCGCAGTTATGCCACTTGCCCACTTTGCACACCGTCGCGCGCATCAATGTTCACAGGCGATTACGCATTCCGTCACGGTATGGGGACAAACTGCGATATGTACCACGCGCTTGGCAAGGAATTGGCCGAGCCTGAAAGATTGTTGCACTTGGACTTGGCGAAAGCAGGCTTTCGCTGCGGGTTTGTTGGAAAATGGCATGTAGGTGTTGAAAAAGGACCCTCAGATTACGGGTTCGAAGGAAATGTACCTGCCGGATATGGGAATCTAACCAAGACGACGGGATTTCTAGACTATTTAGCGGAACAAAATCTTGAATACACAGTCGAGCCAACACTGTTTTGGAATCCAAACAGACAGACAATGGCGGGAGGTTTGTGGCATGGGTCGGTGGAATCCACGCCGTGTTTTTATCAAACCAATCAGGCAATCGACATGGTGTCTGACATGGCTGAAACAGACGCGCCGTTTTTCATTTCCATGCAATATTGGGACCCACACGGCCCGCATCTAATTCCCGATGAATTTGCGGGGATAACAGATCGGGCTGAGATAAATCCCTGGATCAATTTCAGGGATGATTTGTCCGATAAAGCAACCCGAGTGCGCCGCGAGAGGGATGATTTTTACCGTCTACATCCGCGTGAAGACTCCGAATTGATTGAGTACATTGGCATGTTTTGTGATCATGTTGCTTTGCTCGATAGCCAAGTCGGTCGTCTTCTTGAGCATCTAGAAAACATTGGCTTGCGTGATGAAACGCTGATTGTCTTTACGTCTGATCACGGAGACATGACCGGATCTCATGGTGGGTTGATCGACAAAGGGCTGCCTTATGAAGAAGCTATGAGGGTTCCCTTGGTCTTTGCAAACCCCACGCTACCCAAGGGCGAGCGGAACGGGTTGGCACTGAACATGGACATTCTACCAACGGCCATTGGATTGCTTGGCATCCCATTTGATCAGCGACATGCACGAGATTTAAGCGATGAAGTCTTAGATTCTTCAAAGATTGGCCGAGACGCCTTGCTTGCTGAGTTTCATGGGCTGCGTTTCCTTTTTTCTCAGCGAATTCTCGTTTCCGATGACAATTGGAAATACGTGTTCTCGCCTGGCGACGATGATGAACTTTACGATTTGAACTCAGATCCACATGAAATGACCAACTTGGCGGCTAGTGCAACCGAAAAGCTTTCTCAGATGCGCAAGAGCTTGATGCGAGAAACCGCCCGTTATGATGACCCACTGAGGGATTGTGTGTCAAAATTCAACGGAGTGTGGCGCACCGGATCAGGACAATTCGATGCAACAAGCGCCTATTTGACTGGTTCAGATAAGAGCGGCCAATGACCCGTCCCAATGTTCTTTTGATCATGACAGATCAACAGCGGCCAGACACGCTAGGACATCGCAAAGAAACGCCATGTCGCACGCCAAATATCGACCGAATCGCTGAAAACGGATGTTCATTCGACAATGCGTACACCCCGTGCCCGCTTTGCTTGCCGGCGCGTGCGTCTCTTTTCACGGGCCAGTATCCTACTCAGAATGACATGATGTCCAATCAGACAGGATATCTTAGGAACTGCGAAATGCTCGATCATTTTCGTGGAAATGGGTATCAGATTAATTATGCTGGCAAGTGGCATATGGGCGAAGGGAATATTGGCAATTTCACCGATCGCCACGCGGGGGATAGCACCAAGGCGTACAGCCAATGGTGTCTTGATCAGGGACTGATCGACGGCTGGATGTTCAACGATCCTGCCTGCCGCACCACACGTACACCTTCAATGTCGATCCCAAAAATCCATTGCCAGGATTTACCTGTCGACAAAACAAACGAAGCCTATGTGACTGATTTTGCAATCGACATGATCCGAACCCGAGATCGCGATAGGCCGTTCTTTCAGGTGTGTTCCTTTAATGGACCCCATCCTCCGTTTATGATCCCGGAACCGTATTTCAGTATGTATGATCCTGCTGACGTGCCTCTGCCGGCTAATTTCGGTCCACAAGACAGCGAACACCGCGTTCATAGTGAAAGTTTCTACCGCGATTTGTTCCTGGATCACGGCAAAGACTTTGACGAATGGCGTGCCAGTTACGCAGTTTATTGGGGATTTGTGACGATGATCGACGATTTTGTCGGCAAATTGTTGCGAGTTCTGGAAGAAGAAGACCTGATGGAAGACACAATCATTGTCTTTACTTCAGATCACGGAGAAAATTTGGGCGCCCATGGTCTATGGCAAAAAATGGTTCCCTTTAACGAGAGTATTCGCGTTCCACTTGTCATTTCGACGCCACAAAGGCGTCCTCAAACCCGTTCTGAGATGCCTGCGAGTTTGATCGACGTTGCGCCTACACTCGCAAATCTTTGCGATTTACCGGATGCGAAATGGATGGGTATGGATTTGCTTTCTGACACCCAATTGCCTGAGAGCAGCCGCGCAGTATTTGCGATGCATCGCCCAATCGGCGACTGGATGAACGTTACGGATTGGCGAATGGTCCAGATTGATGGCTTTAAGTATGCGTGGCACAATAGGATGGACGATGAGTTGTTCGATCTTCAGCGCGATCCTGCAGAAGTTACAAATTTAGCGAACAGCCACTTTCACCAAGATAAACTTGTCGAAATGCGCTCAATTCTAGATCAGTTTTTAGGAGACACGAACGATCCCCTTTTAGGGCAGTGGAGAGAGCAGCGCATGTCAAACAATGGCATTGGGATTGAACGTTGAAATTCCGGTTTTGCATCCCAGCGGACGTCAAAATCGGCTTGTTCTAATGTACGAGAGACCAATATGAACGATCTGAAATTAGGAACAGAAGACAATCGAGGGTATTGGCGTCCCAACAAGCCGATCCGGTACCCGAACGTGTTTATTTGGCCGCCCAGTCTTTTTGGCATCTTGCGCTGGATTCCTAAGTACCTGTTCCCGTGGGCCTTTATTTACGCATTGTTGAGTGTTGGGGTGTTTTTCTTTTTGACACCGCCGATTGAAGCAATGAAATCTATGTCGATAAGCTGGATTGGTTTGATTTTTCTACGCAATGTGGCACTGCTGATTACGATTGTCGGAATTCAGCATTATTGGCTATACATCCGAAAATCGCAGGGGACCGTATTTAAGTATAATCGGAAGTGGCCTCAGGATCGAAATTCGTCTTTCACTTTCAATAATCAAACCAAAGATAATATTTTTTGGTCTTTGGTCAGTGGTGTTCCGATTTGGACGATGTGGGAATCTATCGCTTGGTGGCTCTACGCGAACGGACACATTGCGCAATTAACGATTGGCGCGAATCCAATGTGGTTCGTTTTGCTTTGGTTTCTTGTGCCTCTTTTGCACGAGCTTCACTTTTACTGCGTTCACCGTTTGATTCATGTGCCATGGATCTACAAACACGTTCATCACATTCACCATCGCAACACAAATCCCGGACCATGGTCAGGATTGTCGATGCACCCAATCGAACACTTGCTTTATTTTTCCGGCACGCTGATTTATTTCATTGTGCCAGCGCACCCAATTCACTTTTTGAATGTGGGCATGCTGGCAGGTTTGTCGCCGGCGCAAGGTCACACTGGGTTTGATCGTGTCGTGACGGGCGAAGAGAGCACGTTTCATTTGCCGTATTATGCGCACTACCTTCACCATCGATATTTCGAGGTGAACTACGCTGATGGCTCCATTCCACTTGATAGATGGTTTGGCACGTTCCACGACGGATCGGATGAGGCAGGTGAAAAACTAAAACAACGTCGCATCAAAATGAATCAAAAACGAAAATAATTGTGGCATGCCCAAGTCTGGTTTGACTGGGGTGTTCAAAAGGGAACTGGATAAAGATTGTGTCCAAAACGAAAATCAGAAATGAAAAAACAAAATCCATTTTAGTTCGCTTGCAAGGTGGCTTGGTTGCGTCTTGCCAACCAGTAGACGACGGACCAATGGATCGTCCCGAATTTGTCGCGGCTATGGCTATGGCTGCCGTCGCTGGCGGCGCTGTCGGCCTAAGAATCGAAGGTATAGACAATCTACTGGCGGTTCGGCCAGTTGTGGACGTTCCCATTGTAGGAATTGTGAAAAGCGATTCCGAAGACACGCCGGTGCGCATTACCGTCACCAAGGAGGATGCCCGTGCACTGGCCAAGGCCGGGGCAGATATCATTGCATACGACGCGACAACTCGACCTCGACAGGATGCACCTGCGCAGGTGTTGGCCACTATCCTTTCAGTTGGGGCTGTTGCCATGGCTGACTGTTCAACACTTGAAGATGCAAAAAGAGCATGCGACGCGGGCGCAGAAATTTTGGGCTCAACGCTTTCCGGTTACACCGACGAAACCGAAAACGGAGCCGCTGGTCCGGACTATGACCTCATTTCGAAATTGTCGACGCTCGATAGGTTTGTGATGGCTGAGGGGCGCATCAACACGCCTAGCCAAGCTAAAAGGGCAATGGAAATAGGGGCAGACGCTGTCACGGTTGGCACTGCTTTAACTCGGTTGGAATTGGTAACCAAAGGGTTTGTTCATTCGATAGCTGGGGCCAAATCTGAGCAAGTGCCGACAGGATACGCGATCGATCTTGGCGGAACCAAAACGGCGGTAGCCCGCATTGAAAATGGAAAAGTTGTTGAACGGGTTCAGAGACAAACTAATGGCACTTCCACAATGGCGGACCACATTGACTTGATGGACCAGCTTTTGTCGGAAATAGGGTTTAAGAGGGGATGTAAGCTGGGCGCTGCAGTAACCGGCCGTGTGGACAGCGCGGGCTATTGGCACGCGGTCAATGTCGAAACGATGTCAGGTAGCAACGCCGTTCCCTTGAAAAGGCTCCTCTCCGCTAGGTTTGGGCCAACCCAATTGTTAAACGACGCAGCAGCCGCGACCAATGCGGAACATAAATTAGGGTCTGGGCGCGGCGTCGATGATTTTGCCTATATCACTGTGTCAACAGGTGTCGCCGGAGGATCTGTCCTCGACGGGAAATTGCAAACGTCGCCAGATGGATTAGCAGGACACTTTGGTTTTTCGAGCTCTCGAAGCAGTGATGAGATTTGCGGCAGTGGTCGAGTAGGGACAGTGGAAAGTATTGCAAGCGGCAAAGCGATCGCAAACCGCGCTGCGAAAGCGGGACATTCTGGGTTGGATGCCAGACAGATTGCGGAACGTGCTAGACAGGGCGAAGAATGGGCAGATGAGATCATGGATATATCAGCATGTTCTATCGCCGATCTTGCCGGTGATTTGCGTTCAATCCTTGGAATTCAACGTGTGGCGATCGGTGGAAGCGTTGGGTTGTCAGAAGGTTACATAGATCGTATCCGCAAACACATTGCGACGTTTCCCCCACTGTTTGCTGTCGAGATTATGCCCGCTGTTTTAGGCACTGATGCCCCCCTTTTAGGCGCAATAATTGCTGAGGCTAAGTGCTGATTCATGAAAATTCTAATTCTTGCGACCAAAAACGAAGCGGTCGAACGGACGGTTCGATTATTGCACACTGCGATCCGCAAAAAACCCAATTTGGTGTTGGGGTTGGCAACGGGTGGTACGATGCTCGACGTATACCAGTCTTTTGCAAAGTCAGCTTTGTCTGCGGGACTAGAAACCGATAAACTGACCACCTTCAACTTGGATGAATACATAGGGTTGCCGGCCAATCACCCCCAATCATATCGCACGTATATGAATGATAATCTGTTTGCTAACCTGAATATTCCACTATCTCAAACATATATACCCCGGGGTGATGCGCTTGATCCAGAAGAAGAAGCGCATCGGTATGAGGCCCTTTTATCGGCTGCTGGTGGACTAGATTTTCAGCTGCTCGGTCTTGGAGAGAACGGGCACATAGGATTCAACGAACCATCCTCGAGTTTGGCGTCCCGAACTCGTGTCAAAACATTGACACGTTCGACACGCGATGCAAACCGACGCTATTTTGGCTGCGACGAGGGCGTCCCAAAACTAGCAATCACAATGGGTATCCGCTCGATAATGGACGCGAAAAGTATTGTATTGTTGGCGACAGGATCGGAAAAGGCTCAGGCTGTTTTCGACATGATAGAAGGTCCCGTTTCGGCATCTTGTCCCGCAAGTGCCCTTCAGTTCCACCAAAATACTACGATCATTTTGGATCAATCTTCGGCAGCGGAATTGAGAAATACAGAGTATTATCAACATGTTCATAAGGATGGTGTTTGAAATGAACACGCAGATGAACAAGATTTTTCCGACACATGTTTATGCAGAAACCCTGCATGTTGGAAACGGTACCGTTCTTAACAACGCTTTGATAAAGATCGACAACGCACGCTTTTCAGAGATCAGATCAGGCATCAGCCTCGACGATATCCCTAAACAAACTATTACATCGCCCGTCGTGGCACCTGGATTCATAGATCTACAAATCAACGGTGCAAGGGATGTTCAGTTCACCGATACCCCGACGGTGAACGCTGTCGAGGCAATCGTATTGGGGGCGCGTGCCGGGGGTGCAGCCTATGTTTTACCGACATTCACTACCGCCCCAGGAGATCAGTATGTTGAAGCGTTATGTGCAGTCAAAGCGGCGCAGGACGCTGGCATAAAGGGGATTCTTGGGATGCATTTGGAGGGCCCATTTTTGAGCCCCAAAAGGCCGGGGATACATGCCAAACAAAACATTCGACCGATGCTTCAATTGGATGTGGATAAGCTCAAATCATCTTCCGTTGGAACTTTACTGATTACGCTTGCGCCAGAATGCCAAGATAACGGAATATTGGAACAGCTTATAGCCGCTGGTATCATCGTATTTGCTGGACATAGTGAGGCCAAATCCAGCGATATTAAAGATGCGGCTTCAAAAGGGCTTCGCGGCGCAACACATCTTTTTAATGCAATGTCTCAAATGTCCGCGCGTGAGCCAGGTCTGGTTGGATCTGTGCTTGGATCTCCGCAATTATTTGCGGGCGTAATTGCAGACGGTCATCATGTCGATTGGTCGAACATTGGAATCGCAGCAAAGTTGAAGCCAAATCATCTTTGCCTAGTGACAGACTCTATGTGCTCTCTTGAGGGAACGAAAACCACTTTCGAAATCCACGGTAAAGAGATATCGCTTTTGGCCGGAAAGTTAACGGACAAAAATGGAACGCTGGCCGGTGCGCATATATCGCTCGATAATTGCGTTAGAAACGTCATAGAACATTGCGATGTAGCACCGGAGTTGGCGATTAAAATGGTGACTTTAAACCCGGCAACAGCGCTTGGACTAGAAAGCGATCTTGGTCAAATTAAGCTAGGATTAAGGGCATCGATGACGCTGCTGTCGCGAAAGTTTGAAAGCAATGCTGTAATCGTTGAGGGCGAGTGTTTTCGTTAGAACAGCACAAGATACAACGTACTATCGAAGAGTCTGCACCTTGGAGACGAGGACGGTCGGCGCGCAGTTGTGAGGGGAATGCGATCACCCGTTAGGCACTGGGCCAAGTGATGCCTGCCACTGGCGCATCAACTCATTGTCGAAAAGGCTTTGTCACGTTAACTCAGATGAACCAAAAAAGCCGACATACCCCGAAGATCAGGTACCCATATTTTCACGCCATTCAGAGAATGCAGTGGCGCGGATTTGGCGAAGAGTCTTGTGGGAGATCAAAAAGCGTTTCAAATTGAAGTGGTTGTAGATTGCATCGTGAACGCACAAAAGTCGCAGCATTGATCGCGGGGACTTGAAGCGCCCCATTCGGCGTTCTCGCCGTCACATCGACTGATGTGAAACCTCAGCGTGATTGTCTAATCGACCGACAGCAACGAGAAGGCGGGACAAGCCGAATTCTCGAAGCACCGATGAATAAGACCCCAGTTTATCGGTGACAATCACGTCGGGTACTTACTCCTGTTTCCTAAACAATTTCCGCATTAGTTTAAAGGTGGCACGCTTGTTTCAGAGAGATTGGGCCAGGACTTCGAGTACTTAGCCCTCATCGTCCACAGCCCGCCACCGATAGGTCCGCTTGCCTCCAATGCGGATCAAGATGCCTGGTTCCTGAAGGCCGCTCTTTGCGAGTTTTGTTGGCGACAGCAATGACCGGCCCGAACTTCAAAATCCATCCGCGGATTGTTTCATGACTGACATCGATCCTGCGTTCAGCCAGCATTTCCTGGACGTCCCGAAAGCTCAACGAAAAGCGAATGTAGCATTTCAAAGAGGCGGAAATTCCAGCCCCTTCCGGGGACACATTGGGTAGCACTGCACTCGCTACGGGCTAAGATATCGAGTTGTTTGGAATTGTCTTGCCATTGTCATTCGAATTGAACGATACTCGCTGATGATTACAAGATCATTGCCTTGTGCACTTTGGCCGATTTGCCAGGGTACTGAGTGATATCAACCCCACGCTCTATCAGGGCCTCAGCAAGCTCATCTTCACTAAGCGCCGCGATTGCTTGTTCCGTCATCTTCAAGAAGTTGATCCTTCGCTTATACGCTGGGTTTGTCTCACCGAAAAAACTACGGTTCTCAAACGCAAATTCGTTGGCGTATTTTCTCATAAAGAAGGACAAAAACGTGTTGATACTTTTCCGAATGCGTGGGTCTGCCGCCTTTAATTGCGATGATGCGTCTAGCGTTTCCAACATGAGTTTGGACCACAGGTCCGCCCCTTTGTCGTTCATCAACTGCATCGCGTTGTGCGTGTGATGAAAGTTTAACCGGAATTCCGCACCGTGGTAATACGGACCACCGCCCATCACATCGATCCACATCGATGCTTGAGTGTTAACGTGATGATTGATGTCGCCGACACGCTCGAAAACAGACCTGAACCAGTCTTCTTGCGTAAACACACGTTGATAGAAGCTATAGACAATTTCGACGATAGGGTCTTGACCAAGCATTGAGTACAATTGCCAGAACTGGATAGGCTTTGATACGTTACTTGGTGCTGTCAGTGACAGAATGTCAGCGACACGGTGGGCTTCCGCCGGCAATAATTTTCTTTCGATTGCAACTTGGATGTAATCCCTCTGGACCTTTTCGGTCATATACCCAGGTCGTGTCGGAAACTTGGGAAGGTCAACATGTTCCATGATGTTCTTTCTCGGGTTAACTCGCCCTTTTTGATGTAGGTTGGAAATATTCTTAAGCTGAGCATAGTGTCGAACCGACGACCTATGAAGGGAACCCAAATTATTCAACCCCCACGACTTATGTCGGGGCAGCGTGTGTAAAAAGCTCGTTCGCTGCGGGCCCCTAAATGTCCGGTTCGTTCGAGAAGCCGCTTGCTACGACAAAAAACCTTTCGGCACATCAATCTTCTCGTGGTTCGCCAGCGCAAGGGCGGCGTCTCCAATTGCGCCAATCGCGTTGGCTAGCAAATCTGGCGTGGTCACCACATCCGGCAGATCGGAGCGCGTATGAAAATGGGGGGCTTGCCCCGCGATAGAAAGCATTGGCCAGTTGCTCGACGCCCAGCACATCGATTCTCCCACCCAACTTTCCGCATTTGCAGGATCAGATGGTGCGGTCGGCTTGATGCCCAGCCTTTGTAACGTGCCAGAAATCCGCCCGGATGTCTCAGTATCGGCGGAACAGATACTCGTCATTTGTGCGTCAATATTGGCGATACATGATCCAAGGTGAAGTACGCATCCGGATTCCGCGTCATAGCTTTCGGCCAGATGGTATCCGCCACGAAAACCAAGCTCATGGCCGCTGACCAGCAGAAGATCGACCGCGAAGTTTTTTGATAACTGTCTCGACACGAAGATAGCAACGGCAAGCCCACACCCCCGTTCCCCTGCACATTGAAACCAGCCCGAGATCGGTGTCGTCACGACAATCCTTCGGGCGCCGGTGGAGCCGGGAAAGCGGGCTATTACGTTGTTCGCCTCGCGTTTCCGGATCGACGCCGCGATAGAAATCTCAGCACCGCTGGTCTGAATTGCGTTCAGATCGTCCTCAGTAACAAGTATGACCGGGAACTCCAGATCCGTTCCATACTCCCGGTTAATGGCGCACAGATCCCCTGTGGGACATCGCGTTGCCAGAACCAGCCCATCGTGGCCATTTGCTTTGGCCGCATCAACCATATTGTTGATATTGCGGGAAATCACGACTTCATCGGCGTGCGCGTCGACAACACCTGTTGCGGGATTGCGCAGATTGTGTTCCCCGGTGAACGAATAGTAGAGCGTGTCGGCGTCGATTGATTTCCCGGCGCTCCGGACACTCAGTTCAGCGTCGAAGTGATGGTAGGGAAACGTCTGGAATGAAACATCCGCTCCAACGGCCGTAAGTTCAAAACCAAGCCAGCGCGCTGTGTCGCGGCATCCCTGCGTTCCGGTGCGATGATTGCCCATCTCAGAGAAGGTGCGAACGAATTCAAATGCCTGAGTGCCAATGTTCAATCGGAGACTCCATTTTTTACCAAGTGGAAACTCGCATTGACTAGCTTCGGCTGCAATGTTTGATTTGGGGCTGACCCAGATAACTAGTTCAAATACTTCTTAACCCATTGTCTTAGCTGTGATAATTGCACTGACGGGTCACTGTTGTTAAAACGCCACTCACATTCCTTCAAATATAGTCCAAATTGGGCCTTTGGAACAC
>JAQWQJ010000006.1 GCA_029244725.1 Paracoccaceae bacterium
CACATAAACTGGCCGCAGTTCGAGCCGTGGTTCCGGCAACAAAATGCTCGACCAGGCGACCCTGTTTATACTTACTTAAGCGACTCTTCCGCATGCTTCCCATGATAACACCTTTTTCGCGTTATCTGGGTCAGCCCCATGCAAAATTATGAGTGCGCTGTCGAAATCCACGGCGCACTCACAACTTTAATGGTTCGCGTAAATCTCAACAACGCGTGCAACCGCTGCCTCAGGAGAAAGCTCTTCGCTTTCGCCGGTCCGACGCGAGGTCAGCTCGACAACGCCGTTCTTAAGACCACGCGGTCCGACGGTGATCCGCCACGGCAATCCGATTAAATCCATAGTCGCGAATTTACCGCCCGCGCGTTCCTTGCGATCGTCGTATAGCGGCTCGAGACCGGCTGCTGTCAGAGCTTTGTAGAGACCGTCACAAGCAGCGTCTGCTTCGTCGTCACCCTGCTTCAAGTTCACAATACCGCAGTGGAATGGCGTGACGCCCTCGGGCCAGATGATGCCCTTGTCGTCGTGACTGGCCTCGATGATCGCGCCGAGCAGACGCGATACACCGATCCCGTGTGAGCCCATGTGAACAGGTACTTGTTTGCCTTGATCGTTAATGACATTTGCGCCCATTGACTCCGAATACTTCGTGCCGAAGTAGAAGATTTGACCAACTTCGATACCGCGTGCAACTCGGCGGCGATCCTCAGGGACTTCGTTAAACAATGCTTCGTCATGGGTTTCGTCGGTGCGAGCGTATAGGCTTGTCCACTCGTCGTAGATACCCTGCAATTGATTTGCGTCGTTGAAATCGACGTCCTGATTTCCTAGCGTATTAACTGTTACCAAATCATCGTAGAATACCTCCGACTCGCCGGTTTCTGCCAGCACGAGGAATTCATGAGTGTCATCCCCACCAATCGGTCCAGAATCGGCACGCATCGGTATCGCTGTAAGGCCCATACGTTCATAAGTACGTAGGTAGCTAACAAAGTGCCTTTGATACGCTGTAATAGCGTCCTCTTTCGTCAGGTCGAAGTTATAGCCGTCCTTCATGTAAAATTCGCGGCCACGCATAACACCGAAACGCGGGCGAACTTCGTCGCGGAACTTCCACTGGATTTGATAGAGTGTCAGCGGCAGGTCTTTGTAGCTGCTAACATGTGCGCGGAAGATGTCGGTGACCATTTCTTCGGCGGTTGGCGTGAACAAAAGATCGCGACCGTGTCGATCCTGCATACGAAGCATTTCCTGACCGTAATCGTCGTATCGACCGGATTCACGCCAGAGATCCGCTGACTGTAGGATCGGCATTTGAATTGGAATGTGACCAGCGCGTGCTTGCTCTTCGTGAACAATATTCTCAATCTTGCGCAACACTTTGAAGCCCATCGGCAACCAAGAATATATTCCCGAGGCTGCCTGTTTGATCATGCCAGCACGCAGCATCAAACGGTGGCTAACGATTTGGGCGTCGGCAGGGTTTTCTTTTAGAACGGGCAAGAAGTAGCGGGATAGGCGCATTATTGCGGCTCCTAGAGGTCAGAATGGGTTTTCAATCGTTTAGGCTGCGACGCCTGTCTTAACAAGGGGCGCGCGCGCTCAGAAACGGTCAGCAGACATCAGTTCATTGTAATTCGCGTCGTCAAAGGGCATCGACGTCCTGTTGTCGATATCAAACAGTGTCCGTTCAACCTCGGTCAAATTTCCCAGATAGACGTGTAGTCCCAGACAAGGCTCTTGCGAAACGCATGTGACCGCGTGAATTGCGTTAGGTCCAATGGACAACACATCACCAACGCCCAGCGTGACCTCTCCACTGCGACGCACCCCACCATTTGGGTCGGCTTCGAAAAAGTCGTTCCGTTCTTGGCCACGATACACGCCGATTACAGCTGAGAGCTGATGGTCATGTGCTGGAACCGAAACGCCCGGCTCAAAACTTGTGCGCCAGACGGAAACCGTGTCGTCTTCAAACAAAATGATATCGCCCGGTTGGCTGCCCTCAAAAGTCGCCGCTATCGCAGTCGGGTTGGTGAAAACTTTATCCATGTAAGTACGGAGGTTCCTTGTCGCATCAGGCGCAACGGCGATGCTCCGCATATCCTGAACAAAGCTTTCGACGGTAAATTCTGGCATAACTATTCCCCAACTATTGGACACAAACCCAAGCTTTCCCCAATTGCACGCCAATGCCAAGCCCCTTGAAACCCAACCTATTACGCGCAATGTGTAAACGGGTAACTGGACTCTGAGGTAGACATGGCTTTTCCTATCAATACGCAGGCAAAATACTGGGCAATCGTCGCCGTTGTATTTCTTCTTCTCTTGTGGGTCCTTGGGGACATCATGCTGCCCTATGTCATTGGTGCAGCCATCGCATATTTCCTCGATCCAGTCGCTGACAGATTAGAAAAACTTGGTCTATCCCGAGTATTAGCGACGATCATCATTATGCTTATTGCTATCCTGATATTCGTGGTTGCGATCCTGATGGTCGTTCCGATGCTAATCGAGCAATCGATTTCCTTGTTCAATACAGCCCCTGCACTGGCCACCGACTTACAAGAATTTCTGACCAAGAAATTCCCTTCCTTGATGGATTCAGAATCGGTTCTACGCCGATCTTTAGTTTCAGTGGGTGAAAGCATTCAAGCACGCGGAGGTCAGTTCCTAAACTCGGCATTGGCGTCGGTTTCTTCGTTGGTCAATGTGGCGCTGTTGTTCGTAATCGTGCCTGTCGTTTCGTTTTACCTATTGCTCGACTGGGATCGTATCGTCGGCAAAGTCGACGACCTTCTACCGCGTGACCATGCACCAGTTGTCCGACAGATTGCCTTTGATATTGATCGAACTCTGGCTGGTTTTGTGCGCGGTATGGGCACGGTCTGTCTGGTTCTAGGGACGTATTACGCGCTAGCGCTTATGCTGGTTGGTCTGCAGTTTGGATTGGTTGTCGGCTTCATCGCAGGACTAATCACCTTTATCCCTTATATCGGCGCGCTGATTGGCGGCGCATTGGCAATCGGATTGGGACTGTTCCAATTTTGGGGCGATTGGGTTTCGCTTGGTCTTGTCGCTGGCGTTTTTGTCATCGGTCAGATGATTGAAGGCAACATTCTAACGCCAAAACTGGTCGGTGGGTCTGTCGGGCTTCATCCTGTTTGGTTGCTAATCGCCCTTTCTGTATTTGGCTCTCTGTTTGGCTTTATCGGCATGCTTGTTGCGGTGCCTGTCGCTGCTGTACTTGGCGTGGTGATCCGATATGTTATGGGTCAGTACAAAAAAGGTCGGCTCTATAAAGGGCTGGCAGAACAAGACAACAAGTAATGTTCAAGCAACTGCCCCTTGATCTTCCCACACGCACAGCGTTGGGGCGCGAAGACTATTTCGTGTCCCCTTCAAACGCGATTGCATTGGCCAGCTTAGAGCGTTGGCGCGACTGGCCGAACCGGAAAATGGTGCTAACGGGACCGGAAGGTTCAGGTAAAACACATCTGGCGCATGTTTGGGCAACTGTAAGCGATGCAAGGATCATTCAGGCAGTAGATTTACCACACGCTAGCATTTCAGATCTGGCGACAGGCAATTTGACCGTTGAGGATGCACAGGCCGTCGAAAATGATCCAACCGCTCAGGAAGCCCTTTTTCATACGCATAATCTGGTGCTAGCCGAAGGTCACCACCTGTTGCTAACAGCGACAAATGCGCCTTCCCGCTGGGGGCTTTCGTTGCCAGACCTTAAAAGCCGGATGGAAGGCACTAGCGTAACGCCGCTGGACGAGCCAGACGATCAACTTCTGGCAGCCATGCTGACCAAACAATTTGCAGACCGACAGCTGATGCCGACCCCTGAAGCGATCACCTATCTGCTGCGCCATATGGAACGATCAGCTGCCGAGGCTGTGAGGGTCGTCGCCCAGATGGATCGGCGCGCACTTGCCGAAGGGCGCAAAATCACACGTAAACTGGCGCTTGAAGTTTTACAGAGTCCCGATGCATTATAGTTTCTTGTCAAATGATTGACACGAAACCGATATAGCTGACCAAAATGACCCAAGCCGATTTCCTAAAGCACCCTGTGCCAGAAGCCGCCGAAATGCCCGACTTGGACATTTCCGGACCCCAGCGCTTTTTCAATCGTGAGATGTCTTGGCTGGCGTTTAACTGGCGTGTCCTAGAAGAAGCGCAAAATAGCCGCGTCCCTTTGTTAGAGCGGCTTCGGTTTTTGTCAATTTCGTCCACCAATTTGGATGAATTCTATACGGTGCGGGTGGCAGGTTTGCGCGAGCTTGCACGGGCCGGAAACACCACTCCAGCCGCAGATGGTCTTTCGCCGCAAGAACAGTTGTTGTTAATCAACGCCGATACGCGCCGCTTGATGGAGCGTCAGCAAACTGCCCTTGGCGATCTGCGCACAGCAATGACCGAACGGGATATCACTATCCTCGATCGCGCATCTTTAACGCCAGAAGATCTCAGCTTTTTAGCCGATTATTTTATGGAACAGGTTTTTCCAGTACTTTCTCCTCTGGCCATCGATCCGGCGCACCCTTTCCCGTTCATCCCAAACGAGGGCTTTTGCCTTGCACTGCAGCTAGAACGCAAAAAGGGGGGGCGCGGTCTTCAGGCGCTTTTGCCGATCCCACAGCAGCTTGAACGGTTCATATCTTTACCGTCCTCAGGCGATGTGTTCCGCTTCCTACCTCTAGAAGAACTTCTGCTGGTTCACTTCGACAGCATGTTCCCGGGTTATAGTATTCACGGACATTGTACATTCCGCGTCTTGCGCGACAGCGATCTGGAAGTTGAAGAAGAAGCCGAGGACCTTGTCCGTGAGTTTGAGGTTGCGCTAAAACGCCGTCGCCGCGGCGAAGTCATTCGGATGGAATTATCAATCGATGCCCCAAAAGGGCTAAAGCGCGTCATTCAGCGCGAATTGCATGTCGGTGAACATGAGGTCGTGGAAATAGACGGCATGATCGGCATCGCCGATTTGGGCGAACTCGTCCTAGAGCAACGGCCCGATCTGTTGTGGCCGGTTTACACCCCTCGGGTCCCCGAGCGCGTCCAAGACCACGACGGAGATATGTTTGCTGCGATCCGCCAAAAAGACATGTTGCTGCATCATCCCTACGAAACATTCGATATGGTCATTCGTTTCTTGCAGCAGGCCGCGCGTGATCCCAATGTTGTTGCAATCAAACAGACGCTCTATCGCACCTCCCAACACTCACCCGTTGTTGAAGCGCTGTGTGAGGCTGCTGAGGATGGTAAATCTGTCACCGCGCTTGTTGAGCTGAAAGCCCGCTTTGACGAAGCTGCCAACATTCGCCAATCGCGACGGCTAGAGCGCGCAGGCGCGCATGTTGTGTACGGGTTTTTAGATTGGAAAACCCACGCCAAGATTTCAACAGTTGTCCGCCGTGAGGGCTCAAAACTGGTTACGTACACCCACTACGGCACCGGCAACTACCACCCAATCACGGCCAAAATTTATACCGATCTCAGCTTTTTCACCTGCGATGCTGCACTGGGTCGTGATGCGACCAAGGTGTTCAACTATTTGTCTGGCTACGCACTTCCAGAAAAGCTTGAAAATCTTTCGATCTCGCCGCATTCACTAAAGCCTAAAATGCTTGAGATGATCGAAAAAGAGGCCATCAACGCGCGCAAAGGCAAGCCTGCGGCGATTTGGGCTAAAATGAACTCTCTGATCGACGCAGATATGATCGACGCGCTTTATAGTGCTAGTCAGGCCGGCGTGAAAATCGATCTTGTGGTCCGCGGAATTTGCGGTTTGCGTCCCGGTGTGAAGGGGCTCTCTGAAAATGTCCGGGTGAAATCAATCGTTGGACGGTTTTTAGAACACTCTCGGATTATCTGCTTTGGCAACGGGCGGGCGTTACCGTCACAGAAAGCGGCCGTATTTATGTCTTCTGCTGACTGGATGGGGCGTAACCTAAACCGCCGTGTCGAAACACTTATTCAAATCAAAAATCCGACCGTTAAGGCGCAAATTGTAAGCCAAATTATGGCCGCGAACCTTGCAGATGTGGCGCAAAGTTGGGTCATGCAGCCGGATGGGCAATTTGAGCGTACTTTGACCAAAGACGGTGGTTTCACATTCAATTGTCACCGGTTTTTCACAGAGAACCCGTCGCTTTCAGGTCGCGGATCTGCCGGGGCAAGCGACGTACCCAAATTGACGCACACCGACGATTAGGCACCAATTTTATTGACCTGCAATTTCTCATGCCCCAGTTTGGCGCGTGAACGAGGAACTCGATGACTGCTGCTACTGAACCTCAGATCAAGGACGCGCCCGTTGCGTCGTTTAAAGATCCACGTGCCTTGGCGTTATCCCGCGTTGGCGTGGTGGACGTTGGTTCAAACTCGGTTCGGCTTGTTGTGTTTGATGGCGCGGCGCGCAGTCCGGCCTACTACTACAATGAAAAGCTAATGTGTGGTCTGGGCGCCGGCGTCCGCGAGTCTGGCATTCTAAATCCAAAGGGCCGTGCCCGCGCTTTACAGGCGATCAAACGCTTCCAGTGTATTGCCCGCAGTCTTGGCATTGAGCCCTTGTCTGCCGTTGCGACGGCCGCTGTTCGAGAAGCCACTGACGGTGAAGATTTCCGACGCGAAGTTGAAGAAACCACCGGCCTAAATTTGCGGGTCATCGACGGCCCCGAAGAGGCGCGTCTTTCAGCCCAAGGCGTGTTGCTAGGATGGCCCGGCAGCAACGGTTTGGTCTGTGACATTGGCGGTTCAAGTATGGAACTGGCGACAATCACCGACGGTAAAATTGGCACCTGTTTGACCTCACAACTTGGCCCGTTGCGCCTGAAGGGTATCAAAGGCGGTAAGAAAGCGACATCGTCTTATATCAAGGAAGTTGTGAGCGACCTGAGCGAGAAGATAGGGTCTAAACCGGAACGGTTGTTCTTAGTCGGCGGCTCTTGGCGGGCCATTGCGCGCATTGACATGCTACGACGGGGTTACCCTTTGCATGTTTTGCATGAATACAGAATGAGCACCAAAAACGCCCGTTCCACGATCAAGTTTATCCGCAATACACCGGTAGACGAATTGCAAGCGCTCAGCGGAAATTCTGCCGCGCGTATGGCATTGGTTCCGTTGGCCGCCGAAGTCTTGTCGCGGCTTATAAAGAAGTTCAAGCCAGACAATATAGCCGTCTCTAGTTATGGCATCCGCGAAGGTCTTCTCTACGAGAAAATGCCCGACCATTTGCGCCAAATGGACCCTTTGATCGAGGCTTGCCGTTTCTCTGAAGCTAAGGATGCGCGCTTGGTCGGATTTGGGGATGTTCTCTACGATTTCGTCATGCCTCTGTTCAAATCGGGTCCAGAGCGTTGGCACAGGATCATTCATGCTGCATGCCTATTGCACGACGTTAGCTGGCGCGCCCATCCCGACTATCGGGCCGAAGCTTGTTTTGATAATATCACACGCGCCAACCTGGGAGGTTTGCGGCACTCGGAACGCGTATTCTTGGGTCTCTCGCTGTTGCACCGGTATAAAAACAAGCGTGAAGGAAACCGTTTTGAAAACCTCGCACGCTTGCTGTCAGAAAACGATCTTCATATGGCAGAGGTACTTGGGAAGGCCATGCGCTTCGGTGCCATGATGTGGCTTCAATCTGACGACAAGCCTGGTAAATTCAAATGGCACCCGCGCAAAAAGGTCTTGGAACTGCACCTTGCCGACAGTGCCCGCCCTCTATTCGGAGAAGTTGCGAACGCCCGCTTGCAATCCCTAGCGCAGGCGCTGGAAGCCGAAGTTGTGATCAAGCGACTGAAATCTTCCTAAATGTCGATATCAATCGTCACCGGAAAATGATCCGACGCAGTCAGAAGCGATGACTGCAAAGACGCGTCATTCAAACACTCCGGCGTGTTGAATGGATGCCAAATTCGCCAGGATGGGCGTTTCGCCCTGAGATCTTGCGAAATCATAATGTAGTCTAATAGCGCCTGCAGATAGCAGTTTTGATGTGCAAGAAAAAACCGTGCGGTTGTCGGAATTGCCCCCAGCTTCGTGCTTAAACCTATCGCGGCATGAGGATCATAAAGCGTTGTTTTCGGGGTCGTATTCTGACGATCGTCGCCAAGGCCCATAATGATTTCCACAGAGCTTCGACCAAACAGATGTTCGTATTGATCCAGTCCTGGGCCATCATTTAGATCGCCAAGCACAAACAATGGCGTTTCTTCAGAAAGATGCTCTTCGATGCGTCTACGCAGCCAAATTGCTTGCGCCAATTGCTTCCGGCGATTGGCAATTGAAATCCGCATTGCCTCAGCATCTGAGCGTGCACCGTGAGGCGCCTTGGACTTCAAGTGTGCTGCGATCATTCGAAATTCGAATCCCGCAGCAGTTGTTACTGCCAGCTCTAGAGGCGGTTTCGAAAATACTACGCGATCCTCAGTGCCGTCGATATCTAGATCTATATGAAATTTCCGATCAAACCTTGGAGAGCCCTTATCGTCGCTCGATCCATTAACCCCGCCCCGTGGTGCGTGATGAAGGCTCAATTTCGCAGGATCGTACAAGGCGGCAATTTCTTGCTGCGTATCATTGCCAAATCCAATCAGCGCTTTATCTGCGCGCAACCCAAATTGCCTAGCAAAATTTTCAAGTGCAGGGACAGTATTGCGTTTGTGGTTTTGGTCGGGGGCTTCAATGATAATGGTTAAGTCTGCGTCTAGTCGCTGAAAGACCGCTCCAAGCGCTGCGATTTGTTCTTTGCGAGTAACATTATGCCTGCCTGACCACCCTTCGTCGGGCTGCAATTTATCGGCTTTGTCAAACAGCTCAGTAAACCATTCAACATTATAGGTCGCGATCCGCATTAAACGTGCACCCCTTGAATTTCCTCCCAAGCACGGTTGATATCGACCATGCGTTTTTCGGCGATCTTCGCAGCTTCTTCGGGTACGCCCCGTGCAATCATAATATCCGGATGGCTTTCGCGCACTGCTGTCTTCCAAGCAACGCGGATTTCCTTGAGAGATTGATCTGGCGAAACCCCCAACACTGTGTAGGGATCAAGCTCAGCTTCTGGCACAAAACGCGCCCGAAGTTGACGAAAGCGGGCATCTGATATCCCAAATATGTTTGATACTTTCTCCAAAAAATCATCTTCATTTGGATGGTAGGTGCCGTCAGCTAGGGCAACGTGGTAAAGCCCTTCCATCAAATCGCACAGGACTGAAGGCTGCTCTTGAAACATCGCCGCAATCCGGCGAGCGTATACTTCGTAGCCCGCCACATCCTGCCGCGCGAGGTTGTAAACCCTTGCAGCCGAGGCTTCGTCTTCTCTCGCGATAACAAAAACTTCTCGAAAAGCCGTTACCTCGTCCTTTGTCACCAAGCCATCCGCCTTGGCGATCTTCGCGCCCAAACCAATAACAGCAATAGTGAACGCAATGCTTCGCTCAGGCGGTGCTTTTAACGCCTCGAAAATACTCGAGAGCGGGTCTCCACGCCGCAGCGCTTCAATGGCTTCTGATATACGGGTCCAAATCGACATTCGGCCACGTTACTGCCAGAAATCGAAAGTGTCAGGGCCGATCACAAAAATTTTTGTAAGAGTATCAAATCCATCCAACGTTCAAACTTTCTGCCTACCGAAGGAATTTGCGCCACTTCTTCAAACCCAATCGCCTTGTGAAAAGCGACACCGTCTGGGTTTTCTCCACTTACTCCGGCGATCAACGAATGCACACCGTCAGCCTTGGCAATCAATTCAAGTCTATCCATCAAAGCGCGCCCCACCCCTTTGCCCCATGCACGTTGGTCGAGGTTAACGGAATGCTCTTTTGTAAACGCGTATCCAGGTCCGCTACGGAAGGAAAAATAGGTTGCGAATCCGATAATCTCGCCATCAATTTCGGCAATTATAAACGCCTCTTTGCTATCACGAATATCTGCCGCGATTCCCTCAGTAGTCTTTTCAGCTGTGGTAAAAGTCCGCGCCGAAGTTCGGATAATTGCATTCCAAATCTCTGCAATTGCGTCAGCGTCATCCAGTTCTGCCTGCCTGATATTCATCGCAAGACAACCTGACCGCTTGGTGTCGTCAGTACAGCAGTGATCGTTGGCGTTTCGTTGCATTCCACCTCAACCAATCTCTTATCCACCAGCCTATCAAAAACTTTCGCCACTCCGGTGTGGTTTGGATGACCTAAGACCAATTTTTTAAGCCTACAGCCGCTTGGTTTCAATCGATCCGCGGCTTTGGGTCCCTGCCCCCAATCAAGCATCATCGGAACTATGCCATCAAAAGGCGTTTGCCCATCGTCAATGACTGACATTTGCCAGCGCAATTCCCCACGCGTTAGCTCAGTTGGCAAAACACTCTTCCCAAACGCTAATCTCATGTCACTCACCAAATCATCACTTCGACCGACCCAATTGGTCAGGCGCGGTGGACCGCTAAAGTCATCCAATCCAAACCATCGGTTTCGATCAGGCCTCGCCACTTCAGGGTCAACTGATATCACTTCAAGATACAGACCATCTTCCAATCCCAACAACGCATTATGCGTCCCCATTATGGCATGCTTGCCACCTGACTGCATCTGGACACGCAGTAAATCCTCAACGTATTCGCGACCTTCTTTCAGCGTTTCAGCGGCAACGACGATATGATCCAAAACCAACATTCTAAAATCCTGTCAGTAATTTGAAAAGCAAACAAGACCTGTCAGAGCCAATGGGCAAGATGCTTCCACCCTGCCCTTTATCTTGCCCTAAATACCGCGGGGTGCGCGAGGGGCTGGCCCCTCGCCTTGATCGGATTGCTGCTAAGCAATTCGATGATAATTCAGTCCCGTGCGTCGCGGATCAAACGTAGGATATCTTGTGCCGCGTCGGGGATATTCGTGCCCGGCCCAAAGATCGCCTTCACACCGGCATTTTTTAGGAACTCATAGTCTTGCTGAGGAATGACCCCACCACAAATCACAAGGATTTCTCCTGCATCCTTGTCTCGCAAAGCATCAATTAACTGAGGTGCCAGCGTTTTATGGCCAGCGGCCTGAGACGAGATACCAACGACATGCACGTCATTGTCCACAGCATCCTGAGCGGCCTCGTCAGGCGTTTGAAACAGTGGCCCGACGTCCACGTCAAAACCGATATCAGCAAAGGCTGTCGCAATGACTTTAGCGCCGCGATCATGACCGTCTTGCCCCATCTTCACGACAAGCATACGCGGGCGCCGGCCCTCTTCTTCGGCAAAATCTTCCACCGATTTCTGGATCGCAGCGAACCCTTCGTCGCCCTCATAAGCTTTGCCATAAACCCCAGCTAGCGTTTTGACTTCAGCCCGATGACGACCGAATTCCTTTTCCATAGCCATGCTAATTTCTCCGACTGATGCGCGGGCGCGCGCGGCTTCAACAGCCGCCGCAAGAAGGTTCCCACCCTCTTTCGCAAATTTGGTCAATGTATCCAAAGCAGCCTGACAGGCCGCTTCATCGCGTGTTGTCCGAATGTTGGTTAAACGCGTAACTTGTGCTTCGCGCACTGCAACGTTGTCGACATCAAGAATATCAATCGGGTCTTCGTTGTCCTTGCGATACTTGTTCACGCCAACGATTACTTCGTCACCTCGGTCGATCATCGCTTGGCGCGTCGCTGCGCTTTCTTCGATCCGCAGTTTAGGCATACCCGAGGCAACAGCTTTGGTCATGCCACCCATTTCCTCGACCTCTTCCATCAACGCCCAAGCTTTATCGGCAAGTTCTGCGGTCAGGCTTTCAACGTAATAAGATCCTGCCAAAGGATCGACGACGTTGGTCACGCCAGTTTCTTCCTGAAGGATGATCTGAGTATTTCGTGCAATTCGGGCCGAAAATTCGGTTGGCAAGGCAATCGCTTCGTCCAAAGCGTTGGTGTGCAAAGACTGAGTGCCACCAAGAACAGCTGACATTGCTTCATAGGCCGTACGGATCACGTTGTTATACGGGTCTTGTTCCTGAAGGGACACACCAGAGGTCTGGCAATGGGTCCGCAACATTTTTGAACGCTCGTTTTGCGCGCCAAATTCAGTCATGACCTTGTGCCACAACAAACGTGCAGCACGTAACTTGGCCGCCTCCATGAAGAAGTTCATGCCGATGGCAAAGAAGAAAGATAGGCGGCCTGCGAATTTATCGACGTCCATGCCAGCTTCAATCGCCGCACGAACGTATTCGCGTCCGTCTGCCAACGTATAGGCCAGTTCTTGTACCAGGTTCGCACCCGCTTCTTGCATGTGATAGCCAGAAATCGAGATTGAATTGAACTTTGGCATCTCATTCGAAGTATATTCAATAATGTCCGAAATGATCCGCATCGATGGTTCAGGCGGATAGATATAAGTATTGCGCACCATGAATTCTTTCAGGATGTCGTTCTGAATGGTGCCTGCCAGAAGCGCTTTGTCATGTCCTTGCTCTTCACCAGCGACAATGAAGCTTGCAAGGATAGGCACCACCGCGCCATTCATGGTCATAGAAACCGAGACTTTGTCCAACGGGATCCCGTCAAACAGGATCTTCATGTCCTCGACGCTATCAATCGCAACGCCTGCCTTTCCAACGTCACCGACAACACGCGGGTGGTCGGAATCATAGCCACGGTGTGTTGCCAAATCGAAAGCAACCGATACGCCTTGCTGACCAGCTGCTAGGTTTTTGCGATAAAAGGCATTGGATTCTTCAGCCGTCGAAAAACCGGCGTACTGGCGGATTGTCCAAGGCCGACCTGCATACATTGTCGCTTTGACGCCACGTGTAAATGGGCCGAAACCCGGCAGCGTGCCCATATGGTCAAGACCATCAGTGTCTTCCGCCGTGTAAAGCGGTGCAACGTCGATGCCTTCCAACGTGTTCCAGGTCAGGTCTTCCAGCGGCTTTCCGCGAAGTTCCTTTTCCGCCAGGGCGGACCAATCTGCTTTAGTCTTGGTCATTTCCATTCCTTCCAATTCAACAACCCGCGCTCGGGTTGTTCAAAAATCATTCAACAAACGCCACGGCAGGCATTCGCAATTCCGTTTCCCATGCCTATATTCAATGCAACAGGAGATGTTATGAGAGCTTTTACCGCCCTAGTGTTATCCGTCACGCTGGCCTTCCCTGCTTTTTCGCAAGAAGCCGTTGACGAAGTTTCGACCCTTAAAATCTTTGAGGCGTCCGAAGTAGACTTACTGCAATTCACGTGGACCGACCGACCCATTCTGGTTTTCGCTGACAGCCCGTTTGACCCCCGCTTTGAGGAGCAAATTGAGCTTCTTAAGGCTGATGCCGAAGAACTGATGATCCGCGACGTTGTTGTAATCACAGACACCGATCCAGCTGGCATGTCAGAACTGCGCAAGGAATTGCGTCCACGCGGTTTTGGGCTGGTGCTTCTGGGCAAAGACGGACAAGTGAAACTGCGCAAGCCTTCCCCGTGGGACGTCCGCGAGATCACCCACGCGATCGACAAATGGCCGATCCGCCTGAAAGAAATCCGCGACGAGCAAGGGAAAAGCTGAGCCGTCATCGCCCTTATTCGAACTCCATGATCACTTCGTCGACCGCTAGGCTGTCTCCTGCGGCGGCGTTGACTTTGGCAACTATGCCCTTCTTTTCCGCGCGAAGGATGTTTTCCATCTTCATCGCCTCAACCGAACAAAGCGCCTGCCCTTCCTGAACCACATCGCCGACTTCGACGTCGACTTTGACAATCAGTCCGGGCATCGGGCACAGCAACATTTTTGAAGTATCTGGCGGCGTCTTTTCGATCATATGCAAAGCAAGCTGAGCCTGACGCGGCGTGCGGACCGAAACCTTCAAATCAGCGCCACGGGTGCGAATGCGGAACCCACCCGGGACTTTCCCAACCTTAAGAACCAGAGGCGCATCACCAACCGTCAGATGGGCAAGCTGATCGCCCGGGGTCCAATCACTAGCGACCCGGAGGCTGCTGCCGTCATCAAAAGTTATTGTAGACCCTTCCTTGTCGGCATTGATCGACACTGCAATGGCCGTTCCAGCAACATCCACAACCCAATCGTCACCAACTTTACGCTCGTGATTGTCCATACGGCCAGACACACGGGTCCGGCGAATTTCAACGACGCGATACATCGCAGCACAAGCTGCAGCCACGCGGCGAGTATTTTCTTCGCTTAGTGTTACCCCTTCAAATCCATCAGGGTATTGCTCTTCGATAAACGCGGTTGTCATGTCACCCTTGATGAAAATCGGATGATCCATAACAGCGCTGACGAACGGTAAATTGTGCCCAATGCCTTCCAACTCAAAGCTATCAAGCGCGATCCGCATCGCCTCAATTGCTTCGTCACGTGTTGGACCCCAAGTGCAAAGCTTGGCGATCATCGGGTCATAATACATAGAGATTTCGCCGCCTTCATAGACGCCGGTATCGTTACGAACAGCGGTTGCGCCTTCGACAGCATCGTCGGCCCATTTGCCGTTAACTTGCATCGGGCCTGCAGCAACTTCTGCAGGTGGGCGATAGCGTGTCAGTCGACCAATTGACGGCAGGAATCCACGATATGGATCCTCGGCGTAAACGCGGTTTTCAATAGCCCACCCTGTAAGCGTAACGTCGTCCTGCGTAATCGTCAGCGGCTCACCATTGGCAACACGGATCATCTGTTCAACAAGGTCGACACCTGTGATCAGCTCTGTAACGGGATGTTCAACCTGCAAACGGGTGTTCATTTCGAGGAAGTAGAAATTCCGCTCACCATCAACGATGAATTCAACCGTTCCGGCACTGGCATAACCGACAGCTTTCGCCAAAGCGACCGCTTGTTCGCCCATAGCTTTACGGGTTTCTTCATCAAGGAAGGGCGAAGGCGCTTCCTCAACAACCTTTTGATTCCGACGCTGGATCGAGCATTCGCGTTCACCAAGATAGATGCCGTTGCCGTGGCTGTCACAGAGAACTTGAATTTCGATGTGACGAGGCTGGGTCACGAATTTTTCAATAAAGATACGATCATCGCCAAACGAATTTGCCGCTTCGTTCTTGGACGACTGGAAACCTTCGCGGGCCTCCTGATCGTTCCAAGCGATCCGCATGCCTTTGCCGCCGCCACCAGCTGAGGCTTTGATCATCACGGGGTATCCGACTTGGTTTGAGATTTTTACCGCGTCTTCTGCGTCTTGGATCAAACCCATGTAACCCGGAACCGTAGAAACGTTCGCTTCTTGGGCAATCTTCTTCGAGGTAATTTTGTCACCCATGCTTTCAATCGCGCCAACAGGTGGCCCGACAAAAGCAACGCCCTCAGCCGCCAATGCCTCGGCGAATTTTGAGTTCTCGGACAAGAAACCATAACCTGGATGAACCGCCTGAGCGCCAGACTGACGAATGGCATCCATGACCTTGTCGATAATAATATACGACTGGTTCGCAGGAGGAGGTCCGATGTGTATCGCCTCGTCGGCCATCTTTACATGTAACGCCTGCTTATCGGCGTCCGAATAGATCGCAACGGTTTTGATACCCATTTTGCGGGCGGTCTTGATTACACGACAAGCGATTTCGCCACGGTTGGCGATAAGGATCTTATCAAACATTGTCAGTCCTTTTTGGTCTTTTGCTCATCGGCGTTATGGGCAGAGGCAAGTTCTTTGGAAATTTGTGAGGTTGCGGTGCTTCAGATTGCACGCGCAAAAAAACGGGGGCCGTGCCAAACGGCGACGACCCCCGGAATAGGGAAGGGATACGTGTCAGACGGGAAAAGGATTTTCCATCATTCACAAGCAACAGGTTCGCGCACCAATGCGGCAAGGAAAAGGCAGTTCCTGCCAGAATCAGTTTCTCGGCTGATTTCCGCCAAATATGGGAATGGTTTCGGGCCATCATACTTACGCGTCGCCGATTACATCTGGAAACGAAGCTCGAGCAACGTCGACATTAATTCGCAACAATGCCTCATAATCTGATGGGTCAAAGTCTTCTTCGACCGCAATCACTTCGCGTCCGAACAACCAACTTAGTCGGCCAGCATCAAGATTACCGCGTTCAAACGTTTCTTCACCAAAATGGTTCCAGAGCGCTTCCATAAAACCGGCGTCTGCGCGTCGATCGGCAGGTCGGCGATCGGCAAACCGCTCGCGTCTGGTCAGAGGGGTTACCCCTTTGGCGTTGCCGCGTCTGATGATGAATTGATAATCGGTTCCGGTCAAACGACCAGGAAACCCGCGATGTTTTAGCATGGCCGCCTCCTTAGCAAAGGCGACCATGAGGTTCGTCTTACACTATCAGTGTGGTTATTTAAATTTGCCGGTGTAAACTGGCTCAGATGAAAGTGGCACAACTGGCGTCGAAATAACGGCAGATGTTGTGGTTTCAACTGGGGCTCGATCGCATGCTGCGACGAATGCAACGACGACAACCGTCGCCATGGTAAGGATGCTCTTCGACATCTCTCTCTCCTATTAACCTGTCCTCTTGCCGAGAACGACGCTTGCCGCCGTTCCTGACTGAGACGCACTATAGGGCAATTCTCGTTAAAATGGAATCTCAAAGACGAAGCGATCATGCGACAGCCTTTCGATGGGCTGCAAATCGAATCCAACGCTGACGCGTGATAGGGCATTCCATCATCGTTTGAACTTGCCTTTCCGCCCAGCGTTGGGGAAAACGTTTTGCTTCGATTTGCCCACCCGCGCGGACAAGCAGACCACTGTCGCAGCGCTCGACCTCGACCACAGGCGAAAACCCACGAAGTGTTTGAAGTCGACGCCACATATCTTGACGTACTTGGTGGGCGACCCGCAAACGGCTGGCATCCGGCAAAGTGGCTTCGACACAAAAATCAAACCGCGCAACTGGATTGCGCGACAAGATTAACTTGTCTCCGTCAATATCTATGTTCCATCGTTCGCGTGACATCGGGTCTCTTTATCTTTGTAAAACTACTCTAGGGGGTGCGGGGGGGGCGACAGCCCCCTGCTGTTTACCGTTCGATCAAAGCGGTATGTTATCGTGCTTTTTCCATGGATTTTGCAGCTTCTTATTGCGAAGTGATGCAAAAGCTCTGCTCACACGTTTGCGCGTCGACTGAGGCATGATGACCTCGTCGATAAAACCGCGTTCAGCCGCCACGAAGGGGTTCGCGAACCGATCTTCGTAGTCCTGAGTGTGAGCCGCAATTTTTTCGGCATCGCCAAGATCAGCACGGTGAATAATTTCGGTTGCACCTTTGGCACCCATCACAGCGATCTCAGCCGTTGGCCAAGCATAGTTGAAATCTCCGCGCAGGTGCTTGGACGCCATAACGTCATAAGCCCCACCATAAGCTTTGCGGGTTATCACGGTGACTTTCGGAACCGTCGCTTCGCCGTAGGCAAACAGCAATTTCGCGCCGTGCTTGATAACACCACCATATTCCTGAGACGTGCCGGGCAAGAAACCAGGAACATCAACAAGCGTCAGGATAGGAATTTCGAACGCGTCACAGAAACGCACGAAGCGTGCTGCCTTGCGTGAACTGTCGATGTCGAGACACCCTGCCAATACCGTCGGCTGGTTAGCCACCACACCAACAGTTTGACCCTCAAGACGGATGAAGCAGGTGATGATATTTTTCGCGAAGTCTTCCTGAATTTCGTAGTAATCGCCTTCGTCGGCGACCTTCAGTATCAACTCTTTCATGTCGTAAGGCTGGTTCGGGTTTTCAGGGATCAGCGTATCAAGGCTTTCCTCAATGCGGCCCGGTTCATCAAAGAACGGACGCACGGGGGCTTTGTCACGGTTGTTTAGCGGCAAGAAATCAACAAGGCGACGAACCTCCGTCAGCGCCTCAATGTCATTCTCAAACGCACCATCTGCGACCGATGATTTCTTGGTATGCGTCGACGCACCGCCAAGCTCTTCTGCGGTTACAACTTCGTTTGTCACGGTTTTCACAACGTCTGGACCAGTGACGAACATGTACGAGCTGTCCTTCACCATAAAGATAAAGTCTGTCATCGCGGGCGAATAGACCGCGCCACCTGCACATGGCCCCATGATCAGGCTGATCTGTGGAACGACGCCTGACGCCATGATGTTGCGTTGAAACACCTCTGCATAACCAGCTAAGGACGCGACACCCTCTTGAATGCGTGCTCCGCCAGAATCGTTAATGCCAATCACAGGCGCGCCATTTTGCATCGCCATATCTTGAATCTTACAGATTTTCTCGGCGTGGGTTTCCGAAAGCGATCCACCAAATACGGTAAAATCCTGACTGAACACATAGACCATACGACCATTAATCGTTCCCCAACCAGTGATAACACCGTCGCCAGCAGGTTTTTCCTTTTGCATGCCGAAATCAGTGCAGCGATGCGCTTTGAACGTGTCGAATTCTTCAAAGCTGCCCTCGTCCAGCAGCAATTCGACCCTTTCACGCGCGGTCAACTTGCCTTTGGCATGTTGAGCGTTGATGCGTCGCTCACCACCGCCCATGCGGGCAACTTCGCGGCGATCTTCCAGTTCTTTGAGAATGTCTTTCATTTCGGCAACCCTTTTGAATTGAGCAGACCATAAAGATACGCGGCACTGCAGCAAAGCCTTTTCCGGCAAATTTGCAAAGTCTTTGAATTGCAGTCAGAGCAAATTGCAAATCAGCTAATAACGAGAACGATCTGGACATTTTTAGTCTCGGAAACTACCGATTTGACATGGCCATTTCTCGAGGCGTCCGCTTTCTGGATCGCAGTACCCCAGCGCATATCGCAACGCTTGTTTGTTTGACAGCCGTTTCGTCGATGAACATGAACGTGTTCCTTCCGTCACTCCCTGGTATGGCCGAGTATTTCGAAGCTCCTTACACGGTGCTTCAACTGTCGGTGTCTGCATATCTGTTCGGATCCGCGTTTTTGCAGATTGTTGCCGGACCTTTGTCGGATAAATACGGCCGCAGACCAATAATCCTCTGGGGTTTTGGAATATTCATCTTCGCGACGATCGGATGTGCACTTGCGCCAACAGTGGAAACTTTCCTCGCCTTTCGAATGATGCAAGCCGCGGTCGTGGTTGGCATGGCCATCTCACGCGCCTCGATCCGCGACACGGTCTCACCGAATGAGGCCGCCAGTTTAATCGGCTATGTTACCATGGGGATGGCGATTGCTCCTATGCTTGCCCCCGCATTCGGCGGTGTTCTTGATGAGCTTTTTGACTGGCGCGCGACCTTTGTATTCTTGGCAATACTTGGAATACTGACTTACGCGCTATCGTGGTACGACTTGGGGGAAACAGCGCCCAAAACTGAAAATTCAGTTTTTCAACAATTTAAAGAATACCCCGCGCTACTGCGATCTCGGCGATTCTGGGCATATTCTTTAACATTGGCTTTCTCTAGCGGCTCATACTTCGCCTACCTTGGCGGCGGGCCATTCGTGGGATCCGTGGTTTATGGTTTATCGCCAACAGCGCTTGGCTTTTCATTCGCAGCCCCTGCGCTCGGCTATGCAGTCGGAAACTTTCTGGCTGGCCGCTATTCCGTGTCCTTGGGTGTTACACGAATGATCAACCTCGGCATTTTCGTTGTTATGTTCGGTATCGGCGCCGTCATTGTACTGTTTTATATCGGGTTTGACTCGGTCACCGTCTTCTTCATCGCCATGGTGTTTGTAGGAACGGGGAATGGTATGACAATTCCCAACGCAACCTCTGCAATGTTATCTGTTCGCCCTGAATTGGCTGGATCAGCAAGCGGCCTGGGTGGTGCAATGATGATCGGAGGCGGTGCAGCTTTGTCCGCTTACGCTGGCTCAATGCTCAATGCCGAATCTGGCGCGCTACCATTGCTGTGGCTTATGTTTGCCACCTCTCTTTGCGCAGCAATATTGGCGCTGTACGCCAAACTTCGTGCAGACAAACTGGGCGAACTTTAACGTAAGCGCTCAAAAAAGGTCTTAAGCAGGCCTTCGGCTTCTTCTTGGGCGATCCCTGCGTAAACTTCGGGCTTGTGGTGCGATTGAGGTTGCTCGAAAACGCGCGCGCCACACTCAACACCACCGGATTTGGGATCAGATGCGCCATAATAAACCCGCGCGATACGCGCATGTGCAATTGCCGTTGCGCACATGGTACAAGGCTCAAGCGTAACGTAAAGATCGCAGCCTGAAAGACGCTCTTGTTCTAGGCTTGCACATGCCCTGCGGATCACGTTGATTTCAGCATGTGCAGTCGGATCGCTATCAGCCCGTGTTCGGTTACCATCCCGCGCGAGAACCGTGCCGTCTGCAGCCACCAAAACAGCCCCAACGGGAACCTCGCCGCGCTCTGCGGCCAGTTTCGCTTCTTCCAATGCAATGTCCATAAACGATCGAAACACGATATCACCGCTTTCACCTGATGCGTATTTGGTCTAATCGCTCCTCATGTCACAAGAAACCCCAAAAGGCGATCGTATCGCGAAAGTCCTAGCACGTGCGGGCGTCGCCAGCCGTCGCGAAGCTGAACGTATGATCGAAGCTGGCCGAGTGTCAGTGAACGGTAAGATCCTGACTAGCCCGGCGCTGAACGTCACTGACGCGGACCGGATCATCGTGGACAATAAGCCAATTGCCGAGGCTGAAGAAACGCGCATGTGGCTGTACCACAAGCCAACAGGTCTGGTCAGCACGAACAAAGACGAACAAGGCCGCGATACTGTATTCGATCATCTGCCCGACGATTTGCCACGTGTAATGACGGTGGGACGGCTTGATCTGAATTCCGAAGGGCTTTTGCTTTTAACCAACGACGGCGCGCTGAAACGCAAGCTTGAGCTACCAAGCACTGGTTGGTTGCGCAGATATCGCGTTCGGGTCAAAGGCAGCCCAACTGAAAAGTCGCTCGAACCCTTGCGCAAAGGCATTGTCATCGACCGCGAAAGATTCCAGCCGATGATCGTCACGATTGACCGTCAACAAGGCTCTAACGCTTGGTTGACCGTCGGCATACGTGAGGGCAAAAACCGCGAAATTCGCCGCGCTATGGACTATGTTGGGCTAACAGTGAACCGGCTGATCCGTGTCAGCTATGGTCCGTTCCAATTGGGCCAGCTCAAGACTGGGCACGTTGAGGAAATTCGCCGTAAAATCGTGCGCGAGCAGTTGGGTATTGATCAATCCGATGATCAACAAAAGCCTAAGCCGAAACAGGTTCGTCGCCGTAGATAACGACCATATTCGCTTCGCGACCTTTATCTAGGGCTGGCAAGTTCACTATCGGGTTCCTATCTTAGGGCCTGAAAGGGGTGAAAATGAGTGAACCCGGGCTACAAAAATTAGCATATGCGCTTCTGATCGCCTTGATCTTCTACGTCACCGCAACGGCGTCAGGCAGCTAATGGCACAAAAGTATGGTGGTCAACACAGCCCCGGCGCCGCAAATGCCCCGACAGGTTTGCGCACAAAAAAGGCGTCCCGCGCTGGCGGACGCGTGAATTTTTTGTTTTTCCCACCGCTGATTTTGATCTTAAAAGCCTTCACCTCTGAACCTATTGTCATGGCTACTTATTTGGCCGCTCTAGGGCTTTTGCTGCTGGCCGCTTGGCTGACCCGTGAAGGCTTGTTCGCGCAAGAAGCTTTTGAGTCCCGCAAAGTTGCCCGTCGCCCCGCAATCCCGCGCAAGCTTTTTGGCGCGATACTGACCGGCGCTGGCCTTTCGATCGCCGGGTTGGCCGGACACGGCCCCGTCGAAGCGATAATTTTTGGTGTTTTAGGTTTAGGTTTGCACGTTGCAGCTTTTGGTTTTGACCCGATGAAAAGCAAGGGCATGGGCGACGTGGACGAATTTCAAAACGGTCGCGTAGTACGAGCCATCGAAGAGGCCGAGGCCCATTTGGCAGCAATGCAAAAATCCATTGCCTCATTGAACGATCGTGATTTGGTTTCCCGTGTTGAACGCTTTCAATCCACCGCCCGCCACATGTTCCGCGTTATTGAGGCGGACCCACGTGATTTAACCGCGGTCCGCAAATACCTCTCGGTTTATCTTGACGCTGCACGCCAAGCATCGACCAAATTTGCAGACCTTTACGCGCGCAATCACAACGCCGACGCCCGCAAAAATTATGAGACTTTGCTAGAAGATCTTGAACAAAGTTTCGGTAGTCGCACCCAGAAAATGCTTGCAGATGATCATGTCGACCTCGACATTGAAATTGACGTATTGCGTGCGCGGCTTGAGCGCGAAGGCGTAAAACTTGCTTCTGATTGATAAACGAAAGAAATTCCATGTCTGAAAATGTTCGCCAAAAGGCCCAAGAAATCGTCACTCAACTAGATGAGATTAATGCTGTCCACCTTCCCGATGTGCCAGAAACAACGGACGTCGCAGACGCAGATGTGACGAAACGCATGGCCGAGCTTGATATGTCGGACACAAATTCTATCGTGTCTTTCGGTTCCTCCGCGCAGGCAGAGTTGCAAGAGATATCGCAAGCCATGCTTGCTGATGTGCGCAACAAAGATCTGGGCGTTGCAGGTGATAGCCTGCGCGACATCGTTGCCACCATTCGCGGTTTTTCCGTATCCGAACTAGATGGCCGTCGCAAGCAAAGCTGGTGGGAAAAACTTATGGGTCGCGCCGCCCCTATTGCGAAATTCTACGCGCGATATGAAACCGTTCAGGGTCAAATCGACAAAATCACAGAAGACTTGCTGCATCACGAACATGCATTGATAAAAGATATCAAGTCGCTCGATATCCTCTATGCGAAAACGCTTAGTTTTTATGATGAACTTGCTCTCTATATCGCTGCCGGAGAAAAGAAAATCGAAGCGCTGGACGCCAATGATATCCCAGCGGCGCAATCAGTAATGGAAGCGGCTGGCGAAGATGTTCAGACACTAAAGGCACAAGAGCTTCGGGATTTACGATCTGCCCGCGATGATCTTGAAAGACGCGTTCACGATTTGAAGTTAACCCGTCAGGTTACAATGCAGTCTTTGCCTTCGATCCGATTGGTACAGGAAAACGACAAATCGCTTGTCACCAAGATTAACTCGACGCTGGTCAACACTGTGCCGCTTTGGGAAACTCAGTTGGCGCAGGCAGTAACAATGCAACGCTCGTCCGAGGCTGCCAGAGCGGTCAAAGATGCGAACGATTTGACCAACGAATTGCTGACCTCAAACGCGGCGAACTTGCGTCAAAGCAACGAGGCAATTCGTCAGGAAATGGAGCGAGGCGTTTTTGACATTGAAGCCATACGTCAAGCCAACGCTGAACTTGTCGGAACAATTGAAGACAGCCTACGGATTGCAGACGAAGGCAAAGCCAAACGTGCAGCAGCTGAAAGCGAGTTGAAGGGTCTTGAGGGTGATTTGCGAAGCGCATTGGCCTCAGCAAAGGCGCCATCCACAACGGCGACGCCATCAAACGGGTGATCTGGCGACGCGCATATCGAAGACTTATGGTTCTAACAGTAGCTTCGCTATTGGCGAGCTGCGCCACGCCCTACGTGCCTGAGAACCAATCCAATTCGCCAGTTTCAGCCCCCTCTGCAAAAAGCGCGGAGCTGACGGCCTATTACTCGCAATTGCAGAACGATATGCGATTGCGGGGACTGTTGTTGCAGGATGACTCGAACGCCAACATCTCAGTTTCGGCGCGCATTCTGGCGAGAAATTTTGAGACGATTGCTCTCTATGATGAGTACACATCGGTGCCCGCTGGTTTTGTTCGCCAAAGCACGCCTAGCCAACTTCGTCGCTGGGAAAAACCCGTCCGAATGTCGGTTGAATTTGGCGACAGCGTGCAGGCCACCAACCGACAATCGGATGCGCGTTTCATTAGTGACTATGCCCAGCACTTATCTCAGGTTTCCGGTCATCCAGTAACGCTGACCTCGACGCGACCGAATTACTTGGTGATGGTGATTGGTGAAGATGACAAAGCTGCGGCGGTGGATCGCATCCGCGAGTTTGTGCCAAATGTTTCACCATCTGCTCTCAGTACGTTGGAAAACCTGCCTAGGTCGCTATTGTGTTTGGTCTATGCGTTTCCCAGCGAAACCGGATCGCTATCGTATGGCAAAGCAATTGCCGTCATTCGGGCAGAGCATCCGACGCTTTTGCGACGTTCGTGCATCCATGAAGAGGTGGCACAAGGTTTTGGTCTGGCCAACGACAGCCCGCAGGCGCGTCCATCAATTTTCAACGACGACGAAGAATTCGGATTTTTGACCAGACATGACGAAATGCTGTTAAAAATCCTTTATGATCGCCGCTTATCTGTCGGAATGACCGCAGACCAAGCGCGCCCGATAGTACAAACAATCGCCAGTGAACTGGCTGGGTAGAACCGAACAACGGAGTAAGTGGCATGGGTATTTTCGACTTTCTGACGGGTGAATTCATTGACGTCATTCACTGGGTCGATGACACGCGCGACACAATGGTTTGGCGATTTGAACGCGAAGACCATGAAATCAAGTACGGTGCAAAGCTAACTGTGCGTGAAGGACAGTCAGCCGTCTTCGTTCACGAGGGCCAGTTGGCGGATGTGTTCACGCCCGGGCTTTACATGCTTGAAACCAACAACATGCCCGTGATGACAACGCTTCAGCATTGGGATCATGGTTTCAAAAGCCCCTTCAAGTCTGAAATTTACTACGTCAACACAACCCGTTTCACTGATCTGAAATGGGGCACAAAAAACCCTATTATGTGCCGCGATCCAGAGTTCGGGCCGGTACGTCTTCGGGCATTTGGAACCTACACCATCCGCATTACCGATCCCGCCAAGTTCCTGTCCGAGATTGTGGGGACAGACGGCGAATTCACAAGTGATGAAATCAGCTACCAAATCCGTTCAATTATCCTGTCGCGTGCCTCGGCAGCGTTAGCGGGTAGTGAAATCCCTGTTTTGGACATGGCTGCGAATATGCCGGACTTGGGCAAGTTGATTGCCGCGCAGGTCTCGCCTCAGCTGGCGGAATATGGCCTTTCACTGCCAGAATTTTACATCGAAAACATCAGCCTGCCGCCTGCTGTCGAACAAGCATTGGATAAAAGAACCTCTATGGGGCTTGCTGGCGATCTCGGAAAATTCACGCAGTATTCTGCGGCCGAGGCCATGACGTCGGCTGCCCAAACCACCAACAGTGGGATGGGTGCTGGCTTAGGCATGGGAATGGGCATGGCGATGGCCAACGCCGCCAGCCAAAGCGGCCCTTGGGGTGCTGCACCGGCTGCACCTCCGCCTCCTCCCGTCGAGCATGTTTGGCACATTGCTGAAAATGGTAAAACTACGGGTCCGTTCTCAAAGGCTGACCTTGGCAGAATGGCCGCTGACGGAAGCTTGAAGCGTGAAAGCTACATATGGACACCTGGTCAGGACGGTTGGCTTAAAGCCGAAGATGTCACCGAAATGGCGCAACTGTTTACCATCCTACCGCCACCACCGCCTCCGCCTGCAGGTTAATTATGGGGGATACGCTCACCACGGTTCGGGTCACGCGCAATGGATCGCTGACGCGATCAGATAGCGACCAAAGGGCCGAGGGCATTGCCCTTAGCCTATTGGGTGCTTGCGAGTTTCCGGCAGAAGGTGTGTCAGAGAGCGCCACATGGCAAAACGGCAGTGACGTTTTGGTTGGGCGCGCTGCAATATCCCGCGCAATCTCTGCAGAGCGATTGATCGAGGTGCGTATTGAAGACGTCGTTTCGCATGGTAAAGCCGCCGCTGTGTCTGGCCGGTTGATCACTGAGAAAGGGCCGTATCTGTTCTGTCATATGATCAAATACACCGACGCATCGGCCAAACGGGTGGCCAATATTGTCAGCTTTCAACATAAAATGAAGGTCAACAGATGACGACGCAAGAACACAAGTTTCCCTGCGACAACTGCGGGGCCGATGCGCGTTTTGACCCAGGTCAAGATCAGCTTATTTGTGATTATTGCGGTCACTCGCAGCCACTTGATGACGACGGTCCGTGGTCGCAGCCAATACTTGAGTTGGACTTTGAAACCGCAATCTCACGTGATTTACCAGACGAGGATTATGAAGAAACCCGCGTCGTCGATTGCCCGAATTGCGCGGCTAAGATTGAGCTTGGAAACAGCACGCACGCCGGCGAATGTCCGTTTTGTGCGACACCGGTTGTCACCGACACTGGGGTCCATCGACATATCAAACCCAAGGGTCTTTTGCCCTTCGATCTTGCCGAGGAACAAGCCCGCGCCGCGATGGGGAAATGGTTGGGCAAGCTTTGGTTTGCACCCAATGGTCTCGATCAATTTGCCCGCAAGGGGCGGCGAATGCAGGGAGTCTATGTTCCGTTTTGGACCTTTGACGCGCAGACTAAATCCAACTACTCGGGCCAGCGTGGTACAATTTACTACGTCACTAAGACCGTTCGCAGAGACGGTAAAAACGTTCAAGTTCGCCAAGCCAAAACCCGTTGGCGCAGTGTTTCAGGGCGAGTTTCGCGCTTCTTTGATGATGTTCTCGTATTGGCATCAAAATCACTGCCGCGTGAAGACACCGACGCGCTAGCCCCTTGGGATTTGTCAGGATTAGAGCCTTACAAACCAGAATACTTGGCTGGATATAGCGCCGAGGCATATTCGGTTGATCTGGACGACGGTTACGAAATCGCCCGCGATCACATGGACCGCGTCATCTTGCGCGACGTTAAGTTTGATATCGGGGGCGACCGGCAAAGGGTCAACAGTGTTAACACCAAGATCAGTAATGTGACCTTCAAGCACGTGCTTCTACCCGTCTGGATGGCCGCTTATAAGTTTCGCGGTGAAACCTATCGGGTCGTGATAAACGGCACTACTGGACGTGTCAGCGGCCAACGCCCTTATTCCGTTTGGAAAATCGCCATAGCGGTCTTTTTCGGCATCGCGATTGCTGGCAGCATCGGGTATTTCGTCGCCACCAATCCCGAGCTATTTGAGACCGTAAGTTACTAAAGGGGTTCATTTATGCGAGCACTATTGCAACGGGTTTCCAGCGCAAGCGTCGAGGTCGATGGGATTTTGATCGGACAATGTGGCAACGGTCTAATGATCCTAGTCTGCGCAATGCAAAACGATACCCCTGAGCGCGCAACAAGCTTAGCGCTCAAAGTCTCAAAACTGCGAATATTTGAAGACGAGGCCGGCAAAATGAACCGTTCTGTCACAGATATTGGCGGCAGTATTCTGGTGGTTAGCCAATTTACATTGGCTGCCGACACCAAGCGTGGCAACAGACCAGGGTTTTCGACTGCAGCCCCACCGACCGAAGGCAACGCGCTGTATGAGCATTTCGCCCAAGCGTTAAGGAATCTCGATCTCCCCGTCGAAACCGGCAAGTTCGGAGCCAATATGCAGGTCAGCCTAACGAACGACGGACCTGTTTCGATCTGGATAGATCAGGACGAATAAACGAAATGTAGGTGAGTTTTCGGCGCATCAAAGATAGACAGTTACAAAATGTACTGAAAAGAAAGTGGGCTATTCAACTTCGGAGTTCATCATGCAGTTTCACGGATATTTTCGCAGTTCGTCCTCCTATCGCTGCCGGATCGCGTTTAATTTAAAGGGGCTGAACTACGATTTCGTCTCGGTACATTTGCTTAAGGACGGCGGTCAGCAAAAATCCGAGGCATATAAAGCCATGAACCCCCAAGGGTTGGTTCCTACGCTTGAGGTTGATGGGCAGGTTTTAACCCAGTCCCCTGCAATCCTTGAATGGCTTGATGAAACCTATCCTGAGCCGCCCTTGCTACCGATCGAACCGTTTGAACGCGCCCGCGTTCGCGCATTTACACAGGTCATCGCTTGCGAAATTCACCCGCTGCAAAACCTACGAGTGTTGCAGTTTCTAAAGCAAAACTACGATCAAGATCAGGAAGGCGTCGCAGTATGGTGTAGGCGTTGGATTGGGGATGGTCTTGAAGCTTGCGAAGCGTTGCTCGTAAAACAAAACGGCGGCGCAGACTTTTGCTTTGGCGATACGCCCGGCATGGCTGACATTTACCTCATGCCGCAGGTGTTTTCGGCAGCCCGTTTTGGGGTCGATATGAAAAGCTTTTCCAATATCAACAGGATCGTCGAAAACTGCAGCAAGCTCGAAGCCTTTGAGCTTGCCCACCCGTCCAAACAGCCGGATGCAGAAGCTTAGTGCGTTGGTTTTGAAAGGTGTCTGTCTAGCTCGGTTATCAATTCGTCTTGATCGTCTTCGCGCTGCGAGGCGACAGCGTATCCACCGGTCATCCACTTGCCCAAATCAATGTCGGCACAGCGCTTTGAACAGAACGGACGAAACGCTTTCTGGCCTTCTTCACCACAGATTGGGCAGATCATTTCAACACCTCACTCAGAGGAACACGCTCGCGCTTCCGCTGCAGTTCAAAATGGCCAAGTGGGGTCCATCCGACCAAAGCCGTCTCCATCGGGTCACTGCGCAAGGCACTTCGTAAGGCACCCTCAAAATTGCGGCGCTCTTTCTTTTGCATTGGGGCAAGGTCCAAGACGATCTGTCCACCCAACCCGCGTGTGCGCAATTGACGGGGCAATTCTTTGGCAACGGCCAAATTTGTCTTTAACCCGGCAGCCATTGAAGTATCGTTGCCCGTGTTAACGTCCACCGCGACCATCGCCCGTGTCGATTCAATATACATCGAGCCTGATGTTCCCAAGGAAACTTTAGCCTCGGTCAACCCTTCAAGCGCGTCAAGAACACCGTGGTCGTCAAACGATCCTTCAGACGTTTCAACAGCAGCTTGCTCGGTCCACTCACGCCAAGCAACCACGTGCGGCCCGTCACCTTCCAAAAGCATCCCAGGCTCTGAACCCACGGCAGCGGCCATCACCTGACCCGCCAATTCGACCATCGACGCGACATCCTCGGCGATGTCGTCCGCATCCGCTTCTGCGCAACTTGAACGTAGGATCAGGCCGTATTCACAACCCTCCATCGCCTCGTGAGCGATCTCAGCCAATTGGTCGCGCACATCGTCGTCACGAATGGATCGGCTGATATTGCGGCCCGGCGCATTCGGTGTGACAATCGCGAAACGGCTTTTGAACAAAACTTTCGAGGTTACCGGCACCGCCTTGCCGTCCTCGGCGTATCCGGTGACCTGCACCAACAGCGCGTCGCCCGGTGCAATACCTTTGCCGTGACGCAAGAATGCCGCGCCATCAGGAGAGTTCAGGATCATGCCGCCCTGCCCTTTGAGCGGACGATCTGCGATAGCCCGATAAATCGTTCCGGGGCGCGGCTTGCCTGCTTCAATCAGCAGGTCATCCAAACGTCCATCGACCATCAAGGCCGCGGCCTCGCGTCCCTGAACGTGATCGAGAGCAATTAATCGACCTTTCATGTGTTCGCTTTCATAATGGGCAATCCCGCAGCGCGCAGCAAATCTGCCGTTTCCGTCAACGGCAATCCGACCACAGCCGTGAAGCTGCCACCGATCCATGGAATCAGTGCGCCGGCTGGCCCTTGAATGCCATATCCACCGGCTTTCCCTTGCCAGTCGTTGGTCGTCAAATACCAGTTAATTTCTTCGTCCGACAACGCTTTCATCTTGACCTGTGTAACGACATCCCTTTGCCAGATTTTGTCGCCTCGCCGAACAGCAATGGCCGTTATCACCCGGTGACGCCGGCCAGAAAGCATATAGAGAAACTGAGCAGCTTCGGCAGCATCGACCGGCTTACCAAGAATGCGGCGACCAACAGCAACCGTCGTGTCACCGCAAAGAACAATGTCGTCATCATCAGCTTGAACTGCCAATGCCTTTTCGCGCGCCAAACGTACACAATACGGGCGCGGCAATTCATTATTTAAAGGGGTTTCATCAATCTCGGGCGGGCGAATATCGTCAGCCACAACACCAATCTGCGCCAGCAACTCCTTGCGGCGCGGACTGCCTGATCCGAGGATGAGCTTCACTTATTTGAAGCGGTAGTTGATCCGACCTTTAGTCAGATCATACGGTGTCATTTCCACCTGAACTTTGTCACCAGCTAGAACACGGATGCGATTTTTACGCATCTTGCCTGCCGTATGAGCGATGATTTCATGGCCGTTCTCAAGCTCGACCCGAAATGTCGCATTAGGCAGGAGTTCCTTAACAACACCGGGGAATTCGAGAGTATCTTCCTTGGCCATGTTTTCTCCATCACTAATCGACCCGCCCATATGCGGGACGCCGCCTAAATGCGCCTTTTTTTCATTGGTTTCAAGGGCTCAATGTCGTCAATCAAAAGGTTTAAAGAATTTCGGGATTGTTAGAACGTCAACTTTGAGGAAGTCGTTTTGAATCATCCGCTTATCTCTTCTCGCAACCTCTAACTAAGCTTATGCTGCCACGGGTTCGATCAGATGATGGCCGTTGGCGCGGTTCGAATTAACTTCTGGGTCGACGCGATGAAAACTCAAAGGGGCTGACCCAGATAACTAGTTCAAATACTTCTTAACCCATTGTCTTAGCTGTGATAATTGCACTGACGGGTCACTGTTGTTAAAACGCCACTCACATTCCTTCAAATATAGTCCAAATTGGGCCTTTGGAACACCGT
>JAQWQJ010000007.1 GCA_029244725.1 Paracoccaceae bacterium
ATCAGGTTCGTTGTAGGTTTTGTCGGCGTTAACTACGCCATGCACAACAATCAAAATCGGCATGCTTAAGTAGCTTACATTAGCTCAGTTTGAATTCACCTTTGCGTTCATGAAGAGATATATAAAACTCGCCAAGTCCATGTTCGATTTTGGTCGATAACTGGATGCATTGATCCAATATTTCCTCGTATGGCTTTTCAAGTTTGAGGTGCTCAACCAATTTGATGTGAAGGCTTTCAAGTGTTTTGAACGCACTAGAATTGGCAACGTTTTCATCTCCAACTACGATGTATAGCGATATAGGTTCGGAGAATCCTTTGAGACTCAATTTTCCGGCTGAAAGGCAGGCATAACCAGAGCTGTTGGCCGTAATTTCAGAGCATACAATATCGTAGTTTATTTGACGGCAGGCAGCCTCAACCCTCGCTGCCAAATTTACGGTCTTGCCAATGGCTGTATAACTAAAGCGTTGATTTGAAACGATGTTCCCGACACATGCCATCCCGCTAGAAAGCCCAACGGCAATTTCGAGATGTGGGTTGTCATTGTTTTCTTGCAATGCGTTGAATCGCGCGAGTTCTTCTCGGAGCTGCAAGGCCGCTCTTAATCCCTTTTCTGAATGATCACGTATTTCGATAGGAGCGCTCCAGAACGCCATGATCGAGTCGCCAACAAACTTGTCGATTGTGCCGTGCGTCTCAAGAACCTCTCCTTCATCGTCTACGGCTCGCCACAGATAAGTCCGCTTGCCCCCAATGCGGACAAATACTTCATCAAGATGCCAGACCCCAGAAGGTTGAGCTCTTCGGGATCTGATGTTGGCGGCAATCGCCGGACCAAATTTCAAAATCCATCTACGAATTGTTTCATAGCTAATATTGATCCCACGTTCCGCCAGCATTTCCTTGACGTCCCGAAAACTCAGCGGAAAGCGAAAATAGAGCCAAACCGCACGTTGGATTATTGAAGGCGGAAAGCGGTGGCGGGAATAGGAAATCTCTTTCATCCCCTGCCGTTACCCTGGTTTCACCACGTTCGTCGAGTTACCGTGACAATGCCGTTTCGAGACCATAGCCCGCGTGTCAGCACGTCGGTTCTTGATGGCAGATATTACCCCTGCGTATAGTGCAAATTACGCGAAGATCTTTGAGCGAGTTTGGATCAGTTAATGGGTTCCCCGAAAGTATAGCGAGGTCTGCTGTTTTTCCAACTTCGATTGAGCCGCGTACATCTTCTTGAAAAACCTGCCAAGCGGCATCTATGGTTTGTGCTCGCAAAGCTGAGAGGGCACTGATCTTTTGCGCTTCACCAAGTGTTTGTCCACCAGAGGTGCGCCGGTTTACTGCACAGTGAGCAAGGTGAAGCGGGCGCGTGGGTGTAACCGACGCGTCATTGTGCAATGTGTATCGCACGCCGTATTTCTCTGCAGAGGCTGCTGGGGAAAGTCGGTTGGCCCGATCTGGTCCAAGGAAGGTGTTCTTATGAAGATCGCCCCAGAAGTGAATATGAGCTGAAAAAAAACTAACCGTGATACCAAGAGAAGCCATGCGTTCCAATTGATCATCTCGTAGCGTTTGACCGTGTATAATCGTATGGCGGTGGTCATCGCGCGGATTGTCTGCTTGAGCAATTTCAACCGCGTCAATAAACAAATCGGCGCCAGCGTCACCGTTGCAATGACAGTGAATTTGGTGACCAAGATCATGTAGTTTTTTCACTTGAAAACGATGATCTGTAGGTGACGTGTAAGGCATCCCACAGGGGTGATCTGGGTCGGTTACCCTGTGGTATGGCTGTGATAAAAATGCCGTTTGAAGCTGAAATGCGCCATCAGTGAACAGTTTGCGCGGGCCCAGGGTCATGTATGGGTTCTGCGCCCATTCCAATGCATTCGGCCCGTCACTCAATTCTGGTTCGAGTTCACCAATTGGGAGCAACAGAAGGTCGATCCCTGGGTCTTCCCCTGCAGGCAATGAAGCAAAATGTTCCAGCATCTTGCGCGATGTCCAAGCGTTTTGTGCGTAGGTTACGCCATTAGCGATATACTCGTCGCGACACGATTTGAATCCTGCCCAAAACTTATCTCGATCAATAAGAAAGTCAGTGTCACCCATCTCTCTCATTGCTGAGATACCTTCGATCAACCCGGTAAGCTTACCATCCGTCGCACGCCCAAATCGCCCGCTTTTTGTGTCAGACGTGTCTTGCGTGATCTCTTGCATGTCAAGCGCAACTGAATTGGCAACCCCATTGTGACCGGAGGCATGCATGACCCAGATTGGGTGATCTATTGAGACACTATCAAGCTCGTCTCTTGAAGGCATTCGCCCTTCAGCAATGGCTGTGTTGTCGAAGAGAACACCCATGACCCACTCGCCCTTCGGCGTTGATCTCGCTCTTTTCCCAAGGCGCTTAAGAGCGGTGGCCATATCAACACAATTACCGCGCGGAGGAGAGGATAAATCTACCCGGAATAGAGCTATGAACCCAGGATCAGGAAAGTGACCATGGGGGTCAAGGAACGCTGGTAATAGTGCCTGACCCATGAGATCGTACAGCTCAGTACCATCAGGCATTTTCGCACGTAACCCAGCCTCATCCCCAACAGCTGCGATCGAATCCCCGACAATTAGAACCGCTTCCGGCTCAGAGTTGTAATCGTCCATAGACAAAATGGGGCCGTTAAAAAATAGAGTGGCAGTCATGAACAGTCCGTTAAGTTAGAGGTGCAAGGCATCTATGCCCATGACCATCAGAGGTTTCCCAAGCAGGGGTATTTGTGCAGATGTTTTGTGAGAATGGACAACGCTCGCGGAACTCGCATCCAGTTGGCCGATTCAACAAGCTCGGCGGCTCTCCCTTAAGGGCAATACGTTCCAAGCGTGCGTCAGGATCCGGCTCTGGGTTCGCGCTAAGCAAGCAACGCGTATAAGGATGGCGAGGCGACTCAAAAATGGTCTCAGTCGTGCCTTCTTCAACCAATCGGCCAAGATACATAATCCCCATTCTGTCCGCGACATGCTTCACCACACTCAAATTATGGGTAATGATAACCATAGCCAAACCAAGGCGTTCACGCAGATCATTAAGGAGATTCAGGAGCTCACCTTGGACAGATACATCCAAACCGGCAGTAGGCTCGTCGGCCAAGATCAATTTTGGTTCAAGAGCGAGAGCACGGGCTACACCAACGCGTCGCGCCTGTCCGCCGGACAATTGATAGGGATACCGGTTAGCAAAATGCGCGGGCAGATTTACCATTTCTAAAAGACGCTTCGCTTCTGCATCGAGATCGCGGTCCCTCATCCCTTGGATTTTATAGGGCTCGGTGATCAACTTGCCGATTGTCATTCGGGGTGAAAGACTGCCGACCGGATCTTGAAACATCATTGCCATGTCTTTGCGCAAAGGGCGCAGCGATCGTTCTGGAATACCGCGAATTTGCTGACCGTCGAACTTAACTGAGCCCTCTTGAGCCGGCGCTAGTCCCGCGATGGCGCGGATCACTGTTGTTTTACCCGAGCCACTTTCACCTACCAATGCGTAGGTTTCACCAGGGGCGACATCAAAACTTATGCCAGCCAGAACATTTACCGGGCCATAACTTGTTTTGAGATTATCTACGGATAACAGGGTCATGCTGTCACCTCTTCATGATTTAGCCAACACGCGGCCATGTGTTCCTCGCCGACGGATTCAAGCGGGGGAACGTGTGCCATGCATCGTTCAGTTGCTTGATTGCAGCGATCGCGAAAAATACAGCCGTCCGGTATGTTGGCGAGATCCGGCACCTCTCCAGGAATAGTCGGTAAAATCCGCGCTCGTGTTTTGATGTGACCAGGGTCACATTCGATCAAGCGACGAGTGTATGGATGTTTTGGCTCGTGGAAAATCTTGCGGACATCACCACTTTCCACAACCGCGCCCGCATACATGACAACCACACGGTCACAGAGTTCTGCAATCACACCCAAATGGTGGGAAATGAACAGGATGGCGCAGTCCATTTCACGCTGCAACTCTTGTAACCTTTCGATGATTTGAACTTCGAGCGTTGCATCAAGTGCAGTTGTCGGTTCGTCCGCAATCAAAAGATTGGGCTCAGACATTAATGCCATAGCTATCGCGATCCGCTGACGCATCCCGCCTGAAAACTCATGTGGAAACTGATCTAGGCGAGCTTCAGGATCTGGTATGCCCACGGCAGCAAGCATTTGGGCCGCTTTTTCACGCTTTTCACCTTTTGGCGCTTTTGAGCGGTGCTGGATGTCGATCATTTGCTGTCCGACTGATAGAACCGGATTGTGAGTTTGCATCGGGTCTTGAAAAACGATGGATATTTCATCACCACGCAATGCGCGCATCTCGCGTTCAGTAGCCTTTAGAAGATCACTACCATCGAAGCGAATTTCGCCGCTGCGAAAACGTGTGTTGGGCGCTATCAGACGAAGGATCGAAGAAATTAGGGTTGATTTTCCGCATCCGCTTTCACCTACGATGCCGACAATCTCTGCTTTTCGAACATCGAAGGAAATGTTGCGCAATGCTTTGAGATCACCGCGAGCAGTTTCATAGTCGACGCTTAGATTGTCGATTTCGAGAAGCACATCGGTCATTGGTTTTTCCTTAGCTTAGGATCCACGACATCTCGGAGACTTTCCCCTAAGAAAGTGAAACCAAGAGTGGCGACGATTATGGGAAGTCCGCCTCCTATGACCAACCAAGGAGTTTGGCGGACGAGGGCATACCCGTCTTTCAATAAGGCTCCCCAACTTGGTGTAGGTGGTTTGACGCCAAGGCCAAGGAATGAAAGGCCTGCCTCAAGTGCGATAACCGTTGGGATGTCCATCGCTGCAAGAACAGCAAGTACTCCGATAATGTTGGGAAGCATGTGGACGCCCAGAATTCGCGCCATACTCGCACCCATGGATCGTTCCGCGAGAATGAATTCGGAATTTCGCAAAGTCAGAGTTTGGGTGCGTGCGACGCGCCCGTATGTAGGAATAGAGGTCGCCATCACTACAAGAACAACCGTCTGTAAGCTTGGGCCGACCAATGCAACCACTGCCAAAGCAAACATTACGGTCGGGAAAGAGCGAATTGTATCAAACAATAGCATCAAGAAATTGTCGAGCCATTTGGGGCCGTAACCGGCAACCATTCCAAGTGTAAGCCCAATCGCCATGGCTCCAAAAACGGCCGGTAAAGCGACTTTTAGCGCAACCTGTCCTCCGGTAATTACGCGACTAAAAGTGTCTCGGCCCAGTTGATCGGTACCTAGCAAGTGGCTCCAAGATGGGCCTTGCATACGGTCCCTAATATTCATCTCAATGGGATCATAAGGAACAATCCACGCGGCGAAAATTGCGCTAAAGACAATCGCGCCGACAATGACGAGGCCCATAAAACCCAAAGGATTTTTAGCGATGCCGACGATGATAATACGGATTTCTGATTGAGATTTTTCCATCGTTTTTTCCCTATTTCGCCGACCGTGCGCGTGGGTCTAACCACGCGTTGATCAAATCAGCGAGTGCGGTGGACACCACAAACAACCCAGTCGATACCAGAACTGAGCCCATGAAAATCGGGTAGTTTCGGGTCGTTATACTGTCGATAACCAGCTTACCCAGACCAGGGCGTGCAAAGACTATTTCGGCGAAAACGGCGGAACTCAGCAAGAAGCCCATGCCGACACCTATCACTGTTACCACTGGTAAAATCGCGATACGCAATGCGTACACAAGCACAACACGACGTTCCGCGAGTCCGAATGCCCGCGCCGTTCTGATGTGATGCTCACCAAGAACTTCGAGCATGGACGCGCGCACCAATCGGGCAATGTAGCCAACCCAACTTAAGCCGATGGCAAAGGAAGGCAGCACCAAATGCTCCATTCGATCCCAAAAACCATTGCCAGCCCCAATTGCGGGAAACCATCTGAGGTGAACCGCGAATAGGAGGAGTGATAAGAGAGCAACTACAAACGCGGGCGCGGCGACAAAGCTAACCGAAGCAATGGCGACCATGCGGTCAATCAATGTGTTTGGATAGGACGCTGCGTACGCACCTAAAAAAATGCCCAAACCAGCGGACCAGATGATGGACCCAAAAATGAGTTCGAGGGTGAATGGCAGCTGTTGAAACACGATTTGCGTAACGGCACGCCCAGAGAAGACATCTGTTCCTAGATCGCCTTGCAACATATTGCCGTAGAAAATGATGAGCTGTCGAAAAATCGGCTGATCAAGCGCGAGTTCGGCCGTCAATCGCGCCTGTAATTCAGGCGTAGCGCGTGGCCCGAGCATAATTTGAACGGGATCACCAGGAACCGCTCGGATCATGAGAAACATGAGTGTGACAGCGACAAAAAGAATAAGCGCAGCAAGAGCGAAACGTTTGAGTGTGAAGATGAGCATGCGCGAGCACCTATTCTTAAGACCGCAATTGATTTGCAGCCGCCCCAAAGCGGCTGCAACATTCAACGTATGAAAATTACGCTTTGCCAAAATATCGCAGTAACGACAGTCCGTCAGGACGTAGCGCAGGGATAACCCTTGAAGAGTGGATGACCGGCGTGGCTTCGTGCGTGATGAATCTATAAGCACCGCTTTCTTCCATCAGGTCCTGAGCGCGCTGATACATAGTTGCACGTTTTGCGGTGTCGGTTTCTGCAGAAGCTGCTGAGTGGATTGCATCGAACTCTTCGTTGCGGAATCGTTCCCAGTTCCAGATGCCAGCTTGTGCAGATGTGAACCAAGCTGTTGCATAAGATGGGTCAGGAGCCATTGAATAGCGGTTCAATACAAGCTGGAGGTTTTCGTTATCTCCACTTGCCCAGAATGCGCCAGACTCAAGAACATTAATTTCAAGCGCGATCCCTATTTGTGCCAACATGGCCTGAATGACTTGGGCCATAGTCGTATAAGTTGTTTTGTTGAGTATATCGAGAGTCAGCGTCACATTGCTTTCACCAGACTCTGCCAAAAGCGCCATCGCTTTTTCTACATTGGCTTCTGCAGCAACCAAACCTTCTGCGCGGTTTCCTGCAAGTCCCGGTGCAATGATGCCAGTCGATGGGTCGGCGGCGCCAAAGTATGATGCCTCAAGGATGGTCGGCACGTCGATTGCGTGCTGAATAGCCTGGCGAAGTTTCTGATTCTGAAGCTTTGGATGATCCAAGTTCATACCAAGCCAGACATAGAACAGAGATGGGTTTTCAACCAATGTGCCACCATTCGGAACCCCATCGCGGTATCGAGCAACGGAACCAAGTGACACACGCGTCAGATCAAGTTCACCTGCTTCAAATGCGATTTCAGCAGTGTTCTCGTCGTCGATCGGGTAGATTTCAATTGTATCCCAAGCTGGCGCATCCCCTTTCCAATCAGGGTTACGCTGCAATACGGTTTTCGCTTTCGGGCTCCAACTTGCGCGTAAATAGGGGCCAGATTCGGCGACTGGCTCTGAGTTTATGCGGCCACCGGCGCCTTCAACCGCAGATTTTGAAACGATGTTACCGGTGATATAGGGCAATGCAATCGACCAAAGCGGCGCAAACGGTTCATTGAGAACAATAGTTCCTTCACGTTCTCCTGTGACTTCAACGTGGCTGAGCGGTCCCATATCTGGTTTGTTTGGGCTTTCGGTCTCATCTGCAATTATGCGCTCAAAACTGAATTTTACGTCTTCGGCAGTCATCGCGCCGTGGCCATTTGTGAAGCCAATATCATCGCGTAACGCAAACTTTATATGAGTTGGATCCACTTGTTCGATCGAGGAAGCCGCATCTAACTGCCATCCCCATTCGCTGCCCGGTTTGTATTGCACAAGCTTGTTATAGATTGATGAGTGGATCTCCTCTTCAACCACACCAACGCTATGTGCTGGATCCATGTTCGGGGCATCACCGTATGCGCGAACGCGAAGTGTTCCAGACTCCTGCGCCAATGCGCTTCCACCAAAGCCCATGGGCAATGCCGCAGTTGCGCCTAATGCAGTCGCACCTTTCAAAAATTTTCGACGCCCAATCGGCGTTTTTGTCCATTCAATTTTCATGTTTCTCTCCTGTTGAAATTGTCAATAAGATCCGCGCGAAATGGCTGCGTGGAGCATTTCTTTGACAGAGCTTTGACCTTATAGGCCCATTCAAGGGCCATCAGATTTCGGTGCAAGCAGAAATTGGTAACGCCGTAAGTTTCGCGCCTTATGCTGTCCATTACCGATGATTCCCCATTTTCCTTTAGGGGAACATTGGTTTGGAAATTGAATTTCAAAAAGTTAGCGACTTTACACACTTGTAAGCGAGTGTAAGCATATGCGCGTACGTTCGCGAAGGAAGTGGTGCATATGTCCGAATATTTTTCAAAAAACTTGCGATTTCTATGTGCTGAAAGTGGCAGTATCGCTCAAGTCTGCCGTGATATCGGGATCAACCGACAGCAATTCAATCGATACTTGAATGGAAGTGGTATGCCATCCGCGCATAATTTGCGTCGGATCGCGCGGTATTTTAATATCAATGAAGGTGATTTCGTCTTAGATTCAGAAACGTTCAGGAAGGGTCGCATTCGGATCTCATTCTCTTCTAGCAAAAGCCCCTCTCGATTGGTGTCAGGACTATTTGACGAACAATCGGGTCTTCTCCGGCGCTATTTGGGCTTTTATCATGGTCATTTTGTCACTCCGACATGGGATGACAAAATTATGCGCACACTTATCTGGCTGCGCGAGCAAGACGGCTATGTTGTCTCGCATACTTTTGAAAGAGCTCTCAGCCAAGATGGAAGCATCGTACAGAAAACAAAGTATTCGGGGCTGGCAAGCTATCGGGGTAACCGTATCTATGTTCTGGAAAGCGCCAACAGTGAGGACGGTTTCTTGTCAAATTCAATTCTTTATCCGGCACATCGTCAACAAGTGAAATACCTGCAAGGTATGACTATGGGAGTCGCGACCAGACCACGCATGGCGCCGTATTCCTCGAACACTGTGTGGAAAAAATTGCCCGAAAGAATGACCGCGCGTGAAGCTCTGCGCCAGACCGGAGTTTTTTCGTTCAACGATACAAGAATTGATGTGATTGCAAGAAAACAGCTAAATGAAGCGCAAAAGGTATAGTAAGTTCAGCAATTCAGACCAACGCACCCACGTTGTTGGTTCGACGCGCCTTTACCTACTTCTTAGAAATGGCGTAGCTTTGCCCCTGAATTTCAGACGGCCAGAGCCGCAAAATATAGCAAGGCTACTGCAATGTTCCAAATGTGAATTCCAAGACCTTTCTTAGGGGTTAGAATGTAATTTCTTGCCATAAGAGTGGTCAATATAGAGCTTCCACATCTTCAAAATGGCAGAAGTAAAAACATTCGGAGCAAAGTCCGCTTTGTCCGCATTGCCGATCTCAACTTCACTGCAATCTGCACAGAGGTCAGCTAAGCGGGACGAAGCTGACCTTCATGCAATCGCGATCATTGGCCGCTTTCACCCTCTTCGGGGCAAATAGTAACGTTAATCGCTATGAGCGGTTGATCTTACGGCGTCTACGAATCTTTTTACGGTGTCAGAGTTCCCCGACTTCCGAAATGCTACGTACAGGCTGATTTGGTCTTCGCATGGTTCAAATGGGACGAAGGAAACGCCTGGAGGAGCGATATTCTTGACCCAGGCCGGTGCTAGCGCAATCCCGAGCCCGTGAGCCACGAACTGAAGAAGAGTGGACTTGTCGATGATCTCGCAGACAATGTTCGGTTGAGCTCCTATTTTCCGGAAACCGCTCCACAATGCCTCGTGTAGAATTGGGCGCGCGTGCTTCGGGTACCCTACAATCGGTTGGTCAGTAATATCGGTCGCGGAAAGGGACGTAGAACCTGAAAGTGGATTTGTATCCGCAAGGACCACCAAGACAGGCTGTCGGTAGAGCAGTTCGCTGGTTATGAATTCGTCTTGTTGTGGCGTTCGGACGAAGGCCACATCGGTTCGATGGCCGATCAATTCTTGGGAATGCTGTTCGGAGGATGAGATTTCCAACACTTGCACATGGACCATTGGATCGGTTTTGCGAAATGCAAGGAGAGCCCGAGGCAGCAACATCGAAATTGCTTCGTCGACCCCGCTGACACGGATGTGGCGTAGGTCGGACTCGACGGTGTGGCGGACATTGGAGACAGATTTTTCGATATCGGCCAGGATCCTTTTGGCATCCTGAACGAATTCCGATCCAGCTTGGGAAAGACTGACCTGGCGCGTCGTTCTGAAAAACAGCCGGGCACCAAGTTCGTGTTCCAACGCAGAGATCCGTTCGGACAAAGCGGATTGGCTTAGCCCCAAACGTTCGCCTGCGCGTCGAAAGTGCAATTCTTCCGCGACGGCGACGAAGCATTCCAGTTGCCTGATGTCCAATCCGTACCCCTTTGTTCGTTTACGTGATCACGCTTATTCGCATTTTGTCGTCCAATCCGGCCTCGAAATCGCGGATCGCACCTGCATGTTCCAGCGAGTCCAGTGTATCATCGCGACCACGGATAAGCGACGTACGTGTAGCATCGTCCATCTCGAAAGGCTCGGTATAGTCACCGGCCGCAATCGTTCGACTACCAAGATCAATCGATATCTCGGCACCGCTAGTTTTGCTAGCGAGTTGCAAAAGTACGTCCCGTACCTCAGGGGATACGACAGGCAGTGCGAGGCCGTTTTTACGGGCATTGTCATAAAATATTCCGGCAAAACTTGTCCCGATGCAGGCATTGATCCCAAGCTGGCGCATGCCCCAAACGGCATGTTCCCGGCTCGAGCCACACCCGAAGTTGTCGCCGACAACCAAAATCGTGGCCTGATTCCAAGGTGGTTTGTTCAAGACGAACTCCGGGCGCCTTTGCTCCGCGTTGTCAAAACGCAAGTCGGCAAACGTGCCATCGGCCAACCCCTCGCGGGTGATTGTGATCAAAAACCGCTTAGGCATGATCACATCAGTGTCCACATTGGCCAGTGGCAATGGCGCGACGATCCCTTTGATCATTTTTGTCATCTACTTGTCTTTCATTTAAAATCACGCACGTCAGCCAGATGCCCTGCGACGGCTGCCGCCGCGACCATTGCTGGTGACATCAGATGGGTGCGCGCGCCACGGCCTTGGCGCCCTTCGAAGTTTCGGTTAGTCGATGAGGCAACCCGCTCGCCATCCATGGCGATGTCGTCGTTCATCGCCAGACACATCGAACAGCCTGCTTCGGGTCGCCACTCAAAACCTGCGGCCTCAAAGATAGCGCGAAGGCCTTCGGCTTCGGCCTTGATGCGCGTCATAGCAGAGCCAGGTACAACGATGGCTTCAACGCCTGTCGCCACTTGCCGCCCTTCCAGTATTTTGGCGGCCTCTCGCAGATCTTCGATTCGAGAGTTGGTACAAGAGCCGATAAATGCCGTATCGATTTTTATTGACTGGGCCGATTGCCCCTCGGTCAACCCCATGTATTGCAAGGATCGTTCCAAAGCCGCCTTGGCCTTGGGTGAGACATAGTCCGCCGCAACTGGCACATTTGAAGTGATGGGCACGGAATGGTCCGGGCTGGTGCCCCAAGTGATCAAAGGTTCAATATCGGTCCCGGAAATGCTGAACTCTTCGTCAAAAACGGCTTCGGGATCGCTGTCCCAGCTTTCACCGTTGAACGTGAACTGACCACTATGGGGGTGGCCCTTCAACGCACTTTCGGTGATGTCATCCGCTGCGATCAAGGCCGCGCGAGCGCCCAGCTCGACCGCCATATTACAGACGGTCATACGCCCGGCCATATCGAGGTCGCGAATGGCAGAGCCTGCAAACTCGACTGCAAATCCATTGGCCCCGCCTGCACCAACGACTTGCACTACCTTCATGATGATGTCCTTTGCCGTCACGCCCGCAGCAGTGTCACCGTCGATCGTGACGCGCATGGTCTTCATGCGTTTGTAGCGCAGCGTCTGCGTTGCCAGCACATGTTCCACTTCCGAGGTGCCAATCCCAAAGCCCAAAGCACCGTAGGCTCCGTAGGTGGTGGTGTGGCTGTCCCCGCAAGCAATCAGCATGCCCGGCACGACTAACCCTTGTTCCGGTACGACGATATGTTCGATGCCTTGCCTTGGATCACCAAGCCCGTAAAAGGCAATACCGTGTTTCGTACAGTTTGCCTGCAAGTTGTCGATCAGCAGCTTAGAAGCCGCATCATGCGGCTCGCTGCTGCGGGTCGCGTTTACATGGTCAACTACCGCCAGATGCGCCTCGGGCCGCCAAACGTCCAATAACCTTGTTTCAAGCCCAGAAAAGGCCTGCGGGCTGGTGTATTCGTTCATGATATGGAAATCGACGTAGATCAACATGTCTCCATCAGGCAAATCGCAAACCTTGTGGGCGTCGACCAATTTGTCATAAAGCGTCCGGCTCATTCAGCAGCCTCCATCTGGATAGTGTCTTTCGCAAAGAAGTCAGACATGCGTGACGCGATTTCTTCAGGAATTTCTTCGGCCATGTAATGCGTTGCGTCGAGGCCTTTGCCTTCAACTTGGGTGGCCCGCCGACGCCATAGATCCAGCGCATCAAAACAGGTCTCAATGACACCCCATTTGGCCCAAAGAGATAGGATGGGCATGTCGAGTTTTTGCCCACGATCTGCCTCGTCGTGTGCGATGTCGATGGTCGCCGCTGCTCGGTAGTCTTCGCAGCTGGCGTGAATGACGTCCGGATCAGAAAAAGCAGTCAAGTACTCTTTCAGAGCCTCGCGAGAAAACGGGTGACCGCCTCGCGCTTGGTTGAAGCATTTGAGCCTCCAAAAGGCCTCAGGGTCAGCACCGATCATCTTTTCCGGCAACGGGCTTGGTTGCGTCAGGAAAAACCAATGCCAGTAAGCTTTTGCGAATTTGGCGCTTGTCTGTGCGTACATCTCGCGGGTCGGCGCGATGTCGAGCAAAACCATTGCAGCGACACGATCCGGGTGATCAAGGCCCATCCTATGCGCGACCCTGGCACCGCGATCATGCGCACCAATCATAAAGCGCTCGTGTCCCAAACGTCGCATGATCGCAATGATATCATTGGCCATAGCACGCTTTGAATATCGGTGATGTGATGCACTGGACTCAGGTTTGTCCGATTGTCCGTATCCACGCAAGTCAGGGCATACAACCTGAAAAGACTTTGCCAGAGTGGGCGCCACTAAGTGCCACATAGCAGAGGTTTGCGGATAGCCGTGAAGGAGAACAAGAGGTGGAGCACCTTCCGGCCCGGCGCGGCGGACAAACAAAGTTGCACCATCGCCTTCGATACGTTCTTCCACGAACTCTTGGAACATTCTGCACTCCCTGGGGAAATTGATTTTATCCATTATCTCAGATTAAATTATAATTATTAATCGGCATAACTGATCAGTTTTTACGAATAATCATCACGGCAAACTTCTATAGGTTTTGACTGCATAAGCCGCTCGAAGTGAAATTCTGAAGCGCGGCGACAAAAAATATAGAGGAGGATACCATGAAATTTTTGCTTACCACGGCACTGTCCCTGACGATGGCATTCAGCGCCAATTCCGCGATTGCGGGCTGCGACGAAGGCGAAATTGTCGTAAAATTTTCGCATGTCACCAATACGGACCGCCATCCCAAGGGGATTGCCGCCAGTCTTCTTGAAGAGCGCATCAACGAAGAGATGAACGGCACAATGTGTATGGAGGTCTTTCCGAACTCCACGCTTTATGATGACAACAAGGTGCTCGAGGCGCTCTTGCAAGGTGACGTACAACTAGCAGCGCCGTCGCTGTCGAAATTTGAAAAATTCACAAAACAGTTCCGCATTTTCGATTTACCCTTCATGTTTGAAGACATTGAAGCAGTAGATGCGTTTCAAGCCTCTGATGCAGGTCAAGCATTGCTCGACAGCATGCAGCGCCGTGGCCTTCAGGGTTTGACCTTTTGGCACAACGGCATGAAACAAATGTCTGCCAACGTACCATTGATGTCACCAATGGATGCAGACGGCCTAAAGTTCCGTGTGATGTCGTCTGATGTTCTGGTAGCGCAAATGGAAGCCATTGGCGGTAGCCCGCAAAAAATGGCCTTTTCTGAAGTTTACGGCGCCTTACAGCAAGGTGTTGTCGATGGTCAGGAAAACACATGGTCGAACATCTACGGCAAGAAGTTCTTCGAAGTGCAGGACGGCATCAGTGAGACGAACCACGGTGTGATCGACTACCTCGTCGTCGCCAATGTTGATTGGCTCGAGGACCTTGAACCCGACGTCCGTGACCAATTCCTAACGATTTTGAACGAAGTCACAGAAACCCGAAATTCTGAGTCTTTCGCGGTCAACCAAGCCAACCGGCAGGCAATTATCGACGCTGGCGGTGATGTGCGGACGCTTACAGCCGAAGAACGTGAAGCTTGGGTAATTGCCATGAAGCCAGTTTGGGATCAGTTCTCAGACGATGTGGGTCAGGACATGATCGACGCGGCGCAGACTTTTAACTCAGGTAACTAAACCAAAATTACCTGGGGGCGGATCACCCGCCCCCAGATTTCAAATAAGGGTTCGGGGATGGATCACGAAAACGGGTATATAGACCGCATCGAAGAAACGCTAATCGCAAGTATTCTTGGTGCTATGACGGTGATCACTTTTGCCAACGTCGTGATGCGCTATGGCTTTAACCAGAACATCCTTTGGGCGCTTGAACTCACAGTTTTCCTATTTGGCTGGCTTGTGCTTCTCGGCGCTTCTTATGCCGTTAAAAAAGGTGCTCACCTTGGCGTCGACATCGTCATAAATATACTCCCTCCTAAGCCACGTCGCATCATGGGATTGGTAGCGGTCGCCGTGTGTATCGGCTTCAGCTTCTTGTTGCTGAAAGGGGCATGGGACTATTGGGCCAATTTCGCAAATCTCCCCGGCACTGAGGGTCGTTGGTTCCCGCTCGGCTTTGAAGACAAGTACCGCGACAAGGGTTGGTACGAGGTCAACGACATCCCACATCCGGCAGTATTGGGATGGATGGAGACCGTTTTTAACGAAGGCGAGGATTACGAAAAACTTCCCAGAATGCTGCCCTACGCCGTTCTCCCCCTATCGATGGCGCTTATGTTTTATCGCTTCTTACAAGCAGGCTGGTTCCTTTGGATTGGCAAGATCGACCGAGTGGTAGCGAGTCACGAAGTCGAAGATGAACTCCAAGAAGTTCGCGAACAAATGAAGGAAGCTGACTAATGGAAGTCGTCCTACTCTTTACGATGGTCATCGGTCTTTTGTTGATCGGAGTGCCGATTGCTGTGTCATTGGGAATGTCTTCAATACTGTTCCTGTTGGTTTATTCCGACAGCTCATTGGCCTCTGTCGCTCAGACACTTTTTAGCGCTTTTGAGGGCCACTATACGCTCCTCGCCATCCCCTTCTTTATTCTTGCTTCATCCTTCATGACCACTGGCGGCGTTGCCCAGCGGATCATTCGCTTTTCGATTGCGTGCGTCGGGCACTTACCTGGTGGCTTGGCCATTGCCGGTGTCTTCGCTTGTATGCTTTTTGCGGCACTTTCGGGGTCTTCTCCAGCAACAGTGGTGGCCATCGGTTCGATCGTCATCGGCGGTATGCGTCAGGTGGGGTATACCAAAGACTTCGCAGCTGGCGTCATTTGTACCGCCGGCACATTAGGAATTTTGATTCCGCCGTCTATCGTGATGGTTGTTTATGCAGCTTCTGTAGAAGTGTCAGTCGGTCGCATGTTCTTGGCAGGCGTCATTCCCGGGTTGTTGGCCGGTATCATGCTTATGGTCACCATCTACGTTATCGCCAGAGTGAAAAACCTCCCAAAGGGTGAATGGCAAGGCTGGGGAGAAATACTCGCCTCGGGGCGTGATGCTGGTTGGGGTCTTTTCCTGATCGTTATCATTCTTGGCGGCATCTACGGTGGCATATTCACACCAACGGAAGCGGCGGCAGTTGCTGCGGTCTATGCCTTCGTGATTGCGACCTTCGTATACAAAGATATGGGTCCGCTTGCGGATCGTACGACACAAAGCCTTTCTGCTGCGGCGGTGAACGACGCGCCTGGAAGTATTCCTTTGCGCCACCGCCCTTGGGCGTTAGTAACAGCGTTTTTCCACCGAGACACGCAACATACATTATTCGAAGCAGGCAAGTTGACGGTAACGCTGCTTTTCGTCATTGCGAACGCACTCATTCTGAAACATGTCCTCACAGATGAACAAATCCCACAACAAGTCGCCAATGCGATGCTATCGGCAGGCTTTGGTCCTGTGATGTTCCTGATCGTCGTTAACATCATCCTTTTGATCGGTGGCCAGTTCATGGAACCATCAGGGTTGTTGGTCATCGTCGCCCCGCTTGTTTTCCCGATCGCGATTGAGCTGGGCATCGACCCAATCCATTTGGGCATCATCATGGTCGTCAACATGGAAATCGGAATGATCACACCGCCGGTCGGCCTAAACCTCTTCGTCACGTCTGGCGTTGCTGGGATGCCAATGATGAATGTGGTGCGCGCGGCATTGCCGTTCCTCGCTGTGTTATTCGTGTTCCTCATCCTTGTGACCTATGTGCCGTGGATTTCAACATACTTGCCGAATACGTTCATGGGGCCGGAAATTATTGTCAAATAGCTGTAGGCGATTGCCGTTCGGCAGTCTCACTCAGAATATATGCTATTTGGCAAGCGGCTTTGAGGTTACCGCTGGTTGGCGAGCAATCGATTAGTGGATAATACTGACGTTGCTCGCGAACGCAGATCGTAAGAGGGGCTCCAGTTTTTGTTTGATCAATTGGCACTGAGCATTGCAGCAATTTTCGTCCTTGCTAGGATCATCAAAGGTACAATTGGCATTGGATTGCCCACAATTTCTGTCGGCCTGATGAGTCAGATCTTACCTCCACACACAGCGATCGCTGTTGTCCTTTTCCCACTCGTTTTTTCGGCATTGTCACGTTAACTGGACGACCGGTCCACAGATCACTAATCGTGTCTGAATGAGCAGCATTTGTTACAAGCGTCACCGATACCCGCCCTCCATAATTCAACGTACCGTTTAGCTCTATTTTCGCTTTTCATTGAGCCTTCGTGATGTTGAATAATTGCTGGCGGAACGTGGGATCAGTATCAGCTATGAAACGATCCGCCGATGGATTTTGAAGTTCGGCCCATCTATTGCCGCCGAATTAAGATCCCGAAGAGTGCAATCTTCTGGCACTTGGCACTCAGACGAAGTTTTCGTCTGCGTAGATGGCAATCGAACATATTTGTGGCGCGCTGTTGATGGTGAAGGAGAAGTACTCGAAGTTCCGGCCCAATCTCGTCGAAATACGCGTGCGGCCCTGAAATTCATGCGGAAACTCCTGAAAAAGCAGGGCTACGCACCTGATGAGATTGTCACCGACAAGCTGGGTTCTTACTCCGCGGCACTTCGGAAACTTGGCTTGTCGCATCTTCATGTCACAAGTGGTCGATTGAACAATCGGGCCGAAGTATCGCATCAGCCGACGCGCCGACGAGAACGCCGAATGGGAAGGTTCAAATCGCGCGGATCAATGCAACGCTTTCTATACGTTCACGACGCCATTTACAATCACTTCAACATACAGCGCCACCTGATCTCCCGCAAAACCCTCCATAAAGCACGCGCCCAGGCGTATGTAGAATGGCGGAAAATTGTTGCTGCTTGATTTCGGGAAATGGTCGGATTACTTGGCCGTCGCAGTTAACGTGACAATGCCCAGAGATGGAAGTAGATCTCTCGGAGTTCAAACAAAGGATGATTTCACCATTCGCTTGCATGTCTTTTGCCAATAACATCGTTGGTCGTGCCGATGAGTAAAACCGAAGGGGCTGACCCAGATAACTAGTTCAAATACTTCTTAACCCATTGTCTTAGCTGTGATAATTGCACTGACGGGTCACTGTTGTTAAAACGCCACTCACATTCCTTCAAATATAGTCCAAATTGGGCCTTTGGAACACCGT
>JAQWQJ010000008.1 GCA_029244725.1 Paracoccaceae bacterium
ACGGTGTTCCAAAGGCCCAATTTGGACTATATTTGAAGGAATGTGAGTGGCGTTTTAACAACAGTGACCCGTCAGTGCAATTATCACAGCTAAGACAATGGGTTAAGAAGTATTTGAACTAGTTATCTGGGTCAGCCCCCATAATAAATACAAAAAGTTGAGAGACTGCACGGCCTGAAGCTCGTCGTTGAGGGCAACATCTTGGTGACAGCTTTTCAGAGAATGCAGACTGCCCTCTCAATAGTCAGGCAATTTCAGTTCAACGGGTTCTGGATCCGCTGCGTCAGTGTAATCGGGCTGCTGTAACTCATAGCCATCGCACTCTGGTGGATCTATCAATCGTGTTCGCAATCTAGCTTCGATACAGGTATCTAATTGCAGGTCAGTGCCCATAATGTCAGCCATCAACTGCTCTCTGCTCATTCCGCATTGCTCATCGACAATGCTGGTGTCTTCTTTTTGACCTGAAATGGCTTTTTCTAGCTCCTGAAACGACTTAAGCTGCTGACAAGTATCGTACAAATCCCAAGCGATTAAACCTACTCCAGTAACAGTTCCCAAAAAAGGGACCAGCTCAGACAAATCGCCTGCTGCATTTCGGCGAATAGACGAAACAGTGCGAGATTTCATATCCTTGGTAATGCGCTGCGCAGCTTGCAGAGCATCGTCTGAAATAGCAGACGTTGGCGTTTGCAACAAACGTCGTGCAGCCCCCAAATCAGCTTGGGTCACGTCCAATTTCGTTTGTAATTGTAACATGGAACGGCGCGACGTTATAAGTTCGTCGAGTTGTTCTGCTTGGACGGCCTGTCGTGATACAAGCTCCCGGCTCGCACGATCCAAATCCACCTGCCGCACTGCCAGTTGGCGCTCAGTGCGGTCAAGCCGCTTCAGGCTATTCTCAAGTTCTGATGCTATCCTTTGACGATCTTCACGAACCCGCACCAACTTTGCTCTAACGGCCTGATTGGTTTGCTTCTCGGAAAGTAGATCTGCGTCCAGTTGCACTAGTTTCTTTGTTTTGGCATCGATTTCAGTTCGAGTTACATCGAGATCCGCATCAAGTTTTTTGATGCCCAAATCAAGCTCTGCAAATGTGGATCGCTTTGCCCATGGCGCATCAGTGACAGAGGAAACAACTGTTCGGACGGCCGCCCATAACGCATCATAGGCCTTGGCAGAGGCAAGCATCGCGACATTGACCGTCAAGAGCACCACTATCAATACAAGCGCCAAAAGTGGCCGCGTCACCCATTTCACGAGCCTGCGCATATTAAGCCTTTCGCATCAGCTATCACGGACATTTCTTCTTGAACAAACTCATCGCAAGCTCACCTCCATCGGTCTTGGTCTCTCTCAGTGTCTTGTTCTTTGCTAAAACTGCCTGCAAGGAATTGCCTTCAACACTAATCTCACAGGCATTTTTTGATGCATCAAGCATCAGTTCGAAAACATCTGGATCTTTTCCGCTGTGCCCATAATGGAACAGCGCGGACATTGCTCCCTCTTTATTGTCCGAGTTGTTCAGCGTATCGGGGTCAGCACCGAAAGAGACAAGCTCCTGAAAAACCAAAAAATCCAAATCACGAGCCACTGCTAGATGAAGAGGTGTCGCCCCAGCGTCATTGTTTATAACTTCGTTTTCGCCGCTAAACCACTGCTTTGCTTCTTCTACCTGCATGAGCAATGCAATCTCGTCGACCGTCACTTCGTTGGGCTGCGTATCACTTTTTCTTAATAATAGATGGAGCGCGGTGTTGCCTTTTGCATCTTGCGATAACGGCGATGCGCCTCCGGCCAAGAGCCTCAGCATCATTTTGAAACGCAAGTCGTCGGTTCGCAACGCGACCAGATGTAAACTACGATCGGCTTTCGGGTTTTGCAGTACAACCTTATTAAGCAAATTTTGCTCGCGAACTTTCCCTTGTGGCGCGTTTGGGTCAGCGCCCCATCCGATGAGATGCGTGATCACATTTGGATCTTTTGAAAATTTGGCGGCCATACCGAGGGCTGTGAAACCTTCAACATTTGTACTTGTTAAGACCCTATCTCTGTTATCGGTTTTACTGCCGAAAAACCAACCTTCGTCGTCATCGATATTTGACAAGAAAGCGTCGATGAATTCCGGACCAAACCCGATTTTTATAGCACTGTGCAGAAAAGTATTTCCGTCCGGATCAGTCTTTAATGGATCCTTCGCATATATGTGAGCAGCGCAGTAATTTTGTTGCGCCTCTTCAAGCGTATCACGCTCAAGATCGCTCGGTGAATCGGCACATATTTCTGAACGCTTATAAACTCTAGGGTCAATCTCAGGGCTGTAGTCCTCCGGATTTGCCAAGGCCTCGGCTGTCGAAGATGCATAGCGTTCTATCTTTGGTTCCTCACCCAGAGCAAGTAATACAGCTGCGTAGTCTTCTCGGCCTTCAAGCATAAGACTACGCGCCAAGGCATCATAATCGCTCCATTTGGTCTCGCTGGAGATATCCCCGCCAAGCAAGATAAGACGCAACAAGATTTCCGGCGTTTTGGCCTCTTCAACGGCAATCTGCATTACTGTTCGACCGCTTCTATCGGTTTTGGCAAGTTGCTTAGTCCAGCTGTCGGCGCTTGAATGAGAAAATAGAGTATCGATATCGTTGCTGTGAACAGACGAACCAATGACATTGTGCAGAAAAATGCGTCCCGCTGAAGTGGGCTTTTCGAACAAAGGCATGCCGTCATTTTGAGCGCACGTTTTTACAACTTCAGAGTTCAAGTTTTGCGCGGACTCAATCGTATTGATTTGTGAGCAATCTTGATCTGCAAATGCGGGGCTTCCAAGCACTCCAAAAGCACCAATAATGCACAACTTTAGTTTTTTTAGCATCTATGAAACTCCGCAGTCTTTCTATTTTTAAATTCTACAAATCGGCCATGATTAAAAAGGTTAATACCAACAGGTGTGAGCAGCCTCACTTGAGTGTTTCTGATCAAAAAACTGCCTGCAAAAAGAAGCACTCCACTTTCTGAGCACCCACTTTAAAAGGCTTTCATGACGATTAGCTCAGACTTCTTTCCCTCTTGCTCAACATTTCTGTAACTTAAAACCCACATCTGACTGCTGCCTTCAAGGCGAAGCTTAACCGAATCCGTACCAAGTAATCGCAACAATACGGAGCCATTACAAGACTCATCCCCTCCAAGGACCGAAGCTCCCTGCGCGGGCTCCCATACTGTCCGTCTTCACATAAAGCTGGACGTCGTAGCGACATTAAGGACCCAAAATTGGTCGCATACTCCTCTAGGCATACGATGAAGGATAAGATGCGAACAATTAGGGCGACTGCTGAATTACAGCACAGTATCTTAGGGCACGGCAAAAGGACTGATGCGGACAATTACGGGGAAGGAGAGATGTTGCGGTACCTCTTGGACGAACTGATTAAAGCGGATGATTTGACGCATTGGGCAACTGATGCTGATAAATGAATGCTCCCACTTTAATGTATGACCGAAGTGCTGGCCTATCTCGGCAATCCTGATCTCGATGTCTATCTCCACCAGTAAAACCGTCAGTAATATCAGTTATACAAATTGCTGGATGGTGAGCGCCTAGGTGGACCTTCTCAAGCTCTTCTGTCGTTCTAAGCAGTCACTGAAAACTTAGAGGGCGTCCCCTTTCAGCACAGGGGGAGACACTAACAAGAGAACGCCCTCAGAGTAGTCAATAGTTAGGTATAAGTTACTACGCTGTTCTGCACTCTTTGGATCACTGGCTGCAAAAGCAGGTGTATACGCGACTTAAGAAAAAACCTTGGAGGGGTGCTTTGCGACTAGAGCCCGTCGCTTCAATCGTAAAGCACCCCTTCCAAGAAGTACGGGGCTTCGTACAGGGATAAGAGCGGTGTTATTGAGGCAGCGCCCTCACAGATAAGATTATCCAATCACTTTTTTCCATCAACTGATCAAAGGTACAGATGGGTTGTTCAAAGGTATCGTAGGAGGCCTCTCAGGCCCTAAATGGCCGAACTCTGCCAAAGCCTGAGTTATCCTCATAAAGGCCCTCTAGGGAGGCTCTCTGTGGCTCTGGTAATGCGTTGTCAGTTGCAGCTCTTCTATTGAGATAGATCAGTACGCAGGACCTTATCTGACTGGTAGTATTCCGTACTTGCAGGATGGCTTTGGCTTCTCGAACATGTCCTGAGAAATAAGAATCACCAATGGAGTGGGACAGTAATTATGGCACGATGTAAGGAATGCAACAAAGAACTTAGTATTGTGAATCGAGAAACTGACGAATTATGCATAATGTGTGCGGCAAAAGACCTCGTAGCCAGCTCTCGAAAGCCCGCTGCGGCAGAAAACAAGTACGAAAAAAACCGCAATATTGAAGCAGTAATGCTCACAACAGAAACAGCACCTAACCTAAATATCACAAAACGCATTGAGATAGTTTCCGCTGAATGTGCCTTTGGCATGAACATCTTCAAAGACCTGTTTGCTGGCGTCAGAGACATCGTTGGTGGTCGTTCTGAGGCGGTTCAGAAAACTATGAGGGATTCTCGTAAGACTGCTCTCTACGAACTCAAGAAAGAAGCCTACGAGGTTGGGGCCAATGGTGTCGTTGGAGTTGACCTTGATTATGTTGAACTCTCAAATGCAGGTTCCATGGTGATGCTAGTGGCGAGCGGTACAGCCGTAAGGATTGAAGAATGAAAGTTGAAGAAGTTACCTTAAGGCGGCTTGATAGAAAGCTGTGGCAGTTTCAAAATTGTAAACCTACTAGAGTCGAGCTCGCTGTTTTAGACGCATACAAAAACCTCGGGTGGCGTTCCAAACAATCTTCATATTTGTAGTTGTTTTGCTAAATGCATAGTGCCAAGCTTTGAATATCTAACAATTATGAAAGGAAAGCGTTATGGCATTTATTACTATATCACATTGGACTTCGACTGACATGTCAGATGAAACAATTGCAGCAGTACGAGATAAGTTTCTTCCTATGATTATGTCTGTTGGAGCTACTGGTGTTCAAATGGTGAGAACAGGTGAATTAAGTTCATGTGTTGTGACCCACTATTCAGACGCGTCCGCAGCTGAAGCCGCTAGTGCCAAAATTGCAGAAATCCGAGCTTCAGCAGCTAGTGATTTTCCGATGACACTGGTTAGTGCACATGCTGGTGAAGTAATTGGTAGCGCCTAACTAATTCAGTCCAACCGTTTGGGATATTCAAAGGTGGGTGCAGCGGTGCCCACCACGTTGGGCATCATGGGACTACGAGATCACCCCTCCAGTGGAAATACAGACACCCCACCAAGAGAATTTGTGAGTGTGGGCGACTAGCCCAATAAGTAATATCTACAGCCAATAAAATTGGTATCCCACGGATAAAGCTATGGGCTGCAACACCCTTATCGTTTCGCTAGCCAGCGGGTGTTATTGCAAATTTTTACACCAGCATCAAATTCCAGCTACACGGTAATCCCCCCTAAAATTAATGGTGTTCACGAGTAGAATTTTCTCGGCAAGATATCTGAGGAGATTTTGAATGAA
>JAQWQJ010000009.1 GCA_029244725.1 Paracoccaceae bacterium
ACATAAACTGGCCGCAGTTCGAGCCGTGGTTCCGGCAACAAAATGCTCGACCAGGCGACCCTGTTTATACTTACTTAAGCGACTCTTCCGCATGCTTCCCATGATAACACCTTTTTCGCGTTATCTGGGTCAGCCCCTTGAGGATTTCCCATGAAAGAGCTGGCCGTCCATTTCGACACGTTAGAACATTATGTTGAAATTGATACATTCGTGAAGTCTGCGTTCGCAGCCCAAAAAGCTGCGAATGGTTTTTCGGGGCAGTACTTTGGCTCTCGGCTGGAAATCGACGTGGTGGTTTTACCGCCCGAACCAGGATCACTCCTTCAAAAACTGGGCATCAAAATTTCCAGTCCACTCTCAACTGCCGCAGCACTTTGGTTTGCTGTTCAAGTGATGGATTCGCATACAGTCCAAGACGTGTCTATTGAACTTTTCGGTCAAACCCCCACCGAAATGTTAGTCATGGCAATTCAAGGAACGAAAACAAAATGGTCCGAACTTGAAGAGCTTACAGAGGAGCAAATTCAAGAGATAATTGATTTTTTAGAAGAACTAATTGCCCGCTCTACTGAAAAATCTCTTGAGATGGGTCGTGATATTATCGAACGCTCAAATATACCTGAGCAACTAAAACTAGATTTGGAGGAAGCACAAAGTGAGCTTTACAGGGCAGCGTACGACAATCCAGCAATAAGAGGAATAGGCTTTTCTGAAGGTGATAAGTTTCCCATAAAGCGAGGCGAGTTTGCACAGAGAGCAGCGAAACCTCGTCGAAAAAAAGAACCGGATGAGCAGTCCGTTTGGAACGTGTTTATCGATACTCTTCTAGTGTCCTCTCCAAATTTTGATAGACACGATCAAGCCTATCGTAAATGGAAAGCAAAGGCTTCAAATGGAGCATTTGTTTTGTTTGAAATAGTCGACGACCACTTTTGGGAAATGCTCAAATCCAAAGAAATAGAATTTGGGGAAACCACCTATATTGTTGTCCAGATAGCCGTCGAGCGGGTTGGCGGTCGCGAAAAGGGGCGACGAGTATTGAAGGTTCTTGAGGTCGGCGACAAAAAACTCTCACCCCCCCTAACAGATCAAGCCATTAGGTCCGAAATTGGCAATTTTTTTCCGACCTTAGAGGATCCAAAACAGGATGGTCTTTTTTAACCCCCTCAAACATCCAGCTCCTCCACGAACCGCGCATTCTCTTGAATATACTCAAACCGCTTCTCGGGCTTCTTCCCCATCAGCCGTTCGACCAGATCGCCGGTTTCGCCGGGTTCGTCCTCGTCTATCGTCACGCGGATCAACTGGCGTGAGGTCGGGTCCATGGTGGTTTCTTTCAGGTCCTTGGCGTCCATTTCCCCCAAGCCCTTGAACCGGCTGACGTCGATTTTGCCTTTGCCGCCAAGGCCTTTTTCCAGCCATTCGTCGCGCTCGGCTTCGTCCAGACAATAGACGCGTTTGGCGCCTTGGGTCAGGCGAAACAGCGGTGGGCAGGCGAGGTAGAGATGCCCCGTGTCGATCATCGGGCGCATCTGGGTGAAGAAAAATGTCATCAAAAGCGCTGCAATATGTGCGCCGTCAACATCGGCATCCGTCATGATGATAACTTTATCGTAACGAAGATCATCCACGTTGAACTTGGTCCCAAGCCCCACGCCCAGCGCCTGTGTCAGGTCGCTGATTTCCTGATTTGTCCCTAGTTTTGAGGAGGCAGCCCCAAGAACGTTCAGAATTTTACCCCGAAGCGGCAATAAAGCCTGCGTTTTGCGGTTCCGGCCCATCTTGGCCGAACCACCGGCCGAGTCGCCCTCGACCAAAAACAGCTCAGTGCCTTCGCGGTTGGTGGCCGAGCAATCGACCAGCTTACCCGGTAGTCGCAATTTCTTGGTCGCCGTTTTCCGCTGGGTTTCCTTTTCCTGACGACGGCGAAGACGTTCCTCGGCGCGCAGGATCAAGAAGTCGAGGATTGCGCCTGCGGATTTGGTATCGGCCGCCAGCCAGTGGTCGAAATGGTCACGGACAGAGTTTTCGACCAGCCGCTGAGCCTCGGTCGTTGCAAGGCGGTCTTTGGTTTGGCCGACGAATTCCGGCTCGCGGATAAAACAGCTAACAAGCGCGCATCCGCCGGTGATCAGGTCTTCACGGGTGATGTCCTTGGCTTTTCGGTTGTTGGCCAGTTCGCCATATGCGCGGATGCCCTTAAGGATCGCGGCCCAAAAGCCACCTTCGTGGGTGCCGCCCTCTGGCGTGGGAACGGTGTTACAATAGGACTGGATGAAACCATCGCGCGACGGGGTCCAGTTGATCGCCCATTCGACCTTGCCGGGGGTGTTGAACTTTTCCGTGAAATCCACGGTGCCGGCAAAAGGCTGCGCAGAATAGGTGCTGGCAGTGCCGAGAGTTTCATTGAGGTAATCCGCAAGGCCACCGGGAAAGTGGAAGGTGGCCTCGGTAGGGGTTTCCTTATCATCGATGGCGGATTTCCAGCGGATTTCCACGCCGGAAAACAGATAGGCCTTTGACCGGATGGATTTGAACAACCGCGCGGGTTTGAATTTATGGTGGCCAAAGATATCGGGATCTGGGTGGAAGTTCACCGTGGTGCCGCGCCGGTTTGGGGCCGAGCCGATTTTGGCAGCAGGACCCTGTGGGATGCCACGGCTAAAGCTCTGCTCATACAGCTCTTTATTGCGGGCAACCTGAACGACCATGCGATCCGACAACGCATTCACGACCGAGGCCCCTACTCCGTGCAAACCGCCCGAGGTTTCGTAAGCTTTGCCACTGAATTTACCACCGGCGTGCAGGGTACAGAGGATCACCTCAAGCGCTGATTTGCCGGGGAATTTTGGATGCGGGTCAATCGGGATGCCGCGCCCGTTGTCACGGACGGTCAGGCTGTAATCCTCGTGCAGTTCGACCTCGATGCGGTTGGCGAACCCTGCAACCGCTTCGTCCATTGAGTTGTCGAGGATTTCCGCGACCATGTGGTGCAGCGCACGCTCATCGGTGCCGCCGATATACATGCCGGGGCGTTTGCGGACGGGCTCTAGCCCCTCCAACACTTCGATGGATGAGGCGTCGTAAGTGTGCTCGCTGTCTTGCGCGAGAAGATCGTTGGCCATGGATTACCGCTCAGGCTTATTGTTTTGTTTGAGCGGCATTATGGCAGGCGTATGCCAAGGGGGAAAGAGGCAAGACAGCAAACGCCGAGATTGGCCTGACTACTTCCCAGCTGCCTTTGCCCCAAGATGGGCCAGCGGGATGTATTGCAAAAGGCCGATGATCATCATCCAGATCGGATGGGGGATCATAACGATGTTCATGATACCACCGAGCATGAGAATACCGCCTGCGACGATGGCCATGGTGCGGCCACTACCCTCTGGCGCAATCAGTGCAGCGACCAAACCGGCGACGAATGCAGACACCATCCAGCCCGCAACCACTAGCAATTTGGCGCCGATTGGTACGCCTGCTATATAGGCAATCATCACCGCTTTATCACTTGTGTCGAGACCTTCTGGCATGGGGTAAAGCATCACGGAAATGAAATTTATGACCATCATTGCGGCCATGCCGCCGATCACACCTACGATCACTGCAATTATTTTCTTATTCAATTTTCCCTCTATGGTTGCCATGAGTTAGAATTACACCGACCCTAGCACGAGGAATTGATTCAAACAAAGTGCATCAAACGTTGATTGCACCGTTGTTCGTTGCCAAATTGACTTTAGGAGAAGCACCATGCGTTCATTTGAAGACATCTATGAGATATCGGCCAATCGAAAAGGCGGAGCGCAGGCGCTTGAAGCGATCATCACGTCTCACCGTATGAAACCCACAAATGAACTGGCCGCCATTCCCGAGGATCGATGGCTATCCGAGTTGTCAAAATTTGTGTTTCGCACTGGGTTGAATTGGTCAGTGATCGAAAAGAAGTGGCCGGGTTTTGAAGAAGCGTTTCTTGGATTTGACGTTGGTAGATGTGCATTTATGGATGATGAGATGTTTGACGGCTTGCTGACGGACACAAGGGTTGTGCGACATGGGGCTAAGATCGCCTCGGTTCGTGACAACGCGGCCTTTTTTCTTGAGCTGCGCGTGGAAGGTGGGGTTGGTAAGGTCATCGCTGACTGGCCTTCGACGGACTTCATCGGGTTGTTGGCAATGCTTAAGACGCGGGGTTCACGCTTTGGTGGATCGACCGCGCAATACGGTTTGCGCTTCATGGGCAAGGACAGTTTCATCCTGTCACAAGACGTAGTGGCGCGATTGATGGCGGAAAATGTCATCGACAAAGTGCCAACCTCCAAATCCGCGATGCGCAATGTACAGGGGGCGTTTAATACGTGGATGGACGAAAGCGGACGAGGGTTAACCGAGATTAGCCGTGTGCTTGCAACCAGCGTTTAAGAGGCGGTTTTTGAGCCATCTCAAGGTCATGTTTTGGTGAACCTGTTAGACTGGATACAAAGCTATCAAGGGGTGCCAAATGACAGACACGATAAAAGCCGTCGACTTTGAACTAAATGTGCCAACGACTGAAAAGGACTCGTTTTTGAAGTCGTTTGAGAATGGCAAATACCCGTATAAAGACAAAATGAAACGCAAGGAATACGAAGCCACCAAGGCAAAATTGCAGGCCGAATTGTTGAAGGTTCAGCATTGGGCACTCGAAACCGGCCAAAAATTTGTTTTACTTTTCGAGGGTCGCGATGCGGCCGGCAAAGGGGGCACAATCAAGCGTTTTACCGAGCATTTGAACCCACGTCATGCCCGTGTCGTAGCGCTGAACAAACCAACCGAGGAAGAACGCGGACAGTGGTATTTCCAGCGATATATCGATCATTTGCCGACAGCCGGTGAGATGGTTCTCTATGACCGTTCTTGGTACAATCGCGGCGGCGTCGAACGTGTCATGGGGTTTTGTGAGCCAAGCGAATATCTGGAATTCATGCGTCAAACCCCTGAACTTGAACGCATGCTCGTACGTTCTGGCATAAGGCTCTACAAATATTGGTTCTCGGTCACCCAAGAAGAACAACGCACGCGATTTAAGTCCCGCGAAATAGATCCATTGAAGCAATGGAAACTTAGCCCCGTGGACAAAGCGTCGTTAAATAAGTGGGACGATTATACCGAAGCCAAGGAAGCGATGTTTTTTTACACTGACACCGCCGACGCGCCCTGGACTGTTATAAAGTCGAACGACAAGAAACGGGCGCGGATAAACACGATGCTGCACTTCCTGAATTCGTTGGATTATCCGGGCAAGGATCTTAGGATCGTGACCCCCACTGACGCATTGATTGTTAGCGGAACGGACCACGACCTACACCGCTCGGATCATATTCTTGGGGCTGCACTGCATCCCGATCAAAGGCGCAAATAAAGTTGAGCACGAAATCAGGTTGCCACTTAGGGAAAGGTCAGGATACTCATTCTTTATGAGTTCGCTAATCGCGAGTTTTCGCGCCCATTCCAAACCCTTGATGAAACTGGCCTGGCCTTTAATCGGCAGTCAGATCATGCAATTTGCCATCGGGTTAACCGATGCCATTATGCTTGGTCGCTATTCGCTTGAGGCATTTGCAGCGCAGGTATTGGGCGGCAGCTTATTCTTTATTATTCTGGTTTTGGGTTCCGGCTTTGCGTTTGGTCTTCAGCCAATGGTCGCAAATGCCCACGCCAAAAAAGACGATCAACTCATCCGACGATCCACGCGAATGGCACTCTGGTTGGTGTTGATTTTCGCAGCTTTTACAGTTCCGGTATTACTCTATTCAGAGCCGATATTTATCGCATTGGGACAAGACGCTGACTTGTCGCTTCAGGCCCATCATTACCTTAAAATCATGGGTCTTTCGATCTTTCCTGCGTTGTTGGTAAACGTATTTCGCAGCTATCTAAGCGCTCTCGAGCAGGCTGGGATTATCCTGTATGTCACCATTGCAAGCGTGACGTTGAATGCTGGGGTGAATTATCTGCTGATTTTCGGCAATTTCGGTTTCCCTGAGATGGGATTACGCGGGGCCGCCGTCGCGTCTCTGTTTGTGCACACTACAAGCTTTCTGGTGCTCGCGATTTATGCCGCCAGAAAAAACCGAAACCACAACCTGTTCCAGCGGTTCTGGCGCCCTGATCCCGAAGTATTCTGGAGCGTTTTCAAGCTTGGATGGCCGATTGGCATTACGGTTGTGGCTGAAGTTGGCATGTTTACGACGGCATCAGTTTTTGTCGGCTGGGTCAGCGTGGTTGAGTTGGGCGCCCATGGAATAGCCCTCCAGGTCGCGTCTTTGTCGTTTATGTTCCATCTAGGACTATCCCATGCCGTCACTGTCAGGGCTGGAAACGCCCATGGGCGCGATGATTGGGCGGGCCTAAGGGACGGCGCCAAAGTTGCTTTGGTCATCTCATTTACCGTTGCGATGCTGGCCAGTATCTCGTTTTTCTTATTCCCTGAACTATTGCTTTTGGCGTTTGTGTCGCCCGACGAGCCAAACCTCGAAGCCCTAATACGGCGCGGAACAACGTTGCTTTACATCGCGGCTGCGTTCCAATTCGTCGACGCTCTACAAGTGATGGGCACTGGCCTATTGCGCGGATTGCAAGACACCAAAGTCCCTATGTACTTCGCGACGTTTTCATATTGGGGCATCGGCATCACATCGGGATACGTGCTTGGGATTGTTGTCGGCTGGGATGCGGTCGGCGTTTGGCTGGGACTGACACTTGGCCTAACGTCCGCGACAATTTTGATGCTGGCGAGATTCAGGATACTGGCCCGCGGTCCAGCTTAGTCGATTTTGCGTTTATCTTTAGCCATCAAAGACTCGGCCTTTTTACGCACCAGAACCGAGCGCAGATCGTGCATTGCAAGCAGCAGTGAATCTGTCACCTCATCCAATTGATCAAGTGTTGCGCGCGACTGTGCCCACTGCGTCGTAAGGTTGAGATGATCAACGGTGCGTAGAATGTCGTCGATATCGCGCCAAGCAAGCGTTTTCACGCGCTCTTCCATCCAGTCGCGGATCGCGCCGATATCATCGTTGGTTAGCTTGCGCTCACCGTGTGGCTTTATTTCGCCATTGCGGATGTTGACGATTGCGATCTGGTCCATCTCAATGCGGCGTTGTCGATTTTCCGTATCGACGCGAAAGACAGCGGCGCCATTGTCGCGCGTCCGGAAGTAATATTCTGGAAGACTGGCACTCATATCGTTTTAACCCTCAATGCACCTGATTAGCGTACCGTCTAGATCGACCAAATGAAAGATGCGAAGGTTGTGATCTAGTGTCTCAATACCCGTCAGGCGGGGAATGTCTTTTGAGTTAGTGCTCAGACCGACGGATTGGAACCGCTCAAAGACTGCGTCCAAGTCCGTTACACGGAAACAAACTGAAAACGAGCTTTTGTACGGCTTCAGTTTTGGATACGGGAAAAACTCTATAGTCTGGTCGGCTTGCTTTAGGATGATCCATTGATCACTGACATAGTGATCCTCAAACCCAAGCCGCGCATAAAACTCTCGGGTCTTTGCAAAATCCCTGCTCGGAAGATTGGCAGTGACCCGAAAATCTTTACTCATGAAAGGCTGTCGCAGAATGCTTTAATGCGCGCGCAGGCTTCCTCAAGAATTTCATCTTTCTCGGCGTAGCTAACACGGAAATTGGGGGAAAGGCCAAAGGCTGCCCCGAAAACCAGCGCAACGCCCTGCTCTTCTAGTAGTGCCGAGGCGAATTCCTCATCCGTTTCAATCAGAACCCCTGCGGCACTGGTTTTGCCCATTAGGGCTTTGATGGATGGGTACACATAGAAAGCACCTTCGGGTGAAGGACATTCGATACCGTCAATTTCGTTCAGCAGACGCACAACTAGGTCTCGTCTGCGCACAAAGGCCGCGTTGTTTTCATCGATAAAGTCATGCGATCCGTTCAATGCGGCAACCGCCGCAGCCTGACTAATAGATGACGGGCAAGAGGTGCTTTGCGATTGCACTTTGCGCATTGCGGTAATCAATTCAATCGGTCCACCAGCATATCCAATCCGCCAGCCGGTCATGCAATAAGCTTTGGAAACGCCGTTGATCGTTAGAGTGCGATCATAAAGCTGGGGCTCAATCTCGGCAGGCGTTGAAAAATCAAAACCGTCATAAACCAAATGCTCATACATATCGTCGGTCATCACCCAAACATGAGGGTGGCGCAGCAGTACATCCGTCAACGCCTTTAGTTCTGCACGTGAATAGGCGGAACCAGTCGGGTTTGAGGGCGAATTGAAAAGGAACCATTTCGTATTCGGCGTAATTGCAGCTTCAAGCTGCTCGGCTGTAAGGCGAAAGCCTGCTTCAACTCCGGCTTCGACAATCACCGGCGTACCACCAGCTAGAAGAACCATATCGGGATAGCTAACCCAGTAAGGAGCCGGAATTATCACCTCGTCCCCTGCGTTTAATGTCGCCATGAACGCGTTGAACAAGACCTGTTTGCCACCCGTCGAGACGGAAATTTGGTTGGGCTGATAGCTAAGATTGTTGTCGCGCCGAAATTTTGCAGCAATTGCCTGCTTCAGCTCAAGGGTTCCGTCCACGGTCGTATATTTTGTTTGGCCTGCATCCATCGCTGCCTTAGCCGCGTCCTTAATGTGCTGAGGCGTATCGAAATCAGGCTGTCCAGCCTCTAGCGCGATGATATCTTTGCCTGCCGCGCGCAGCTCTGCGACCTTGCCGGTCATTCCGACGGTCGGTGAGGGTTTCACGCGGGAAAGTGTCGCAGATAGAAAAGACATAAAAGCACCTGTTTGTGAGGTATACCCAGACGTCCTAGGATATGATCCAAACGCAAGCAAGACAGATGGCAATGCCAAAAGGGAAATAGATGGAAACGAACGACGATTGGTATGGACCAGAAGCAGCGACGTTTGGTGACCGCTTGGCAGCAGCACGCGAAAAAACCGGAATGAGCCAGAAGGATTTGGCGAAACGGCTTGGTATCAAACTTTCGACCCAAAAATCGTGGGAAGAAGACAGGGCTGAACCGCGGGCTAACAAATTGCAAATGCTGTCGGGCCTGCTGAATGTTTCATTGATGTGGCTGTTAAACGGCGAAGGCGACGGCATCGGTGCACCCGATGACGAGGCCGAACTGCCGTCGGACGTGAACGAAATCCTTCTGCAAATCCGGGATGTTCGGACACAAATGACACGTCTTGCCGATAAGATCAGCCTGTTGGAAAAACGATTACGCATCAAGCTGCAAGAAGACCAACAATGAGCGAAACGCGGGAAAACCGTAAGAAACGCTTGAAAATGCGATCCATGCGGCGCGGCATCAAGGAGATGGACATCATTCTGTCTTCCTATGCCGACGCCAAATTGGACAGCATGAGTGACGCAGATCTAGACCTCTATGAGGCGCTATTGTCCGAAGCAGATTTGGATATGTATCAATGGGTCTCTGGACAGTCGGCAACACCGGCCCAGTACCTTGGCTTGATGACGGAAATCTCGGCCAATATGGATCGTTAAATCTGTACGATTTGAAACAATCGCGGATAGTTTAACCGAATGTTGGTCAATTGACCTTTAGTTTCAGCCTTAGCGAAAGGCAGGAACGGATATGAGCATACACGCCCCAATATTAGAAAAACCGCAGGACTTTTCAAACAGTTACCTTGAATCACTAGCATTAGTCGAACGTCTGCATCGGTTATTGCTAGACGTCGTAAAGGACGAATTTGAACGGCTGGCAATCCTTGAAATCAACCCTGTGCAGGCTTTGCTACTGTACAACATCGGCGAAAACGAAGTGACCGCGGGTGAGCTTAAGTCGCGCGGTTATTATCAAGGCAGCAACGTCAGTTATAACCTCAAAAAGCTTGTTGAGCTTGGCTATATGCATCACCAAAAATGCCACGTCGACCGACGCTCAGTTAGGGTGCGCTTGACCGAAAAAGGGCGCGAAGTGCGACGCATTGTAGGCGGATTGTTTGAACGTCACGCAAGCGGTTTGGAAAAGGCCGGTGTACTTGGACCAAACGGGATGGAAGAGATAACCTTCGTTCTCAAACGGATCGAACATTATTGGGCCGATCAAATCCGATACATTTACTAGAAAATCTGCGTACCCAACCATTGGGCTGCGGCCTGCCCTAATCTTATGTGGCTGTCGGGCGTCCAATGGATAGGGTCATCTTGGCCGCCCGTAACATACGGTGCGCTATTGAAGATGGGCACGTCTAACTTTTGTGCCATCACTGTGAATGCGTCCACCAAGCCAAGAGATGCAGTGCGGGCACCAACCCATTCAGTGCGTCTTTCCCAGGTCGGATCGTCGACACGCTCAGACAATGGGGGCGGAACGAATACAAACACAGGTGGCGGCGTCGGATCGTCCCAAAATTCGGAGTTTCCACCCACCGCATGAACTTTTTTAATAAGCTGCCCCAGATTTTCAGCAATCATCTTTGCATCCGGCGCAAATCGGGTTTTTAGGTCGTTGGTTCCCAAGAATAGTATCACAGCATCAAGCGGCGCATGGCTACGCAGGACCACTTCAAGGAAGCGAAGGCCATTATTGGCCTCGCCCAAATGTTCAGCGTCGTCGTGAACTGTTGTCCGTCCAGGGAGATTTTCCTCAATCACCTCAACGTCGATCATATCCCGCGCCATAACCACGGGCCAACGATCCGCCAAGCGACTTAAGACACCGTCGCATGGATATCCCCAAGAATTGGAATCGCCATAGATCAATATACGTTTCATAGGCTTACCAGTGGCCAATATTATCCATACTTAGCCAAGGTTCCTCGGGCGGTCGCGCGCCACCCGCTTGTAACAACTCAATTGAGATATTGTCGGGCGACCGAACGAATGCCATGCGCCCGTCCCTAGGAGGGCGGTTCATGGTTACGCCATTGTCCAACATAGTCTGGCACATCGCATAAATATCGTCGACTTCATACGCAATGTGCCCAAAATGTCGACCATCTGACGGGAGGCCATCATCTCCATCCCAATTGTACGTCAATTCAACCGGACATTCGGACTGACCAGGAGGCGCTAGAAACACCAGAGTAAATCGCCCGGCCTCGTAATCATTCCGGCGTGTCTCCTCGAGCCCAAGCAGTTTGAAAAACGCAATTGATGCATCTAGGTCTTTGACCCGTACCATCGTGTGCAAATATTTGGTTCCCATGGAGTTCCCTTTCATTTTCACCTCAGAGTAACCATGCGCAAGTGCATGTCCATAGATCTTAAGGATTGGCCCTTGGCAGAAGTTACAAAAGGGCGCTAATAAGAATGGACCACAACACTTAGCGGTCATATGGCCAAAATTCACCAAGAATAGGAAAATCTGCCATGCAGCAGTATCTGGCGGCGCTTAAAACTGTATTGGATACCGGAGTTGAATCTACGGACCGGACCGGCACAGGAACGATTTCATGTTTCGGTATGCAAACCCGCTATTCATTGGCAAACGGTTTCCCGTTGATGACGACCAAGAAACTGCATCTACGCTCGATCATTCACGAGCTGCTTTGGTTTTTGTCGGGTGACACGAACATCAAATATCTCAAAGAAAATGGCGTGTCGATTTGGGATGAATGGGCAGATCCAAATGGTGATCTCGGCCCCGTATATGGACATCAGTGGCGGCATTTCCCAAAGATTACAATAACCGAAGATCAAAACGCCAAGTTTTTGCTTGGCGAAGTTGACCAGATAACAACGCTGGTTGAGGCCATCAAAAACACACCTGACAGTCGGCGTCTTTTGGTTTCAGCCTGGAACCCTGGCGAAGTGGATCAAATGGCGCTTCCTCCCTGCCACACGCTTTGGCAGGTCCGAATTCTCGATGGGAAACTCCATCTGCAACTCTATCAACGCTCTGCGGATATGTTCCTCGGCGTGCCGTTCAACATCGCTTCTTATGCTCTGCTGTTGGTGATGTTGGCGCATGTCACGGGCTATGAGGCCGGCGATTTCGTCCATTCTATCGGCGACGCGCATATCTACAGCAACCATATGGATCAGGTGAACGAGCAGCTTTCGCGCACCCCGCGAGAGCTGCCCCCAGTGGTTTTAACGCGCGATGTCCAGTCGCTTTTCGACTTCAAATTCGAAGATTTTGAGTTTCCTGGGTACGATCCCCTACCGGGCATCAAAGCCCCTGTGGCGGTGTAAATTATGCTGACATTAATCGTCGCAAGGGCCCGCAATGGCGCCATCGGGAAAGGCAACGACATCCCGTGGCATGCACCCGAAGATCTGAAGATGTTCCAGCGTGAAACGACTGGCGGCGCGGTTATCATGGGTCGCAAGACTTGGGAAAGCTTACCGTTTAAGCCTTTGAAGAACCGTCTGAACGTTGTTGTTTCGCGCGACAAAGGATTGACCGAAAACGTTGCCTCAAGCGTCGAAGACGCGATTTCAATTTGTCAGAGTGCTGGTTACCATCGCGTTTATGGAATCGGTGGAGAGACTATCTATCGCGATTTGCTGCCCTTTGCGGACAGATTGTTGCTGACAGAAGTAGATCTTGCGATCGAAGGAGCTGACGCGTTTTTTCCGGCATTTGACGAAGCGGCTTGGCACGAGATTTCGCACACAGATGTAAGGGCAGCTGATCCTTGCTGTTCGTTGCGAGAGCTGATCAGAAAACGCTAGCAAAAAGGGGCCTTGCGGCCCCTTTGTTTTAGGTTTCTTCCGATTGACCGTAACCGTGATAATATCCGCCGTAATAGTAAGCGCGTCTGCGCTGGCCTTCTTCCAAAGTCAGCATTGGAACGAAGCTTACATCATCAGGCAATTCCGCAGAAATGCGTTGATAGGCTCGAACCGCATCACGTTGCGCGGTTGAAGCGAAGCGCACAGCCATAACGACCGCGTCCACGAACGGCGCTAAATACAGTGCATCCACGACCGGAAGAACGGGCGCTGAGTCGATGATGACATAATCAAAGCCTTCGCGAAGGACCTCGAATACTTTCTTTGCACGCGGCGAGCCAATCAAAGCATCGGTTGGCATTTTGGCGCGACCGCCACCAACTAGATAGCTGAGACCGGTTTCTTTTTCTTCACCGTAAGCTTTGCCAAGGGCTTCGAAGTCCAATTCCTTGGAAAGATACCGCAAAAGAGAGTCGTTGGGCTCCACACCAATACGCTCAGAAATCGACGGCTTGCGAAGGTCCATATCGACGATCACAACGCGGTTTCCTGCCAAGGCTAACGTGCGAGCGAGCGACGTTGACGACGTGGTTTTGCCTTCGAAAGGCACCGCGGAGGTCACTAGGATTACACGCCCTTGTCCGTCATCTATTGGCTTTTTACGCGCCATTTGACTTTCGAGCGCATGTTTCAATTGTCGGAAACTCTCGGCAAAGCCTGACATGGGCGCGTTGATTACGGCCGATGCGATGCTTTTCGGGTCTTTTTCCTCGCTCAATGCGGGAATACCAACAGCGCTAGGAACTTTCAAAAGGTCGGCCAGTTGATCTTCACTGACCACACCACCGATGACAAATTCATTCAATAAGCCCAAGCCCGTGCCAAGCATCAGGCCAAGAACCATACCAAGTGCCAAAGTTAAACGGCGGTTAGGGAAAGACGCCGAAGTTGGCTCTAATGCAGATGACACCAAGGATGCGTCAGAAACCTGCAACTCGGCCATGGAATCTAACTGACGAAGGCGTTGGAGCAAGTTTTGATACTGACTTCGCGCGATCACGCCCTCTTGTTGAAGTTGGTAAAGGTCCGTCAGCGCGCCCGGTGGCAGATCAGAATTCAGAACTTCGCCACGAAGGTTTTGTTCAAACTCATCACGCTCAGTTCGGAATGCGGAAATATTGCGTCGTGTTGCGCTCAGATCGTCGACTGTTGATGCGGCAATTTGCTCGTCCAATTTCGCAAGCTCAGCCTTGAGAGTTTCAAGATCTAGGTCTGCGTCATCAGGCTGGTCTAGCTGCGCGTTCAGCTTGTCCCGTTGGCTGATCAAATTGCGGGACGCATCCGACAGGATTTGGCTGTCCAGTGACGCCCAATCGCGTGATTGAAGCCCTGAAGCGGAGGCTGTTAACGAAGCTTCAAGCTGTGAAATTGATAGGTTGCGTTGACTAATTTCAGCCTCAAGCGACAAAAGCTCAGGGCGGTTCGTTTGATCGATGTATTGGGCGGTAAAGTCCGCAAGGAAGCCCTCAACACCATTTTCCGCGAACTCAAGCTCTTCTTTCGCTTGGGATGCGCGGGCCGAGATTATGTCCCGTGCAATAAGGGTAGAGTCGATTTTCTTTTGAACCTGAGATTCAATGTAGTGTTGGGCAAGCGCGTTCACCAAAACCATCGCCTTCTCAGGCGATTCAGATGTGAACGACAGTTGAACCAAATATGTTCGACCGCGACGGCTGACCGAAATTGCGTTTTTCACACGATTGACAACACCTAGAACAGCACGCTCTGGATCTTGTTTCTGTTCAACTTCAAAGCCGAGCATAGCGCGAAATTCCGCCATGCGACCAAGTTGAACGCCGAATTCTTCGTCAACAACTAAGCCTTGCGCTGCGACAAGCGACTTGACCAAATCGTTGGATTTCAGGATTTCAATCTCACCATCAACAGTGGCGGACATTGCTGTGGCATTGCTAAGCTCAGCAGCGGCGTCGGTCATGATGTTGCGATTTGGTTCAATCGCAATCAGAGCTGTCGCGGTGTATTTTGGCGTTACCGAAAAAAGGTAAACCATTGCCAAGGCGACAACAGCGATTGTGGCGTATGCAATAATGCGGAATTGGCGGCGTAAAACACCGAAAAGGCTTTTGAGATCAATCTCGTCGTTAGTGTCGGAAAAGTCAGTCACGTAAGTCACCAAATAAATAAAACTGAAATTCTAATATCAACGGTCGCCTTCGCTTACCACGATGAAATCAACGGATTTGGCCTCAATCGATATTTTTGCAACCGAAAGCTGACCAGTTTCATAGGCGCCCGTGTCTATGCTGACCCGATCATGGCTGAAAACAGGCTTGGGCACCGGCGTGTGCCCGTGAACGATGATTTTTTCAAACCCACCCTCGTGGCGCATAAAGCGATCCCGTGACCACAGAAGATCGTCCCGTGTCTGCTGAGCCAGCGGCACATTAGGCACCACACCAGCGTGCGCAAAGAAGAAGTTTTCCGAATCAACGGCGTCGATCATGTTTTCAAGAAATCGACGGTGTGATTCTGAAATCGTTGTTTGCAGAAGGATCAGCAAATCCTTCGAACGTTTCTTGTGCAGTTTGTTGAGACTTTCCATCACACCGTAAGAATTGAGGGTTTCATACCCGCCAAAGTCTAACCAATTCATGTGTTGACCCGGATCGTCCAAAAAGCTTTGCATCATGGCTTCGTGATTGCCACGCAAGAAAATCCTTTCTGCGCCATTCTTTGAACGCACGTTCAGAAAATCAAGCACAAACGCGCTATCCGGGCCGCGGTCTACAAGATCGCCAAGGTAAAGGATAAGCGAAGTCTCTGGATCGAAATCCAAATCCGACGCAATTTCTTGTTCGGCCTTGCGAGCCAGATTTATCATGCCATGCACGTCGCCAATTGCGTAAACGGTTTGGATGTGAACCGGCAATTGCTGAACGTTCGCGTTGGATTTTTCTGTTTCGGTCGATCTCTTTTTTCGCCACCAGATCATCGGACAGCTCTACTTGATTTTACTGTCATCGGGGGCCAATCCCAGGCCCAAGACAACAATGAACAAAAAGACATTCGCTTCAATTTCCAAAGAAAAATCCACAAAGGAATGGACGGCGGCAATCACGATCGCGGCAACTGCAGCTTGGGCCAAATAGCCAGTGTATTGATTGGTCGCGCCGCGCTTTATCAGCCTTAGCAAGATTACGACGCAAATTAGGGGCGGAATGGAGCCTAGGATTAGGCCCAGTTCGACCCACAATTCTAAATAGGTATTGTGCGCGTTCTGCCAACGAAGATCAGGACTAACCGGCAATTCATGCCCAGAACGGAAGGCAAGTTCAAAGCTGTCAAAGCCGTGGCCAGTAAAAGGTCGCTGCAATACCACGTTCCAAATATTTTCGTAAAGCGGCCATCGAACGTCTGACGCCAAACCTGTCGACCCAAGGCGATCAAAGACAACGCCGCCATACAAGGCAGAGACAATCACAAACGCCAAAACCACAACTACAGCTATGGAGAGCCCAACCAAAGCCTGACGAGAGCCGCTTGCTTTTTCGGCCTGACTAACGCGCAAAATGACGGGAACGAAAATTCCAAGAAACCCCACAAATGTACCCATCCGAGAACCGGTTGTTAGAATGGTCGCGAACATCAACAAAACCGCCACAAACAGGGCAATTCGGCCGGCAACCATCTCAACATCCATACGGCCACGCTTATTGCGCATTTTGCCTTCTCGGTCCCCACGCAAGACCAAGGCCGTTCCAAGCGCACAACCAAATGCCAGATATGTGGCCAGTGAATTTCGATTGATAAACGGTCCGGTTACGACTTTTACGCCCTCGGCCTTTTCATAGAATAGCAAATCAGGGGCTTGCTGGGACACCAATGAATATATTGCCATCAGAACGACAACACCGAACACGCCCCATGCCAATCTGCGAGCGCGTTTAACGTTCGTTGAAACCTGAAGGATCAAGAAAAACAGACACGCATAGGAGATGACGCGCATTAGGCCAATCAAAACTGTGCTTTGGGAATGCATGCCGGAATTAGGAAATAACCCAGACAGTCCCATTTGAACCGTTATTCCAAGCAAGTAGATAACGGCCAATGCTATAATTAGACGCCACCGGCTTACGCTGACGCGTATGCGCATGACGCCAAATGTCGCGAGAAGCAAAACAACGGCTGTGACCGACATCACGACCGTGCTGTTTATCAACCAAAACACAGGCCGGTTTGAACCGATCATCAAAGGCGAAATCACAAGTACGATCAGGATAAACACCGATAATGCTTGGTTCAGGATACGGGTACGGGTGCCGATGGCGGTATATTCAGACATCAGCGCCTCGCAACGGAAGATTTTAGTTTGCTTAGAAAACGCACACGATCACGATCGCTTAGCTTTTCCGTTGAGGCCACGATCATGTCGCGTAACTGTGGATATTTGATATAAAGCTGGGTCGCGGTTTCAAGCCCCCTGTTGGACGCGATCAACAACCCGAGGTCATTCTGCAAGGCGTAGTGTTCAATGTTCGGCTCACCCGGAAGCATGAGTTGCGCTAGCCCTACGCGACGAACAGCCAACCATTGATCCGTTGGTGCAGAGGCTTGGGCTAAGGCTAAATGTTCAATCGCCGCGCCAATGTCTTCTTCGATGAAGGCCGTATAAGCCCGCAAGTAATGCGCTTCTGACAGTTTCGGGTTGAACGCCAAAATGCGTGCTGATTCATCCGCGCAGTTTCGCGCGACTTTTGCGATATCGGAAATAGATTGAAACCGTGTTTTCCAACTTTCGAGGGCGAAGATGCATCCGCTCAGAAGATCAATCTGACCGTTGCTTGAAAGCGGGGTTTCATGGGTTGGATCGATCCAATGTTTAAAGCCTTGCTGGTCGTCCAATATCCCTCGGGAATACTGATCCAGTTCCTTGAGAAATATGAAGAAACTCAATCCAGCCAGAAGAGCTAGGGCCAACGCGCCCATCAAAGTATAGGGGGACAAACTGCCTGCCTGTCGACGAGCCATAATAGGGCAATACCTTTTAAATCAATTGGGGACGATCTTTAGCGATTTATGTCTAATGTGCAAACCTTTCGCACGGCAAAGACTTAGCGAATAGGCATCGCAGTCTCGGCCAATCCTGCCCACCAACTGCATCCTGCTGGAATTGCGTCATCGTCGAAATTATACTCGGGGTGATGCACGGGCGCAGTATCGCCGTTGCCCACAAGGATATAAGCGCCAGGTCTTTCTTCCAGCATAAATGCGAAGTCCTCGCCGCCCATGATCATTGGCGCAGTGTCACAGGCGCCCGAAACATCTGTGGCCACTTTGGCTGCAAACTCAGTTTGGGCTTCGTGGTTGACCATGACAGGATAGCCGAGATGATAAATCACCTCTGCCACTGCGCCAAATGCTGCGGCTGTATGGGTTACGATTTCATTGATCCGTTTTTCCGCGAATTTCTGAACCTCTTTGTCCATAGTCCGAACGGTTCCTTTCAGATGAACTGAACTGGGTATGACGTTGTAGGCATTCGAAGACGTCTCGAATGACGTTATTGATACAACTAGCTGGCTGATTGGATCGACACCGCGGCTAACAATTGTTTGAAGCGCCAGCACGATTTTGGAGGCAACGACCGTTGGGTCAATGCCTTCATGCGGTTTCGCGGCATGGGCGCCTTTTCCCACGACGTTGATTTCAATCTGATCGGCCGCTGCAAAAAACGATCCTGGTCGAATTGCAAATGTGCCAGAGGGTACACCGGGCCAATTGTGCATGCCGTAGACCTCTTGAATATTCCAGCGGTCCATCATGCCGTCGTCACACATCTCTTTACCGCCGCCACCGCCTTCTTCGGCCGGTTGGAAAATCACCACGACCGTTCCGTCAAAATTCCGCGTTTCAGCAAGGTATTTGGCAGCGCCGAGCAACATGGCCGTATGGCCGTCGTGTCCACAAGCGTGCATCGCGCCGGGTGTTTTAGAGGCATAGTCTAGCCCAGTTTGTTCGAGGATCGGCAATGCGTCCATATCAGCACGTAGGCCAATAACTTTACCGTTGGTGTCTGATCGGCCTTTTATCGTGGCAACAACACCAGTGCGACCAATGCCTGTTGTGATTTCGTCGCAACCAAACTCTTTCAAACGGTCTGCAACAAAAGCAGCAGTTCTATGGGTTTCAAACATAAGCTCGGGATTTTCATGCAAATCACGGCGCCAAGAAGTGATTTCACCCTGCATTTCTGCAAATCTATTCTTGATTGGCATTTTGGACCCCAGCGATTGGTTTTGATATAAAGCTGAACGCTACAGGGGGTGTCCGCTAAGTGTCAAACAGATGACTGGGGGAAACTACTTCTCAAACTTCTCGCGAATACGATGGATTGCCAGCCAAACCAGCAGAACGACAGGGATTGTTGCCGCCGCAAGCAGCATGCCCTTGCTCATCCCTAAGACGCCCGCGACTGGATAAAGTAAGTACCCGACCAGCGAAACCGCGTAGTAACCGATTGCCACCACTGACAGACCTTCAACAGTTTTCTGTAGTCTCAGTTGAAGATCCGCGCGGCGGTCCATGTTTTCCAGCAGTGCTTGGTTTTGGGCCGATCGCTCGACGTCGACGCGCGTTCGCAACAACTCTCCTGCCCTGATCGCACGTGCGGACATTGATTTCATTCGCGTTTCAGCAGATTGCACGGTCCGCATGGCGGGATCATAGCGACGCATCATAAATTCAGCGAAGGTTTGTCGGCCGCGGATACGAGTTTCGCGGAGGACTTCGATCCGTTGATTCACGATGGTTTCATAGGCACCAGTTGCTCCGAAACGGAACGAACCTTGGGCGGACATGCTTTCAAGCTCGGCGGAAAGGGCCAGAAGACTGTGAAGCGTCTCCTCGGCGCTTGAGTCCGGCTTGGTCATATCGGCCATCAAGTTGGTCAGGGAATGCTCAATCTCATTCAAACGAGTGCCCATTTTTCGAACACTGCTAAGGCCAAGCATCGACATAGACTTATAAGTTTCAATCTCGCATATGCGTTGCGCAATGCGTCCGACGCGCCGCTTGCCGCTAGACAGATCAGCGAAAATCGCGAAACGCGTGTGACCAGCTGCATCAATTCGAAAGTCCCCTGCGATGGTCGCGGCTTTATCAACAACACGCGACAACGCGAGGCTTTCTTGAACAAACCAATCCTCGCACTTTGATAGGATTTCAGTCTCTTCACTCATCGTTTCAATTCGGATCAGCGACGAGGTCAGACGGCTTCCCGGTGCTTTTTCTAGCCAATCTGCTGGGAAAACTTCAAAATCCTGCGGGTCGAATGGGCGATCGCTTAGGCCTTTGATGAATACTGTGTAAGTGACAAATTCGGTGTGTTGCTCCCACTTAAGCTCAAATCGTCCAATCTTGCCAAAGTAATGCGTGGCGTTTGGCTGAGGATGTGAAACTCCGAAACGATCAAGCAAATCAATAAGATGCGCTCGGTCCGCAGATCGATGCCGGCTTTCCGCAGCAACTGGTTGCTTAATAGCCAAGAATACTGCCCGACAGGGTGTCTTCAACGAAGGGAATGGACGTGCGTGAAGCTCGTTAGACAACGTGTATCTTAGCGGGTGATCATCTAATTGCGGCATTTTCAGGCTCCAGTCATGAGGCGAACCTAGGCTTTCGGCCGGAAATGTAAAGAAAATGTTTTATTTCAACGTGTTACGTGAATACAATTGTATACTGAAACTGAAAAAGACAGAAAAAAGCCCGGCTCAAAGGCCGGGCTTTTAAAATTTCATGGGGCTGACCCAGATAACTAGTTCAAATACTTCTTAACCCATTGTCTTAGCTGTGATAATTGCACTGACGGGTCACTGTTGTTAAAACGCCACTCACATTCCTTCAAATATAGTCCAAATTGGGCCTTTGGAACACCGT
>JAQWQJ010000082.1 GCA_029244725.1 Paracoccaceae bacterium
CGGTGTTCCAAAGGCCCAATTTGGACTATATTTGAAGGAATGTGAGTGGCGTTTTAACAACAGTGACCCGTCAGTGCAATTATCACAGCTAAGACAATGGGTTAAGAAGTATTTGAACTAGTTATCTGGGTCAGCCCCCTATATTCTTTCGAACGGTCCTTCTGGGGCTGATCGGAGTTGCCGCTTTGCTGGTTCTGTTGGACCCCCCCGAAAATATTCCACGCATTCTGCTGGCAGTGAACCCAACGATTCTTTTGCTATTGCTTGGTGGCGTTGGTGCGATGACGGCACAAAAGGCCGGATTGCGGTCCGCTTTAATCCTGAAAGATAGCATCGATTGGCGGAGGGTCGGCAGGGTTGCCGTAGTTGCGCTTACTCTTGGAATGATCGTTGCCTTTGCGGATCACGTATTGCGCCGGTCTTGGCGGGAAGAGGATCTTTGGATTCCCAAAACCCTGATTGAGGCTGCCACTGCAAAAAATCTTGGCCTAGGGGTTACCTATGGCGCGATCACCGAAGAGTTGCTGATGCGTTGGGGCCTTATGTCAGGCATTATGTTGTGGCTTATGAAGTATGTCAGCCGCGCAAATGCAGCCGTTATTGCGCTAAGTTTCGCGGCTCTTCTGTTTGCCGCCGGTCACCTTCCCGCGCTTGTTGCAAGCGGAATTGAACTAACGCCGGCCTTGTTGATCCGTATATTTGTGATCAATGCAGGTTTAGGGGCTTGGTTCGGATGGCTCTATTTTCGCGAAAATCTAGAGGCCGCGATGGCTGCGCACGGCGGATTTCATATCGGCGCGTTCGTAATCGGATGGCTTTGGCTTTAACGACGCTTTTCGCGCGCTTCGACCTTAACGGGAATCGGTTCTGCAATTCCGTAGAAACGTGAACCGCTGAGCGGCCCTTGGGGACCGTCTGCCATCAACATCACTCGTATCCCGAATTGTACGCCTGCGAAAACGATGCCGTTCGAAACCCACAACATAAAGACGGCGATAATGCCTGCGCTGTCTCCGCTGACTAGGCGCCACAATCCTGCGACATCAAAAAACAGCAAACCAGCGACGAACGCTGCGGCAATGGCAAAACCAATCGCGACTTGTTGGATATAAAGAGAAATAAGCTTGGGCATTGGCGATCTCCTTCAGCCAAGGATCGCTCAATAGTCGGCTTTTTACAAGTATTTCGCAATTCTCAAGCGGCATTCCGCCAGTGACTTAGAACGCTTCTGGCTTCGCTTCACGGGCCATGTGATCCAATACGGCGTTTACAAAATTCGCTTCTTTCGGATCTGAAAAGAACGCTTTCGCGACATCCATATATTCTACAATCACCACTTTTGGTGGCGTGTCAGTCTGAGTCATTTCAGCACCAGCAGCGCGAAAAACCGCGCGCAACGTCGGATCGATCCGTGAAATTGGCCACTTGGCGACAAGTGCACGGTCGGTCATCTGGTCTACCGGCGCCTGATAATTCACAGCGTCTTCAACGACTTTACGGAAGTGATCGACGTCCCCTTCGATCATTTCGTCGCCATCATAGACGGCACCAAAACGATGATCGAGGAATTCGCGCATAACCTGCTCGACGGTCTGACCCGAAGATTCCATCTGAAAAAGCGCCTGCACTGCGTAGAAACGGCTGGCAGATCTTTTCATACGTTTGTCGATGCGTGCTGCGCCCATAACGGTCGAAATCCTTAGACTTTGCCTGCCAATTTCAATTCGTCAGCGGGCTTAAACCCAACGCCCTTGCGTTGGTCGCCCCACTTACGGCTGAGAGCCATCAGATGCAAGGCCGCAGCTGCCGCGCCGCCGCCTTTATTTTGGTCAGCTGTATCCGCACGCACTTCTGCTTGTGGGCGATTTTCGACGGTCAGAATACCATTGCCGATGCAAAGCCCCTGCAAACCCATCAATTGAATTGCTCGACTGCTATCGTTGCAGACAGTGTCGTAATGGGTCGTCTCACCACGGATCACACAGCCCAGCGCAACATATCCGTCAAAGTTCGACATGCGTTCCGCGATTGCGATGGCCGTCGGAACTTCAAGCGCACCAGGAACTTCGATCAGATCCCACGTGCCGCCGGCAGCCTCAATTTCAGCTTTGGCGCCTGCGATCTGATTGTCGGCAATGTCTTTGTAATAAGGCGCAACAACGATCAGCAGTTTAACTGGCTTATCGAATTTTGGACGTGGAAGGATGTAGTGCTGTTCAGCAATCGCCATTTCAGACCTCGGAAATTGGGCGTGTGCCCGTGATGTTTAAACCGAATGCATCAAGACCAACATAAGTCGTCTCGGGGCTGTCGGTCAGCAGGATCATATCTTGGACGCCTAGCGTTGACAGGATTTGCGAGCCAAGCCCCACTTGTTTGACCGTGCGCGGGCCCTCTTCTTCGTCTGAGAACACCTTTTTATGCGGTTCACGGAACAAACACACGACTCCCCTACCCTCAGCGGCAATAATCTTCATCGCCTTGGACAGCTCATCAGCCGGCTTGGGACCTAGCCCGAGAATATCCTGCGCTGCGCGCAGCGAATGCGTACGCACCAAAACGGGCTCGCTCGTGCTTATGTCACCTTTGGTTAACACGACGTGTTCAACTTCATGGATCACGTCGGTGAATATGCGCATATCCCATTCACCACCAAACTCTGAGTTCGTGATTTCACGCGATGTTTCACGCACCAGATTGTCATGACGACGACGATAGGCGATCAGGTCAGAAATCGTCCCGATTTTAAGACCGTGCTTTTGGCCAATCTCAATCAAATTCGGCAAACGCGCCATTGTGCCGTCTTCGTTCATGATCTCGCAGATCACGCCAGAGGGGTTGCGACCTGCAAGGCGCGCAATATCAACGGCGGCCTCGGTATGCCCAGCGCGAACCAAAACGCCACCGTTGCGCGCACGAAGTGGGAATACATGACCGGGCGTTGCGATTTCAGCGGGCCCATTGTCTTTGTTCACGGCAACGGCCACCGTTAAGGCGCGATCTGCAGCGGAAATACCGGTCGTTACACCTTCGCGAGCCTCAACAGAAACGGTGAATGCCGTTTCATGACGCGAGCTGTTGAAGGTCGACATCATCGGCAGACCCAATTCCTCAACCCGTCGCGCTTCAAGCGGCATGCAGATCAATCCACGACCATAGGTGGCCATAAAGTTAATCGCTTCCGCGTTACACGCGTCGGCTGCCATTACAAAATCGCCTTCATTCTCGCGATCTTCGTGATCAACCAGTATGAAGATGCGTCCATTCTTGGCGTCCTCGATGATTTCCTCAATCGGAGAAATCTGATCGCGCAAGCCGGCCTCAACTGAACCCGGAGTTTTAAATTCGGACATCTGGGAATCCCTTTATTTTCACTTTCGCGGAATAACGGGTTTTAAGTCGGAACTAAAGGCACGACACAAGGTTTCTTGAGTTGCGCCCGTAAAGATCCATTCGCGCCAGATGCGTTAGAATAATTGGTTGTCTTGGATCGCAGAAATCGTCCGACGGGACGTAAGATCGAGATAGCATCCAAACCATATCTGGCCACGAATGGTACCATCACGGTATTCGCTGTAGCGCCAACCACATTCCGCGTCGCGATAAGTTTCAAACATCAAAGCGGCTTCATCGAACAACTGCAGCGTCTCAGGGTCGTCGCGTAAGCGTTCGCGCTTTTCCTCAACCTCGACGGCCAAAAGAGAGTTCCAAACCTCAGCCATCGCTGCACTGCACGTGTCCATTGCAAAGGTCGTGTATTGGCCCGCGCTCATGCAAGCATCCAGAGCGTTTTCTTCGACGCCATGACAAATTTCTGGGTTGTCCGACGAGTTCAGACAGACGGACAAGCTTGCATATGCAGCCAAATATTTAGCGCGGCGCTCAAAACTCTGCACATCATCCGAGCGATCGATTCTTAGCCAGTCCTTTTGATCCTGCTGCAGATTTTCGAAATACTTGTTCGATTTAGGAATGGATCTGTAGGCAGCGGCCATCTCTTCGTCCAACCGCGATAACTCAGGGTTGTTGCAAATCGCATGTTCGATTTCCGTGCTGGCCTTTGCGCAATCAAAACTGGCGGCCTGCACAGGCAATGCCCATAGCAGCGAAATAGTGACAAACAACCAGCGCATTTAATTAGGCCTCAAACTGCCAGAGAGCGGGAATGAAGCGATAGGCGTTGCCTACTCGCTGCACATGACCCACCCCTGGGAACGGAAAGTGATAGCCAAGTATAGCAATTCTATCGCTTGCAGCCATGTCCAAAAGGCGACGACGGGTTGAGACAGCTAGGTCTCCGTCCTGATCGCGATCAATATACCATTCCGGGTGGGCAAAGTTCGTGTAGGCGTGGGTCATCGCATCGCCCAGCGCGATTAGCGTTTTATCATCACTTTCGACCACAACTGACATGTGCCCCGGCGTGTGACCTGGGGTTGAGACCAGTCTGACACCCGCGGTTATTTCGTAGTCATTATTGGCCATGGTCCATTCAAGACCGTCCGCATTAAGCGAATTGACCGCCCCCACTACAAATTGCTGATCGCCCTCAGGCACCTGATTTACCAAGTCATCCTGCATCCAATAATCGAACTCTCGTTGACCAATGATATACTCGGCATCAGGAATAATCGGTTCATCAAAGTCGTCACGGATTCCCCAAATATGATCCGGATGGGCATGCGTAATCACAACATGGGTCACGTCATAAGGATCAATGCCGGCTGCCTCCATACTTTCAAATAGCCGCCCCGTCGTATCAAAGACACGTGTACCCGAACCCACGTCGACCAAAACCTTGGCGTCGCCTGTTTCGATCAACAGATGGTTGGTGTGCGAATAACCTTGATGGGCAGGCAAGAAATGAGATGCCAAAAAATCTTGAACCGCTCCTGGATCTGCATTCACGCCCAAGGTCTCAGACGGCACAGTGAAATATCCGTCTGAAAGGATTGTCAGGCGAATATCGCCAACCGAAAATCGAAAGAAAGAGGGATTACCGTCCTTTGGTGCGCCCAATTGCGCCTTTGCAGCCATTGGCATGGTAAAAGCCGGCGCAGCGGCCATCAGTTTCAAAAGATCGCGACGGGTGGGCTTAAGCGGCATGGCAGTTCTCCGACTGGTGATATTCGCAGTCTAGCGGTTTAGCACTATCCCATCAAGATTTTTGAATATGTATTTCATTTGCTTTGAATATTTGCAAAAGATACTCATCTGCTAAGCTAACTTGCAAAGGCATCCGATATGGCGACACAGAAACTCTACGCCGGCGTAAAGTTGCGCGAATTGCGGCAACGGTTAAGCCTGACGCAAAAAGACTTTGCAGCCAAGTTAGGCGTGTCCCTTCCCTATCTAAACCAGATGGAGAACAACAACCGCCCGATATCCTCGACAGTCCTGTTGGGGCTGGTGCAAGAGTTCGGCTTTGACGTTACAGAATTATCCTCTGGTGATGGAGAGCGGATCGTAAGCGATATGCGCGAAGCGCTCGCCGATCCAATTTTCGCGGAATCTCAGCCGCCGCTTGCTGATCTTCGTCTTGCGGCATCAAATGCACCGACTTTGGCCCGAGCCTTCCTTGAGTTGCACTTGGCTTATCGACAGACCCATGAACGATTGGCCTCTCTTGACGAAGCTCTTGGGCGCGAAGACGCCCGCGTACAGTCAAGCCCATGGGAGGAAGTGCGCGATTTTTTCCATTACTGCGACAACTACATTGATGCCGTCGACAAGGCGGCCGAAAACTTTGCAGCCCAAAACGGCGACCAGCAAACACTCAGAGACGCTGCTATTGCGGCCCTGAAAGTACGCCGTGTTGAAGTCCGCTTTGAGGACACGCCTTCCCTTCGACGCTTTGACGCTGATCAAGGCCGTTTGTCTATTTCATCGCGCGCGGCGAACGAAACACAGACATTCCAGATTTTACTACAACTCGCTTTGATAACGCAGGACGGCCTACTTGAGGCGACATTGGATTTGGCCCGATTTCAAACCGAAGAAGCGCGTGGAATCGCAAAGCTTGGTCTCGCCAATTATTACGCAGGTGCGGCGCTTATGCCTTATGACAAGTTTCTTAGTGCGGCCAAAGAACACCGCCACGATCTGGAAATTCTGTCACATCGCTTTGGTGCTTCGATTGAACAGGTGGCGCACCGGCTTTCGACACTGCAAAGGCCCGGACACAAAGGCATTCCATTCTTTTTCGTTCGCGTCGATCAGGCCGGCACTATCACCAAACGCCATTCTGCTACACGCCTGCAGTTTGCCCGATTTGGCGGGGCGTGTCCGTTGTGGAACGTACATCGCGCCTTTGAAACTCCGGGCCGATTTTTGAGGCAATTGGCGGAAACTCCCGACGGGGTGAAGTATTTCTGCCTTGCCCGCGACGTGTCAAAGCCCGGTGGTTCTTTTGGGGCCCCTGTTCGCCGCTTTGCCATTGGACTCGGATGCGAGGTCGCCCACGCCGACGCGCTGGTCTATGCCGACGGAATGGACATCTCGGCCCGCGGGTCGGTTGAACCCATCGGCATCAGCTGCCGCATCTGCGAGCGCGCAAATTGCCACCAAAGGTCGGTTCCGCCGCTTGAGCGGCGCTTAAGGATCGACAAAAATGCCCGCGGAACACTTCCCTACGAGGTTTTATAAATGAACGAATTTGCAGATCAGATCGTTGTCGTGACCGGCGGCGCCGGTGGCATCGGGGCGTGTTGCGTCGCTGATTTCGCGGCTCAGGGGGCGCGGGTCTTTGCTTTGGACAGCAACGCTGATTCCCTAAAGGACATGATGGCGGATATGCCCGAAAACGTGTCTGCGATCACGGTGGATGTGACAGATCGCGCTGCGTTGGAAAGGGCCTTTAACACCATCGCGACGTCCGGCGGCACGGATATTCTGGTCGCAACGGCAGCGATTGTGAAACGCGAGTCGATCCTCGATTTTGACGTGCAGGATTGGGGGCGCATCATTGACGTAAATCTGACCGGCACGTTCCATTGCTGTCAGCTGGCGGGTCGGCAGATGCGGACCAAAGGCAAAGGGCGAATTGTCACTGTAAGCTCGGTCAACGGCCAGATCGCGAACACCGGACGCGGGGCCTATTCGTGCACCAAGGGCGGGGTAGACATGTTGACCAAAATGCTGGCGGCGGAACTGGGCAATCAAGGTATCACGGCCAACGCCGTGTCCCCAACACCGGTGGATACACCGATGATCAAAAAGGTCCACGGCCCCAAGGATCGCGAAGTCTGGCACCAGCAAATTCCGGCTGAACGTTATGCGCGGCCCGAAGAAGTGACCGAGGCGATCAAGTTCCTAGCATCGGACAAGGCGGCCTACATCAACGGGCATATCCTGAACGTCGACGGCGGCTTCATGGCCTCGGGCGTGTTGTTTAGATAAGAAAAGGGCGCCCGAATGCAGACGCCCCTTTTATCGAACTCTTTTCGCCAAATCAGGCAGCGGCGGAAAGCAACTTATATAGCTCGTCCTTCAAAACGCCGCGCTTCTTGCGCATCTCAACCTCAGCCAGTTCCTCCAAAGGTTCGACGTTGGTTTCGGCGCGGTGCACAGCGCGATTGATGTCGTGGTATTCATCGAAAAGACGCGCGAAATGCGAATTGTTTTGCTTTAGATCGCTAATTCGATCTGTGTATTCTGGAAAATCCTGAGCCAATTCATGCGGCGTATGGGACATTGAGCGGTCTCCTTTTGATGTCTCAATAGAAAACCTATTTCAGTGCGCGTGTGTTTGCTTTGACAGGGATCAAGTTGGGCGCCTTAGCGCTGTTCGTTTTGCCAGTTGGGATGCATCCAAGGTTCGGCGTTAGATGGGGCAAGCGGCGCTTTGCCCAAAACATGATCAGCCATTTTTTCGCCAACCATGATCGACGGGCCATTGAGGTTACCGTTGGTGATCCGTGGGAAAATACTGCTATCCGCCACGCGCAACCCATCGACGCCAATGACCCGCCCATGTGGATCAACGACCGCGTTTGGATCATCCGCGCTGCCCATCTTGCACGTACCGCAAGGGTGGAATGCGCTTTCGACGTGCTCTTTGATGAAACCGTTCAGTTCCTCATCAGACTGAAGTGCGTCACCCGGTTGAATTTCATGCTTGGCGTATGGCTTAAACGCATCTTGCGCAAAAACCTCACGGGTTAGGCGGATGGATTTGCGGAAATCTGCCCAGTCTTTTTCATCAGACATATAGTTGAATTGGATCTTCGGTGCCTCGGCGGGGTTCGAGCTAGCAAGCCGAACCGTTCCGCGTGAATTGGATCGCATAGGGCCGACGTGGGCTTGGAAACCGTGCCCCTCGGCAGCGGCCTTGCCGTCATAGCGAACAGCAATCGGAAGAAAATGGTATTGGAGGTCGGGATAATTTACACCAGCTTCCGAGCGAATAAACGCAGCGCTTTCAAACTGGTTTGAGGCCCCCGGACCAGTGCGTGTAAACAGCCACTTTGCACCGACATAGGCTTTGCCCAGCAGGTTCCAATACTTGTAGAGACTGACCGGTTGAGAGGCCGCCATTTGCAGATAAAGCTCAAGGTGATCCTGCAAGTTGCCACCCACGCCTGGGCGATCAGCGACGACGTCAATGCCGTGGTCAGACAGGTGTTCTGCAGGGCCAATACCCGACAACATCAAAAGCTTAGGTGAATTGATTGACGATGCCGCAAGGATCACTTCCGTATTGGCATGAACCACCTCAGTGCGCGCGCCGTTGCGGATTTCAACACCGGTCGCTTTGCCATTTTCAATCACGATTTTGCTGGCAAGTCCGCGCACCAGAGAACAATTCTCACGCTTCAGGGCCGGTTTAAGATAGGCGCTCGCAGCCGACCAACGTTGGCCTTTGTGGACAGTTTGCTCCATAGGACCAAAGCCCTCTTGCTTTTCGCCATTGTAATCGTCTGTGGTTTGATAGCCCGCTTGGCGTCCGGCCTCGACAAACGCTTTGACCAATGGATTTTCCCGTTTGCCACGTGTGACGTACAGCGGCCCATCAGTTCCGCGCCATTCTGGATCGCCGCCATGTCCAGCGTCGTCCCAGTTTTCCATGCGCTTAAAATAGGGAAGAACATCTGCGTAGGACCACCCAGACGCGCCAGAAGCGTTCCAATGTTCGTAATCTTGGGCGTGTCCCCTCACATAAACCATTCCATTGATGCTTGATGATCCGCCAATGACTTTGCCACGCGGACAAACAAGTTTCCGGCCATCTAGGTGCGGTTCAGGCTCGGACTGATAGCCCCAATCATAGCGCGACATGTTCATGGGGTAGCTTAGTGCGCCAGGCATCTGGATCAGGGGTCCAAAGTCGCTGCCGCCGAACTCAATGACGATCACGGATTTACCAGCCTCAGACAGTCGATAGGCCATAGCGCAGCCAGCACTGCCGGCCCCCACGATCACATAATCCGCTCTCATGTCGCTCATCTTACGTTCCTGTCAAAAAATAATGAGGCAATTTTACTATGCTCCGTTCAGGTTTGACGTCACGCGCCGACGTTTCAGAACGGATTCACGCCAAGCGATAAAACTGACCGACGCCACAATGATCGCTCCGCCGAGTAACACAAACGGATCGACGGCCTCGCCGAATACAAGACTGCCTAACAACACTGCCCAAACCAATTGGAGAAATGTCACAGGTTGTGTCACGCTAACTGGCGCTGCTTGGAAGGCCAAAGACATCGAGTAATGCGCCAGTGTTGCAAGCACCGCGACGCCTGCAAGGATAGCAATTTCATAGGGCGTTGGCGTAATCCACACCGGCCACGCAAGCGGGGCCAGTCCAATACTGACAACAACCGTTAACATCGCCACGATCACAGTCGGGCTAAGTTCATTGCTGGCTCGTTTGGCGAGGATATAGGATGCCCCAAAACTCATTGGCACGAATATCATCGCGATATGACCGGGGTTCAGTTCGCGGAATCCTGGGCGTAGAATGATGACGGCACCTACAAGCCCTAACATCACAGCAATTATCCGACGCGCAGCCAATTTCTCGCCTAGAAATATTGCTGCGGCAATTGTGACGTAGACTGGAGACACATAATTCATAGCCGTGACATCTGCGATTGGTATACGCGCCATTGCATAGAACCACAGTATTACACCGCCTGTGTGCACAATTCCTCGGACGCTGAGCAGGCCCAATTGTTTACGAGTAATTTTGGCGGCTAGTACTGATTTCAGGGCGGGCAAAACCAACACCAATCCAAGTGCGTAGCGGATAAAGGCCGTTTGCTGCGCGGGCAATCTGGTGCCAAGCACTTTGACAAGGGCAGTCACGCCGACAAAACACAAGCCGGTAAAAATCATCCAAAGGATGCCTACCAGTGCGTTGTGATTAGGGGTTTCAGCCATGGGCGCATCAAGACCCAGAACCTTACTGACGACAAGCGATTTAATGCGTCAACAAGCTGAATGCGATGCTCCACATTACCATGCAGATGAGCACATCCAAAATGCGCCATGCCACCGGTTGTGCAAACACGGGCGCTAACATCCGTGCACCATAACCCAGCGCGAAAAAGAAAACGAAACTGGATAGCGCGGCACCAAATGCAAAGGCTGTTTTGGCTTCGTACTGCGCTGATATTGAACCTGTCAGCAGCATGGTGTCCAAATAGACATGCGGGTTCAACCACGTCAGTGCCAAACACGTTAGCAAAGCCGCCGATAGTGTCTGCGCTCCGCTACCTGCTTGCAGCTTTTCGCCTCCGATATAGGCGGATCGCAAAGATAGCGCCCCATATCCAAAAAGAAATAATGCGCCCAACCATTTGACCACACCGACGACGCCCGGAAGAACGGTCACAAGCCACTCAAACCCAACAACGCCGGCAATAATCAATGTGGCATCACTGATCGCACAGGTCAGGCAAATTGCCAGCACATACTGACGTTTTAACCCTTGTCGCAGAACAAATGCATTCTGCGCCCCAATCGCCAAAATAAGCGAGAAGCCAAGTGCAAACCCTGCTGTAAACGCGCTGTTCAAGCCAATAGCCGCCATGATTGTTCCGCCAATGAGTAGGCCGAATAAACGTCGGCGTTCAAGGCTTCATTTAGGCTGCTTTTTCCTCAGAGCCCGCAAGGATATATGATCCCGCTTTGGTATCTGGGGCATGACCAACGTAGCCCTTCTGGATCAACGATTTCAAACTTCGATGAAACGTCGGTTGGGTCATGTTCTGAAGCAACATATGGTTGCGGATATCATCCGATTTCGCGACGCCGTTTACCGAATTGAAGGCGACTTGAACAGCATAGAGGACATCTTTTTCGTTTTGCGAAAGATCTCCGATTCCTAATTCCTGCTCCATGCCGAGCAATAATTCTCGTAACTGTGCAACACTTAAATACGCTTGGGCTGACACTTTAAAACTCCTACCCGCTGGTGTTTGTGTGTTCCAAAAATCTCAGAACAGCGCACCAGAGGAACCAAAAAACAAGGCAACAGAATAGTCGCCTCCCCCATAAAATATATGCAGATTCCACTATCTAAGTTGACGCTAGGGAACCACCATAAACTGACCATAGACTAGAGATTGTTTTGGGCGCAACCCTACGGTGAATTTTTTGTCAATTTTCACAATAAATAAGGCGCGGAGGGACCCCCGCGCCTTATCAAATTGACAAAATTAGCAAATTAAAGCTGTTCCATGACCTCATCAGAGGCTTCAAAGTTCGTTGTTACCCGCTGAATGTCATCGTCATCTTCTAGCGCATCCACCAAACGCATTAGCTTTTGCATCGCTTCGAGGTCCATTTCGGTGGTCGTTGTCGGCTTCCAGATCAGTTTGGTCGACTCACTTTCGCCAAGCTCACCCTCAAGCGAGGTGCCAACGTCATTGAGGTCAGAGTCCGCACAATAAATCACGTGACCCTCATCAGAACTTTCGACATCTTCTGCGCCAGCTTCGATCGCCGCCATCATCACGGTGTCCGCATCGCCAACATCGGCACCGTACACAACTTCGCCCATACGATCGAACATAAATCCAACCGAACCAGTTTCGCCCAAATTGCCGCCGTTTTTCGAAAACGTCGACCGCACAGTCGAGGCTGTCCGGTTGCGATTGTCTGTCAGTGCTTCGACGATAACAGCAACGCCGTTTGGTCCGTAGCCTTCATAACGAATTTCTTCGTATTCATCACCTTCACCTGCAACAGACTTTTTGATGGCACGGTCGATCACATCCTTAGGGACAGACTGGGACTTCGCTTCTTTGACGGCCAAGCGCAAACGTGGGTTCTTTTCGGGATCGGGATCCCCCATCTTTGCCGCTACAGTGATTTCCTTTGACAGCTTCGAAAATAGCTTCGAACGCAACGCGTCCTGACGCCCTTTGCGGTGCTGGATATTTGCCCATTTTGAGTGGCCGGCCATTGATGCCTCCAATTCAGATTTTATCAGTCTGGAACTCTATATGTCAGGCCGTGGTCTGGTCGCAAGTCGGTAGCGTGCAGATCACTCGATCCGATAGCCATGTGACGCTGCTGAGGGGTGAATTCTTTCGGACGGATCACTCCCGATTTCGCGTTTTCGGCGCATCAAAAACATTTTGCCCCAAGACCGCCAAGTTCCAACGGATTCCCCGTCCTCGTCTGTTGGAAATCGAACATGCCAATTTTCGGGCAATGGCAGGCCGCATTCTTCAATCCGTTCAAGCATCCAAATGAGCGGAATGTTGGATAGCAAACGCGCAGGCATATAGCCGCCAAGCATTCCGCCAATATCGCCATGTGCGCCACGAAACCACATCTGCACAACGCGCATATCCCCAAGTCCGTTACATTGCCATTTCACAGGCTCGAACACTTCTCGGGTTTCATTCAGCGCAAGCGCGTGAAAGCCGTGCTTGACCGACTTACCTAGACGATGGTTGTGAAATTCATGGCTAGGCGCGGAAAGCCGCCAAAAAAGGGGCAACCGCACACCCAGCGCTTTAACGGTATCCCAAACGCCGATCATCTCGATCTCAACTTCGGAATGGCAAAAGGCTGCTTTAAAGTCTTGCATCGTGTCATCCGCAACTTCGCCCTGGTACAGCCGATAAGCCTGCCGAATATTGCGCACCGTAGCAGACTGAGGTTTCAGCAATCCGACGTTTTCAATTATACCCGCAAGCGAACGCACCCCGTAAGCGCCGCGGGAATAGCCAATAAGATAAATCTTGTCGCCCGGCCGATACCGCGACGCAAGATATCCGTAGGCCCTTCGAATTTGCCTGTTTATTCCCCGCCCCATCAAGACGTCCGGCGCGTGTTTCCATGTCTGCAATTGCACACCGGCTTCGTAATAAAGCGACACGGGATACCCAACTTCTTGCAGCAAGCGATAGGTCATTCCCGCATTGGTTTCCCAACCCGGAACCATTGTCGACATCGTACCGTCTAGAATAATTACATGGTGCACGGGCCCCTTGCCACGCGCGGGTACAGAATGTTCTTCGCGCGGGGTAAGCCGTAGCCACCGCAGAACCCGATTTCCAAGGCGATCTTGCTTCATAGCCATTCCTTGTTTTCCCAACCGCCAAAAAGTGGGGTCAAGTACAAAAGGGTCGAGGAATGGTTTACAAAACCTAAAGCGATCGCCGCGTTGCCGCGAAGGGGCGTGGTCGAAAAATGGTAAATGTCGAAGGACAGGTCGAATACCTTATAACAGCGAAACACAAGTTGACTGTCTCTAGCCTAGCGCACTGCCTATCGGTGTCCAGAGCGGTTGGCCCCTATCCAAGCGTCACCCTAAGTAGGTCACCATAGCCATTAAACGCCGTGGCCGTTGCTGTTGAATACGCCCCCATGCCTGCAAGCAGCACATAGTCTTCTTCGTCAATGTCCGAAGGCAAACAAATCTCCCCCGGAATGCGATCAAGGCTGTCACACGTCGGCCCATAAAGCGTGAAGTTCTTGGGCGCACCGTGTTTTTGCTGTCCATCATCTGCGAACACCATATGTCTATCCATCTCGCCAAGATCGCGCCACTCGGCCATGCCGCCGTAGATACCATCGTTGAGATAGAGAAGCGTGTCGTTCTTGATCGCCTTAACGCGAACGGCAAGTTGATAGCTTTCGGCCACCATTGCCCGTCCGGGTTCGCAAATCAGGTCAGGGCGTTTTGAACCAAAAACACGGCAAACAGTTCGGTCAATTGCATCAAAAATCGACTCGATAACGGGGGCATTGCCCGTGCGATGGGCGGCATAGCCACCACCGACGTTCAAGCGCTTTAGTTCAACACCAGCTTGCACAGCGATGTTGGCGCATTCTTCGATATAGCGTGCCCAAGCTTGCGGTGAATTGCACTGTGTTCCTGGATGAAACGTCATTGCCGGTGAAAACCCGGCCTGCGAAACCGCCCGCAACAACTCTATCGCCATTAATGGGTCCGCACCGAATTTTTCGCCAAAATCGTAAACCGCACCCGCAACTGGCAAGCGCAAACGAACCGCTACTTCGCCTGTCGCACCTCCCTCGATCAGTTTATTCAATTCTGATAGGCAATCCACTGACCATGACACAACGCCATGCGCAACGCCTTCGCGAATTTCGCCGCGACTGCGGATGGGATTGTTGTAGTGCAAAATAGCGCTAGGCGAGATTTGGCGAACGCGCTTCATCTCGGCTGGCGAGGCCACATCAAAAGCAGTCATACCCGCCACGACGAGGTTTTCGATCACCTCGACACTGTCGTTGGCTTTTACAGCATAGGTTACCAAACCCGGAAAACCTTTGGCAAAACGCTTGTAGCTTTGCCCGAGCATTGACGGATTAAAAAACAAGACTGGCTGATCGGGTTGCGCCGATATCAGATAGTCTATGGCGGTGTTCGCTGGAATACGGGACTGGTACATTGCTGCCTCGTTTAGATTGCCTCATCTTCAGGATCACTGTTCGAGATGTGCAAATCGAGCGTAAATTACGTAAATATCACTAGTAATTTCGGCAATATTTGGCTAGTAATCGGCATATGGACGATATCGATCGCAAAATTCTTATGGCACTGGGCGAAAACGCGCGTCAGTCGATGGCTATCCTTGCGCGCAAATTGGGGCTGGCGCGCACCACGGTTCAAAGCCGGATTGATCGGCTTGAGATGACAGGCGTCATCCAAGGGTACACGGTCCGTTTAGGCCAATCTGAGCGCGCGCCAATACAGGCCACTGTTCTGATTTCCTATGAGCCACAGTCAGGTCCAGCTGTGCTTTCCCGCCTTAAGGCAATCCCGCAGGTTCGCGCAGCGCGAACGACCTCAGGGCGCTACGATATGTTGATTGAATTGGCTGCAGAAACGACGTCCGAAATGGACGACATCCTCGACAGGATATGTTCGGCCAAGGGGGTTAAGGGTTCTGAAAGCCTGATCCACCTCAGCAATAAGATTGACCGTGGTGCCGCTGTACAATGATTGCCGGGATTGAAGACTATTTTACCAAGGGATGTGGGCGCTGCCCTCGGTTTGAAACTGACGATTGTTCAGTGCAAGCATGGAAAGCCGGATTAGAAACTTTGCGACAAATTTGCCTTAGCGCAGGCCTGTCCGAGACCGTCAAATGGGGGCAGCCCTGCTATATGCACGCTGGTAGAAACATCGCCGTTCTTGGCGCATTCCGCCAAAACTTCCGCCTCGGATTTTTCAATCCCGCGCTGATGCAAGATCCCGCCAGTCTTTTGCAAAAACAAGGGCCCAATACCAAGCACAACAGTTCGTTTATCTTCACATCCAACAACGCACCCGACGAACAGCGCGACGTCATCGATGCATACCTCAAAGAGGCAATGCGCTATGCCGATCAAGGCCTGATCCAACCAAAACAGCATACCGAGATTGATTTGCCCGAAGAATTTATCGAAGCGATGGATACCGATCCAGAAATGGCCGAGGCCTTTCACAATCTTACAAAAGGACGCCAGCGCAGCTACGCGATCGTCCTGAACAATGCCAAGAAATCGCAAACCCGCATAAGCCGAATTGCGAAATTACGGCCCAAAATCTTGGTCGGAAAAGGCGCCAACGAATATTAACGTTGCACAGACGCAGTTTTCCCCACTCAAAGCGTGGCTGCGCCTTCCCCTTCCCGCGTCAATTCGCTAAAGCGTCCCAGACAGATTTATGACGCAGGAAGCGATCCGATGGCGATGGAAAAGACCTTTAACGCGGCCGAGGCCGAGGGCCGAATTTACAAGGCTTGGGAAGACAGCGGAGCATTTAAGGCTGGCGCGAATGCAAGCCGCGACGAAACCTTTACCATCATGATCCCTCCGCCCAATGTGACGGGCGCGCTTCACGTTGGCCACGCCTTCAACAACACGCTGCAGGATATCCTTGTGCGCTGGCATCGGATGCAGGGGTTCGACACGCTTTGGCAGCCGGGTCAAGACCACGCAGGCATCGCCACCCAGCTTCAGGTCGAAAAGAAGCTAAAAGCCGAAAGCAACCTACGCCGCACCGACATGAGCCGCGAAGATTTTCTGTCCAAGGTTTGGGATTGGAAAGACGAATACGGCGACACGATCATCAACCAGCTTAAACGCCTCGGCTCGAGCTGCGACTGGTCACGCAATGCGTTCACTATGTCGGGTGCGCCAAACGCCCCTGCTGGCGACGAAGGCAATTTCCACGACGCAGTGATCAAAGTTTTCGTTGAGATGTACAACAAGGGCCTGATCTATCGGGGCAAGCGCCTCGTGAATTGGGACCCGCATTTTGAGACCGCCATTTCGGATTTGGAGGTCGAGAACGTTGAGACCCCCGGCCACATGTGGCATTTCAAATACCCACTCGCCGGTGGCGCAACCTACACCTACGTCGAGAAAGACGAAGACGGCAATGTCACGCTTGAGGAAGAGCGCGATTATATCTCGATCGCCACGACCCGCCCCGAGACGATGCTGGGCGACGGCGCGGTTGCTGTGCACCCAAGCGATGAGCGTTACGCCCCCATCGTTGGCAAGCTCTGCGAAATTCCGGTTGGCCCGAAAGAGCATCGCCGCCTGATCCCGATCATCACGGATGAATATCCCGACAAAGACTTTGGTTCGGGCGCTGTGAAGATCACTGGCGCGCATGATTTCAACGACTACCAAGTCGCCAAGCGCGGCGGCATCCCGATGTACCGCCTGATGGACACCAAAGGCGCGATGCGTGCCGATGGCGCCAGCTACGACGAGAACGCCAACCTTGCCATGGCCGTTGCCAAAGGCGAGCACACCTTGGCCGAAGCCGAGGCTGATGCAGTGAACCTCGTCCCCGAAGACATTCGCGGGTTGGACCGGTTTGAGGCACGTAAGATTGTTGTCGATCAGATCACCTCTGAAGGTCTAGCGGTGATGGTTGAAGAAACCGTCAAAGACGACGAGGGCAATGAGACCTCGCAGATGGTGCCATATGTCGAAAACAAACCGATTATGCAGCCGTTTGGCGACCGCTCGAAAGTGGTTATCGAACCGATGCTGACCGACCAATGGTTTGTTGAAACCTCGAAGATCGTTGAGCCTGCGCTCGACGCCGTTCGGTCTGGCCGCACCACGATCATGCCCGAAAGCGGCGAGAAGACCTATTACCACTGGCTGGAAAACATCGAACCTTGGTGCATCTCGCGCCAGCTTTGGTGGGGGCATCAGATTCCGGTTTGGTATGGGCCTGTAAAGGCTGACGACACCGAGACCGTCGATGCATTTGGTTTAGAGATGAAAGCGTTCTGCGCATCATCCCAAAGCGACCTTCAGGAAAAGCTTGTCGAGTACTATGGTAACGAAGAATTCCACTTCTTCGCCGATGAAGAATCTTATCACGGCTTCAGACAAATGGGCCTTTCAGGAACCCTAGTTTACGAGCCCGGTGAAGGTGTGCATCTGGGACGCGATCCCGACGTTCTCGACACATGGTTCTCTTCCGGCCTTTGGCCCATCGGTACTCTCGGCTGGCCGAACTGGGATGAGAGCACCTCGAAGTATTTCTCGACCGACGTTCTGATCACCGGTCAGGACATCCTGTTCTTCTGGGTCGCCCGCATGATGATGATGCAGTTGGCTGTGGTCGACGACATCCCGTTCCACACGGTCTATCTGCATGGTCTTGTCCGTGACGAGAAGGGCAAGAAGATGTCCAAAACCACCGGCAACGTCATCGACCCGTTGGTGATCATCGACGAATTCGGCGCCGACGCGCTGCGCTTTACCAACACGGCGATGGCGTCGATAGGTGGTGTGCTGAAGCTGTCCACCGACCGGATCAAAGGCTACCGTAACTTCGGCACCAAACTCTGGAACGCGTTCAGCTTTGCGGACCATTACGAGGTTCCGTTCCAGCCCGTGAACGCCCGTCCTGACGCGCAGAACACGCTGAACAAATGGATCATCGGTGAAACCGCTAAGACACTGGAAACTGTAGACGAAGCACTGAAAGCCTATCGTTTCAACGACGCGGCTCAGGCGCTTTACAGCTTCACATGGGGCACCGTGTGCGACTGGTATGTTGAGCTGACCAAGCCGATCCTGCAAGGCGACGACGCGGCTGCCAAGACTGAGACTGAACAAACCCTCGCGTGGGTTCTCGACCAGTGCCTGATCATGTTGCACCCGATCATGCCATTCATCACGGAAGAGCTTTGGGGTATTTCCAACGCCAACCGTCCGAAGATGCTGATCCACGCCGACTGGCCGATTTATTCGGCGGCGAAGATGGTTGACGCTGACGCGGATCGCGAAATGAACTGGGTGATTGGCTTGATCGAACAGACACGCTCGGTCCGCGCTCAGATGCATGTGCCTGCGGGTCTGAAAGTGCCTCTGGTCGTGTCTTCGCTGGACGCTGCGGGTCAAGCCGCTTGGGACAATAACGAGACGATGATCAAACGCCTCGCGCGGGTCGACAGTCTGACGTCGGTTGAGGACTTCCCTAAGGGGACGGCCACCATCGCGGTTGAGGGCGGCACGTTCGGGCTGCCTCTGGCGGATATCATCGACGTGGACGAGGAAAAAGCGCGGCTTGAGAAAGCTCTGGGCAAGCTGGCCAAGGAAATGGGCGGTCTGCGTGGGCGCCTGAACAACCCAAAGTTCGTTGCCTCGGCGCCGGCTGAGGTTGTGGCCGAAAGTCAGGCATTGCTGAGCCAGAAGGAAGAGGAAGAAGCCGCATTGAAGGCGGCTGTGGCTCGATTGGCTGAGATTGGGTGAACGGGTAGTAGTGCCGGGCTGAAGCCCGGCCTACGGTTCGAGCGCCGTAGGCCGGGCTTCAGCCCGCCAACGCCGTACGCTGCTCCAACGCCTCTTTAACCCACACGCCGCTACAACATTCCTCGCATGTACATTCGTGGAAACCGTTGATCCAAAGCTAGCGTAAGCTGGGATGCCGAGGATCAGTCAGACCACCGCAGAATTCGACAGGTGCGGGGTGAAATCCCCTGATACTGGCAGGACAAGCACGACCAACCGGCGGGCCCGCCACCTTTATACGATCAAATATTCGTTTCCCCCTGCCGGATATCATCCGAGTAGGGCGGAACTGTTGTGTCAGTCAAACTTCGGCGCACGTTTCTGCATATTCGCGGCGATGACCTCCATTTGATGTGGTTTTCCAATCAGGTCAGCCTGTTCTCGGCTTTCGGCCATAAGGACGTCAGCTTCACTTGCTCCGCTTTCAGCAACCGCAATCAACCGCTTGGCGGCTCGCACGGCCGATGGGCTTTTGTTCGCGATGGTCGCGGCCAAGTCCAACGCCGCCGCCAGAGCGTCCTCGGCAAGTTCGGTCACCAACCCCCAAGCCTCGGCCTGAGGCGCGAGCACCGGTTCGGCTGTGTAGGTTAGCCGACGTATCACATCAGACCTTACCAGTTTTGGCAATAACACCATTCCGCCCATGTCTGGGATCAGACCCCATTTCATCTCCATGATGGCCAGCTTGGTTTCGGGATGCGCTATGCGAATATCCGCGCCAATGGCCAGTTGCATCCCAGCGCCGTAAACAGCACCGTGTAGCGCCGCGATGACAGGCACCGGCACCTGCCGCCAGACCATAGCGACCTGTTGGAACAGGTTCGATTGCCCATGCGTGCGTGGCATCACCAGTTTGTGTGGATCGCTGCCTGCGAACTTGGCAAAGTTCATCACATCAAGCCCCGCACAGAACGATTTGCCCTTACCCGACAGCACCACCACTCTAACAGATGCATCCGCGATGATCTGCTCGCCTGCCGCAACGATTGCTTGGGCCATGTCCATATCAACCGCATTCATTTTGTCGCCCCGCGTTAGGGTGACGTGGGCGACATGGTCTTTAATCTCAACTGAAACTCTGGGCATTGGTGTCTCCTCTTGTTGTCAATTATTGCGGTTTGGCGCGCGAAAACCAGTAGGACGTGGCGGCAGTCAGGTGCTTGCCCCGTGATTGGATTTACTCCAAGCTGAGCCGATGACAGGACCCAGATACACACCGCTCGTCGATAGTTTGCCCGCAACCGTGCCCTTCGTTGGGCCTGAGGTGCAAGAACGCGCTATGGGGCGCGAATTTGTGGCGCGTATTGGGGCGAATGAAAACGTCTTTGGCCCCTCCCCCAAGGCGATTGAGGCTATGCAGACCGCTGACAGTGACACTTGGATGTACGCTGATCCAACGAATTTTGATCTGCGCAATGGGTTGGCTGAACACCTTGGCATCACGCCCGAGAACATCGTGGTGGGTGAAGGCATCGACGGTCTGCTGGGTTACCTCGTGCGGATGCTGATAGCGCCGGGTGATGCCGTCGTGACCTCGATGGGGGCCTACCCAACGTTCAATTTCCACGTTTCGGGATTTGGCGGCACGCTTCACACTGTACCCTATAATGGGGATCATGAAGATCCCGCTGCCCTATTTGCCAAAGCTAAGGAGGTGGACGCGAAGCTTGTGTACCTGTCCAACCCAGACAACCCGATGGGGACGTGGCACGACGGTACAGCGCTGGAAAAGGCGCTCGATGATCTGCCCGACGGTGCTTTGTTCATTCTTGACGAAGCTTATATCGAATTTGCGCCCGAAAACGCGCAGGCGAAGATAGATATCAACGATCCCCGTGTGATCCGGTTTCGGACGTTCTCAAAGGCCTATGGCATGGCTGGTGCGCGGGTTGGATATGGCTTGGGGCATCCCGACCTGATCACAGCCTTCAACAAAATCCGCAATCATTTCGGCATGAACCGTTCCGCCCAACACGGCGCGCTTGAAGCGTTGCAGGATCAGGACTGGCTGCAGGGAACCGTCGCCAAAGTTGCCCAAGCCCGCGAAAGGATCGCAGGGATCGCGGCAGACAACGGGCTGACCACCCTGCCCTCGGCCACCAACTTCGTTGCGATGGACTGTGGACAGGATGGCGCGTTTGCGGGCCGTGTTCTTAGCAATTTGGTAGCTGCGGGTATTTTTGTACGGATGCCGTTTGTTGCGCCGCAGAACCGGTGCATTCGCGTTGGCTGTGGAACTGACGCCGACCTCGATGCGTTTACGGCGGCCCTTCCAGCGGCATTGGCGAAAGCCGCTTCTGTGGACTAACCAGCGTACTCCTTGGCCAGCTTCTTGGGATCAACGCCCAGAAGATACCGCACCAACATTAGCAGGTTCAACGACCCGCGCTTTAGCCAACCTTGGCGCTGATATTTGACGGCTGAAGTTGTCGCTTTGGACGGCAACCGGACCAGCTTGCGCTTTAGTTGGCGCGCAAGGGCGACGTCCTCCATCAGCGGTATGTTGGCATACCCGCCGACCTGATCGTAGAGCGTTCGTGAAATCAAAAGACCCTGATCTCCATAGGGTAATCCAAATGCCCGACTTCGAAACATCGCCCAGTTCGCCACCATACGTGGGAGCAACCCCGTGGCGCGATACTGCAATCCGAAATACGCCGCAGAGGACGACCCGTTAAGATGCGCAAACACGTCACTTGCCCAGCCAGCACTCAGTTGCGTGTCAGCATGAAGCACTAACAGCCAGTCGCCCTTCGCCACCGCGCAGCCACGCCTAAGCTGGCCACCGCGTGATTTTGGGCCGGATACGATTTCAGCCCCAGCCGCATCTGCGATCTCAAGTGTTGGGTCGTTTGACGCTCCATCCGTCACGATAAGCTCTCGGATAAGGCCCGCGTCTAAGCCTTCAGCCAAAGTCGCAAGGCAGTCTACCAGCTCATCGGCAGAATTTAGGGTCGGAATAACGACGGATATTGGTGCACGCGCCACTTGCGCCCCCTGTTTATGCTCGGTGACAGTGCTATATGTCAGAGGCGAGCAATATGGAAATACACATGGAAAATACTTCGACCGAACGTGTCGTCTTGAAAATCAGCGGCTCTGAGAGACAGAGCTTCCTGCAAGGTCTTGTTACGAATGACGTCAACGGACTGAAAGATGGTTTGGTATATTCGGCCTTACTTACACCTCAGGGCAAATATTTGGCGGATTTCTTCCTTGTGCCAACCGATGACGCGATCCTGTTGGATGTTAGCGCTGATCTTGCTCAAGGGCTGGCGCAACGTTTATCGATGTACAAACTTCGTGCAGATGTAGCCGTTAAGCAAACCGCGCTGATTGTATCTCGTGGGTTGACGGATGCGCCGGAAGGGTCATTTTCGGATCCTCGCAATGTTGCTATGGGCTGGCGTGCCTATGGGTCTGAGGACCGGTCGCAGGACGTTGATTGGAACGCGCTTCGGGTCGCGCATCTTATTCCTGAGACAGGCGAAGAATTGCACGGCGATAGCTATATTCTTGAGTGTGGATTTGAACAGCTAAACGGAGTTGATTTCAAAAAGGGCTGTTATGTCGGTCAGGAAATCATCGCACGGATGAAACATAAAACCGAGCTACGCAAAGGGCTGGCACGCGTAGAAATCGACGGCGACGCCGCGGCGGGCACTGAGCTGACCTCTAATGGCAAAGCGGCCGGCATGCTCCACACTGTTTCAGGCGACAAAGGCATAGCATATCTGCGTTTTGACCGCGCACAGGGCGACATGGCGGCGGGCGACGCTATTGTAAGGATGGTGGGTTAAAAACTCGCGCTGAATCTAGTCTAAACTTTGCACGCAAAAAAAGGCGCCCGAAACGGACGCCTTTGGAATTTTCCTTGAAAGCGCCTTAAGCGCGTTCTGAATATTCCATCGTGTCCGTGTTGACCACAATCGCTTCGCCTTGGCCAACGAAGGGCGGCACCATGACTTTGACGCCATTGTCCAAGATCGCAGGCTTAAAGCTGTTGGCGGCCGTTTGGCCTTTGACGACTGGCTCGGTCTCTTCGACGGTGCAGATGACCTTTTGTGGTAGCTTGGCGTTCAAAGCCTCGCTTTCGTAAAACTCGGCTACGATTGTCATGCCGTCCTGCAGGAACGGGCGTCGATCGCCCAGCAAATCCGCTGAGATTTGGTTTTGCTCATAGGTTTCTGTGTCCATAAAGATCAACTGGCCATCATCTTCGTACAAGAATTGCTGGTCTTTCTGCTCAAGGCGAACACGCTCAACTTTGTCCGCCGAGCGGAAGCGTTCGTTCAATTTCGAACCATTGCGCAAGTTCTTCATTTCCACCTGAGCGAAGGCGCCACCTTTACCAGGCTTCACGTGATCCACCTTTACAGAGATCCAGAGCCCGTCGTTATGCTCAAGAATGTTACCGGGGCGGATTTCGTTACCATTTATTTTGGGCATAGGGTTTTCCGTGGCAAAAGGTTGTCAGAATTTGGAGAAAACCTATATCTGGCGGTATGGGGCTTGGCAAGACAACGACATACAGAGTGACCTATGCACCACACGCATAAGAGGTATGTTAAAAGAGGGATGCCGAATCACTAAAAGTCTGTCATAACCACCGTCACGCCCGAATGACAAGAGCAATAAAAAAAGGACTACGAGATGAGAGATTTCGTTGATGGCACCGCCTTTAACAACGAACAGGGGAACCGCGCTCGTAAACTATTTGCAGCCGTTGTGTTGGCTGCACTCGATGACGCAATTGCCGACGACAAGAAGTACGGTAATGGACCTGAACAAATCGCCCGATGGGCACGCTCGCGCGATGGTCGCGAAGTGTTGACCTGTTCTGGCATTGACCCGAACGAACGAGTTGTTTCGGGACTGATGGACTTTGTTTCCAAAGGTGTTCGCACTTCGGTTGCGCTGTCACGCGAAGAAAGTGAACGTCGCAACGCTGCGCGCGCTGAAGCTGCTTAGTTTACAAGTTAAACTGTTTAATGAAAAAACGCGTCCCACTGCTGGGGCGCGTTTTTCGTTCCGGCATCAAAATGTGCCTAAGACGTTATGTCTGAAAGTGCCCGTTGAATTTCACGACGCACAAGTTTGCGTACGTTGCGGGTAATGCGTTCACCAAGAACACCCTGCAATTCCTGACGGATGATGTCTTTTACCATGTCGCGCAGCATATCTTCATCGAAGATGTTCGACATTTCCGAACTCGCCAACAGATCCTCAGCGTCCAGGTCATCATCCTCAAAACTGACGTCTTCAAGACTGTCGTCAACTTCAGGCATAAAATGAATGTTACGCTCGGTCTCGATGGTCTCGGGTTCCAGCGCTTCGGCGGCTTCGACTGTTTCGACATCAGGCAAATGAGATGCAGACATTTTCTTACTGCTTAGACGCTCAAACAATCGCTCGCCGGGGCGGAATGTAAACGGCGCATCGTCCGGCTTTTCCACAGCCGAAGTTTCGTCTGCTGCTTTAGCGGTCTCTTCAATCGGCTCAGGCGCAAAATCATTGGGCGCGTCAACAGCGATATATTCTTGGTGATCTTCGTCGCCTTGCCACGGCATGGCTTTTAGGCTGCCGCCTGCATCCATGTCTTCGTCGCCCTCAGGGGATTCCCACTCGTCGTCATGGATGTCTTTCGCAGCTTCCAAACCAGCAAGAGCGCCTTCTAGAGGTGCTTCTTCTGCAACAACCTCTTCTTCGATTAACTCGACCGCGACCTCAAGCACTTCATCTTGATCCTCAGAAACCGCTTCTTGGGCTTCTTTCACAAGCGGTTGTTCAAGCTGCATTGGTTCGCTTGCTTCAAACGACGTCATTTCCGACAGGTCGCGATGCCACCAAACCGGTGCAGCCTCTTTAGGCCCAAGATCCTCTGTTTCGTTCCAAAGATCCCTACCCTGTTCAGCCGCCTCAGCACGCACCTTTTGGGCCGGAGACAGCACCAACTTGGCTTCGTCCTCAACCTTTTTCTCAAGTTTGATAGGGGCATTGGCCGGTTGCTGGCCGATCTCTTCGGACACAAGTCGACGGATAGAGGACAAGACATCCTCGATTTGGACATTCGTTACGGGATCAGACATGCTCGACGACCACTTATTGTTTAACCGTAGGTTAACATATCAATCATACGTCGCACAATACGCAGTCAAAGAACTTACTTACCAAGCGCGCCCAAGACTTTATCAAGCGCCGCACCGCGGGTACTTGGTGCCGTCGCCTTAACCTCAGCGGCATACGCTGCTGGATCATAGACATCGACCTTAAGTCCGAGAGTTTTGGCTGTAAGCTGCCCAAGAGTTGCCATCACAGAATAGCTGGCCACAATGACTTCGGTGTTTGCAACGACAAGGTTTGCTTTTGAATCCAACAAATCTTGCTCGGCGTTGAGAACATCAAGAGTTGTCCGGGAACCAAGTTTCGCTTCCTCACGAACGCCATCAAATGCAATTTGCGCCGCATCAATCTGCTGTTCAGTCGCTAGGCGGTTGGCTTTTGCCACTGCAAGGCGCGCATAGGCGGAACCGACCTGCATTTCAACGTCAAGAAGGGTGGTCCGCAATGATGCCCGTGTTGAATCGTGGCGCGCTTTGGCCTGACGCACAGCCGACTGCAAGGCGCCGCCTGTATAAAGCGGCATGCTGAGGTCAACTCCGACGGATGTTGAGTTGCTATAAGAACTGCTGTTGAACGTATCCGAAAGACTAACACGGCCGGTCAAATTGATCTCAGGCATGGACTCGGCTTCGGCGCTGGCAATCTGAATTTCAGCCTGCGAGACAGACGATTGCGCGCTTAAAACATCAGGATGACTACGCCCTGCAATCGCTTTAGCAATCGTTGCAGAGTCTGGAAGACCAGGCAATGCACCGGGTGCGCTCAATGACTTTGGCAGAACACCCACGGCCGCATGATAGTTTTCACGTGCCCGAACAAGATCGCCGCGCGACTGGGCTAAAGAGCTGCTAGAGCGCGCCATCGCAGCTTCGGCCAAGGCAACATCTGTACGGGTGATTTCGCCTACTTCAAAACGATCGTTCGCAGCGCGAAGTTCTTCTTGAATGACTTTGAGGTTATTTTCACCCAGCAGCACCAATTCACTCGCTTGGCGATATTGCATGTATGCTTCAATCGCGCGGAGAAGGATAGATTGCTCAACCGAGATCAAACCCTGACGCGCACCATTTACGGCCTCATTCGCCAGGTCAATACCCAGTTGGCCACGTCCAAAATCATAAAGCGCCATTTGTGCACTTAGGCCAAGACTGCCACTAAAGCTGTCAGACGAAACGCCGGAATCTGATCTAAATGACTTGGTCGCGCCAGCAGTCCAGCTAACAACAGGCAATAATGACGACATCGCACGAAACACATCTTCGTCCGCAGCACGCAATAATGCTTGGTTTTGTTCAAGCAAACCGCTGTTTTCGTAGGCTTTAGCCAATGCAGACTTGAGGGTTTCAGCATGAGCAGCTGTCGAAAGTAACAACGCCAATCCCATCGCAACTACGTTGCGCATTTTCCGGCTTAGCATGGTTTTCTCCCTACGGTGCTCATTTATGAAGGTCTATACGACCACCAAAAGCATTTGGATTAAAGTACAAATTCTTCGTGGCGTGCGAAACCGGGCAGAACCGGAGCGCCAGCGTTAAAATTAAAGCGCCAATTGACGCGACCGTCCAGTTTATAGCCGATCCGAACAACGCCAAGAGCGCCCTCTTGGAATAGGCAAGCAATACGTCCGCCCTCTTCCAATTGCGCTTCAATGGCCTCTGGCAGGGATTCTACTGCGCCCTGCAGGATTATCACATCGTACGGACCGCTTTTAGCGGCACCATGGCGCAACTCACCCGCAACAACGGCGACGTTATCAACCCCTTGCGTAGACAGAATTTCCTGAGCTTCATCGGCGAAACGCTCTTCTTCAACAGCAACAACTGCGTCTGCCATCTTTGCGATAACCGCCGATGAATATCCCAATCCACAGCCGATATCCAAAACCACATCGTCATTCTGAATGTCCAACGCATCAAGCATTTTTGCCAATGTCCGCGCCTCAAGAACAACACGGCTTGCGCCTAAGTCCAAGTTTTCGCCCACATAGGCCGCTTCACGCTTTTCGTCAGGAACGAATACTTCGCGAGGAACGGATAACATAGCCTCGATCACAGGGAACTTTGTAACGTCCGACGGGCGAACTTGGGTATCAACCATAAATGTGCGGCGGGTGGCAAAATCGGTCATGCGGCAGACTCTCATTGAAAAGCTTTCGAGTCTCTTGCCACATTCCAAAATGAAGCTCAACGCGCCCCAGCCGCTTTTCGTCAGACTGAGCCCTTGCAGCCACTTTCAAGATCAGCTAATCCGCACGGACCACACCATAGGACGGCGAGTTGGCGGAGTGGTGACGCAGCGGATTGCAAATCCGTGTACA
>JAQWQJ010000010.1 GCA_029244725.1 Paracoccaceae bacterium
AACGGTGTTCCAAAGGCCCAATTTGGACTATATTTGAAGGAATGTGAGTGGCGTTTTAACAACAGTGACCCGTCAGTGCAATTATCACAGCTAAGACAATGGGTTAAGAAGTATTTGAACTAGTTATCTGGGTCAGCCCCAATTGAAAATCTTCTAAAAACTGAGTGGCCGATTGGGGTGAGCAGCCATCGCCAAAGGTGGATGTTAAGATAAATACGTTTTCGGCTGAAGCGTAACTCGGACGAACATCATTCATAGATGCAATGTTTATTTTCCGTCCGGCAAGGCTAAGCTTACGCCCAAGCTCGGCCGCAAATAGCCAAGTCGTGCCACCTTCCGATCCGACAAGGATAATATCTTGTGCGTGTGAGGGCGCGGCTTGCTTGATCCCGTTTATCGGCGATCTTGGCCTGTTCAAAGCAATTGCGACGCCACTGACTATCGCCACAGGAAGCGTCAATAAGGACAAGCCCACTAGGATTCCGACCCACCATGCCCCTTCGCCAGTGTGCAAAAGATACACAAATTCATAGATCTTTGCCGTCGGCCCCAAAATTTCGCTTGAGACAACAAAGCCGGAATTGGGGTCTATATATGAAACAACTGAGTTGGTTCTCAAGCCAATTGGGTCAAAAGGATCGTCAGGATAGGGCAATGTTAATTCGCGAAAATTCGAGAGCTGCACAGCTTGCAGGGCCGGCATTTCTGATATTTGCATACGCGCCAAACCCGCTAAGTCGGGGTAGTCTGCATTCGGCTGCATAGGCTCCGGTAAAATTGAAAAACTTGTAAGCGATAAAAATATCGCCTGTGGCACTTGCTGTAACCAACCCCCACACCGAAAATCTTATCGAGACAAGATGAACTTTTCGAAGACCGTAAGATTTGGGTGGAACGAACAGGGCACGCCAGCCGCCCATGCGGGTTATCAAAATCCACATCCCAGAAATTGAAATTAGAAACAGGATCAAGGCTGTGGCACCCGACGTCGCTCGTCCAAATTCTCCTATGAACAGCGAGCGGTGAAGCTCTTTTAGGAAGCTCCAAACGGGCGATGACTGAGGCTTTGGTAGTACAGCACCTGTTTCTGGGAGATAAATTGCTGTGCCAAATTCGTTATTGTAAAAGTAGTTAACAGTTATGGTGTTGTTTGCTGACTTAGTAATTTTTTCTGCACCTGGAACGGCGTTAGCAATGTCGTTAGCCAGCGCGGCAACCGATAAGTGTTCTGCAGGTGAAATTGATCCAGTTGTTAAGCCTTCTTTTAACGGCATGAATGCAAGCACTACGCCTGTCAAAGCAAGGATCAACGCTGGTATGGCAACCAGATAACTCAGACGTCGGTGAAGTGTTCTGGCGGTGACCATTATTTCACCTCAACCGAACGTACGATCCCCTTCCCTTTCACTGAGTTTTCTTTGCCCAATGTCAGGACAGCCGCCTTGGAGATATCTCCGTGGTCTTCGCGGGCTGTGTCGACGCGCACCTGATAGCCTGCTGCTATAAGGTTATCTGCTATCTCAACACTTGCCGTTAGTATGGCCCGCGAACCGACGCTTGCGCCGGTTACAGCGTGCGCTTTGGTTCGAGACGATCTTGCTCCGCGCATCCAACCTCGAAGATGATCTTGATATTTGGATTTGCGACCCGCTACGTGAAGCGTGTCAAAGACCCTTCCTTTTGGATCCGTAATATAAATCGCGACATAGGCCTTGGGTCCCGCAACTTTGCCTAGTTTCGTGGTGATCGTAAGTGTCTTGGCCTGAGTTAAGCCTGGGGCGGCCAGGGCAAGGGCAGTAACAACGGCCAGCATTTGTTTTCTTCGGATCATTTCATTTTCCTTTGACGGTTTTGCCCAAGGAATGCAGCCCCAAGCTGAAACCAACCTGAACAAGAATGAAAAACTTGTTCAGGTTCAGTTCAGGTAAGCCTAGTATTTCAAAGTGAAGCCACCTGGAGATCACATTTGCGCGTAATGATTGTAGAAGATGACCATCTATTGGGTTCTGCGATGCAATCCCATGTTGGCCATCAGGGACACGCAGCTGATTGGATGAAACGGCTTGATGAAGCCCGAGAAGCTATGGCGACGACAGAATATGATCTCATTTTGTTAGACTTGGGCCTACCTGACGGTCGTGGCCTAGATTTATTGAGATCCATTCGCCAGAAGCGGAACTTGACTCCGGTGATCATCACAACCGCGCAAGATCAGGTTCAGGCCAGAATTGATGGGCTAAACCTTGGCGCTGATGACTATATGGTCAAACCCTTCGATCTTGATGAGCTATCTGCGCGTATAAGTGCCGTCGCTCGTCGATATTCAATAAACGAATCCAGCAAAATCCAAATTGACACTGTGTCTATTGATCTAGACCAGCGCCGCGTTGAAAGGGAAGAAAGATCAATCACCCTAACATCCCGCGAATGGGCTGTGCTGGAATGCCTTGGACGAAATCAAGGTACATTGGTTTCAAAGCCCGTTTTGGAAGAAAAACTTTACGCATTTGGCGCAGAGATCGAAAGCAACGCTGTCGAAGTCTTCGTTTCCCGCCTGCGCAAAAAATTGGGTCGTGAGCTAATCCAAACGCAACGTGGACTTGGATATGTTCTGGTGAAACCTTGAACGCGGATTGGTCTATTTCTCGAAGATTAACCATTGCGCTTACAGCGTTTGTAGCAATGCTTTGGCTAGTTTCAGTAGTGATTTCATCTCTGGTTTTGAAGCATGAGATAGACGAAACCTTCGACACTACGATGCGTCAATCCGCTTCACGTATTCTACCCCTTGCGACAAACGAGATCGACGAATTGGTCTTTGAAGACGACGAGGAAGACGAAATCGCGCTCGTTGAAAACTTGACCAAAGAGGGTGCGAACTTCACATATTTAGTTTTGGCTCCGAACGGTCAGGTTGTTCTATTTGTTGGTGGAAAAACCAAAGTTGACAGCTCCACCACATTCCAGCCGGGATTTTCCGCATTTGATGGTGCAAGGGCGTTCACGTTAATCGATGAGACGTCAGGCTTTGGAATTGTAGTGAAAGAGCGCGCAGGTCTTCGCGCTGAAATTCTTGGGGAAAGCCTATTTGCGTTGATTTTGCCTTTGGCGCTCATCGTTCCATTGATTGCATTTGGCGTCGTTTTAATCGTCCGTCGCACAACGAAGCCCCTTCAATTTTTTGGGAAGGAGTTAATGGAGCGCGGTGGTGGAAACTTGCAGAAAGTTAAATCAGCAGGCCATCCGCGCGAACTAAAGCCAATCATAGAAGAAACTAACAATCTACTTGAACGACTAGAAGCGGCGCTTGAGGCGGAGCGTAATTTTGCTGCTGAAAACGCGCATGAACTTCGCACGCCGATTGCTGGCGCAATAGCCCAGCTACAACTGGTCAAGAACCAAACGACTAGTGACAGTGCCCAACATGGCCTTGATCAATCAATTCAAGCGTTAAAAAAATTGGCACGAACCGCAGAACATCTTTTGCAAGTGTCCCGTGTTGAGGCTGGATTTGCGACTTCGGCCGAGGCGGTTCATCTGAATCCCATACTTGCATTAGCGGTGCGTGACATGCGCGACGTAGAATTCGACATTACTGAAACCGAAACCCATACCTTCATATCGCCCGACGCGTTTTCAATGGTGGCCCGTAACCTTCTTAGCAATGCGCAAAAACATCAAACGCCGATAGGCGAAATCAAAGTGATGCTTTCTTCCATTGGATTGACTGTCGAAAACGAGTGTCCGGTCGTAGCACAACAAACCCTTGAAAATCTTGCCGCCCGTTTTAATCGTGGTGGAAAAACCAACGGTGCTGGCGCCGGTTTGGGCCTAACAATTGTCAGTCGTATTGCGACGTCGATTGAAGGCGAACTTGTCCTCCAATCGCCAATTCCGGAGTATAAAACTGGTTTCCGCGCACAGTTCCTATTTCAAAAGTCTTTGGAAATGGCCGAACCGAAACGCGACGTTTGATGAATTACCCACCAGTCGTTTTAGCTTGAATTCCGACCTTGCAACACTAGCACACATACAACTGTAGCGTCTGACAGCAATCGCTCTAGACTCTGCAATATTACAGGCATACCCTTTGGGAAATTCATTGAAAAAGGGTGTGACATGATTAGCAAAATTATTCTTTCAGCAGCTGCGGCTGCATTAATGGCGTCAACGGCACTCGCCGGCGGACACTGCGCTGCAGGCAAAACTTTGACCGATGGCAAATTGACGATCGCAACAGGAAATCCAGCCTACTTTCCTTGGGTTCTTGATGATGCCCCTGAAAGCGGCAACGGTTTCGAGGCCGCGGTGGCCTACGCAGTTGCAGCTGAAATGGGGTTCTCTGAGGCTGACGTTGTTTGGGTAAGATCTTCTTTCGACGAAGCCATTCAGCCAGGTGCAAAAAATTTCGACTTCAACCTACAACAATACTCCATTACTCCTGAGCGGGATGAAGTCGTAGATTTTTCTGCACCATATTTTACAGCACCTATGGCCGTTCTTGTGGGCCCAGGCGCGGTTGACACACCTGCGACTATGGCTGCTCTGAAAGGTCTAAAATGGGGGGCGTCTGGATCGCATACCTCAGTTCAAAAACTGATGAATGACATTCAGCCAACCAGTGACCCGCTTTTGTATGGTGACAATGCCGATATCAACGCAGCCATCGGTGCGAACCAAATTGATGCTGCATTGTTCGACCTACCTACTGCGTTGTTTCTCAGCGCTGTGATGATCGAAGGTTCTAAGGTTATTGGCCAATTCGCGTCAGATGAAAGCCAGGGTGGCGATCAATTTGGAATGTTGTTTGAAGATGGCAATGCTTTGAAGGAATGCGTCGACGATGCTTTGGCCGCGATGACTTCGAATGGCACACTGGCCGCGATTGAGGCCACTTGGATGCAGGACACCACCGGTGTTCCATTGATCCAGTAAATATGAGCGACAAAACGGCGGCGGGGATGACCCGCCGCGAACTGTTTGAGCACCGACAAAAACGGCGATCGATCATGATTGCCGCGACCAGTACCATCCTCGTTTTGGTGGCTGTAATTGTCTTTGTCCCGATGACCCCAGGCTGGGAAAAAGTTCAAAAAAGCTTTTTTAACGGAGCGGTATTAGCCAAAACATTTCCTAGGCTGATCGAAGCTTTCAAACTAAACATCATGATATTCCTTTGGTCGGCACCCTTGATTGCCATCTTAGGATTGTTGGTGGCTTTGGCCCGCGACGCAAAATCACCTGCGTTGTTCCCGCTAAGGATTTTGAGCACAGCGTTTACGGATGTTTTCAGAGGCGTGCCGGTCATCTTAACCGTCTATCTCATTGGATTTGGCATTCCGGGTCTTGGACTGCCTCGGCCGTGGAACTCACCCTACATTTGGGGGTCTCTTGCTTTGATCCTTACGTACTCAGCCTACGTTGCAGAAATTTTCCGCGCTGGCATCGACAGCGTGCATCCAAGTCAAAGATCAGCTGCATTGTCTTTGGGGCTATCTGAGCGCCAAGTGATGAGGGATGTAGTTCTTCCACAAGCCGTACGTAATGTCGTGCCCTCTCAAATGAACATGTTGATCGCTTTGCAAAAAGACGTATCCCTTCTGAGCTTCATTGGCCCTGTTGAAATATTTAGGCAGGCAGGCGTCTTCAAATCACTGCTTGCAAACTTCACTCCATACGTCGGCGCGGCCATAATATTTTTGGTCGTGACGATCCCCGCTACCCGATATGCAGATTATCTATTGGCGCGCCAATCACGGGAGCGCAGTTAATGGCGAAACTTGAACTGCGCAATGTCGTCAAGCGGTTTGGCGACGTGGTCGTGTGTAACGGCATCAATTTGGACGTTGAAGAGGGGCAAATGGTTTGCCTCATTGGCGCGTCTGGTGCCGGAAAATCGACGCTACTTCGCTGTATAAATCTGCTTGAGCCGACAGAGGATGGCGGTATTTTTCTGGATGGCACAGACATCGCCGTGCCGGGATTAGATCCTCAGGCGGCGCGGAAAAAAATTGGAATGGTTTTTCAGAATTTTAACCTGTTTCCGCATATGACTGCGTTAGAAAATGCGATGCTTGCACCGCGCCGGGTCTACAAAAAATCCCGTTCCGAGCTTGAAACTGACGTTGCTTCACTTTTTACTAGGTTCGGTTTGGCGGACCGAATGCAAAACTACCCAGACCAGCTTTCTGGTGGGCAACAACAACGCGTAGCGATCATTCGCGCACTGGCGATGCGCCCAGATGTAATGTTGTTTGACGAAATCACTTCGGCACTTGACCCGCAACTGGTCGGAGAAGTTCTAGATGTTTTGCTGCAGCTAAAACAGCAAGGCATGACGATGGTTCTGGCAACTCATGAGATGCAATTCGCACGGCAGGCAGCGGACAAAATATGCTTCCTCAAAGACGGGCAGATCATCGAAGAAGGCCCACCCGAACAACTATTTAATGCGCCGAAACATGTTGCGACAAAAGAGTTTTTGTCACGTGCGTTAAAGTAGGAACTTCGCACAAAAGCTCAAAATTAGACCGCACCAAAAATCTCCGACATCATCGAATTTAGTCAAAGAAAACCCTACATTTCCAGCAAGCCACTTGGGACCGCCGTTGGGCTTCCAAATACAGGGGATGTAACGGAATCTGTCCCGGTTAATGCCTCTAAAAAGGCAACCAATGCATCAATTTCAGCATCGGAAAGCTCTATAGGTTCGATATCCAAGTGCCTTTCCAACCGATCCATTTCCAGCCTGTCATCCTGTACAACAAAATCGGCTGCTGCCAGCCAAGGGACGGAAATGAGGTTCGCATCACGTGGCGACCATTGTTGCAGCTCTTGCATGGGATCAACATGATGTTCGACCATACGGCGCAAAGTCGGATATGCTCCATTGTGCCCATATGGGGCTGTTAGTGAAGCATTTCGAAGCATGGGCGTTCGGAAGCGATATGCGTCTTCAAGATCGTCAGACTCTCCCATACGCCCGACATCCCTAACTGCCGGATCAAAACGCCGCGTGCGACCTGGCCCGAATGGCGGCAATGCCAGCGCGTGAAATTCTTGATCCGACAAAAACTGTCCGCTGTGACACGTCGCGCAGTTCGCAGTTCCAAAAAACAGCTCCATTCCTTGAAGTTGTTGCCCGGACAAAGCTGTTCGATTGCCTGCTAAATACCGGTCAAACGGGCTGTCAAAACTTTGAAACTCAAGCGTCATAAAGGCAGCAAGGGCGTTTGCGATTTCAACAATCGTTACTTCTTCTGGCGCCGTTATATGGTCGAAAGCAGATACAAACGCCGATCCATATTCGGGAATAATCCGCACCCGCTTGGCGATAATTGGCCAGCCTAAATCAATCCGATCATTCACAGCACCAGCGACTTGATTTTCACCTTTTGATCCCGCCATTTCGGCCATACTGGTCAGTGGAAAAATCGACTGAGCGGCCAATATTGAATCCAAACCACTTGGCAACCACTCTTCAGCGGGACTGTTGAATCCATTTTCATAAATGTCGTCAACGCTGAGACGGCCGTCGTGAAACACAACTGAAACTTCCTTAGCGCCCAGATTCCACAAGCCCTGGGCGTTGCGGGGAATGCGTTTAAGAATTCTTTCATTACCTTCACCAGGCGTGCGATCTGGGCCGATGCCATTGCCCCCTTCGCCGACCCCAAGGGACAATCCGTCCGACGATCCAAACTTAGGATGATGACACGTCACACAGGCGATATTTCTGTTACCTGACAGTATTTTATCGTAGAATAAGAGCTGACCAATCTTTGCCTTGTCATAGTCAACTTCGAGAAAATTCGCGGCTGTGACTGGCGCTGGCAGATCCGCCGCATAGAGCGGTCCTAGCGGAATAAAACCAAAGCATAAGGATGCACAAAAATGAAAAAGACGGTTTTTGCGATGATGCTTTGGGCGACGCCCTTGATGGCTGAAATTGAACATGCGCGCGATCTTATGGAAGCTGGCGACTTTGCCAATGCCATGATTGAACTTTTCCCTGCGGCCAGATCGGGAAACGCTGAAGCCGAGGAGTTGATCGGCATCATGTATGCCATGGGTTTGGGCGTTGAGAAGGATGATGAACGTGCCTTTGAATGGTATCTGCGCAGTTCGATGAAGGGCCACCCTGGCGCACAATCTGGAATAGGTTGGTATTACGAAGTTGGTCGCGGAATGCCTGCGCCCGATCTTGTTCGTGGATACATGTGGTACACTTTATCCGCCATTGGTGGTGATCCGGATGCTGCGATCAGCCTTGAAGAGATAGTTAAAAAAATGACGCCCGAACAGATCGAACGGGCGCATATTTTGGTCAACGATTACAAAGTTTGGATGTACCCGTTTAGATAAAAGGCAGCGCAGTTTCCCGCGCTGCCTAAAAGTCTTAGTTCAAGTCTGCTGAACGTGCGGCGTTAACATCAGCTTCTGCTGCTGCAACTGCGTCAGTCAGAGCCGTGAAGACAGCGTCTCCGCGCGTGACATTGTCTTTGAACCAATCATAGACCGGTGAAGCAGCGTCTTTGAATGCCGCTTTCTGATCTGGGCTTGGAACGTAAAGATCGCCGCCACCAGCTACGAAGTCTTCGTACGCTTGGATCGACTTACGCTTAGGCGAAGCAAATGTTGCCTGCTGTAGAGCATAGAAACCATCTACAACAACGCGGCGCATGCCTTCATCCATGGACATGAACTTTTCGTTGCTCATCCACCAAAGGGCACCCATGTATGCGTGTCCATCAAGAGTGACATACTGAAGACCCGCATCTGGGAATTTCATGCCCATGATGTCGGTGATACCGTTTTTCGAACCTTCAACAACGCCAGTTTGGAACGATGTGAACAGCTCAGGCCAAGGGATCGGAGTCGGAGAAGCACCAAGGGCTTTGACCAATTCCTGTGGAAGGTCGGCAACAACCGTACGGATTTTCAGACCTTCCATGTCTGATGGGTTAGCAACACGACGTTTTGTGTTGGCAAAGTTGCGCCATCCACCTGTGTTACCAATCGTCATTAGACGGATTGTATCGCCTGAGTCTTCCAGCGCCATGTCACGAACTGAACGCGTGAAGTCGCCTGACAGAACATGTTCTGCAATACGATCATCGGCCATCAAATACGGCAGGTCGAGAACCTGAACGTATGGGAACAGTCCAGAAGCACCGCCTGAAGTTGAGATATAGACATCGATCGAACCGTCTGAAACGCCTTGAAGACATTCAGCACCATTCGAGCAAAGCTGAGTTCCGATGAACAATTCTACTTCGATTGCACCGTTTGAGGCACTTTCAACGTAGTTCTTGAACACGACTAGACCGTCATAGTCTTCGTCGTTCTCGTTTGAGTTGGCCGTAGCGCGGATAGTGATGTCAGCAGCGTAGGCACTGACTGCGCCCCCTGCCAACATCGCCGCGAGGGCGACCGATTTTAGTGTTTGCTTGAGCATTTTTGTTTCCTCCCTAAAAGCTCTTAAAATTCAAGTTAGTTTACAAACCCCGTTAGTCGGGGAATGGTCATTGAGATGGCTGGAACGAACGTGATCAAAAAGATCACAGCTACTTCAACAGCCAAAAATGGAAGTATGGCCCGAGAGATCGTCGTGACTTTCTCTTTCGAAACCGAGGCCGCGACAAACAGCACTAGACCCATCGGTGGCGTCGCCAAACCAACTGTCAGGTTGACGCACATGATGATCGCAAAATGAACGGAATCTACGCCGAGACTTGTGAAGACAGGCCCTAAGATGGGTCCCAGAATGATAATAGCCGGACCGGCGTCGAGAAACATTCCAACTGCAAACAATAGAAGGTTGATCAGGAACAACAGCAACAAGGGATTGTTGGTCAAGGTCAGGATGAAATCTGCGAGCATCTCTGGCGCATGTGACAGGCTTACGACTGTTTTGAACGACATCGCCGCACCAACAAGCAATAGTACAACTGCCGACGTAATGCCCGCACGGGACAAAATATCCGGCAGCTCACGCACAGATAAAGTGCGTAGGACAAACAGACCGATGATTACGGCATACGCAACTGCAACAGCCGCGGCTTCGGTTGGTGTGAAGATACCACCCAAAATACCGCCAAGAATGATAACAGGCGTCAACAATGGGAAGAACGCACTAAGGCTTGCCCGTCCGCGCTCGCCCCACGTGTACTTGCGCGATGCCACGGGAAAATCGTAGCGATCTGCCATGATTTTGACCATCGCCATGAGACCCAAACCAACCAGAATTCCTGGTACAATTCCTGCCAAGAATAACGCCGCCACGCTTTCGCCCATCACGTATGCATAGATAATCATGATGCCTGAAGGTGGAATGATCGGACCAATGACCGAGCTAGCCGCAGTAATGGCCGCCGCGAATTTCCGTGTATAACCTTGTTTTTCCATCGCGGGAATAAGCATCGAACCCAAGGCAGAGGTGTCGGCAACGGCTGAACCCGAAAGGCCGGCAAATAACATCGAGGACAGAACGTTTACATGCGCCAGTCCACCCCGAAGATGACCCATCAGGGCTTGCGAAAATTCAACAAGACGAAGTGTAATTCCGCCTTTGTTCATCAGCTCGCCTGCAAGCATGAAGAACGGGATCGCCATAAGCGGAAAGCTATCCATTCCATTGTAGAGATTGCGATAAAGCAGCGTGATATCGCGCTCTTGGCCGTTAAGCCAAAGCAATGCACCCGGTGCAGCTAGAAGCGCGAAAAAGACCGGCAAGCCAATCAACAAGAGAACGAGAAAAACAGGTAGGAATAAGGCTAACATTATTCAGCTCCTCCAACTTCACTATCTGGGATTGTGGGAAGAACAATATCAGTTCCAAATAGCTGAACTATTTGTCTAACAATCAATTCGATATTCACCAGGATCAGCATTACCAATCCAACGACAAGCGAGTACATCATCCAACTTCTTGGAAGCCGGAACCATTCGTCAAATGCGAACGACATCGGCAAGTAAAGCGACGCGGATGTGAAACGCCCGCCAATGCCGTTTACCTCTTTCCAGCCAATTTGAATCGCCACGACCAATACCAGTAAGCACACGATCAAAAGAAAGAGATTCAAGAGACTTGAGATGCCTTTCGGAAGCATCGAATTCAATGTGTCAATTGCCACAAACCCACCACGTCTAAACGCGGTAGGCGCCATCAGCCCAGTCATCCAAAGCATACAAAACCGAGCGGCCTCATCGGGCCAAGGAAGTGCATTGTTCAACACATATCGAAAAAATACTTGAATCAAGATCGCAATCACCATTGCGGCGATCGCGACCACGCCGATTGCGCGACCGATTGCGCACAAACGAGTGTTAATTAGATGCAAAATGATTGCCAGTGGCTGGAATATAGCTGTCATGAGGCTCCGGATGTTTGGGGACTCATTCGTCCCTTGAAGAAGGTTAGTGCCTCAAGGTCACGGTTTAATTCTGCGCGCAGAACTCGACCGAGAACAAGATGATGGTCGCCTGCAGGATGCAAAGCGAAACGTTGGCACTCAAACCGCGCAAGGCAACCGTCAATAATCGGAACACCTTCGTCGTTTTCATCAAGGTTGTGCGAGCGCAATGCGCCCATGTCCTTGGCAGTTTCCCAACACAAAGCATCCTGATTGGAGGCCAGCACATGGATCGAGAAAAATTCGGCCGATCCAAAATACTTAAAGCGTCTAGACGTTGTATTTGCCGACCACAAAACAATGGGCGGATCCATAGACACGGACGTAAAGCTGTTCGCAGCTATCGCGATTGAACCCTCGTCCGATGATGCGGTTACGATAGTTACTCCGGTCGTAAACTGACCAAAAGCATCCCGCAAAAGTCGAGTGTTATCGCCACTTGGAACAAACGAAGTTGTTGAGTTCGCCATTGCCTGCACTACGCCACCTCATGCCCTAGCGCGGCCTCGTAAAGACCGAACCATTGTTCACGCGTAAGAGAAACCTTAAGCGCATCGGATATTTTTGAGATTCTTTCGAGCGAGTTGGTGCCCAAAACCGGAAGAATATTTGCAGGATGGGCAAGCAAAAATGCGACGGCGACGGCTGCGCGATCAACCGACTGATTGTTTGCGATCACATCTAAACGCTCTTGGACGTTACCGTTTTGCGTCATCAGATTGCCGCCACCAAGAGGTGACCATGCCATCAGAGGCTGCTTCGACCTCTGATGGAATGTGATGTCGCCGTTCGAAAAGGGAGAAATTTCGGACAACGAGATTTCAAGCTGGTTTGTTACCAGTTTGTTTTTCATCGCGGATTGGAGCAATTCCCAATCCCATGGTTTGAAGTTTGAAACACCGGCAGCGCGAATTTTTCCAGCTGCAATTAGGTCATCCAAAACCGCGCCAGTTTCAAGGTGATCCATTAAGGGATCTGGACGGTGGATCAGCAACAGATCTAGATAATCCGTGCCCATGTCACGCAGTGAGTTCTCGACTGAGGCCTCGATATGTTTACGTGAGGTGTCATAATACTTAACGGAGGCTTCCGAGTACCGTCCACATGGGGCCACAATATCGCATTTAGTGACAATTTCGAGCTTTGAGCGCAGTGAAGGGTTTGCTTTCAGTGCTTCCCCAAAAATCGCTTCGGCTGTGTAGTCGCCGTAAATATCAGCCTGATCAATAGTGGTGATGCCTTGATCCAAACACGCTTGGATTTTCGCTTCGACGTGGCCTGTGGATGTGTTGGCATCGTCCCCTACGCGCCACATGCCATAGACAAGGCGGCTAAAGGAAAGGCTATCGTTCAATGACACGCGTTGCATTATTTGCGAACTCCGGTTCCGAGAGGTGTTTTAGGGGTGGTATCCGGCACGCGACCGTAAGCATGTGGAAGAGAGCAAGTGTTCATCTGTGGCAGAACTCGTGAACCAAAATGCTGTGCCTCGTCGATATGCGGGTATCCCGACAATATGAACGCACGCATGCCCATCTTTTTATAGGCTTCCAATTTTGAGAGAACTTGGTCGGTAGAACCCACCAAAGCGGCGCCACATCCTGAACGGGCTCGGCCTACTCCGGTCCATAAATTCGGTTCGATATATCCAAATTTGTCTGCGAGTTCACGGTTCTTCGCTTGATGGCTAACACCAAGTGACGTGGAATCTAGTGCACGTTCACGGATCATGCGACCATAATCATCATCAAGCTTAGATGTTATGTGTTCAGCGTATTCCTTAGCTTCCGCCTCGGTGTCTCTGACTATTACATGCACACGAAGCCCATAGTCCAAAGTGCGGCCATGCTTTGCTGCAACTTCATTTACGGCCTTCATACGGCCTTCAAGTTCTTCGGTCTTTTCAGGCCACATAAGGTAGACGTCACAGTGTTCGCCGCAAAGATCTAAGGCCGAAGGAGAATAGCCACCGAAGTAAAGCAACGGACCCCCAGTTTGATACGGCTTAACCGGCGTAGTCGTCAGATTGTTGAAATTGTAAACTTCGCCGTTGTGCGAAAATTCATCTTGCGTCCAGGCCTGTTTAAGAATTTCAACAACCTCGCGTGAGCGTTGATATCTATATGCGCTTTCGTCTTTCTCACCAGGAAAGTCAGACGAGATGATGTTAACCGTCAGTCTGCCTTCTAGCATGTGGTCCAAAGTCGCGATGGTTCGCGCCAACATGATTGGCTGAACTTCGCCACAGCGAACCGCCGCCAAGAAATTGATATCCGATGTAATGGGCGCGCAACCAGCAACAAACGAAAGTGTGTCCTGTCCAACTTGATACGAGGACGGACAAAGAATGTTTCGAAACCCTTGAGTTTCGGCCTCTTTCACAATGTTTGAGCAATGCGCCCAAGAAGAGCGCAAATCGCCGTCTGGAACACCTAAGAATTCGTAATCATCCGAGCATAGCGCCGAAAACCAGCTGACCTCGACCGCGTCCAGGTCTTGCGAAGTAATAGGCACAACAGTCATCAGAATTCCTTATCCGTTTGGGTCAAACTCAAATCGCGATCGAATGCGACATTCTGTCTTTACATATCAAACTGCCATAGGTACATCAACGGTGTATCAATTTGCAAAGCCGCATCCAAAAAACATGAATTATAAGCCCGATTCCACTACAGCACTGCCGCTTTACCTGCAGCTCTCAGAATTTTTGATTCGAGAAATCTCAGCTGGCCGCATGGCAGATAGTGATAAGCTTTCGCCAGAGCGGGAAATGGCCATTCAGCACGGCACGACGGTTACAACTTTGCGCAAAGCATTAGCCGTACTTCAAGACAAGGGACTACTTGAACGCAAACACGGTTCGGGAAACTACGTCCGTCGGGCGAAGCAGGTCGAAAGCGTTTATTCGATGTTTCGCTTGGAGTTGAAGCAAGGAGGAGGTTTACCGACATCCCGCATCCTTGGTGTTACGGAAATGAAAAAGCCTTCGGATTTACCAATTTTTGGGACTTCGGATCACGGAACGCGCATCAGAAGGCTGCGTTTTCTGGATACCACTCCAATTGCTGTAGAAGAGATTTGGCTAGATCTTGATTCAGGCAAAGTTGATCCCGACCAATTACAAGACTCGCTGTATAGATTCTACAAAATGCAGCTGGGCTTTTGGATATCGCGCGCCGAAGATCGAGTAGCGATAGGTTTTGTTCCAGATTGGGCACCTACCGAGTTTGGCGTAAACACTGGAACAGCTGTTGGCTTTATTGAACGGTTCAGTTGGGCACAAATAACCAACCCCGTGGAATACTCACGAACGTGGTTCAACGCTGACAAAGCAACATACATTCAACGACTTATCTAAATTGCAAAGGGGCATTCGATGCCAAAACCTACCAACTACGGCATGATCGGATGTGGCATGATGGGCCAAGAGCATTTGCGAAATATAGCAATGCTTCCAGACACTTGTGTCGTAGCGATTTACGAACCTGACCCCGAAATGGCGAAGGCCGCAGCTCAGTTTGCACCAGATGCCAAATTCGTTGAAACAATTTCAGGTCTACTGCAAACTGAAGACTTAGATTGCTTGGTAATCGTCAGTCCGAACTTTCGCCATTTGGAGCAATTGGAAGAGATCGCAAAATCGAGACCACTACCGATTTTGGTAGAAAAACCACTTTTCACCGATCAAAATCAGCTATCTCGCCTACAAGCTTTTCAAAGGGACTATCCGGCGCCTGTCTGGGTTGCGATGGAGTACCGTTATATGCCCCCAATAGCAGCGCTGTTGGAACAGGTCGGTGCCGCAACTGGCGGCATAAGAATGTTATCGATCCGCGAACATCGCTTCCCCTTTCTTGAGAAGGTAGGCGACTGGAACCGCTTCAACAAATATACTGGTGGGACTTTTGTTGAAAAATGCTGTCACTTTTTTGATTTAATGCGCTTGGCGATTGGCTCTGAACCAATTCGTATAATGGCATCAGGAAGTCAGGCCGAAAACCATTTGGACGAAAGTTATAGTGGTTCAACTCCGGATATTTTGGACAGCGGGTATGTTATTGTAGAGTTTGAGAACGGCACAAAGGCCATGCTGGAACTGTGTATGTATGCCGAGGGTTCAAGATACCAAGAAGAGATTTCCGCCGTTGGTCCGAACGGAAAGATCGAAGCGTTTGTACCAGGTCCAGGCAGATTTTGGCCTGATCATCTTGGGGAAGCGCCAGTTCCCAAAATCATCATCAGCCCACGCACTCCTAGCGGGCCTAGCGAATTCCAAATACCTGTCGATCCGTCACTTTTGGCCGTGGGTGACCACAACGGTTCAACATTCTATCAACACAAGCATTTCCTCGAAGTCGTGCGAAAACAACGAGATAACGTTGATGTCTCACTGCAAGATGGCAAACTAGCGGTTCTCATGGGCATGGCTGCCCAAAAGTCGATCGCAGAGCATCGCGTGGTCGAAATCAGAGAATTTGACACGCACTAGACTGAGCTTCGCGAATTGAATGAAAAGTTAGCCTGTTACGGCGCAAGCCGTAGCAGGGTTTCAGCGGTATTCAGATCAGTGCCCAGAGGCCTTCCAAGCGACCGGTGTGACATAAGCAATATGATCGCCCGCACTAACCATCACGTCACCGTCTTGAATGTTGATCTGCAGTTTCATTGACCGATCCACCATTTTACCAAGCTCCGTAACCTCGTTCTCAGAGAAATTTATCACCCGAAGATTATCAAAACGCGTGGTGCTGTTTTCGATCTTTTCCCACCACATTTCAGCGGATCTGCCACCATAACAATAGACAATGACACGATCTGACTTGCCACAGGATTGTCGGACCAGCTTTTCGGTGGGTTGTCCAAGGCTCACCCAAAGTTCAAGCTCGCCACTCAAACTTTTCTGCCAAATATCCGGTTCATCATCGGTTGAAATGCCTTTAGTCATCTCCAATTGCTCATTCGCATTGAGAGCAAACGCGAGAAGGCGAACCATCATTCGCTCATCAGTCTCCGAAGGATGTTTCGCAACTGTAAGCTTGTGGGTTTCGTAGTAGTGGCGATCCATATCGGAAACAGACACTTCAACTTTATAGATTGTAGATTTTTGCGCCATAATCTTTCCCAGAATAGCAATTCAAGAGATGCCTAAAGGGTCTATACAGTTTGTGAAAGAAGATAAGAGATCTTTACAATTTTAGAACTTAGCGGAGATGCAGCCAAATCGACCAAACTGTCCGTTCATCGCGGGCACCCGCCTCTGACAAATGGGCCGCTCTTGAACGAACCGGATGCAACGGCATCGCCTATGTGGGATAAGTGAGGGCAAAGGACGGTCTAAAGATCCAATAGATCGGTGTTTCCCGTTTGAGCCAAAGCTACGTTGATTTCGTCGCTGAAGACGTCCCAGAGTTGTGCGAGGCCTTTTTCTCCTGCGGCGGCGATTGCAAATTGCAGGGAGCGGCCAAAGAAGGTGAAGTCTGCCCCGGACGCGAGCGCTTTGAGGGCGTCTTCGCCTGAGCGTAATCCGCTGTCAAAGAAGATTGGAAAGTCCGGGCCTAGTGCTTTGCGTATTTCTGGTAGCTGCGCGAATGGGGACGGCGCGCTTTCAAGCTGACGCGAGCCATGGCTTGAGACTTGGATTGCGTCGACACCCGCGGTTTTGAGCGCGACAGCATCTTCAACGTCCAGCACGCCTTTAACAACTAGGTTGCCTGACCACATGTCTCGTATTTGCGCCAAGGTGTCCCATGTTGCACGCGCTCGGCTTTCGGTGCGGTCAAATTCAAACCCATCCATCAGAAAGTTTGCCATCTGAGGAGCGCCGGCCGCAAGGGATGTCAGCGACCATCTGGGGTGTAGAGCGAAGTCGATGAACTGTTTTGGACCGATCTTGAAGGGCATTTTAAAGCCATGGCGCAATTCACGTGGTCTGCGACCAACTTCGGGCACGTCAACGGTCAGAACCAACGTTTCGTAGCCCGCAGCCTTCGCCCGCTCTACCAGTTTGAACGTGCCGGATCCATCGCCACTGAAGTACAGCTGGAACCAAGCATTGCCCTGAGCAACTTCGATGATCTTTTCCATGGGCGTCGAAGCCACGGTTGATACGCCATGTGGAATATCAAAACGCGCTGCCAGACGCGCCAACATCAAGTCTGCCCCAGGAGCAGACAGGTTGCACATCCCCATCGGCGCGATGCCAAACGGGCGCTGTGCGGTTTTGCCAAACAGCGTTGTGGACAGCGATCTCTGACTAACGTCTCGCAAAATACGCGGACGCAGCGTCATAGCATCAAGGGCGGCACGATTGCGCGCCGCCCCTGTTTCGGCCCCAGCGGAGCCATCAATATAGTCAAACACCATCCACGGCAGACGCCGCTTCGCCAAACGACGGGCATCCTCGGAGCTATGGATGGCTGACGCGCCCATCAGGCTTTGACAGCTTCCATGAAGCGGTGGCGGATCACGACCGGATCCAAAGTGATAACTGGCAACTTGATGTTACCGCTGTCGCATTTGCACACGATGATTGTCATCTCGTCGCTGTCGATAGCGCTTTGCAGCACTGGACCAAGGTCCTTGTCCTGCACTTCGATCACGTTGTCACAACCACAAGCTTTTGCCACCGCAGTCAGGGATGTCTTCTGGCCTGCATAGGTCGGCTGATCACCGGTCGAGCCATAAGACCCGTTGTCGATGATCAAAAGTGTGTAGTTGCCAGTCGCGTTGTTGGCGATGGTGGGCAATGTGCCAAGGTTGGTCAGAACCGAGCCGTCTCCGTCGATTGAGATAACCGGTTTGTCTTGCGCCAAAGCCAAGCCAAAGCCGATTGACGACGATAGACCCATCGTGCCGAGCATGTAGAAATTGGTCGGTTGATCGTCAATCATGTGCAGCTCTTGGCTTGGAAGGCCAATATTGCAAACAACAAGGTGATCACGGATGATCGGGGCGATTTCTTTAAGGATTTCTGAACGGATCATTGGTCGCCGTAGCCTCCCCAAAAGTTGGCATCTGTTAGGATGGCCACAGGTTTGTTGCTCATGAATGTGTATTTCAGGATGTTATCCAACTCTTCAACGTCCTTCTGCCAGTGGAAGTGGAACGTAGGAATGTTCAGCTGGGCCAAAAGCGCTTTTGTGTGCACGGCCATTTCAACCTGACACGCAACAGGCTCACGCAGCTCACCGCGATACGAGATTAGCATCGGCAAAGGCATCCGGTAAAACTGTGTCAGCGTCGCCAAAGTATTGATCGTCACTCCGATCGCTGTGTTCTGCATGATGATTGCTGGACGCTTGCCGCCCATGAACGCGCCGGCACATAGGCCCATGCCTTCGTCTTCTTTGTTCGATGGAATGTGGAAGATATCATCACGAACGTCGATCTCTTCAATCACACCGGCAAGCTGCTTGCACGGCACTGTTGTGACAAAAGATACATCGTTCGCAACAAGATCATCTGCGATCTTCTTGTCTATATTCATAGTTGGGTTTCCTAGTTTTTAAATTTAGCAATCTCGGTGGACATGAACCGCACAAGGCGCATGTCGAACGACACGTGCGGCGGTTGAGCCGATTAGATAGGTGCTCAGGCCCGGTTTATGTGATCCGATTACGATACAATCGAAGTCGTTGGCGTTGGCGTATTCGATGATAGTCCGATACGCATGACCGCGTGCAATTTCGGTTTTTATCCCGTCCAAGCCCGATGTTTTTTCTTCAAGAACTTGTTTGGCGCGCGCAAGACCTTCAGCGATCAGATCTTCACCGAGGTAAGCATTCACAGCACCCTGAGGAAGTTCATAAACATGCAGAGCGGTAATTTCGCTAGCCGAGCCAGCCAACGACTTCGCGATGGCCAACGTCTTCTCGGATACACCATGGTCCAACGCCATTGGTACGAGGATTTTCTTATACATAATCTCTCCTAACTTATGCCCACGGATCAAGAACGATTTTTGGAACAGGCGTTCTCCCTGCGCGTATATCTGCAAAGGCGCCTGCGCCCTTTGTTAAGGATCTAACATCAATCCAATTCAAGGCACCAAGTCGCCCGTCAAACAGAGCGGCGCAAGTGTCACGGAAGTCTTGAGCGGTGTAGGTGTATGTGCCCACAAACGTAATTTCTTGCAGCGTTAAGCGTCTGACGTCGACGCCCCCGGCGTTGTCTCCCAACCCGACATGCGCAATCACACCGCCCGGCGCTACGCGTTCGGATGCTAAGGCGCGTGTCGCCGAGAACCCCACAGCATCGACCACAATAGAGGCCGGCGCAGTTGCTTCGCTAACAACCTTTTGACCGCATTTGTCTTCTAGATACGTGCGTCGATTTTCGTTTGGCTCAACGATTTCAACTTGCTGAACACCCATGGCCGTAAGCGCAAGTGCCGCCGCCAAACCAATGGCGCCACCACCGATCACCAAGGCAGATCGCTCCATTGATGGATGGAGCGCTTCAAGAGCCAGTCGCGCTGCGTGCCAACTGACCGCCAATGGCTCTGCCAGGGCAGCTTTCTCAAGAGAGACATGGTCGGGAACCGTCACCAAATTGCTGTCAGGCATTGTGATAAACTGGGCAAACGCCCCTTCCCGCGGTTGCATCGAGATTATTTGACGCGTCGGGCATAGGTTTTCACGGCCACCTGTACAGTACGTACAGGTACCACAGGTCACCAGCGGGTTTACGGTTACACGTCGACCATCCAGAGAGCCGCCGACAATCGTGCCAGCAGCTTCATGCCCAAGAATTAATGGGGCCGGACGTCGGTCATCATGGCCAAGATATGCGTGCATATCCGACCCACAAATGCCCACGGCCTCGACCTTTATCAGGTGCTCACCAGTATTGGGAACCGGATCTGGCATGTCGCGAAAGTTTAGCGTTTCTACGCCATCATAAACGAGTGCTTTCATTTGGCTGTAAACCCTCCGTCGACCATAAGAACCTGACCCGTCACATAGCTGGACGCGTCTGAGCATAAAAATAACAAAGGACCGTCCATGTCTTGCATCCGTCCATTGCGACCAATGCAGGTTTGACCTGCGTTTCGCGCGGCGCGCTCAGGATCGTCAAACACCGCTTGGGTCAGCTCGGTCGGGAAAAAACCCGGTCCAATAGCATTTGCGTTGATACCATCCGGTGACCAAGCTTCGGCCATAGCGCGCGTCAGCTGACCAACGCCAGCTTTCGTCGCGCCGTAAGCTATGCCGCCCGGAAAGGCACGTGTCGTTTGCAGACTGGCAAAGTTGACGATGCGCCCCCAGCCCTTTTCCTTCATCGAAGGCACAAGGGCTTGGCTAAGGAAAAACGGAGCGGACAAATTAACCGCGAGGGTTTGATCCCAGTCTTCGGCCGTTACATCGTCGGCGGGCTGTCTTGTGTTGAGACCAGCCGCATGAACAATGATATCCGGCGCACCAAAAGGTGCAGACAGGTCACTGACAAGCTGCGCAGTTCCAGCCCGGTCCGTAATATCTGCAGCGACCGACGCGCACGAGGCTCCGATCTCAGCACAAAGACTTTCCAGCGCTTCGGCCCGACGCGCAACGCCAACAACCTTGGCGCCAGCAGCCGCCAAAGCGATGGCTGCTCGCCGACCAAGGCCGGAGCTTGCGCCAGTGACGCAAGCAACGCGACCCGTTAGATCGAAAAGGCTTTCTGGATCAGCCATTTGCAGTCAGGTCAAAGGTTTCATCTGGGAAATACTTTGCCAAACGAACATCCGCAGCACGTGCGTGACCTTCCATTCCCTCAAGTCTGGAAATACGCGCTGTTGCTTCGGCTACACGCTTGGAAGCAACACGTGTTGTGCGCTGCCACGTGACGATTTTCATGTACTTATGTACGCTAAGACCACCCGTGTAACCCGCAGCGCCCGAAGTCGGCAGCACGTGGTTCGTACCGGATGCTTTGTCGCCATAAGATACGGTTGTTTCTTCACCAAGGAACAAAGAACCATAGCATGTCAGGCGCTCAAGCCACCAATCAAGATCATCCGCCTGAACAGTCAGATGCTCTGGAGCATAGCTGTCTGACGTTGCAGCCATTTCTTCGCGGTCAGCACAAAGAATGACTTCAGCATAATCACGCCACGCAGCAAAGGCATTCTCACGGTTCAACTCTGGAAGATCTTCGATAAGACCCGGAACCAAATCCATGACTTTCTCGGCCAGCGCACGATCATCCGTAACCAACCAAACCGGCGAGTTGTAACCGTGCTCAGCCTGCGAGACCAAATCGGTCGCAACAATATGCGCATCAGCAGTTTTGTCCGCAAGCACAAGGCTGTCAGTCGGACCCGCAATCATGTCAATTCCAACGCGGCCAAACAAAATCCGCTTCGCTTCAGCAACAAACTGGTTTCCAGGTCCAACAAGAATGTTGGCTTTCGGAAGACCAAAAAGACCAAAGGTCATCGCAGCAACACCCTGAACGCCACCCATGGCAAGGATCTTGTCTGCGCCGCAAATATGCGCGGCATAAACGATCGCCGGTGCAACGCCAACTTCAGGGCGTGGAGGCGAACAGGCCGTAATGTGACGGCAACCAGCCACTTTAGCAGTCGTAACAGTCATAATGGCCGAAGCGATGTGGCTATAACGCCCACCAGGAACATAACAACCAGCCGCATCAACAGGCATCGCCTTTTGACCAGCCACAAAACCCGGCTCAATTTCCATCTCAACATTGGTCAACGTCGACTTTTGCGTCTCGGCAAACCGCTTCACATTGTCATGCGCAAAACGAATGTCAGCCTTAAGCTTCTCAGGAACCAGCGCACACGCCGCTTCAATCTCTTCCGCTGTCAGAAGAACATTCCCCTCGTACTGATCAAACTTAGCAGCATACTCCATCGCAGCCGCGTCACCGCCAGCCTCAATCGCAGACAATATCCCACTCACAATCTCATGCGTCTTCGTCGCATCAGACTCAGCAGTCAACGTCGCCTTCTTTAGATATTCAACAGTCATTAGTAACTCCGTTTTCCCACCCCAGAGATCAACCTTTGGTCTCCAGAGTGGGATTAAATATTGCTTAAATTTGCATTAGTCTATTAGCCCGACATTACTCTTGGCAGCCAAAGAACTAGCTGAGGGAAGAGGAATAGCAGTGTCAAACCAAGCAGTTGGACCAGCATGAATTGCATCATACCAAGATAAATGTCCTTGAGATCCCAATTCGGCACAACGCCCTTAAGGAAGTACGCCGAAAGAGCGACCGGAGGCGACAACCATGCAGTTTGCAAGTTCACCGCAACCAGAATGCCGAACCAAACCATGAGGTCGTAACGCTCTAGTCCGTACAAGTCCAAGGCTGCCACGGTTGGCAATAGAATTGGAACAACAATCAATACGATTGGAACCCATTCCAAAGGCCACCCGAGTAGGAAGATCAGTGCCATAACCAAGAGCAAGATAAGATAGGGCGACATATCTAGGCCCAGTAACATCTCAGTCATCATTTTTGGCGTTCCAAGTGCACTAAATTCTGCGCCGTAGAAGTTCGATGCAGCCACAAGGAACATGATCAAAACCGTGATCTCTAGTGCCTTGATCAAGCTGTCAAAGAAGCTCGGGAACGTGAATTTTCCGTAGCCGATCGAAAGTAAGATCGCTCCGAACGCGCCCATTGCTGCAGCTTCCGCTGGTGTAGCAAAGCCAAGAAGGATTGATCCCAAAGCAAAGGAAATCAGGATTGTAGGTGGCATCAGTCCGGCAAAGAACTCATCCCACAGGCTTGAGAAGTAAAAGCCGCCGTCTGCTTCTGGTTTGTAGATCGGAGATGCCAAGTACGCCAACAGTACATTGAAGGCAGCAAAGACGATTGACCAGATTGGTAGGCTTCCGTCGACGCCGATGTTTGCGTAAATCATGTACAGATGGAACAGTATTGCGAGCGGAAGAACGATGCGCAAAACGCTTAGTTTACGATATGCAGCATAGGCGAGAGCCACTGTTCCACTCAAGACGACTAGACCTCCGAATGGGAGTAAGTCTCGAAACGCACCATCAATACTAAGGCCAAAGACACGACAGACAGTCAGAACGCCCAAACAGATCAGTGCAACCTCTGCGCCATAGTAATTCGACGTATCAGGTTGATCTTCTTCGGCAAGGATTGGACCCAAGCTTGGGTCAAGCCAACAGCGTCCAAGGGTGTAAATCAGATAGAGTGAAGCCAATATTGCACCCGGGATGAACGCACCACGGAATAGATCAAGTGTGGAAACTTCGAGAACTGGCCCCATTACGATCAACATGATCGAAGGTGGGATCAGGATGCCCAGTGTTCCGCCAGCGGTAATTGTACCGGCGGCAAGTTGAACGTTGTATCCTGAGCGGCTCATAGTTGCGCCGGCCATAATGCCTAGAAGCGTAACAGACGCACCTACGATGCCAGTCGCCGCAGCAAAGATCGTCGCAACGATCAGGACCGCAATGAAAAGCGCACCACGAACGCGGGCCATGATCATCTGGATCGATGCGAACAAGCGCTCCATCAATCCAGCCGCTTCCATCACGATCCCCATAAGGACGAACAATGGAACGGCCATCAGCTGGTCATTCAGCATTGTGGAGTTTGTGTTCAAAGTCATCAACAGGGTCGTCAGTTTGAAGTTCGCACCCCAAATTCCGAAGACCATGGCTAGGAAGATCAAAGTGAACGAAATCGGAAATCCGATGAAGATCACAAAGAGCATCGCACCAAGCATGATCAATCCGATCGTCGCTTTATCAAGCGATGGGCGAACTTTCATCAGGTCCGTGAACCATTCGCCACCAGGTACGTAGTCAGGGGCAAAGATAGCAAGAACAAGCCAAATAAGGGCGACCAAGTAGACTGGTAGAGCGCGAACAAACAAACGTTCACGTTCCTTACCCATCTTGTGGAAAGCTCGGAAAATTTCAGGGATACCCTGCAACATCAAGAGCGCACCACCGACTGGCATTGCCAAACGTGCTGGCCATAGTATTGGACCCCACGCACTGTCGATCGCCATTGTCTCGCCCCTAGAGAACGCGAGCCACCAGAATTCAGAGGCAACAACAGTGAAAAAGATCATCGAAGGCATGAAGAACAGAAGATACAGCAACGCATCAACTGTCGCCTGAGTTTTGTCTGACCAATTACGGTAGAGGAAGTCGGCGCGAATATGGACGCCGCGCATCAGACCGTATCCAGCACCCGCCATAAACAGTACGCCGGCAATCATCCGACTTGTGTCATAGACCCAAAGTGTCGGGCCAAGACCGAGAGAGCGCGCAAAGTCTTCGAAACCAGCGTTGGAAAGAATTGAGAATGAGTTGCGCGAGAGGACCTCAAACACAACAACCGCAATCAGCGGCACCATCAACAGAGATATGATTTGGCCGGCACGATAGTTCACAACGTCAATTGCCGCCGTGATCGGGCGCTGCCACGCTGTCATATCCTCTGGCGTTTCACCAGGAGCTTCGGATCGCCGTTCCGCAATCAGCTCGTCTGCAATTTCCAGATCTTCTGGATTTACCTCGTCTGCGGCCATCCCCATACTCCCATTTTGTTAGTGCCCTTGCGGGGCTTCATTTTTGAAAAAGGCAAATGCCCTTGTCAAAAACGAAGTGCGGGGCCCCAAAGGGCCCCGCAGCGAAGTCTGAATTACTTCAGAGTGTCCGCATGTGCTTTACCCAAGCTTGCGTTTGAAGCCTGTGCGCCAGCCCAGAATGGTACAGCGATGTCAGCAAAGTCTTTCTGCGACTGCCATACTTCTGCGAAGAACTCGTCTTCATCAGCAGCGGCTTGCAGAGCGCGCTTTGCAGCAGCCATGTACTCTGTGAAGTAGTCCGCTGGAGTATCTTCAAGGATAACACCGTGGTTATCTGTCAGATCCTTCAGAGCTTTACCGTTTTCATAGATACGGTAAGACATGGACTTTGAAAGTGATGCGTTTGCAGCAACTTCCAGTGCCTTCTTCTCGATGTCTGAAAGACCATCGTAGAAATCGCCGTTCACGTACATGTCGGCGTTCACGACAACCTGGTGCAGGCCTTGCAAGTAGTAGTGCTTAAGAACTTTCTGGAAACCAAAGACTGAGTCAGGCTTCGGGCAGCACCATTCAGCCGCATCGATTGTGCCTTTTTCAAGCGCTGGCAGAATGTCTCCGCCGCCCATAGCAACAGCAGGAACGCCGATGTCAGCATAAGCTGCACCAACCATGCCGGGAGGGGCACGGAAACGCATCTGACGGAAGTCATCCATAGATTCGATTGGCTCTGGGAACCAACCAAGGGCCTCTGGACCAACTGGCTGAAGCATAAAGCCTTTTACGTTTACGCCCATTTCGTCCCATAGACGATCATAAAGTTCTTTACCGCCACCAAACTGGAACCAGCTTAGGAACGCGATGTTGTCTAGGCCAACACCGGCACCCGCAACTGGCGCACCAAATAGGTTAGCTGCAACGTGCTTGCCACCCCAATAGTGTGTCCAAGCAAAGCCACCTTCGACAAGACCAGCGTCAACCGCGTCCATAATGTCGCGTGGGCCAACAACGGCACCAGCAGGCAGAACTTCGATTGTCAGCGAGCCGTTAGTAAGCGCTGCAACGTCGTTGCCGAATTCCTTCAGCATGACGACTTCGTCAGCGGCTGTTGGAAGCACTGATTGAATGCGCAGAACTTTTTCTGCCATTGCCGAACCGGCCATCAGGCTTAACGCAACGGTTGTTGCAGTCAACTTCTTCAAATTTAACATGTTCATTCCTCCCATGTTATTTCCCTCTTTGTAAGTCTTTGACCGAACCTAGAGGGCACAATAGGTTCGGTTGTAAGTATCGGCTCTGCGGCCAATTTTTAGTGACCTTTGCCCAACTCCATTCCTTCAACGAGGCCGAGCATCGGGCCAATTCCATAAGAAATATCGAAAAATCCGCGGAACATCATATCGCTTGCCACGTAAACAAGGATGATAAGACCCAACCAGCTGATCCAAGGATAGCGCCCAAGCAAATGCATAATCATAGTGGCGGCGAAGGCCATTAGAACAATTGCAAGACCAAGCCCGAATACGAGCATTTGCGTATCACCGTCAGCGATGGCGGCGACTGCAAGAACATTGTCCAGAGACATCGATACGTCGGCGATTGTGATCGAAACAAGCGCCGAGAATAGGGTGCGGCGTGGTTGCCCAGTATAGCCTTGGTCAGGATCACCTGCTGCGGCTAGCGCCTCTTCGGCGTGCAAATCTACCTCTTGGCGAATTTCCTGGTACAGACGGAAGCATACCCAGAAAAGTAAAAGTGATCCGAAAAAGAGAATACCAGGAATGGCCAGCAATTTCGTAGCAACGACTGCGAAAATGATGCGCAGTAGCGCAGCAATTACCATACCGTAAAAAATCGCCTTCTTCCGGAGTTCCGGAGACAGTCCGGCCGCAGCCATACCGATTATCAAGGCGTTATCGCCCGACAAAATTAGGTCTGCGACAATAATTTGCCCAAAGTCTAAGGCTTGATCCATCATAGGCGTGCGTCCTCCAATATCATGTCCGACACTTTCTCACCGATCATGATGGAAGGTGCGTTTGTGTTTCCTGATGTGATTGTTGGCATGATTGACGCGTCGGCGACCCGAAGGCCCTGTACGCCGTGAACTCTCAATCTCTCGTCCACCACGCTCATGCTATCTGAGCCCATTTTACAGGTTCCAGTGGGGTGATAGATCGTCACTGCCGTATTTCGTGCCCATTCCAACGTACCCACTTCATCGTCCATCGCGACTTCGCGACCGGGTGCATATTCCTCAGTTATGTGCGCTTTGAGAGGACTATGAGTTGAAATTTTACGGGCAATTTGAATGCCTTTTACGATCGTCTCTTGGTCGGTCGTAGTTGCCAAGTAATTCGGATGGATCGCCGGATGGTCATATGGATTTGCTGAAGTCAGCTCAAGATGACCCGTGCTTTCGGGACGCATCTGTAAAACCGACGCCGTAAACGCGGAAAATGGATGCGTGCCTTCAACCGCATTGTTGGCACTGAACGGCTGAATGTGGAACTGAATGTCGGGTGTCTCAAGATCAGGGTTAGTCTTGAGAAATCCTGTTCCAAGGCTGGCAGCCATTGTCATTGGTCCAGTACGCGTTGCCGCGTACTGCAAACCGATCATCGCCTGCTTGAACAGGCTATTAACTTCGATGTTTATGGTGCTGAGGTCAGTTTTGAAGATAGGTCGCGCTTGCAAGTGATCCTGCAAGTTTTTGCCAACGCCGGGCAAGTCTTTGACGACATCAATGCCTAGCGGAGCCAATTCATTGCCCGCGCCAATTCCAGACAGCATCAAAATTTGAGGTGAGCCTATTGCGCCTGCCGACAGAATAACTTCGCGTCCGACTTCAATTTCTACCTTTTTGCCCTTTGAGGAAGCAATAATTCCAGTTACGCGGCCTTCCGTCATAACCAACCGCTCAACCTGAGTATCGGTGATGATCGAAAGGTTTTTACGATTTCGTGCGGGCTTTAGATAGGCTTGCGCTGAGCTGCAACGGCGGCCGTTCTTGAGAGTAAGTTGGAAATAGCCAACACCCTCTTGGTCTTCGCCGTTGTAATCTGGGTTTTCTTTATAGCCCGCATCAACCGCGGCATCGATCCAGTGATCAACTACGGTTCGGGTTAAGGCAGTCGGAGAAACTGACAGTGGCCCGTCTAGCCCACGAGTCTCGCTACTGTCTGTCGCGTTTCCATGCCACGTTTCTGCCCGCTTGAAATATGGAAGAACGTCTTCCCACGACCATCCTGCGTTGCCAAGCTGACGCCAGTGATCGAAATCCTGATGCTGTCCGCGAACATAAAGCAATCCGTTGATTGAGCTTGAGCCGCCCAGAACGCGTCCACGAGGCCAAGGTATCGCACGGCCGTTTATGCCGGGATCTGCCTGCGCAACATAACGCCAATCTGACTTCGGATTGCCCATGGTTTTGAAATAACCGACCGGCACGTGAATCCAAGGATTGGTGTCTTTTGGACCAGCCTCGATGACAGCAACGGAATATTTTCCGTCTTCGCTTAACCGAGATGCAACTGCACAACCAGCGGACCCTGCACCAATGATAACGAAGTCAAATTTCAACTTAATCCCCAAAATGTCAATAATTGAGATAATTTATCTCGATTATGAAGTAAAACTGTATAAAGTAAGAATCAGCTCAACGGCAAGGAGAAAATTGAAATGACGTCCGATTCACGAATTCCAACGAATTTACGTATACTTTTGATCCTTGAAGTGTTCGCAAATTCAGACCGGGCGATGTCTGCTCAGGACGTTCATTCAAAAATCAGTTTGCCCTACCAGACGGTGCACCGTCTGTTGGCATCTCTAGAAACAGAGGGATTTCTAGCCCGAGAAGCGAATGATAAAAGGTTCCGACCGACCAGACGACTACGGCAGATAGGCTCGGGGCTTTTGCACGTTTCAGAGTTTTACGTCACTCGGCACCAAATATTGACAGAAGTCGCACGACAAACCGCAGAAACAGTCAACTTTGTCGTGCCGCAAGAAAACGGAATGCACTATCTTGACCGTGTTGAGACTGACTGGGCATTCCGCGTACAGCTACCTCGCGGCTCAAACGTCCCATTCCATTGCACGGCCAGCGGAAAAGCATTCATGGCAAGTTTGGGAAAAACGCCACGAGCCAAATTTGTTGGCGGACTTAAATTAGAACCGCGAACTGCGAACACTCTGACCAACGAAGACGAGCTTCTTACAGAGCTCGCAGCAACCAAAAAACGCGGTTATTCAATCGACAATGAAGAATTTATGGAGGGAATGGTGGCCATTGCCGTGCCGATCGTCGACGACAAGGGCCGTTTTGTGGGTTCCCTCGCGACCCACGGACCAACCAGCCGACTGCCCATCGAGAAATTACTTCAGTTTCGACCTATTCTTGTTGAAGGCGCCGCAACAATTTCAAAGGCCATGTTTTAAGTAAGAGGATATCGTTACTCGATTGCGTCGACACAAGCGATGGTCGCGCCAATTGCAGACCGATACGATTCAAGTTCAATATTGAAACTGTCCTGTTCCAATTCAAAAGTCAGCATCGTTCCGTTTTCAACGTCGCGTTCAAAGGCTTCCAACTCTTCGAGCGACTCAAACGGCACGATAAAATCGCCTTCTCTGATCTCTACAACGCGCGTTAGGGATTTTTTACCGTCGATCACAATGGATACCGTATCAGACTCTTCCGGATGGTCTTCAGCCGACAAATAGCCAGCCACTTGCCAGCGTTGGCCAGTCCGCGCACGATAATACGAAATAACCATGTCATGGCCGTTTTCGGATTTAAAATCCCCGACGGCAAAGCATACATCAGCCGAGACAATTCGTGCGATTTCATATCCAGAAGCCGTCTCAATCGGAACAACTTGTGCCGCTAAAGGCAACGTTGATCCATAAGTTAATGCGATCGAAACTACACACGTTCTGAAGAAATTCATTGTCATCGTACTCCTAGTTTGGCTTTGCACCTTCTATTCAGTTCTCATGCTTTGAGAGTGACGAGGGGCTTTATTGTCTGCGCAACTATTCGCATTTGCGTCATTCGAAAGAAGAATGCAACAGTCGTGTGAGTATTGTTCTTCCGGCAAATTTCAGAAGTATCCCCGCCGTGCTGACACGAACCAGCTCTACATCCCAAAACGAATTGCGTCGATGGATGTCCGTCCATTTGTCCAGGTATGAAAACCACGGTCACAGCTAAATTCGTTTCGTATCACGACTGTGTGCACAACTTACGTCGAAAGCGAAAATCGAACTCAAGGGTCTGATTTAAATAAGTAAAATCCACGTCAAAATAAATGAATCATCGCCCTAGATAGCGTCGATTAGGTGAAGGCATGGGTTAGACGTTGAGGCCGAAAGCAAGGCCTGCGCATCGCCCTAAGGCACGACGATTGCTCGAATTATGTACGCGCCTTTTCAAACGCCTCCCAAGCTTTCTCGAAAGCAACGAAATCAAAACCCTCTTCACGCGCTGGTTCTAAAACCAACTTTTCGGTGTCCAAAAGTTTGAGAATCGCGCTTTCAAGCTCACCAACAATTTCGTCTGGAATTACGAGTGCCCCGTGGCGGTCTGCGTGCACCAAATCACCGTCCGATATCTCGAGGCCGAAAATTGATACACTTGTCCCAACCTCTTTCACATGCACAAACCCATGGCTTGGACCGACAGAACCAGCGACGACAGGAAACCCGTCGGGCAAATCTCCGAGGTCGCGCATCACGCCGTTCGTCAGCGCGCCCGCGATACCAAACCCTTTATGAACCGTTGTGTTGATTTCACCCCAGTAAGCACCGATGCAATCAGGGAAGTCGGCATCTTCAACAACGGCGATAGCCGGCTGACGGCTATCGGCCATGTGACGATAATAGTTCATACGGCGGGCACGAACGACATCCGCCGGTTCGTCAGAGGGCGCCAAGGCCGCGATTTTTGCGGTTCGCGCGTACCCTACGATTGCAGGCGCATTCGGATGGGATGCAAGCATTGTGCCGCGCGTAAATGCGTTGAAGCCCCGCCTGCCCTGCGCCACTTCAATAGCGTTGCAAACCGTCGGTGTATCGACCTTTTTCAGCAGTTCAAAAAGTGCGTTATCCATCTATTCCTCTAACCAGCGTCTCAGCGCCACATTGGTTTTTTCTGGCTGTTCCAAGGTTGGCATGTGACCGGCCCCTTCTATCACGTCCAAACGAGAATTCGGCATCAGATTTGCCATCATTTCATGTCGCGACAAAGGACAAAGAGAATCCTCGCGACCGCACAGTGCAAGCGACGGTACAGACACATTGCGCAGAGTTTCACTTTGATCGGGACGGTCCATCAGAGCACGAGATTGCGTTAAAAACACATGGGGACCCAAATGTAGCGCCATTTCCATACACAATTCTAAAACCTCTGCACGTCTTGGACCTTCGCAGAGGTAATTGGGTTTCATCTCATCGCGCATGACTTTTGACAGCTCGCCGTCGCGAACTTTTATCATTTGCGGCAACCTGATTCCAGCCCGGTGTCATTTTCTTTGAAGTCTTTAGCGATCAGGCCAATAACGAACGGCCGCTCAGCATCAAATGAAAAGCTTTCAGCATTGAAGGACCTTTCAGTGGTAATTGGCACGCTACCCTCGGCAACTTGGACACCGTTTATGCGCATCTCGAACCAATTATCGGCCCATACGTCTGCGTCAAAAGTATCGGCGTTGATAAATGTCGGGGCAGTCGCCACCAAAGTGAAAGCTAAAACAGAGCGAAACATAAATAATCCTTTTCTTGATCTGACCATAATACGGAGCTGATGCCAGTTTTTGTCGAATTATTTGGGTGCATTTTAAATTCGCACATAGCGACGCCCCAAAAACACTCATTCAAATCCTACTTGCTCCGAAACAAGCTGTGCCCCAAGACTATACAAAAGACCTATCGCGAACGCGCGAATCCAATACACATGCCTAGTAGAAGGATCGAAAACTATGGGGAATGATCGCACCGAGGATACCCTGAACATTCAGGCCAAGGATCGTCATTTCTTGCATCCCTGGGAAGATGTCACTGCTATTGGCGCCGAAAATAGAATTGTTATTGCCAAGGGTGACGGGATTTATGTCACGGATAGCGATGGCAATAAGCTGATTGATGGCCCGGGCGGTATGTGGTGCGTGAACGTTGGCCATGGCCGCGAAGAAATCGTCCAAGCCGTAGCAGCCCAAATGCGCGATCTGACATATTTCTCACCTTGGTCTGGAACCGCCGCCCCTGCAGCCATTCTTGCAGAAAGATTGGCAGCACTCGCCCCCGGAGATTTGAACAACGTATTCTTCACCACCGGTGGATCAACCGCGGTCGACTCTGCGCTGCGCTTTGCGTTCTTTTACAACAACTGCTTGGGACGCCCTGAGAAAAAGCAAATCATCTCTCGCGTTGGGGCCTATCATGGCAGTACGTATCTTTCTGCCTCATGCTCTGGAAAAATGCCGGAAAAGGACAACATGGACATGGTTGATGATCGTGTCCATTTCATCCCTAACCCAAATCCAAAGCTGCATACCCAAGGCCTGACCGACGCTGAAATCTGCGATCAAAAAATTGCCGATCTAGAAAACAAAATATTGGAAGTTGGCGCTGACAAGATCGCAGCCTTTATTGCTGAACCAATTTTGGCATCTGGTGGGGTGATCATTCCCCCCGATGGCTACTACGCGCGCTGCCATGCACTTTGCCGAAAACACGACATTCTATTTATCGCCGACGAGGTTGTAACGTCCTTTGGACGACTGGGACATATCTTCGCCTCCAAGGACGTTTTCGATGTCGAGCCTGACATGCTAACCACCGCAAAGGGCTTAACCTCGGCCTATGTCCCGATGGGGGCTTTGCTGATTTCAGACCGTTTGATGGCCGAAATCAAAGCTGCCGGAAACGAATCCAAAGGCTTTTTCAGTGGCTTCACCTATTCCGGTCACCCTGTCGCTGCTGTTGCTGCACTAACCAACCTCGACATATTCGAACGTGAAGGACTGCTGGATCACGTTGCCGACGTAGGTGCACATTTCGAGCAAAAGCTTCAGGAACTTGCAGGACTGCCGATGGTCTATGATATTCGCGTCAAAGGTTTGATGGCCGGTATCGAGTGCCGCGTGGATTTAGATAATCCAGATGATGAACTGGACATGAATTTCCTACTTGAGGTCGACGACATTTGCCAAGAGAACGGTCTGCTGCTGCGGCCTGTATATTCCTCGGCAGTGCTTTCACCACCTTTAACGATCACCAAAGATCAGATTGATACATTGGTTGAAATTTTAAAGCTTGGGCTTGAGACTGCATGGGAAGAACGCGCGCGAACAGCGTCTTAACGCTCTGACTATCTCAGTTTTTAGACGTCCGTCCGCTTCAACTTGATGACGCTAGCGTGTTTCTTGAAGGCAACCAAGATGGCTCGTTATGCAATCACTTGATCCTTGGACAGAGACATTTCAACGGGGATTTGATCTCCGCAAAATGACCCAAAACGAAGGCTTTGCTGACCTCTCGAAGGCTGCACCCGGAGTGGGCCGGTTAGTCGCGCAACAGAAACGTACATCGCTGGACGGCCTAAAAGTCTCGTTTCTTTTCCGCACCATGGTAGAGGATTTCAGCCCAAGTCTCGTTCACCCAATCTTTTGTTGCGATATCATCTGGATTCATGTCCGTTGCTGGTCGCGTCAATAGCTTGAAATTATCATGGGTATCCTCGCCGCGCACCAATTGCGCGCCGGTTTTGACTAATGTTTGCTGTACGTGCGGAGGCATATAAGACTGAATAACAAACCCAATTCGACGATCACTACTGCGGTTCGGTTGTGAACTATGAATCACTCGTGCGCTGTGGATCGACATCTGCCCCGGACGCAGGGGCGTTGACACTGCTTTGCTCGCCTCAACGTCTGGTACTTCTTGCCCTCTGGTCAGGATATTCTGCGCACCATAGGTGTCGTTGTGGTCCCTGATTTCATGATGGCTGCCCGGGATCATTTGCATACACCCACTTTCATCATCCGCATTGGACAAAGCGACCCACGCTGTCAGGCCGACATGCGGCTCTAAACCCATATAACGCGCATCCTGATGCCACGAGACAAACCCGGGATCGTTCGCTTCTTTGATGAATATAACTGTCCCATAATTGAGGATATTTGGTCCGATCAAATCTTCCACCGCATCAAGCAGCGTTGAATTGTGCACGATCTCGTCCAAACAGCGAATATTGAGATGGGCGTTGTTGCGCGCTGCACCTTGAAAGGCCTCAGGCCACTTTGCCTCAGCGGTTTCCAATGCCCTACGGAGCTCCAAAGCCTCGTCTTCGGTAAAGACGTCGATTGGTGAAACAAACCCATCGTCCTGATAGGCAGCGATTTGTGCGTCAGTCAGCTTTTTGCCCATGTGTTGGTCCCTCCCATCCCAATACGTTCCTTTGATCCTTTCGCGCCTTACCCTGAGGTTTGAGGCAACGAAAACGGTTTCAAACTCACGTCAGCAGGGATTTTCACGCCTTCAACCATAACCGAGTAATCGTGACCCACGATTGCACTCCGACCGCCCATCGTCTCTGGCGATGTGATCAAACACAATCCAACCGAGGCATCTTGCGCATAGGCAAAAGCGCCGCTTGTTACAAATCCGACAACCTCATCACCTCGCAAAACGGGCTCATTGTGGTGAAGTAATGCATCCGAGCCCTTTAGACGAACCGAGCATAAAAACGGTCCATCGCCGGCTGTTTTTCGATCTACATAGGCGTCACGCCCGATAAATGGGATCGTCTTATTTGGCTTGCAGACGAAACCCAAACCAACCTGATGCGGTGCCTCGGTATAGGCCATATCGTGACCCCAATGGACAAAGCCCTTTTCGATCCGCAAGGCGTTCAGCGCCTCACCCCCGACAAGCTGCAACCCGAGCGGTTCGCCGGCCTTATAGAGAACTTCAAAAACGTGCTCGGCGAAATCGGGGGTAATAAAGATCTCCCAGCCCAGCTCACCGGTGTATGAAAGCCTCTGCGCAAAAACTTCCGCGTGCCCGATATGGAAACGCTGTAAACTGTTGAATGGAAACGCCGCGTCCGAAAGATCAATGTCTGTGACACTTGCCAACAACTCGCGGGCGTCGGGACCGCAGATCGACAGAACACCGTATGCGGTCGTGACATCGCGCAGTGTGACATTTTCATTTGAGCGGATGTTGTTACGCAGGCGATCCCGATCACGGCGCGTGTGCGAGATTGAGCTCATCAGCATAAACGCCTCGGCCCCATGGCGTGCGACCGTAACGTCGCTTTCAATGCCGCCGCGTTCATTCAACATCAACGTATAGGCGACCTGCCCAACCGAAAGTGCCATGTCATTGGTACAGATGCGCTGCAGGAAGCTTTCAGCGTCCGGCCCTTCAACCATCAGCTTGCCCAACATAGAGTAGTCGATTATCCCGACTGCCTCACGCGCTGCCTTTTGTTCGGACTGGGCGTATTCAAACCAGTTGGGACGGTGGAAAGAGTGGTCGTACACTGGCTCGACATCAGAGGGCGCAAACCAGCCGGGCCGCTCCCATCCTTGGACTTCGGCGTAGCACGCACCTTTGGCCTTCATCGCGTGATAAAACGGCGTTCGGCGCAATCCACGTACGATTTCACGCTGTCGCCCCGGCCAATGCATTGCGTAGGTCAATACAAGGGTCTCTGGGCATCGCTCTTGCAGATAGGGATCGCGTGCTTGGAATTCTTCAATCCGGCTTGGGTCCATCTCTGACAGGTCCATCGGCGCGTGACCCTTCATGATCCAATCCGCCAAAGCCTTACCCGCGCCAGGGCCAGATTGAATTCCAGTGGAATTTACACCTGCTAGCACGAAATACCCCTTAAGATCCGGGGCTTCGCCCAGCGTAAACCGGCCGTCGTGTGAATAGCTTTCCGGCCCGTTAAAGAAGGTTCGAATGCCCGTTTCCTGCAGAATTGGCACGCGGTTCATCGACAGTTCGAGAACCTCCATTACGTCATCTTCAACAAACGGCAGGCTGTCGAACTCAAAGCTTTCAGGGATACCATCCTTGGCCCAAGCTTTAGCGTGGAAATGGGCAAACCCAAACAGCAACTTGCCCGCGTCTTCTTTCCAGTATGTTCCATCACAGTAAGACCGCAAAACCGGCAAGTCTGACGGCAAATTAGGTATCGGTTCCGTCACCAGATAGTAGTGCTCGCACGCGTGAAGCGGTACACCGACGCCGTTCTTTTGCCCAAGCTCGCGCGCCCACATTCCCCCACAGTTCACAACGAAATCCGCTTCAATCTCGCCCTGATCAGTGCGAACGCCTGTGACTTTCCCGCCTTCGGTCAGAACTTCTTGGACCTTCACGTTTTCACGTATCGTCGCACCGTATTTGCGCGCACCTTTGGCCAATGCTTGCGTCAGATCTGTCGGGTTGGCAGAACCATCGCTTGGCATGTGAATACCACCTAGAACACCCTCGGCGTTCATCAATGGCCACCGTTCAGCAATCTGTGCGGTGTCCATGTAATGCGCTTCGATCCCAAATAGGGAAGCGAAATCTGCTTTGCGTTTCAGCTCAGTCATGCGTTCGTCGTTAAGCGCAATTGAGATTGAACCTGATTGCCGAAACCCGGGGTTTTGCCCTGTTTCAGCTTCAATTTCTTGCAGCAACTCAACGCCGTAGCTGGCAAACGCCGTCGTCGCGTGGCTGCCCTGCAGTTGGCCAACCAGCCCCGCCGCGTGCCAAGTTGTTCCGCTTGTAAGCTGCTTGCGCTCAAGCAATACCACATCCGTCCAACCACATTTGGCGAGATGATACGCCACCGAGCAGCCATGCACGCCTCCGCCGATGATAACGACCTGCGCTTTGGTTGGAATTGGTTTTGCCATATAAATTTGCCTTGTGAAAATTAACGCCTACTCAGCGATCTAGTCGTATTGAAAAATCTTACCCAACCCTTTTGGCGCGTTAGTCAATCCAGCCAACCGCATCATATGCCATGCCAAGGCCTGATTGCTTGCGATCACTGGCTTGCCAAGTTCGGCCTCGGCTTTTGCGATCACGGGCAACGCGCGCAAACTGGTGCACGAGACAAACACAGCATCGCAATCATCACGCGCGCCAATCCGCAAAATAGCGGTCAAGATGCTGTCAGATGTCACCCGAGCAACGGTGAAGTCATCCGATTGATCAAACGTTGCCACTGCATTGATTTCAAACCCCGCCTCGCGCAGATTGGCCTGCATTTCAAGGGTGACATCGACTGCGTAAGGCGTCACCAACGCGATGCGTTTCACCCCAAGCGCCCCAAAAGCGGCCTTGCACGCTGTCAGTGGATTGCTAGTTTTCACCCCGGGGTGCACATCGCGTATCAATGCATCAACGCGGCCTTCACCAATCATTGTGGCACCAGACGTGCAGGCATAGCCAATTACATCAAAATCAAATGCCGCTGGCAACAGCGCCGCCGTTCGCGGAAGATCCATCGCCATCTGGCGTAGGGTCTCAGCCGAGACATCCATCGCATTTGGAATACGGGCTTTATAAAGCGCGACCTGTTCGTCGTGACCAAAAATCGTCTCAAATTCATGCTCAATCGTCTGGTCTGTTTGCAGCACGATCAAACCGATCCTCGCGTTAGTGCCAAGACCGCCATCAACCGCGAAATCTAATGTTTCAACATGCTCGGGTAGTTGTGCGTCGTTCATATCAGGAACACTCCGTGACTTGGGCCTTAGCCCATGTCTGCGCCTTCCTGTTGAGCGAAAAACGATGTTGCCTTTGGCACCGCTGGCAGCTCCATTTCATAGTTTGAGCAACGAACGCGCCCGCTGACCTGTCCACGAACAATCTCATGAGTGAACTTTGACGGCAGGTGGTTTTGGCTTAGCTCAATCGCGTCTTCGGCGTAATATGTCGTTATATAAAGCGTGCGAGGTTTATCCGACAAGTTCGCGGCAGACCCGTGCAATAGACTGGCATGCATTAAACAGACTGACCCAGCTGAGCCTGTACATTTTTGGATATTTTCACTCTGCGCTTCAACAATTGAGTCCTCAACCGCACCAGTGAACACTCCGTTATGCCAATGCGAATGAATTGGCCCTTTGTGCGTGCCCGGAAGGACTTCGAGCGGCCCATTTTCTAGCGTCACTTCATCGACGAATAGTAGACATGTTATCAAGTCATCGTTTGTCATCGGCTGGAATGGAAAATCCTGATGCCATTTTACTTGGGTGGCCGAACCGGGCAGCTTTGAGTTTACTTTGCCGTGGTGGAACCGAAGGTTTGGTCCCAGCAATTCAGCACAGTAATCGACGACGCGGGCATTGCGCATCGCGTTTGCAAAAACTTCCGATACTTCTTCCGGCGACTGGACGCGGCGCAAAGCGGGGCTCTCAGCACTGTGACCTGGCTGGAGGTCAAAGCGGGGGCGCCCATCAAGCGTATGGCCATAATCGTCAGCATGGTTACGGCTTTCTTCGACCCAACTAGCAAATTCAGCTTTCAAGGGTGCAAGCTCTTCTGCTGTCATCGCGTTTTCCACAACGAGAACCCCATCCCGCCAAAATTGTTCTTTTTGTGCTTCGGACAAAAAGCCCATGTCAGTTCCTCCCGTGTGAGCTGGTATATACCAGATTTGCTTGCAAGAGTTAACGAGACACCGGATGTTTGAGTCAAATCCTTTCTACGATTTTTGCTTGATCGGTCTGGTATATACCACCTAAACTCACGTGGCTGCTAAAGATTCGGGATTCGCATATCTTGCTAGACGAAACGAAAGAAACATCAGAGAAGGCCGGCTTAAGCCGACGCCCTCGTTTCTTGCAGATCGTCGATGAAGTCCGCGCTCGTATCGCCCAGCGTGAATTGATTGAACACACAGCCGTTCCATCAGAACGCAGTCTGGCAGAGCAGTTTAACGTAAGCCGAATGACAGCCCGACGTGCACTAGAGGCGCTTGAATCTGAAGGTTTGGTTTATAGTGAAGATCGTCGCGGTCGTTTTGTTTCGCCCCCGCGCCTTCGCTACGATGTCAGTAATATGGTTAGCTTCGTGACGGACGCACAGTCCAAGGGTTCGGATCTAAAAATAAGCGTGATAAGATCGTCTGAGACGCAAGCCGATGCGCGTCTTGCGGGCCTATTGAATATGCCTGTTGGCGGCCTTGTTTTCGAATACACTCGGTTGTTCCACTCTGGCGGGCACGCAATTTTCGTCGAGACCGAATATGTTATCGCAGCGCGCTTCCCTGAATTCTTGAAGCATAATCTAGAATCCTCGACCACCAAAATTCTTGAGACCGAGTACGATACTCAGTCCTATACCGGTGACATCGTCATTCGCATGCGTGGCGTAAATTTGGACGAGTCAAAGCTGTTAAACATCGCAACAAGTCATTCGGCCATTGAACTTGAGCAAGTGATCCGTGATCAAACTGGCTCACCATTTTGCTTTGGGCGTCAGGTCTGGCGCGGCGAATTGGCCGAATTTTCAGCTCGTGCAATTGTCACGCGAAAGGTCGCTTAAATGTTCGACGCTTCCGCACCCACCCGTGGCTTCGACACCGCCGAGTTTAGCGCTCGTACCGAAAAGGCACAGACACAAATGGCCAAGTCGGGTCTTGCTGGCCTGTTGCTGATGAGTGAGCCAGAGGTGCGGTATTTCACAGGTTTCCAAACCTTGTTCTGGCAAAGCCCAACCCGTCCTTGGTTCGTCTTTGTGCCCGCTTCGGGCAAGCCAATCGCTGTGATCCCTGAGATCGGCGCCGAGTTAATGCGACGTAGCTGGCTCGACGATATCCGCACCTGGAGCGCCCCTGCCCCCGAGGATGATGGGATCAGTTTGCTAACTGACCTGTTGTCTCCGTTCGCACGGTCCGGCGCACAGATCGGCGTCATGAAAGGTCATGAGACTAACCTGCGTATGCCATTGGGCGACTGGGAGCGGCTTTTGAGCGGACTGCCCGGCCTAAACATCGCAGATGTTACCGGGCTGGTGCAGGGTTTGCGCATGGTTAAGTCGCCAAATGAAATTGAGAAGCTTGGCCACATCTGCGCCATCGGCTCGGCTGCGTTCGCGGCGGTCCCCGAGGTTATTTCAGCCGGCATGCCGCTTGAGGAAGTCTTCCGTACGTTCCGCCAGACAGCAATCGGTCTTGGGGCGGATGATGCGCCTTACGTCGTTGGTGCTGCAGATCAAGGCGGTTACGCCGATGTGATCTCACCACCGTCGCGCCGCCCTTTGCAATCTGGTGACGTGCTGATGCTGGATACAGGTTGCACTTGGGACGGTTATTTCTGTGACTTTGACCGTAACTGGGCTATCGGACACACAAGTGACGATGCAAAGCGCGCCTATGATGTACTTTGGCGCGCCACCCAAGCCGGCATCGAGGCCGCCAAGCCTGGCAACACCTGCCGCGATCTGTTCCTTGCGATGTCAAAAGTGATTTCTGAAATGGACGGCTCAGGGGGTGACATCGGTCGACTGGGCCACGGGCTTGGAATGCAACTGACTGAGCAGCCGTCACACGCTGCCTTTGATCAAACAGAACTCAAAGAAAACATGGTGCTCACAATTGAGCCATCGCTAAGCTACGGCGATGGGCTTATGATGGTGCACGAAGAGAACATTGTGGTGCGCAATGGCGAAGCAACCTTGCTGACGTCGCGTGCGCCACCCGACATTTCGGTAATTGCATAACGCTGGATTTCCACAATGCAATTACTCACACCACAGCGTCGCCTAATGCCCAAGGCGTGCGCGTAATGCTTCATAAGGGCAATATGACTAACGGGAGAATACCATGAACGAAAAAGTAAGCGCACTAAAAGGTGCAGTCGTTGCTACGGCAATGGCGACTAGCTCGGCCGCATATGCGGACTGTGGCGACGTCACTATCACTGAAATGAACTGGGCTTCATCAGCTGTTGTTACTGCGGTTTCAGCGTTCCTGATGGAAAGGCTATGGCTGTAACGTTCAAAAAGTACCTTCGTCGACAGTTACTGCGATCACTTCGATCACAGAAACAGGCGAGCCTGACATTCTGACCGAAGTCTGGGCAAACTCAACACCTGCATACCCTGGCCTTTTGGCTGAAGGTAAACTGATCGAATCTGCTGACGTTCTGTCAGACGGTGGCGTTGAAGCTTGGTGGATCCCTGCGTACCTAGCAGAATCAAACCCAGAGCTGACCACTTGGGAAGGCATCATGGCGAATCCTGCTGCGGTTGGCGGCAAATTCCACGATTGTCCATCAGGTTGGGCATGTGACATCATCAACAACAACAACCTGATTGCACTTGGTGCCGAGGCCAGCGGCCTTGAGCGTTTCCAGCACGGTTCTGGTGAAACTCTTCAGACTTCGATCGCTGCAGCATACGCTGAAGAAGCTCCATGGTTCGGATACTACTGGGCACCGACAGCTGTATTGGGCAAATACCCAATGGTTGCTGTGACAGTTGGCGAGTACGATGCAGACGCACACGTTTGTAACGGCGACGTTGATTGTGCAAACCCACAGTACTCAGCTTACCCTGCATCGAAAGTTGTAACTGCTGTTGCTGGTGGCTTCCCTGATCGTGAGCCGGATGCGGCTGCACTGATGGAGAATGTTGCATTCACAAACTCGCAGATGGGTGAAGTTCTGGCTTGGCGCCTCGACAACAACGCATCGTATGACGAAGCAGCAGTGTACTTCCTGACAAACTACAAAGACGTTTGGGGTGCATGGTTGAACGACGAAGCGCGCGGAAAACTTTCAGCACTTCTGAACTAAGACACCACGATTAAGATTTCGCCCTCTGCCCAAATTTGGGTGGGGGGCGTCTCTCTACCAAAAATCTGAGCGGGGATCTCATGGCCTTTTATGAAAAAATTTTTAGCGCTTTAGGGCTCAAAGATTGGTGCGGCGAGGCCGGAGACGGAGCGCCCCTTTCGATGGCGGACCTTATGGCACAAGCAAACGGCGGAGACGCTGCTGCAAACGGGCCGGTGTTTCCTTTTCCATCTCTCGATAATCTGAACGAAAGCTGTGCAACAGTGCTGCAGTCGCGCGATGTGACAAAGGGGATCGAAAACGGTTTTCTTGCCGCAAAGCCTGCGCTCAAATCTGTTCTCGACCCGATCACTCAACCGCTCAGCTGGATGCTAGATGGCGCACTGTGGCTATTTGAAGTGACGCCGTGGTTTATCATGATCCCAATCCTAGTGGCGATCTCATGGTACGCATCTCGTTCCAAAGGCGTGACTATATTCGTCGCGGTTTCCATTTTTCTGCTCGGCCTCGTAGATCACTACGATGTCGCTATGCAGACCCTGTCGATCATCTTTGTCTGTACGACGATATCCGTCCTACTTGGGGTTCCCATAGGCATCGCGATGTCCAAATCGGATAATCTGCAAAGGGCCACAGTGCCGGTACTCGACTTGTTACAAACACTCCCCACGTTCGTGTATTTGATCCCGTTGATTTTCCTGTTCTCGGTAACAGAATCCAAGCTCTACGGAATTGCGATTATTCTCTACGCGATTGTTCCGGTGATCCGCCTGACCGACCTTGGCATCCGCCTTGTTGATCAAGACGTAATCGAGGCCGCCAACGCATTTGGCATGAACAATCGTCAGAAACTGTTGCGTGTCCAACTGCCCTTGGCCTTGCCAAACATCATGGCTGGTATCAACCAAACCATTATGATGAGCCTTGCGATGGTTGTTATTGCCTCGCTCGTATCGGCCCCAGGTCTTGGCGTGAACGTTCTGCGCGGCATCCGTAACCTAGAACTAGGTGTGGGTATCGTCGCTGGTATCGGTATCGTTCTTCTCGCGGTCATCCTTGATCGAGTTTCCAAAGCCGCACTGTCTCGGGTCGATATGACCCGCGTCAAACATTAAAGGGTGAGACTATGACACAACCAATGGTCAGCCTTCGCGGGCTTTACAAAATCTTCGGTGCCAAAGACAAGGACATGGTCCAGTTTGTCAAAGACGGCATGAGCAAAGACGATCTTCTGGCGCAGCACAAACATGTGCTGGGCTTGAACGACATCAACGTCGATATGCAGGCCGGTGAAATCACCGTGGTGATGGGGCTTTCGGGCTCTGGTAAATCCACTTTGATCCGTCACCTCAATCGCCTGATTGAACCCACGGCAGGTGAAATCCTGATCCAGGGCGAAGACGTGATGAAGTTGTCGGATGACGATCTCCGCACAGCCCGTCAGCAGAAAATGTCGATGGTGTTCCAGAAGTTCGCGCTTCTGCCTCACAAGACCGTTCTCAAAAACGCGGGCATGCCCCTTTCGGTGCGTGGCCAAGACGAAGCGGCTTGCGATACCGAGGCCACAAAATGGCTCGAACGCGTCGGTCTTAAAGGATACGAGAACCACCATCCGGCGCAGCTTTCTGGCGGTATGCAACAGCGTGTGGGCATTGCCCGCGCTCTGACGGCAAACACAGACATTATGCTGATGGACGAGGCGTTCTCGGCGCTTGACCCGCTGATCCGTACGGACATGCAGGATCTGTTGCTGGAACTGCAAAAAGAGCTTCACAAAACGATCGTGTTCATTACGCACGATCTGGACGAAGCCCTAAAACTTGCCGATCATCTTGTGATCCTTAAAGACGGCTACGTGGTCCAACAGGGTGAGCCCCAGCACATCCTTCTGAACCCAAATGATCCGTATATCGAAGACTTCGTCAGCGATATTAACCGTGCACGTGTTCTTCGTGTTCGCTCGATCATGACACATCTTGAAGATGGCAAAATTCCCGCGGACGCCCACGGCGAAGTCGATATCGATGCAACGCTCGAAAGCATGATCGCGAAGTCGGGTGGTGACACATCACACGCCTACATCGTTATGCGTGACGGCGAAGCCGTTGGCACGTTAGACATGACCGCACTGGTTCGGGCGCTAGTTCCGCGCGCAGCACCAGAAGATGGCGCGCGCAACTACTGATCTATCAATGATTTGCGAAGGCCTTAGGGCCTTCGCAGCCTCTAGGCCAATTTACCTGAGCTTCAGGCCAGTGAACTGAGCAACTTTAATCCCAGCCATTTCCAATGCACGACGCGTTTCGCGGGCGATATCTACGGCCTCGGGCGTATCTCCGTGTAGGCAAATCGTATCAATCCGCGTGGTAATTTCTTTCCCGCTTTCGGTAATGATCGCCCCTGCTTTTACCATCTTCACCATCCGCACTGCGGCAAGATTGGCGTCATGAATGACAGCGCCGGGCAAGCTTCGATCTACTAAGGTCGCATCGTCGTTATAGGCCCGATCCGCAAATATTTCGCACGCGGCATGACAGCCAAGCTCACTAGCCGCGGCCTCTTGCGCCGTTCCTGCCATAACCATAACGATAACATCAGGCGCGACGGACAGGGCGGCACGGTAGCATGCAAGCGCCATTTCTTTGTCCTCAGACGCCATGTTTGCCATTGCGCCGTGCAGCTTGATGTGGCGCATTTCACCGCCCAAAGCACGCGCCATAGCCTGTGCCGCACCAACCTGATAGCGGACCAAATTCCCAAGGCTATCAGCAGGCAACTTCATCCGTTGTCGCCCAAACCCTTGCAGATCGGCGAAACCGGGATGTGCACCAATACCGACCCCGCGCTTAATGGCGGTATCCATTGTTGCTGCCATCACGTCGGGATCACCCGCATGCATGCCACACGCAACATTGGCCGAAGTCACTATATCCAAAAGCGCAGGATCATCGCCCTTCGACCAAGGGCCAAAGCTTTCACCCATGTCTGCATTTAGGTCGACTGAAAGTGTCATGTATTGTCCTTTTCGAACTCGTCACCAGCGCTCATGCCACCGATTAACTGATAAGATAACAGATCCGGAATGGATCTTGGATCCCGTATCAAAGGCTCAACCTTGCCTCGTAAGCCACCGCGACACGCCTTTTCCCGACGTTCAATTTCTACAGCTTGCGATAACGACACAAATACAAACCTCAACGTGGCGCCGGGCTGGGCTTGCGCGACCTTGGGCAAATCCGCTGGAAGCACCGAACCTATGCGCGGATACCCCCCTGTTGTTTGACATTCGCTCAACAACACAAAGGGTGTGCCATCACCTGTAATCTGAATATCGCCGGGCACAATTACCTCGGACAGCACGCTTAGCCCCGCGTCACTTTTAAACCCCTGCCCATCTGATAAAACACGAACCCCCATTCGGTTGCCACGAGTGTCTCGGCGAAACTCGGTCGCTTCAAATCTTGCAATTTCTGAGGGCGCGAAGAAATCCGTCTGTAGGCTTTTCACTATTCGCACAGTCCCACCGGTATACCGCGTGTCAGAAACCAGCGTCATACCGGTCTCGCCCTGCGTATCTGCGCCAATTGCCAAATGTTGCCCAGACACCAACGATGCGCCAAGCCCGGCGGCTTGATGACTGCTGCGCCCCCCGAGAACTTCCGGTGTCGCAATGCCCCCGCCAATGTGGAGATAGCCATAACTGCCAGCCTCAGCCGCCCCAATACTCAGCGTTTGCCCTTTGGTCAGCATGTAACTGGCGTTCCAAGCGATCTTTTCGCCGTCGACAAGCGCGCGCATTCTGCCCCCCGTCAAAGCAATGCGTATATCCTCCGACGCCTCAAACTCTCCGCCTATGCTGGCAAGCTCAAGTGCGGCCAATGTCTCAGACTGCCCAAGCAATGCTGCACCTTCGTACAACGCCAAACGATCAGCGGCGCCGCCTCGCGACAGGCCAAAAGCCAAATACCCTGCGCGCCCAAGGTCCTGTACGCTCACCCCAGGCCCAGCGCGGTGAACGATCAAACTGCGGTTCATGAAATAACCTCGCAGGTCGCGCCGCCGTTGGGGTCGTTCTGGTGTTCTGCAAGTTCTTCGACCGAGACCGGATGAAATTCAACCTCATCCCCGGGACGTAAAAGAAAAGGCTCATCCGTTTCAGGTCGGAAAAGCTTTACCGCTGATTGCCCGATGTGGCGCCAACCAGTTGGGGTCGATACCGGAAAAAGAACCAACTGACGGATCGCCACGCAGAGTCCTCCGGCAGGCACTTTGGCCGTCAACTCTGTTTGTCGCGGAATGTCCCAACCCTTGGGCAACTCTCCCAGGTAGGGCATCCCTGGGGCAAAACCGATGGTCTGTACGCGGACGCGAGTGCTTGAGATCGACGCAATGGCTTCTTTCGCGGTCATTCCTGCAACTTTCGCAGCCTCATCCAGCTGCGGTCCGGAATTCCCGCCAAAGACTGTTGGCACACGCCAAAGCCGCCGACCTTTTGGAAGGGCAACAGCATACCAATCGCGGGTTTGCAGCAGCTCATCGAGCTTGCTTCGTAGGGCCTCATGGTCTTCGGCCAATGGGTCAAATCGCACATAGGTCGACACAAGTGACGTCGAGCATTCCTTGACCCCGCCCCAACCTGCCCCTTCAAGCGCAGCGCGAAAGGCCAAGGCCGCACGATTGGCGGTCTCGCTAAGACTGTCGCCAAAGCTGACCAGAAATCCATCGTAACCAGCGGTCCTAATAACTGGCCAATTATCACTCATATCTATGGGCATAATTCAGTTTCTTGGTCCCAATTCCCCACGCCGTAAAACCTAGTGGCTGCGCTAAGGACACATTGACCGAAATTGTAGCATCTCGACAAGCACCATCCGACGGATCAGACAATCCACTTTGGCTTATCGTTACCTAGAACAATGATCCGCAACCTCGAAAGCTTCAATCATTGGCGTTCTCAGCTTCAGGTCAGGCACTTTGATTGTCCGAAGGCACGATCATCACCGCTTGCCTTGCCGTCAAACCAGCTCTGTTGCTGCGCTCATTAAACCACCCACAAACGCAAAATCCCCCAGCGCTAGCCAGGGGATTTTTCTTATTGGTGCAATGGTTTTAGGCAGCGTTCATTCCGGGGTAAGCTTCCATCCCCAACTCTGCCATATCAAGACCGTTGATCTCGGTCTCTTCATCGACTCGGATGCCAACCGTCTTTTTCAGGGCAAACCAAACCACCGAAGATGAAACGCAAACGAATGCTCCAACTATCAGGATCGACGAAAGCTGAGTTCCCAAGCTTGCCGCATCGTTTGTGAAGACAACAGCAATCGTCCCCCAGATGCCTGCAAACAAGTGTACTGGAATAGCACCGACAACATCGTCGATCTTCAAACGATCAAGCATTGGCACTGCAAAGACAACGATTGCACCGCCGACACCACCAATCAGCGTCGCGCTGATCAAAGACGGAGTCAAAGGTTCAGCCGTGATTGAAACGAGACCAGCCAAAGCGCCGTTCAGGATCATGGTCAGGTCAGGCTTTTTATACAGAAGTTGCGTCAAGATCAGCGCTGTCACCGCACCAGCTGCTGCGGATGTGTTGGTGTTTGAGAAAATCCGGCTGATGTCCGAAACGTTAGCTGCAGTGTCCATGTATAGCTGCGAACCACCGTTAAAGCCAAACCAACCCAGCCACAGAATAAACGTACCCAGCGTTGCCAGCGATAGGTTAGAGCCTGGGAATGGGGTGACTTTGCCGTTTTTGTACTTGCCTAGACGCGGTCCTAAGATGATCGCACCACAGAGTGCCGCCCAACCGCCGACCGAGTGCACAACTGTTGAACCTGCGAAGTCTTGAAAGCCCATTGCGTCAAGAAAACCGCCGCCCCATTTCCAGCTGGCTTGGATCGGATAGATCACCGATGTCAGCAGGATAACGAAGACAAGGAAAGGCCAAAGCTTGATACGTTCAGCAACTGCACCTGATACAATTGAGGCCGTCGCCGCACAGAACATTAGCTGAAAGAAAAAGTCCGAACCCACTGATGCGTAGCTCAAATCTGGCTCTGCGCCCTCAAGACCAACAGGCTCTAACCCAGTTATCGAAAATGCACCGAGCACATTGGTTATCGTCCAGCCGTCGCCGGGATACATTAGGTTGTAACCCAAAATGTAAAAGAACAACGACGCGAGAGAGAACAATGCGATGTTTTTGGTAAGCTGCATCGCAACATTCTTGCCGCGCACGAGGCCTGCTTCAAGCATGGCAAAACCCGCAGCCATGAAAAAGACGAGGAAACCAGAAACCAAGAACATAAAGGTCGTAAATATAAAGCCGATTTCTGCGTTTAACAGTGTCGAGCCCGCTTCTTGCGCCAACCCCATTTGCGGAGCCATCACAAGCGCAACGGGCAGCGCAATTTTTGCCAATCTAGTCATTTCCATATTTCCATTCTGAGTGATCATAATGCGTCCTCGTTCATCTCACCTGTCCGCACGCGGACAGCTTGGGTTACGTCGAGAACGAAGATTTTTCCGTCTCCGATCTTGCCAGTTCGCGCCGAGGATGTGATCGCTTCGATTGCGTCATCAGCCATCGCACTAGGAACAGCAATTTCGAGTTTGATTTTCGGGACAAAATTGACCGAGTATTCCGCCCCTCTGTAAATTTCGGTGTGACCTGATTGCGTGCCAAAACCCTTGATTTCATGCACCGACATGCCGCGCACGCCGATAGCGCTGAGCGCCTCACGAACCTCGTCAAGCTTGAATGGCTTTATGGTTGCTATGATAAGTTTCAAAGCGTCGTCTCCTGTTTATTTCTACTTCATGACACGAGCGTAGAAATTGCTGCGACGCAGCACAATGAATACAAAAGAGCGAAATAGGGTGTTTGCAGGGAATGGCGTAATCTCTGTGCAAGAACCTTGATTGTGACCAAATTCTAGGCAGATTACCTACGAATGAACCCGTGAACGCCGAACTTTACGACCGCTAAGCAGGTGAAATTTGCAGCCGAGTCTTTTGGATTTGGTCTGATGCGTGGGCTTAACTTAGCGTGATCGGATGGTTTTTAGCCTTTGCGGCCGATCAGCGGTACGGCCGTAAGATAATACGCGACCCCAATAAACCCAGCACCACCGATGACATTGCCAAGTGACACCCAAGCCAAATTGTATAGCCCACCGGTGATTGAAACGCTTTCCGGATGATTGCCCAAAAGGGAAATCGTGAACACGGTCATGTTTGCAATACTATGTTCAAACCCTGCGGCCACGAACGCAAAAAGGCACCAGAAGATCAAAATGCATTTCGCCGAGTCACTGGTCGTTCGCGCGGCCATCCAGATGGCTAGGCAAATCAGCCAATTGCAGATCATCGCACGTGCCAGAAGCTCAGTGATCGTGCTGCTCATTTTGAATTCTGCCACTTGATGCACGAGCGACCCTTCGTCCCCGACCCAGCCGCTTTGATTGCCTATGACGACCAACAACGACAGCATCAACGCCCCGACAAGATTGCCCCACCAGCAAAGCACCCAATCAATTAGCACCGTTGAGGCTCTAACCCGCTTATAGAAAAAGCCAAACGTCATATACATGATGTGACCCGAAAACAGCTCGGCGCCTGCGAACATGATCAGCGTCAACGTGATCCCAAATAGGGAACCCATCACCAGCTTTTGCAGCGACGCATCAACATCATTGCCCAATGTCAGAATCAAAGCGACACCGACCCCGACATAGGCCCCGGCCATCATCGTCAGGATCAGATATCCGATGGGATTGCGCTTTGAGTACTCAATCTTCTCAACCGCAATCTCGGCAAATTCGCGTGTGATGTTGTGATTCAATCCACTGCGTCCCTCTGGTAGATGCGTGGCATTCCACCATCAACATTTCCTGAAGCCTACGACCGCGCACAGACACCGCTCAAGTTCACATATTGTAGCACCCCTTAGCGGCGCTTGATCTCAGTTCAAATCAAACCAATGTTTCGAAAAGCGTCGCGACAGCGATAAACGCCAAAAAGCCCAATATGAGCGGTCGAAGGTTCAAATGGGACATCGTGCGAAATAGAATTGCCCCTACCCACACTCCAAGCATGATCGCTGGGCTGGCGAGTACCGCGTAAAAGATTGCCTCAGCGGTCATCAGCCCCATAAGCCAAAAGCTGACGACTGATATGCAGATTATACCGCCCGCCAATGCGCTTATGTTCGCCCGAGTACGCACGTTGTCGTCTCCGCGCGCCATTAATGCTGTAGCGAACAAAGGGCCTGCCATTCCAGTTAAACCTTGGGTCGTGCCGGATATCGCCCCAACGACATAATTCAACTTTGGCGACATGAGTGCCGCCGCCTTGCTTTGCTGTGCCATTAGCGCCACCGAAGCTAGGACGAACAGAGACATCACGACCTTCACGTAATCTGGATTTGCGACGGTCAATAGCAACGTTCCAAACGGTACAAACACGAAAAACATCGCAAGCATTGGCAAAATGGTTTTTCGCTCAGCCTCGCGGATCGATAAGCGCAATAGTCCCAGTGAAACGGGAATTTCGATTAAAATCTCAATAACAACAGCCTGCGCCGGACCATAAAGCACGGCCAAAGCGGGCACCGTCAGTAGCGCAGATCCAAAGCCTGTGAACCCGCGTATGATACCGGCGAGAAACACGATGATCATCATCGCAAAAAAGCTCATGCCAAAATCGACTTCAAAGCCAAAATTCATGATGAAATCGTGCACTAAAAAATTCCAGTTTTAAAACTGCGTTACGCGAAAACATTGAAGATATTTCGGTTGAAGGTCCACATCCAATTTCGACCCAAGCGTGTTGCCTCAAACCAAATTTGAGTGCTCGCGACATGCAGGGTTGCTCTTTTGGTTTTATTTATGTGCTGGTTCGCATATAAATAGGAAGCAACATGACAAAACCAAAAGGTCGCCCCAGACAATTCGACGAACTGAAGGTCAAGCAGGCCATTCTGCAGACATTCTGGGAAAAAGGCTTTGCCGCGACATCTCTGGACGATTTGTCAAAGGCAACCGACCTTGTTCGGCCAAGCCTTTATGGCGCGTTTGGGTCAAAAACAGACATGTACGTCATGGCGCTCGATACATTCCTGGAAAAACTGACCGACATTCGTATGTCGTTGGGCAAGACTGAAACCCATCAAGAAGCCCTCGAAGTATTTCTGTTGGGCATGACTGACGTTTACTACGATCAAACTTCGCAGAAACAACTCGGATGCTTCCTCGTAGGCACCGCCCTGACCGAGGCCCCCAACAATCCGATCATCCGCGAGGCTTTGGCGCAACGCATGGCGAAGTTCGAACAGATGCTAGAAATGACGCTAAAAGCCAAATCGCCCAGCGCTTCCTCGACCAACATCAAACTTGCTGTCGAGCAGGCAACCGCCGTGATGCATTCGCTCGCAGTCCGCGCCCGTACAGGTGAACCTCAACAAAACCTATCCACTTTTGCCCGCACCTCGTCGAAAATTATCGCAAGCTTACTTAAGGATTAAATTAGATGGCACATCCGCTAATATCGCGCTTCTTTGACGTCATTACAGCGCATCGAAAAATTTTGAACCTTCCCGGTTCAGTAACTGGCAGACTTACAGCACAATGGGCCAAAATCATGGTATTCCCACAAGTGTTGGCACCGGTTCTTATCGTATTTGGCGTCCCAGCAGTGGACGTGCTTTTGATCTTCGCAGCTCGATTTGCGGCCATGCACATTGTTTGGCTGCTTGATCACTACACACCTTACGCGCGGGCGCTTGGGCTTTGCCATCTCGTCACTTTCGGGCCGTTATTCGTGTACTTCTCGCTAGAGTTTACTGCAATCCAAGCCAACTGGGGCTCTCTGGGCTCTGTGTTCGTCTTTTACTACGCCGTCATCGCAGCTTGTCTTTACATGGACCTACGTGACCTTGTTCTGCATATGGTCGGCCAACCATACCCAGCCTACATGCGCGATCACCACCGAAACGGGCACGTGACGATTGACGATCCACGGGTCGAAGAGCCCGTCACCGTTTTCAACCGCGTGCTCTGGTGACCTACCCCTGATGCAAAGGCCCCGAAGCGCTATTCCATTTTCGACCAACGGGCCAAGTGACAAACGAAAAAAGGCGGACCATTTGGCCCGCCTTTTCTTATTCTATAGTCCGTCGAGATTACTCGGCGTTTGCGCTGTCAACATTCACTGTCACGCCTGGGCCCATTGTCGAGCTTAGTGCGATCTTCTTCATGTATGCGCCTTTAGCGCCGGCAGGACGTGCTTTTGCAAGTGCTGCAATAAACGCGCGAAGGTTTTCAGCCAGCTTGCCTTCGTCGAAGGATGCTTTGCCGATACCAGCGTGTACAACACCCGCTTTTTCGACTTTGAACTGAACTTCACCACCCTTAGCGTTTTTAACAGCATCTGCGACATCCATAGTCACAGTACCAACGCGTGGGTTTGGCATCAGGTTGCGTGGGCCGAGGATTTTACCAAGACGACCAACAACAGGCATCATGTCAGGTGTCGCAATGCAACGATCAAAATCGATTTTGCCACCCTGAATGGATTCCATCAGGTCCTCTGCGCCAACGATGTCTGCGCCTGCAGCCTGAGCTTCTTCAGCTTTTGGGCCACGTGCAAAGACTGCAACGCGTACAGTTTTACCAGTACCATTAGGTAGACCAACAACGCCGCGGACCATTTGGTCAGCGTGACGTGGGTCAACACCAAGGTTTACAGCGATTTCAACAGTCTCGTCGAACTTTGCTTTTGCGTTGGATTTAACCAGTGCAACAGCTTCTTCAACAGAAACGTCTGATTTGCCTACGAATGCTTCACGAGCGGCGGTGGTGCGTTTTCCGTACTTAGCCATCTTACTTCACCTCGATGCCCATGGAACGTGCCGACCCAAGGATAATCTGCATAGCAGCTTCGATGTCGGTTGCGTTCAGGTCTTTCATTTTGGCTTCTGCGATTTCTTTCACCTGCTTTGAGGTGACCGAACCAACAACTTCACGACCAGGTGTTTTTGCACCGGACTTCAGTTTCGCAGCTTTCTTCAGGAAATACGACGCAGGAGGCGTCTTGATGTCCATCGTAAAGGACTTATCCTGATAGTATGTGATTACGGTCGGGCATGGTGCGCCCGGATCAAGATCCTGTGTCTTAGCGTTAAACGCTTTACAGAATTCCATGATGTTAATTCCGCGCTGACCTAGCGCTGGGCCGACGGGTGGCGATGGGTTCGCTTTGCCGGCGGGAACTTGCAGTTTCATTTTACCTGCTAGCTTCTTGGCCATGGGCCTTCTCCTTTGCAACTCCCTCAGAACGCGTTCCTTAGGATGTATGTTGTGTGGTTCGGATTGGATGCCGCGGCACCGTTACCTCCCACATTTGATTCGCGCACAAAGGCACGAATTCGATCTGTTAAACCGCTCTCTTCAAATTGGCAATAGAACCCAAGAAAACAAGGCGGAAACAATACGTTTAGTCATCATTGCACGATTCAAGTTCCTTGATGATGCGAATCGTCTATATTGACCCAGTGGAACCCGCAGATAACATAAAAGTGATTTCATCAAACGTCAGCTTTGCGCAAGCAAGCTTAGACGAAGGCGTGACAGTTCCTGCACATATAAACGACGGTTCTACGAACAGAAACCCAGATGGGCTTGGGTTCTGGGCATTGATCGCCGAGGACTTTGAAACTTATCAACGTGCGCCTTTATCCCAGGGTTTTTGGACACTGTTTTGGCATCGTTTCGGCAACGCCCGAATGAACATCAAGCCAAAGCCATTGCGGGTCCCAGCATCCCTTGTCTATAAATTTGGTTTCAAATTTTCTGAATGGGCCTGCGGAGTGTCGCTGCCCTACACGATCCCAGTCGGTCGTCGGGTGAAAATCGAACATTTTGGCGGCATCATCATTGCAGCCCGCGCAATCGGAAACGATGTGGTGTTACGCCAAAATACCACATGTGGAGTAAGCTCAGTTGATGAGATCGGTTTGCTGCCTACCATCGGCGACAGTGTAGACATCGGCGTCGGAGTCGCCATCCTTGGCGATGTCAAAGTTGGCCACAACGCCAAAATCGGTGCGAATGCTGTGGTTTTGCACGATGTAGAGCCCTGCACCACTGTCGTAGGCGTACCTGCCAAGCCGTTGAAAAAGACGTCTGAGCCGCTACACGTCGCCTCGCAGTCAGACTAACCCCCAAAAATAAAAAGCCCGGCGGTTAGGCCGGGCAATCCATTTAGCGATGTGCAACAAAATCAGAGTTGTTTTGTTACCTGAGTGAATTCCAGCTCGACCGGAGTTTCGCGACCAAAGATCGAAACCGAAACTTTGAGGCGCTGGTTGTCTTCGTCGACATCTTCGATCATGCCGTCGAAATCTTCGAACGGTCCGTCGTTGACTTTGACCCTTTCGCCAATCTCGAAGCTGATCAACAACTTCGGAGCTTCGGCACCTTCTTCAACGCGGTTGAGGATCTGGTTGACCTCAGCGTCCCGCATTGGCAACGGACGACCCTGTGGGCCAAGGAAACCTGTGACGCGGTTGATCGAGTTGATCAGGTGATAACCTTGATCGCTCATTTCCATACGAACGAGAACGTAACCGGGCATGAAGCGGCGCTCTGCAGTAATTTTCTTACCGCGACGCACTTCAATGACTTCTTCTGTTGGAACAAGAACTTCTTCGATCTCATTCTCCAGGCCCGCATCCTCTACAGCAACTTTGATCTGTTCAGCGATTTTCTTCTCAAAGTTCGAGAGAACACTGATCGAGTACCAACGTTTTGCCATCTGCCTAATTACCTTAGCTACACTGGCAACTTCGCCAGATTGGTTGAATTCCAAGTCCCGGATAAAACAAGGGCGTGTAACTTGATTCGCTACACGCCATTTTCGGGAATAGTGACGGATTACCGTCTGTGAATGAGGATTTCAAGAGGCAAGCGATATCATGCTTGCTAGATCGAAATTAACCGAACAATCCCAGCACGCTTTGAAGACCCGTACGGATAATCAAATCAATTATGAAAAAGAAGATCGACGCCAGTGTTGCCAATGCAAAGACCATACCAGTCGTCACAAGTACTTCGCGGCGTGTTGGCCACACAACTTTCGAAACTTCCGCGCGGACCTGCTGAATAAACTGAAGCGGGTTGGTCATAGCCATGATGGAATCTCTCTCCTAGGATCAGGCGGCAGATACGCGCTTCGATGCATGATTTCAAGCCCGTTCCGCTTCACAATGCACCTTCGCCTCCATTCCATTGAAAGCCCCCCAATGGACCCAAAGGAGAAAACGGATTATGGGCCACTTCCCAATAGTGCCCGTCCAGATCTTGGAAATAACCGGAATACCCACCCCAGAAAACTTCAACAGCTGGCTTTATGATATTTGCCCCTGCAGCTTTGGCCTGCGCAAGGGTACTGTCGACGTCATCACGCGAACGAACGTTGTGGGCAAGCATCGCCGAGGTTTTGGTGAATTCGTCTAGTGTCAGCCCGAATTCCTCGGCAACGCCTTTCCAAGGATAAAGCGAAACAGTCATCGCCCCGAGAATATTAAACGCAACAATCCCGTCTTCTTTGGAAGCAGGCTCCCACCCAAGCGCGGTATAAAACGCTTTTGCGCGCTCCAAGTCATCTACGCCGAGAACAACTCCTGACAGCCTCTGTTCCATTAATATCTCCTATGCGCCGCGGCTTCTGCCGCTTGGCTTTACTAATTCAACATCGTCCCATGCACCAATCGTTTCAAGATCGACATTGAAGCTTTCTACACTTTGCGCATGCTCTGCATCTGACCAAGGGTTAAAGTTCTGCGAGGGACTGGTCAGTATATACCGCTCTCGTGCCTCTTTCACCCACGCGCGAATATCGCCAGTGCGTCCATTCTCACCCCATTCTATAATCTGCAACAGCGCGGCACTGCTTAGCCCTTCGTTCACCCGCCCATCAATGCGCTCAACAAGAGGTCCTATGCGCCAACCAAGCATGCGCCGAAAAACAGGCACGGACACTTCGGGGTAATCCTCTTTGCGCCACAAATGGATTTGCCCAAGCCCGGGGACCTTGCGCAATCGTCCAACCAAGTTCGACCAACGCAAATCTTCCAATTGGTTGCCCCCCATGAATTCATCAAAGGTCTTTAACTGCCCCCCCGCAACCCTTTGCGCATACAGCGAAGCGATCCATCTAGACGGCTCTCTAACCGCAAGAAACAAAGTGACGGGAAACGGCGCAACGGCAGTCACAAACTTCTCGAGTCTCAGGTCCGCCTGAGGATAAAGAACCCCAGAGTTTTGATCGTTGAACACTGGTCCAAGCGCGTTTTCCTCGGACAAAACCACCCGCCGTTCGCCTTTAGCAAGATGGGTGATCTGCTCAGACCCACTTCTCCCTGCAATTGGTTCGCCCTTCGGGCGCAAGCCAAACAGGTCCTGAAAATTGTGCTTGGGGTCACGAAGGTATTTGGGTCCAAAATAGCGAACCCCGTTGTCCAGCAACAGCTTTTCATTGCGCGCCAACGTTTTTTGCAAATGAGTCGAAGCCGTTTTATGCGCCCCGAGATGGAGAGCTACAGCAATCTGATGCGCCAATCCTAACACCCCAATGCAATGTTCTCAGTCAAGTCAGCCAGTGTTCTTGGGCTAGCGACAATTCTAAAAGCCCCCCGCTTTTACGCAAGGGGTAACTTCAGTCGAACGCATCCCGAATGCACGACGAACGTATGCTAAAGTTTGGAAAATGGCAGGGGCACCAGGGCTCGAACCCGGGACCTACGGTTTTGGAGACCGTCGCTCTACCAACTGAGCTATACCCCTACTACAGGCGAGGGAAATACGGCAGGCGTTCGTCGAGATCAAGTGGCATTTGCGTGAAAATTCATTTGAACCTTCACGCAAATTGACCAGCATTGTATTTGCAGCGCCACACCGCACATAAATGTAGCCTTTCTGACCCTATCCACCAAGGGCAAAGGCCATGACAAAGACCCCGACAAGACCAATGGAATAAACGCTGCTGCGGGCAAACGGGATGCCGGACATGTATGCTGGAGCATAGGCTATTCGGCTTAGTACAAACAACTGGGCGCCCAATATCGCTTGGGCCATATCCGTTCCATCAATGACCAGCGCTAAAACCGCCAACGTTAAAAAGATCGGAAAGTTCTCTCGCATGTTGCGCGCAGCGCGTTGAGCACGCCCGTGGTATGGTGACGCCACAGGTTCATCGTCGCGCCCCTTGGAATAGCCCAACACCCCGATCTGCGAGACCAGATAAAGCGACGGTACCGCGATTATCCCCGCATAGACGATCATTCCTGCAAAAATCCAATAAAGCATCGTTTCCTCCTGTTGCCTTTCACTTGGAAACTAGGCTCAATCAGGGAATACCCACAATTCCTTGGGAGGGAATGATGAACGGTTTTGGAGCAGTTCTAAAGGATGTACGCGCTGGATTAGGCATGTCCCAGATATCTTTGGCCAACCATCTGGGATCAACGCAAAGGCATGTGTCATTCCTTGAAACAGGTCGATCCCGTCCAACACCGTATTTTGTAACGCGAATATGCAAGGAATTATCACTTAGTATCGCGCAAAAGGCTTCGCTCTTTCAGGCCGCGGGTTTGTCCACGCCATTTGCTACACGTGAACGCAGCTCGGACGAGGTAAAAGCCGCGCTTGATATGATCCATGATCGCGTTTTGCTGAACTGGCCATTCCCTGCGCTGGTGCTCGACGAGCATTGGACCGTTTTGCGTAGTAACCCACCATTTGAAAAACTGTTCGGCGCGTTTCTACCGACTGCAAACACCCAACCCAATCTGCTTGAGATTATGGTCAGCGAAACATTCCGCAGCCTTATCGCCAACTGGGACGAGGCCGCCACGACGTTTTTCTTCCGACTCCAAGCCTCGGCAGCGCATAGTTCAAAGGTGCGTGACCTGTTCAGCGTTTGCCGTGAAAAAGGGTTGTTCGACAAAGTAGAAGCCCATCTGCAAGGCGCCGATGCGATGCCGGTATTCGTTCCAATAACCGTCAATTTGCCAGGGGGAATGCAGCTGCAATTGACGTCGTTGCTGGGCAAATTGGCATCGGTTCAGGATGCACTGGTCGAAGGATTTGAGATCGAATTGATGCTGCCAACAGATGCACCATCCGAGGCTTTGATGCGCAACGCGTTGGGCAACTAGCGCGCAAGTCAGCAATCCTCGATCCACGCAAATGCAGCGAAAAGGTGCTGCAAAATCCGCTACCGGTTGCTTTGGTCAAGTTTATTGCGGAACATGGTCGGATGATCGACCGTAGAACTCTTGTAAAAACCGCCGCAGCCTCATTGTTGGCTGCTCCCAACATCCTCCGTGCCCAAGGCACTAAAACCGTCATAGTCGTTGGGGCAGGATCGGCAGGGTTAACGGCCGCCTACCACCTTACCCAACAAGGGATTGATGTGCGGGTGCTTGAGGCATCCAGCCGTTGGGGAGGGCGCGTGCGACGCAATGCAACATTCTCAGACGTCCCAATTGATCTCGGTGGTGAATGGATTCACGACGACCCTACGATATTGGGGCAGATGATTGGTCAGGGCGAGACGGACCTTGGGGTCAAAACGATCGAGTATAACCCGCAAACCTTCAAATTTTGGCACAAGGACACGTTGCGAAACTTGAACATGCTGAAACACGCCTATGCCGAGGTTAAATTCTACGACACGACTTGGTTTGGCTTCTTTGAACGCTTTGTTCTGCCAACAGTCGCAGACCGGATCGAGTATAATTCCGTAGTCAACGAAGTATCTGTTTTGTCGGATGGCGTGGCGGTAGATCTTAACGAAGGCCGCAGAATGCAAGCAGATCGCGTGCTTATCACCGTCCCGCTGTCCATTCTCAAAAAACGGCGGATCAAGTTCTCAAACGCCCCAGACTCTGCGCGACTACGAGACTTAGAGGACGTTGTCTTTGGCAAAGGCTTTAAAGTCTTTTTGAAGTTTAACGAGCGGTTTTACCCCGACATTCTTTTGTTTGGGTCGCGGCTTAGTGTGCTCGCTGATGAATGGGATTCTAAAATCTACTACGATGCGGCTTTTGGTAAACCGACCGATGACAACCTTCTGGGCCTATTCACCGTAAACGAAACCCATCTTCCTCGTGCCTCGCTTTCCAACAAGGCATTGCTAGAAGACGTACTATCCGAGCTAACTGATATTTTTGGAACCGTCGTTACACAGTCCTTCGTGTCTGGGACCGTGCAAAACTGGTCGCAAGAACCGCACATTCAGGGCAGCTATTCGATGACCAACGACTCGGATGAGGACCTTGCCGATATCCTTGCGCCGATTTCCGGCCGAATTCATTTCGCGGGTGAGGCTTTGGGCGGCGATGCTCAGTCAACCGTCCATGGCGCCGCCTTTTCAGCGATAGAGGCTGTCCAGGCTATGGTGTCTGGCTAGCCTTCATCTCCGCATACATGTCGGCGACCACAGATTGTACGTGATCTGCAAGATCCCGAACTGTGTCTTCAGTATAGCCAGACGTATCGATGGGATCGCCAAACCATACGTTGACCGTACCGGGTCGAATTCTCACTGACCCTAGAGGCCAAATTTGATGACCACCGTAACTCGCGACGGGCACGATAGGAACGCCCGCCCTGATCGCCAGTAGAAATGCCCCCCTCTTAAATCGCATCACCGCATCACGCCCAGACAGCCGACCTTCGCCACCCCAAGCGACACGCTCGCCCGAATGTAGGGCGGACACGACCCTCTCCATCAGCAGCTCAGTCTCAGCGCGCTGACCGCGAGGTACCATTTCTATCTCAGCATTCTTACAAGCCTTGCGCGCAAACGGGATCATAGCGTAGGCATCAGCCGCGGCAGCACGATCAACATGGGGCAATATCGTCGCCGAAAAAGTAAAAACATCGGCAAACGAGGTCTCGTTATAGCAAACCACACATCCCGTCCCCACTGGCGGAGGTGTGCCGATAGTTTTCATTTTAATGCGGCATGTATTGCGCAGTCGGGCGAAGCTTTTCTCAAACAATGCGCGGGATTTTTGCTTGTCTCCAACAAGTTTACTTGCCCGGCGGGTCATCAAGGGAACGATAAGCACCCAAAGAAAAATTGAGGCAAGTCCGCGCCAAGTCTCAGCAATTGCTTTCATAGTGTCCCGCTTTTCCAGTTCACCAAACTTGTTGTTCGATCTAGGTTACATATATCCACGATATGCATCTGCATCAATTTCACGCAACTCAATGAGGGAACAAACCATGAAATGCCATGAAGTAGACTATGAGATTTTTGGTGACGACATGCAGATTGTCGAAGTTGAACTCGATCCCTCAGAGGTCGTGATCGCTGAAGCGGGCGCAATGAATTACATGGAAGACGGGATTGGTTTTGAGACCCGTATGGGTGACGGCGCTCGTCCCTCGGGCGGCATAATGGACTCGCTTCTGAATGTTGGAAAACGCGTGTTGACCGGAGAATCCATTTTCCTCACGCATTTCACAAACAATGGGCACAGCAAAAAGCGGGTGGCATTTGCGGCCCCCTATCCAGGCAAAATTATCCCACTTGATATGAATGCGTTGGGTGGAGAGCTGATCTGTCAAAAAGACGCCTTTCTTTGCGCTGCATTTGGGACATCGACCGACATTGCATTCCAACGCAAACTCGGCGCAGGTTTCTTCGGCGGTGAAGGCTTTATCCTGCAGCGCTTGAATGGTGATGGAATGGCGTTCATCCACGTCGGCGGAACGGTCATCAAACGCGAACTCGCAGCGGGCGAAGTTTTGCGCGTTGACACTGGTTGCCTTGCGGCGATGACATCAGGCGTCGAGTATGACATTGAAAGATCAGGCAATCTCAAATCGATGATCTTTGGTGGTGAAGGCATTTTTCTCGCCACATTGCGCGGCCCCGGCACCGTGTATTTGCAGAGTCTACCCTTCTCAAGATTGGCAGATCGCGTTCTGCGCGCTGCAGGTCCTGGTGGCAGCAAAGGCGAAGGGTCGGTCCTTGGTGGCTTAGGCGACATTTTTGGTGATCGATAACACTTAGGGTCCACTCGAAGGTGTCATCCTACACTAGAGCTCAATACGTCTTAGTGTCTGTTTTCGTTGCAAAAATCTATTAGCCACTCTTTGCCCCCCAAAGCAAAAGGGCCGCTCGATTGAGCGGCCCTTTCATAATTTCGATGTGGTCTAGATCAAGCGTGGATCTGGGATACAACGCCTGAACCAACGGTACGGCCGCCTTCGCGGATCGCGAAGCGGAGGCCTTGCTCCATC
>JAQWQJ010000091.1 GCA_029244725.1 Paracoccaceae bacterium
AACGCTGTTTGGTGGCTGGAGCCTTGTGCGGCAGTGGGGGCGGATCGGGACTTGGGGGCGGGGTGCGGTCAATTGCTTTGAAACCCGCGCACAGGCCGAAGCGGCCTCAGAGAAGGTGATCTCCAGCAAATGCCGACACGGGTACGCGGTGGTACCTGAATGAGCGGCGGCGGGTTCGGGGATTGGGATGACGAGCCGGACGGTGAGGAAGACGACCTGTGGTTTCTTCCCGGACCGGATGAGGAAGACGAAGCGGTCCCTCCGGGCGAGGCCCCATTGCCCCGTGCCAACCGGCAGTTGCTGTTTGATCCGTCCGAGTGGCGAGAGGCGCAGGACAGTCTTAGCGGGGAAATGGCGCGGCTCTGTCAGATCTTCGGAGAGTTGGATGTGCGGTTGCGCGATGCAGGGCAGGGGCCACGTCAGCGCCTTGCCTTACGAGAGGCAACCGATCTGTCGTGGTGGACGGGCGACCGATTAACGGCCGAACGGCTTGGCCTTTGGGTGACACTTCGGGTTGGGTCAACCGAAGACACAGAACAAGCGCTGGCGCGTTCGGGCTGGGCAGTGCGGCGGCTGGCCTCGGGACCTGCGCCGGCCGAAGGATTGGCGGGGTTTCTGGAGCGTCTGGATTTAGGAGAGACTGAAGCCGGTCTAGATCTGACAGCAACGGCGGATCTGGCTGAGGTCCTGTCCAGCGTCGAGGGCTTGCATCCGTTCACACAAGCGGCGGTGCTGTTTCAGGCGTGGCGGATATTGGGTGTGGATCAGTCGCGCGATATGGAGGCAGCCGTTCTGGCTGCGCGTCATGCGGCAACTATGTCGCGCCTGCCGGGGCAGGGGGCGGTGTTCCTACCCTTGGCCACCACCGGCCCGACAGCGTTTCGGGGGCAGGGGAGAGTTGAGGACAAATTGGCGGCGTGGATACGCGGGGCCGAGCAGGCCTGCCTTGCCGCACTTCTGCAACTTGAGCGCACAACGATCTGGCGCAAACGGGCAGGCGAGGAGGTTGCGGATCTCTCAGGGCGCACGCCGGAGTTGCTGTTGGATGTGCTTGAGGCCTGGCCCCTGGTGTCGGCACCCCTAGCCGAGGCGGAGACCGGTGCGTCTCGGGCTGCCGTGCAGCGTAACTTTGAACGGTTGGTTCAGCGCGGTCTGGTGCGAGAGATCACGGGGCAGGGGCGGTATCGGGTTTGGTGTGCGGCGGTGTGAACGCACAGAGTTCCAAATCTGTGCCAATGCAACAGCCCCTATTTTTTTAAAAGTGTATCTGAGTATTTGAGTTGTAGCAGCAGTGGTCACAAGTGCAGCTGGGTATCCATCTGTTGATGCAAAATGCGGATAACGGCGATCCCGTCACCAGTCCGCACAAAGAATACTAAGTGTTTGCCCACCGCATATTTTAGATAGCCATCGCGCACATCAACAGAGCGGCCCAGCTTCAAGCCCGCCGCTAATGCTCCGCAAGTATCGCGAATGTTGTCGGTGTAGTGGTCGGCCTGATCCATACCCCATGTCTCGGCGGTATAGTCCCAGATGCGATCAATGTCCGTGATTGCTGCAGGTGAAAACGTGACACGGCTCATGAAGGAGCATTGCCGAACTCTGCCCGCTTGCGTGCTTTGAAGTCTTCAAAATCGAACAGCTGCGGTTCACCGGACTGTTCGCCCGCGATAAGAGCATCCTGCAACGCCTTCACCTTGGTTTCGTGCTCTTCCAGCAGACGCAGCCCTGCCCGCACTACGTCACTCGCCGAGCCGTAACGTCCAGTCTGAACCTGCGTGTCGATGAAGCCTGCGAAGTGGTCGCCAAGCGACATGGAAGTGTTTTTTGCCATAATTGGCCTCCTATAAACGTAAAATACCAATTATTGGTACTTTCTGCAAGCTTCACTTATTTAGGGGAGTGGGCAAAAGTTGAGGGTGATCGAGGGTAGTATTGTCAAGGGCGGAGCAAAATTGGGTCTATTTGCATAAAGGTACCAAACCCACCACAGGATTAAGCTACGTTTGAGGGGTATCGGCGTGCTCAGCGCGTAGCTGTTTGATGGGTGTTGTCACATAAACCCGCCCTCGTTGCCGACGCCGACATTTGCTCGTAGGCATCTCGGATGAACACACAATCAATCAGCTACAAGCGTCATCGTTTTCCACCAGCGATTATCACTCACGCTGTTTGGCTATATTGTCGTTTCAGCCTCAGCCTTCGCGAGGTTGAAGAGATGTTTCTGGAACGTGGGATTGATGTTTCGTCCGAGACCATCCGCAGAGAGCGTGTTGCATGAACCCGCGCTGTTTTGATAGCAGAGGGTTTACCGCTGACCTGGACTCCTGAATGCCGCACAAATTCAACGCTGCCCGCCGCCACAAGTTTCCAAAGACACGGTATCGGGTGACAAATTGGTCGGAGTATAATGAAAGCCTCCGACGTCGCAGCGATCTGGCGATTTCAACCTGCCTGACCCTGCGCACTGTTTACAAATTGCCGCTGCGCCAGACACAAGGACTGATGCGAAGCATTGCGCGGCTGATGGGTGTGGCAATTCCGGTGCCAGATTTCTCAACGCTCTTGTGAGTTAGCACTTAACCGTAAGAATGCGGTGGTTTTGCACATTTTTGGCAGTTAACCATGAGAATTACTCTGTTTAATTCTCAGATTAGTTGCATCTGTTTTGGGGAGTCCCATTCGAATGTTCGGGCGATGAGGCGATCCGATTCCTTTTTGAAGTTGTTTCTGTTGTGACCAAACGTGTGCCCTTGGAGCATTCTGAGCATTTCTGGCCCAGAGCGTTCGACGAAGGCTACACCCGCAAGCAGTGCCGTGCGGAACCGAAGGGAGAGGATCGGTCGCTTGGGACAGGGCGTGAATGATGTTTCTTGCCCCATTACATTATCGAGATCAGGGATCACAGCTCCGAGAACCCTGAACCGCCACAGGTCGTCGCCACGAGGTAATGGATGCGGGATCCTCCGCATCAGAAGCAAGCGGGCCAGCTCTAATGGTGAAGTCCAAGAACAGATATTGTGCTCGGCATCATCGTTGAGAAGCTTCTCGCCTCGAAGTGCGATGTCAAAATATTGTGTGAAGCTATTGTCCGGGTCGTTTTGGCCAATAGACCGAAGCATGCCTCCGCATAAAGAGCAGGTGATCCGCCATCCAAACAACTGACCCCTGCGTATTGGCACTGGATCAGAGTCCTCAAGATAGCAATTCGAACAGCGCTGCATTGGCGCCTTAGCAATGAAACGGTGAATAGGCTTCCTGATGTTGCTGAAAGTCATTCTTAGGACAGCATTAGGGTCGATCGAAAGCATTTCAGAAAGCTGAGTAGCCTGTCCGCGGTTCAAGTTCAAATCCAGTGCGCGTAGTGAAGGGGCTTCCGGCGAACAGTGGCGCAACATGTCCTCTGGTGAGACAGCATAAAAGGCTGCGTGACGAGTAAACCAAGACGACAAAAGCTCATCGGGAAAGGGTGGCAGAGTGACAGGAAGACGCTGCCTCATGCGTATGCAGTCTCTGCTTCAAATGTCGGTTCCCAGGCTTCGACGACGTTATCAGTAATTTGCTCGCTGCCATTTTCGATTGCTTCAATCGCGAGGTAGCTCAGCATGTAAAAGATGTTGGCCGTTATGCCATCGGTGATCTGAAGAATTCTGCGAAGCGCTTTCGGTGTTAGCACGGATGGATGGCGAAGCGGTGTATTGCGCAAGATTGAGGCCACAAGTATTTCGAATTGTTCATTTGCCTCCCACCGGCTCAGGGTTAACTGTTCAAATCGGCGCGCGAGCTGAACGTCACCCCCAATGGCCTCCCTTGCTTCATTGACCCCAAAGCAAACCAGCGAGATTTGAAGGCGATTGCTGAGGAAGCGTAAGGTGTTCAGGACAATGCGTTGCTCTCGGTAAGTGCCTGCAAGGATATTATGTACCTCGTCAATCACTAACACTTGTACGCCAATAGCTTCCATTATCCGCAAAGCTGCCTGCTCCATCTGGGCAATATCTGCTCGCGGGCGTTGCGGCGCACCGAGCTGTGCGAGTAGCTCGCCGTAAAATCGCCTCTCCCCGGGCCGACTCGTCATTTCCATTGCAAGGACAGGTGTTTTCAACACCCCCGTTCGGGAGTCGAAACTTGGTGGATTCTTGTCACGGAATTGTTTCATGATCATGGTTTTGCCCATGCCACTATCACCATAGATCGAAATTGAGGGCATGCGGGTCCCACGGGGATGATCCAGAAGCACACCCAACCTGTCGAGTGCTTGCTTGGCACGTGGATAGAGGACCCAGCGACGGGATCGGATTGCGCGGATGCGCGCTGCATCGCTCTCAGTAAGCAGGGCTGCGGCGGTTGAGGTCAAGTGGGGGATAGTCGTTTCGTTCATGGTTTCTCCAGTTCATTCCGAATCCTCAACAAAAGGGATTGGTTTGCTGGAGTCGACACCGCGAAGTGTGCCTAGTTCTCTGTCAGTTTTCGAAGGTTTTCGGTATGCATTACCATTTCGCGCATCTGTAGTCTTTTTAACAGCCTCTGCGATCAGTTTCCGCTGTTCAAGGGCGGTTCGGACGACTGCGCGTGTATTTATTTCCCGTCGCCCTTTTTCCCGCAGTGTGCGACTGGCTGTCTGGGCCTCAGTCAAGGTAACGGGAGCCAATGTCAGATCTGCATAGCGAGCTTCGACAAAGCTTCCTGAGGGTCGCCTTACGAACACACGGGACATGTCGCGAGGGTCGTACTTGATGAGCAACCTCCGTTTTGAACGTCCGACATCGGCACTGAGCGCTGCGGACCAATAACGCATGTCAAAGAGATGAATGCCGGTTGGTCGCAGAATTCGTTCTATTTCGGGGAGGAAGCTGATCCAGAACTGAAGTCGATCCACCGGCAGTCGAAGAGGGATGCTACCTTCGTTTTCGCGCCAGACTGCCAAGGGAGGACGTTTCAGGGTGCTATGGATGGACTGATGGTAGGAGCCGACGATGTCCAGAGCGATATACCGTTCAAGCTCCCTTAAGGTTAGGGCCGCATGCCGTTTGGAATTATATTCACCCAGTTCTTTCTCATTGCTGAATGTCGTGCCGGGAAGAAGATGCAACCGCCCCATCTGAGTGCCGATCAACCGCTCGATATGTCCGCCGAAACGAGGCGTTCCTGGTGGACGCCAATCAATTTTAATGCCCGCATTTTCACATCCGCGCTTGAAGGCTCGGCTTCGGAAGTCGGCACCGTTGTCGACATGCACCCGCTCAGGAAGCCCTGCGACAGGCCAAGGTTCCTCAATCTCACGTTCCTTCAGCCATGCGGTCTTGTCGTACACGGAATGCAATAGGCACAAACTGGTCGAGAGCCGCGACGGTGCGTCCATGGTGAGATAGAAGCCGGTTACCATCCGAGTATGAACATCCATTGCCAACGTTAGCCACGGGCGACCCAGAGGCTTACGCGTCTCTTCGTCAACGACAAAAATATCTGCTTTGGTGTGGTCGATTTGTACGACTTCAAGGGGGCAGGAGGCTTTGAATATGCCCGGAACGGCGGTAGTTGCCTTTTCGATTTCTTTCTCTCCACGGCGTTTGGCGCGTTTCCGCAGATCAATCTCTTTTACTCTCGCTTCGATTGTGCGCCGATGTGGTGGCTTCAAACCTGCGACGTCACAGTCGGCATGTATATCTCGCATCAACTGTGAAACGGTCGGTCGAGTCCGTTGTAGATAATATTTTCGTATCGCTTCCCTGATGATCGCCTCTAGTTCTGGTGGTAGCGTTCGATGGCCGACCGGGCGACCTTGTTTCCGATCTAACAGTGACATCACAGTTCCGCCTTTGCGGAACAGGTTGACTAAGCGATAGGCGGATGCTGTGCTGAGACCGAGCTCTTTGGAAAGATCGGCCATTCCTGCCGCCGAAGCTCGGCCGGGATTGTGTTTGAGAAAGCCGCGGATTGCGTCAGCGCGACGGCACGCCTCTTCCCAGAGTGCTTCGTCAATATCGTCGGGAAGGAGATCGGCCATGAGAATTCTCGATTGAAACTTCAAAAACTAATTTCTCAGATAAAGTGCCAAAACTCAAGGTAAATTATCAAGTTAAGTGCTAATTATCAAATTAAGTGCCACAATTAATCTGCTGAAATCATTGGAGAAGCATTATTGAGGTAAAGTGCTAACTCACAGCTTGCATCCGATCACACAAGCGGCGGTACTGTTACAGGCGTGGCGGATATTGGGTGTAGATCAATCGCGGGATATGGAGGCGGCTGTACTGGCTGCGCGACACGCGGCAACCATGTCGCGCCTGCCGGGGCAGGGGGCGGTGTTCCTACCCTTGGCCACCACTGGCCCGACAGCGTTTCGGGGGCAGGGGACAGTTGAGGACAAATTGGCGGCGTGGTTGCGCGGAGCCGAGCAGGCCTGCCTTGCAGCACTTCTTCAACTTGAGCGCACAACGATCTGGCGCAAGCGGGCAGGGGAGGCGGTTGCGGATCTGTCAGGGCGTACCCCGTTGCGGCTTCTCGATGTGCTTGAGGCTTGGCCGTTGGTCTCAGCTCCCTTAGCGGAGGCAGAAACCGATGCATCACGGGCGGCCGTGCAGCGAAACTTTGATAAGCTTGTCGCCCGTGGTTTGGTTCGGGAGATCACGGGGCAAGGGCGTTATCGGGTTTGGACGGCGGCGGTGTGAGGGGCCATCGCCAGGTGAACACGTGAGTGGCGGTGAACAGAAAGCCTCTCACGTTAACATGTTTCCTATCTTCATCCGATCCTTGACGACCATATCGCCAGGGCATTTGTGTGGGCCAGTTATATGTCTCATCATCCACTCCTCATTGGTTAAGGTGTGCCAAGAACACTCTCTATTCAAATTGCCCTATTTGGACCCATAGGTGCTGAAGTCAGACAGGTGCTCGAACACAACCAATCCATTCTCGTCCGTTTGATACAATCGGAGACAAATATACGCCTACCTCCATGAATCAAATAGGAATAAAATCAGTCCTCTTCTTCGGGTCCATTTGATCGTAAAAATGGACAGTCAAATTTTTAGAATGCAGACAAAATGAACCAAACAGTCCTGCAGGCTGGTCACTAATTTAATGCGGAACGGTGAAATCGTCTATCCGGGAACATTGAGGTAACGGAAAATGAGACAATATCTGGGGTCAATAAAAGTACAACTCGTATTGGTTATTGCGACCACGCTAATTGTTGCTCAAGTTATTAGTCTTTGGCTTTTTGCCGATGAACGGAGCTTGGCAATTCGCGCAGCAATGGGATTCGAAGCGGCCGACCGCGCAGCGAGTGTTGTTAGACTAATCGAAGAGGCTTCTTCGGACCTACGCCCCTCAATTCTGAGGGCTGCCAATTCTTCTTTAGTTCGTTTTGAGCTTGTAAATGAACCGCTCGTTCAGCGCACTGATCATTCAGACGGTGGTATGGTAGAGGCCCGGATCCGGACACTACTTGGTGAGGTTTATAGTCGCGATATTCGAGTGGAACTGCATCAGATCGAAGGAGAGCTCCTCCCGCTTCCAAATCTTTCACAAGAGATGACAGAAATACACTTAGCCATGATGCAAGGTGAACTCACTGCAGCCGAAATGAATCTTTCAATTTCGATCGAAGGCGGTGACTGGTTAAACGTCAGCACACGATTTGAGCGACCTCCGCTTCAATGGCCTGGATTCTCGATTTTGACCTTTGGTCTTACAGCAATGATCTTGCTGGCGGCGATTTCATGGTATGTAGTGTCCGGCTTGCTCGAGCCATTGCAACGGATCTCAAAAGCTGCTGAAATTTTTGGGCACGGACAGCACGTTGACTTGCTACCCGTGATAGGGCCTTCTGAGGTTAAGGATTTGACAACTGAGTTTAACCGTATGCAGCGGCGCCTCACGAGATCTATGTCCGATAGAACGAACATGCTCGCGGTGATGGGGCATGACCTCTGTTCTTCGCTTACGGCCATAAGAGTTAAAACTGAGCTGGTTGGAAATGAGGAAACAAGGGCTATTTTGGTCACTTCAGTTGAAGAAATGCAAGAAACTATTGGGACGACTTTAGTGTTTACTCGAGGCCTTTCTCAAAACGAGCCTGTCCAAAATCTTGATATCCGCGACCTGTTTTCTGAATTGAAAACAAAAGTGAACACTCCGTTCGAGTTGGAAAATGGCGAAGATGTTCAGATTAGTGTTCGCCCAAACGCAATGCGAGAATCCCTGCGATTTGTCATTGAAAACGCGGTTCGGTATGGAAAGTCCGCGAATGTAGGATGGGAAGTGAAAGACGGAGAAGTACATATTCGGATCGAGAAAGTGGGCCCTGGAATTCCAGGCGATCTACCTGAAAACATGCTTGAGCCTTTCGAACGGCTGGAAGAAAGTCAATCTCTAGAAACTGCTGGTCATGGGTTAGGTTATTTAATTGCACGATCAATTGTCAGATCTCACGGCGGTGACATCAAGTTAACTAACCGAAAGAATGTTGGCCTTCAAACAATCATTCATATTCCGACCTCTATCAATGAAGCGAACAATGGTGACATTTCTTTCTGATATTGAATCCTAATTGATCTTGCTCTTTGCACAAGCTTTCGCCGGCCCAGTCGACGGTTTCGAACTACGTAGGCAGGTCATTATGGAATGCTTGGCGGACTTAGCAAGATCATTTTTTTGGATTTATTGGGTTCATTGTACTTGCCGCTTACAGACTTCTAAAGAAAGAGGACTAGATTGAAAACAACGCGCTCCAAATTTTGGAAGAGCGTGCGTGGGGACATTGACGTGAAGGAACTCAGTCAAAGAAATGCTCTGATCCAAAAAAAGGGTGGCCAAATTGAGCAATCGTAGTCGGCCAAAATTTCTATCTACTTCAAATTGCGGTCTGAGTAATGGTTGGGCGATCTCTGCATGGGCACATGACGACTTATTTCCAGCATTTAAGGCTGTTGAAGCCTATTTACCAACTGCGGTTTCATTTCTCAAAAATACACCCAGTGGGCAGATTCACATCGTGCCTTCGTGGTTTTCCCTTTTCTGTACGTTGCTGGCACAGTCTGGCAATTCGTTACACAGTGGGAATTGGTCGGCCAAGATTTTGTGAGGCTGGAGAAATCTACGTTGCTGATCGCAATGAACGGCCTTACTGGGGCGCGACAAAAGACTTGTTGAACGTTAGCCAGAGCGCTATGTCTCTCTGTCAAAAAGGTTGCCTGGAGGGCTGAATAACCCCTGTACGCAAGACTGCTCTATCTTTTCAGACAGGTCGTTGGGATACCTAGCCGTGCATTCATGGAACGAACGATCCTTTGACGATTGCACGGCGGATCTCAACTGGACATGAACAGCTGTTCAACCTTGTCAACGTTTTCGATGAACAAAAAATGCTGACAATGCCACAACTCTCAGAGACTGATGCTAATTATCCATATTGTCTGATTGCAAACGCATCCGGTCGGCTGGAGAAACCATTTCACTTTGAATCGCCAAGCCATCACCGTCTGCATCGAGGATCTGGAAAAAATCCACCAGATTTTCCCGCATCATTTCCATGTACATAGGTTCGAACTCCTTTAAAGTTAGCGAGCCATTGCCATCCATGTCGAAGCTGTTCATCATTTCTGGCCCCATTTTTGAAAATGGACTCTGAGAAAAGCCTGATCCACCCATACCGTTCGCGCCCATCATCCCACCATGCATTTGTATCACCATATGCATCATATTCATCATCATCGCGTTATGACCACCCATTCCAGACGCATGCATACCATGGCCACCCATTCCGGTAGAATGCACCCCATGGTTGCACTTTTGGTTGCCTGAGTGCATTTTTTCAGATGACGACTGCCCCTTGGCGTTCATTTCGGCCACATTTCCGGTTATTTCATGATGATTGGCGTCAGCAAACGCGCTTCCTGCTCCGAACACCGTGAACGCCAAAGCTGTGATTGTTACTTTTGCTTGTGACATGATATTTCCTTTCGTTAGTCTACCCGATTTACTTAACCGCGCTTTTAACAAGCGAAAGATCGCCGCTGTTTCGCGATTGTACTCGCCTGTCGCAAACGCCAAGCTCTGATACACTTGGTGACAAAATTGGGCCTGCCGCAGAAAGACTCCTTGGAATAAAATGACTGTAATGCCTCATGTGCCGCACATAATGGTGGTCGATGACCACCAACAAATTCGAGACAGCTTATCCCGCTTTCTTGAGAAAAACGGACTGCGTGTCACGTCTGCCAAAGACGCGCACGACATGGAAATCAAGCTCGCCGCCGGCAATTTTGATTTGATTGTGCTGGATGTCATGATGCCGGGCGAGGACGGTCTTTCGGTATGTAAAAGAATGGCTGCTTCTTCAGACATTCCCATTATTTTACTAACCGCGTTATCCGAGGATACCGATCGGATTGTCGGGTTGGAACTGGGGGCTGATGACTATCTTCCAAAACCCTTCAACCCCAGAGAGTTGCTAGCGAGAATTAAGGCTGTCTTACGCCGAGCCGAAAAAACCGAGGTGTTTACGGGCGCTCTTGTGGGAAAGGTTCTGCGCTTTGCCCATTTAACCCTGCACGCAGACCGGCAAGTATTAGTTGACGAAAATGGCACGGAAACTCCGCTGACACCGTCAGATTTCAAACTGCTGGCCGCAATGTTGGAACGGCCCGGGGTGGTTCTCAGTCGAGATCAATTACTCGACCTGTCACAAGGGACCTCAACCGGGCCGCTTGATCGAAGAGTAGACAACCAGATATCTCGCCTGCGCAGAAAGATAGAAACCGATATTCTGAGACCGAAGATAATTAAAACAATCAGAAGCGGCGGCTATTGTTTTTCAGCTGATGTCGAGGTCGCTGAATGAAAAATGGGTATCTCACGTCTCTGCGTGTTCAGTTGATTTTGCTCATTTTGGCAGCACTCACAGCCGCCCAACTTGTTAGTCTGTGGCTTTTCGCGGACGAGCGCAGTCTAGCCATTCAAGCGGCGATGGGATTTGAGGCCGCAGGACGCGCTGCAAATGTTGCACGCTTAATTGAAGAAGCACCCGAAGACTTGCGCGAGTCCGTTTTGCGCGCCGCCAACTCGCCTCTTGTCAGATTCGAATTAACCGATGTTCCACTTGTAAATCACTCTGATCATTCGGATGGAAACCTTGTGGAAACAAGAATCCGCAAGCTTCTAAACGACAGTTATAGCCGAGATATTCGGGTTGAGTTGCACCAGATCGAAGGCGAACTTTTGCCACTGCCAAACCTTGCCCAAGACATGACTGAAATGCATGTGGCCATGATGCAAGGCAAGCTAAATGCCGTCGAGATGAACCTGTCGATTTCCATATCCGGTGGGCAGTGGCTCAATGTCAGCACACGCTTTGAACGACCCCCTATACAATGGCCGCTATATTCGATGATGACTTTCGGACTGACTGCCACTGCACTTCTGGTAGCCGTGTCCTGGTTCGTCATGTCTGGCCTTTTGGGGCCTTTACGACGCCTCGCTAAAGCATCAGAAGACCTGGGTCGAGGGGAAGACGTATCTCACTTGCCCGTGAAAGGGCCTCTTGAGGTGCGTGAGTTGACGGCTGGCTTCAATCGGATGCAAGAACGACTGACCCGGTATATTTCAGATCGAACCAGCATGCTTGCGGCCATGGGGCACGACCTGCGTTCGCCGCTCACGGCTATTCGGGTTCGCGCCGAAATGGTGGACGACGAAGAGACGCGAGAAAGTCTTACGGCTTCGGTTGAAGAAATGCATGAGATGGTCGAAGCAACGCTAAATTTTGCACGAGGCCTGTCAAAAAACGAGCCGGTTCAAAACATAGATCTATTGCCGTTTCTTCAGCTTATAATGGCGGGGATGGTCGCGGACTTCGAAATAATCCGGGGCCCGGATCAACGTGTTCGTATCCGACCAAATGCGATGAAGCGTGCCCTGAAAAATGTGATTGAGAATGCCTTACGATACGGAAAAATCGCGTCGGTAGAATGGTCCATAAAGGATGGAGACGTTCTGATTAGCGTCACAGACAATGGACCGGGCCTCCCTGACGACGCTCTCGAACGAGTATTTGATCCGTTTTTCCGTCTTGATGAAAGCCGATCACTCGAAACGGGCGGCCACGGTTTGGGGCTTTCAATCGCGCGTTCAATCATTCGGGCACACGGTGGCAACATTACACTATCCAACCGGGAAATCGGTGGTCTGGAAGTCATTGTGAGGCTTCCAATTTCCCAAACCAAAACAAGCAATGGAGATTAAAATGAAGATGCGAAACTTTGCCTTCGCAAGCGCCGCAATTCTTGCGGCTTCAGCAGCAACGGCGGGTCCAAATGATGACTATGGATACGGCCACATGTGGGGTGGAGGCTTTGGTATGATGGGAGGCGGACTAATGATGCTTTTGTTTTGGAGCCTCATCATCGCACTTATCTTTTTCGCTGTCCGCTGGTTTTACAACAAAGAACGTGGCTCCGGATCGGATGCTCTGGCAATCTTGGAAGAACGATTTGCCCGTGGAGAAATAGACGAGGACGAATTCAATCACCGTAAGTCTTTTCTCAATAGCTGATTTTTCAAATAACACGCTTCTGACCACCACTCATGAATTGCGAGCCCTACAATGATCCCTGAACTCGGCCATTTTGCTTTGGCTCTGGCACTTTCGCTTGCGCTTGTGCAATCGATCCTCCCGATTGTTGGTGCGGGTAAAAACGACTTGCGATTAATGCAATCAGCCAGTGCAACCGCCTACGGTCAGGTTGTTTTTGTGGGGCTCGCATTCGCAGCTTTGATGAACGCTTTTGTAACTTCAGACTTTACAGTGCTCAACGTTGCAAGCAATTCGAACTCATTAAAGCCGATGATTTATAAGGTAGCTGCGACTTGGGGAAGCCATGAGGGGTCGCTTCTGCTTTGGGTGTTTATCCTTACTCTCTTCGGAGCCAGTGTGTCTCTTTTTGGGTCCAATCTACCGGCAACACTCAAAGCTCGAACACTTTCTGTTCAAGCATGGATCAGCGTTGGATTCTTGAGCTTCATGCTGTTCACATCAAATCCATTCGATCGGGTATTTCCACCCCCTTTGGATGGGTCGGACCTAAACCCTTTGCTTCAAGATATTGGGTTAGCGATGCACCCACCGCTCTTGTATTTTGGGTACGTCGGGTTTTCGATCGTGTTTTCCTTTGCAGCGGCGGCTTTGATCGAAGGAAGGGTTGACGCGGCTTGGGCGCGATGGGTCCGCCCTTGGACGCTGGCCGCCTGGATCAGTCTTACGGCAGGTATAGGGCTCGGGTCGTGGTGGGCATACTATGAACTTGGCTGGGGCGGTTGGTGGTTCTGGGACCCTGTCGAAAACGTCAGCTTCATGCCGTGGCTTTTAGGCACCGCGTTACTTCATTCAGCAATAGTCACGGAAAAACGCGACGCTTTTAAAAGCTGGACAGTGCTACTGGCAATCCTGACCTTTTCACTATCATTACTGGGCACATTTATCGTGCGTTCAGGATTGCTAACTTCGGTGCATGCCTTCGCTGTCGACCCCGAGCGCGGGGTATATATTCTCGGTTTGCTGGCCGTATCAATTGGTGGCTCCTTGGGGCTTTATGCCTGGAGGGCACCAACCATGGAGGGCGGCGGTCTGTTCAAGCCCATCAGCCGTGAAGCAGGGCTATTGGTGAATAATCTGATATTGGGCGCGGCAACAGGAACCGTGCTGTTCGGCACATTATATCCCTTGTTTCTCGAAGCTGTCACCAGTGACAAAGTCTCGGTTGGTCCTCAATTTTTCAATGCAGCCTTCATTCCGATGATGCTGCCGTTGGTATTGGCAATGGGAATGGGGCCACTTCTTTCATGGAAGCGCGCAGACCTGTTCGGGGTGTTACAACGCCTGAAATTTGCGGCTTTGTTAAGCCTGATCGCATCCCTGATCGTGTGGTATTTATCCGAGCGTGGTCCGGTGTTGGCCTACGTGTCTCTGCTTCTCGCATTTTGGCTGATGTTTGCGACACTTCGTGAATGGGCTTTGCGCATTCGACTGTTTGAAACCGACATGCCGACAGCGATAAGACGCGCGCGTAATCTTCCGCGGTCTTCCTACGGAATGACCATTGCCCATTTGGGTGTGGCGATCGTGATGTTGGGAATGATTGGATCAAGTGTCTGGAAATCAGAAGAGATCGCGTTCGTCGAACCGGGCACTGTTCTTTCGATCAGCGATTTCAAAGTGACCTTCGAAGGAGTTGAGCGAACAAGAGGGCCCAATTATTTTGCCGATCGAGGGGCGCTGCGGGTCGAACGGGACGGTGAATATGTAACCACGTTATATCCCGAGCGTCGCACTTACCCTGTTGCCCAAACGACGACCACCGAGTCCGCAATCCGTTCAACACCTGCGGGTGACCTCTACGCTTCAATCACAGAACCCGCGTCGGAAATCGCTGAAGATGCGGGGGCTTGGACATTGCGCATTCTGTACGAACCGTTGATTGGTTTCATTTGGCTTGGATCAATCATGCTGTGTTTTGGGGGTCTGCTGTCACTTTCAGACCGCCGACTTCGGGTGGGTGCCCCCAAAAAATCGGAGTCGCGTCATGCTCAAGCACAGGCGGCAGAGTGATCCATGAAACGCATACTTGCATTTGCGCCATTGGTGATAGCCCTAATATTTGGTGGGTTTTTTCTATGGGGCTTAAACCCGGACCGCGACCCGAACGAAATACCGTCAGCTTTGATATCTCAACCGGCCCCGAATTTTGACTTGCCGGCCGTAGAAGGACTGGAATCCCCTGGATTTTCCCGAAGCGATTTCGACGATCTGGACAAAACTGTCATCGTCAATGTCTTCGCATCATGGTGCGTTCCCTGTCGTGCTGAACATGCTGTTTTGACCAGTTTCGTCGAACAGGATGGCGCCCGTTTGTTTGGCATCAACTACAAAGACAAGCCTGAGGATGCGGTGGAATGGCTGGAAAATCTTGGAAATCCTTATGAACGAATTGGTGCCGACTTTAACGGGCGGGCTGGAATCGAATGGGGTATATCAGGTGTACCCGAGACCTTTATCGTCGGCGAGGATGGCACCGTTATCTACCGTTTTGTCGGACCAGTTGTTGGTGATGCGCAGTATTCGAAATTCCATACAGCACTGTTGGCGGCTGGTGCCATAGAAGGGCAAAACTAATATGCGGATAGTATTCATCGTCATCCTATCCCTTTTCCCTTTCGCGGGTTTGGCTGTTGAACCGGATGAAATTCTGTCTGATCCGGTATTGGAAGAGCGGGCACGTGTTATTTCCAAAGAACTCAGATGTGTTGTCTGCAAAAATCAGGACATAGACAGTTCGAATGCAGGTGTCGCCAGAGACCTGCGTTTATTGGTGCGCGAAAGGCTGGTCACCGGCGACACAAATGAAGAAATCCTCGCCTACATCCAAGCACGCTATGGTGACTTCGTATTGCTTAAACCGCCGTTTAAACCAGAAACTTATTTGCTTTGGTTTGCTCCCCCGCTGCTGGCGTTAATCTCCATAATTATCGGGGCCATGGTGCTTTTCAAATCCCGAAACCGAAAAGTGCGGTGCTCTTTAACTGCGTCAGATGAAAAAGAAGTTGCGCAAATTCTTACCGCGTTCGGTACCGGAGACAACAAATGATTTGGGGACTAATATCTGCGATGGCCATTTTGTCGTCAGCAATTCTACTGGGCCAACTGGCACGCAAGTCCAACGCATCGGTATCGCCCCAAAACGCAGTTTTAAGCGTGCTGAATGACCAGTTATTGGAAGTCCAACGAGACACGGCACGCGGATTGATTTCCGAAAAAGAAGCACATGCTGCGGATCAGGAAATTAAACGGCGGATATTAGCACTTGGCCGCCAGAACGTCACAATCTCATCGGGTAATTTCGGCAACATCGCCATCGTTATCGCAGCCGTGTTTGTCCCGCTCTTGGCAGTAACTTATTACAATTTTGCAGGCGAGCCCGATATTGCCAGCGTCGCTTTTGCCGACCGAAAAGAGGAGCTTGCAGAACAGCGCCGCAGTGAAGACTTGACCGGTCGGCTTGCCGATCAACTGCAAAACGACCCGGACGGTGGCACATTGGAGGGTTGGATGCTTTTGGGGCAAACCTATATCCGGATGGGTCGCAGCGCCGACGCTGCAATTTCCTTCGAAAACGCGTCTGAAAAAGATGGCGCGGACTCGGTTGTGTTCTCGATGCTAGCTGAGGCTTTGATTTTTGCCGAACAGGGTGTTGTCACGTCGCAAGCGGAACGAGCCATTGATACCGCGGTGTTACTTAATCCGACGAATCCTGCCGCGAGTTACTACAAAGCTCTGGCATTATCCCAAAACGGCAAAGACATCGAAGCCCACAACACGCTGTTAGCGCGATTGAACAGCGCAACGGATTTCGCACCGTGGATGGAAACATTTGTTACCAGAGCGAATGTCATTGCGGAAAGTATTGATAGGGAGGCAATCAGCTTGGTTGACTTTGCGCCTATTATGAATGCCAGCACACCTGGCCCAACCGCAGAAGATGTTCAAGCTGCCGGCGAGATGTCGGAAGAAGACCGCAACGACTTCATCAAATCCATGGTGGCCCGGCTTGCAGACCGCTTGCAGGACGAACCAGACGACTTGGACGGATGGATGAGACTCGGCAACGCCTATCGGGTACTGAACGAATCGGAGAATGCAATATCAGCTTATTCTAAAGCCGAGGCGCTTCTCCTGAACATGCCGTCCACCGATCCACAACGCGCAGAAGTAGATAATGCACTAGAAAATCTGAAAGGTTCGAAGTGAGACGTAGAACATTTATATCATCAGGTTTTTTTACCGTTTCTATCGGTGTTGCGGTTCCAGCATTCGCACATGATGACATCATCCCAAACTACGAGATTCCCGATGAATTTGAGCCTCGGGAAGTTTGGCTGAAAAACGATTTTCCAGCCGGTGAAATACACATAGCTCCTTCACAGTTTGCTCTCTATTGGACGCTGCCAGACAACCGTGCCATTCGGTATATCGTCGGGATTGGTCGGCCAGGCCTTTATGAAGCGGGTGAGTACTACATTGGAGATCGGCGGGAATGGCCGTACTGGGCCCCGACACCAGACATGATCGAACGGGAACCAGACCATTACGGCCCATTGGCCGAAGGACTTCCTGGCGGGTTGGATAATCCACTTGGTGCCAGGGCGCTTTATCTTTTTCAAGCCGGCCGCGGGGACACCTATCTACGCATCCATGGAACCAACGACCCGTCTACGATCGCAAAAAGGGTTTCAAACGGCTGTGCTCGACTTGTGAACTCGCAACTGATTGATTTATACAATCGTGTCCCTGTCGGGACGAAAGTTGTTCTTCATCCGATTTCATAAAGCGCATTGATGCTCGCGAAGTTTGCGAGTGCTAATTCTCGGCCAAACCCGCCTGTTTCATAGCATCCAAAACGCCGTCGACACTTAGGATCTCCGGTAAAACGATTCCATCCGGTGCAGACGGTCCGAATACTGCGTTGAAAGGAATAGCGAAACGGCCGTGGCTTTCAAGAAAGTCGCCAATTCGCTTATCGGGTTGTGTCCAGTCTGCTTGCATGGCGACCACATCACTTGAATTCAAATGCGACAGAACCGGATCACGCTCTAAAATCAGCGCCTTGTTGGCTTTGCAGGTCAGACACCAGTCTGCCGTGACATCCACAAACACAGTGTTTCCCTGCGAAATCTGCTGCGCAATCTCTCCGCGTTCAAACTGCGTCCAAGCAATTTTCTCGGAACGCTGTTCAGCTTTTTGTACAAGGGGCATCCCAGAAATTCCAAGGATCAAAACTATGGAAGCGAAGGCGGCAGTCCGCAGCCAGTTTCGGGTTACGAAAATCAGGATTAAGGCTGTACCGGAAAAGGCGAGCGTTGCCATATGGACCCCGGACAAGCCTAGAAGGACATAAAGCAGCCAAACAGCTGTGCCAGTAAGAAGAATTCCCATTACTGATTTGAGAAGTGCCATCCACCTCCCAGGCTTGGGCAGCAAAGCCACCATATTGGGGAACGCGGCGAAAATCAGATAGGGAAGCGACAATCCTAAACCCAAGGCCGTGAAGACAACCAGAATGTCCAATCCGCGCCCCGCCAGTGCAAATGCGATTGCGGTCCCCAAAAATGGTGCAGAACAGGGCGTAGCCAGAATGGCCCCGAACAAACCGGTAAAAAAGTCGGCGGCATAACCTTGGCCCGAACCATTGACAGCTAATCGTCGGGAAAGTGGAGCGGGAAGCCTAATATCAAACAGGCCAAACAAATTTCCGGCAAACAGCGAAAGAACCACAAACATCGCAAAAACGAATGCCGGATTCTGGAACTGAAGCCCCCAACCGACGTTGTAACCAATAAATTTTAGGGCAAACAAAACCGCAGCCAAAGTCCACATGAAGACCATTACGCCCAACGCCGAGAACAAAAAACCGATTCTGATTTGCGCTTTGCTTCGCCCCTCTGCCTTCAAGACAGACGAAACTTTGATCGACAGCACGGGCAAAACACAGGGCATCGCGTTTAGAATTAGCCCCCCCAGAATTGCCACTACAGCGATCCAGACTAGTTCATTTAGAGCGGGTAAATTTTGGGCCAAAGCGTATGGGGGCGTGGGGGCGTCATTCACGATTTCAGGGGAAACCGTAAGCGCCCTGTGTGGGCCGTCTGTAAGGGTCACGATCGGCATTTGATAGTTGTCAGAATCTACGGAAAGTATCGGCAACGCTGCCCATAGCCGGGTGCCATCGCCAGACAACCTGATATCAGGCTTACCAAGGGCCGTTCCAACTCCTAGCTCAGGAAATAGATCCGGAGCGGCAAAAGGAACCTCTGAATGTGCTTCAAATACCAGTTCTGTCTGATTTCGGGAAATAAAGGCATTGGCATATGTCAGGTTACCCTCGCTTGGAACTTTTGCGAGATACTCGGCTATTTGTGCCGACGAGATTTCGTCCCGGGTTATATCGATAGCAAGTGGAACTTGAAGTGTGAATTCTTCGGGCACACAGATTTTCGAACAGACCAAAAGCTTCACGTCGACTAGAAACTCAATAGGCGGACCCTCTTGGTTCAAGGAGACCTGTAGCGGGAAAAGTACCTCATCTTGATAGCCGAAATTTTCAATGCCAAACGCCGTAAACCTTTCGGGTGCTGGCCAGAGTATTTCGACATTCGCGATATTGCGAGATTTGCTCCAGTCGATTTCTGGTGGAAACCCGACTTCCCCGGGAGACCGCCAATACGTTTTCCAACCCTCACCAAGCTTTAGGTGAAGGCCGGCGGAAAATGTTTTTGATCCCGGTGCGATACCGTCAACCGCAGTGACTAGCGTGGCTTCGACCGCCGGTGACGAATAGGTGTTTGATACGCTCGCAGAGGCGATGTTGACAGCAAAGAGAACTGAGGCAATCGCCACAATTATTATGCTTGGGGTGCGGAGCAAGTTGGCTAAAAACCTAAAATACGTCAATTAACAGCCACCTCGGATAACGCGATTTCAGAAATGAACCCAATGCGGCCATCTTTGCATCTCAATTCGGTCATGCCACTTCCCCGCGCAACAATTTCACATCCATTTGGCAGGCTTACTTCGTAAGGCTCTGTCGAAGCTGTCTCGTTGGCGCTTCTCGGGCAAATGGTTGATTGGGCAGCGCAGCCTCCGACCAAAAACACACTCGCAAATATCGCAGTGTTTCGAAAATACACCTGCACAGCGTCAAATTGTTATCGAAGGGGCGCCACTTGGCGCTTTATCGGTTCCACTTGCTCGATCGCATCATCGGTTTGGTCGTGGCAAGACTTTCCCATGAATTTGTGAACAACCAGATGGGCACCCACGCAGAGTAGCAAAGGCGTAAACGCACCAAAGTTAGCCCAAACACCAGAAATGGTGCCGCCGGCAATGAAATAGCCACCAATTGGAAGCAACATGACAACATAGCAAGCCATCATTCCCCAACGCATGAGTTTGCCGTGACTTCGAGTTTGGTCAAGCTGTTCGTCGTGCATGCCTTCATCCTTTGTTCTGCGGGTGGATTGCAGATTGATAGGCGCCTTCCCCCCTATAAGGTCAAGGATACACTTCGATACAAAAAACAGCCGGTCAAAACCTTGGAGTATCGGACATTCAGGATTATCAATTCGGCCAACAAACGCTGAGCGAGTACAGCACAAGGTTAAACAGGCATGACGGCAAGACAGAACAGGCGAACCTTCCTATTGGCTACTGCCACCGTTATCGCTGCGCCGACGCTATTGCGAGCGTCGGCGACGGAAGAAGCTGGCGTCCGGAACAACATCTCTTCGTTCGCGCTACATGAATGGGAAGATCACTTTGAACGGCTTGGAAAAGGGATCATCATCTCTGACACGATCACCCGCGTGCTCCAACATTGGACGTCTGACGGAGAAATGCGTGTCTATCCTACATCGGTACCGCTCACCGACGAGTTGACTAAGCGGGGATACACCGAAGTGATCGAAAAGCGGAAAAACCCGAGCTGGGCACCGACGCCATCTATGCGTGAGCGCAATCCTGAATGGCCCGCAGTTATTCCGGGTGGTGATCCGCTAAATCCTCTAGGCACACGGGCGCTTTACCTATCATGGCAGTATTACCGCATTCACGGAACCCAGGACACACGCAAAATCGGCCGCCGGTCATCGAACGGCTGCATTGGCCTATACAACGAACAGATCGAAGAAGTTTACGAACGCTCCCCGGTTGGCACGCAAGTAAAACTGATCTGACAAAACAAGAGAGAAATCATGAATAAACGGGCATGGGTAATTGGCGGGTTTTTCGTTATGGGACTGGCGTTTGTCGGTTGGCAGGCACTTCAACCAGCCCCTGAAGAGGCAGCACTGGGGCACTCCATGGTGCCACCAGACACCAGCAAATTCTCTAATGGTGATCCGATTGTAACGGTCAAACTTCCAGCTCAGTTGTCTGCAAACGCAGAAGTCGGCAAAAGGGCATTCGAAGCCAAATGTATTGATTGTCACGGCGCGAATGCAGCAGGTCAAAACGGAATAGCGCCGCCACTTGTGCACAAGATTTATGAGCCGAGCCACCACTCGGATGCCGCTTTCGTTCTGGCTGCGCAAAGGGGGGTCCGCTCGCATCATTGGAAGTTTGGCGACATGCCTCCGATCGAGGGGCTTACTCAGGGTGATGTCAAGATGATCGCAACCTATGTACGCGAGCTACAGCGGGAAAACGGAATCAACTGATTCATGACTGTCTTACGGCGTAATTTCCTAAAATTGTTGTCCCACGGTCTTGCAGTGATCGCGCTAGCGCTGTTCATCACACCGCTCGACAATGCGCATGCCGAACCTCACGTTGAAACTGTGGCTGAGTGGACAGACGAGCATGTGGGGGTAGACGAGCATGACCATCACGCTGATCTCGAAGACATTCTTGAACATTGTGATCCGGGGCCGGACTGCTCGAGTTCTTATGCGTTCTTTAACTCACTGCACACGGTCGTGGCTGTTTCGCGTTTTCGCCAGCTGAACCGCGAAGTTGTGGGTCTTTCAACAGGGCAGATCATACCGAAAGACATTCCGCCTCCGAAGGTTGTTTCCTGAACTCTGGCTCGGTCGGAAAACTCAAGAAACATCTACAATTCAGGAATGAAACTATGATCAAGAAGACTATCATTATCGCAGCAGTAACATCGTCCGTCGCGGTCACAGCCTTGGCACACGGGGGCGCTACCGGAATCGTCAAAGAGCGCATGGATGCCATGGCGGTCATGGGAAATTCGGTGAAAGCTGTTGCACCGATGATGCGCCGCGAAGTCGATTACGACGCCGAAGCCGTAAAATCGGCGGCTCAAGTGTTTGCCAGACACTCGGGCGAGGCAATGACCAAGCTGTTCCCCGAAGGAAGCGGAGGAGGTGCCTCTGAAGTCACGCCGGAAGTTTGGAGCGAGTGGAGCAAATTCGAGGAACTGGCCGAACAGTTGGGAGCCTATTCTAACGGTCTGGCACTTGCTGCGGATAATGGTCTTGGCACGTCAATGGGCTCGGCCGGCAGCATGATGGGATCATCTTCGACTGATAGCATGATGGGGGGAACTACCACCCCTATGATCGACTTTACGTCAATGACTGCAGACATAGCGTTTAACATGGTGGCTCAGACCTGTGCATCCTGTCACGCAACCTTCCGCGAGAAGGAATAGCCATGCGCACCGAAACCAAACTCTTAGGAGGTTTTGGTGTTCTGGGTGCCGTGGCCCTTGGAGGGATTATTTTCTGGCCGGTTCGAACCGAACCGGCAGAGATTACCCTCCAAGGTGACGTGCAACGGGGCGCATATCTTGCCCGCGTTTCGGGATGTATTTCCTGTCATTCGGATTTTGAAAATGGCGGTGCATCGCTTTCAGGCGGCAAAGGTCTTTCGACAGAATTCGGAACCTTTTACCCCCCTAATCTGACAACTGATGCGACGCATGGCATAGGTGGCTGGAGCGTTGAGCAATTCGCAAAGGCAGTAAGGCAAGGGATCAGTCCCGAAGGTGACCCCTATTACCCTGCGTTTTCTTACCCCTTTTATGCGGATATGACGGATCAAGACATCGCCGACCTTTGGGTGGCGTTCCAGACCGTTCCCCCGGTAAATGAGTCTGCACCGGAGAACGATGTTTCGTTTCCGTTTAATCAAAGGTGGGGTCTGAAACTGTGGCGTGCGGCCTATCTGTACGATCCCGATACTGAATCTGATCCCACAAAAAGCGACGCATGGAACCGAGGCAAAGCGCTGGTCAATGGCCCCGCTCACTGCGCGGCCTGTCATACGCCGCGCAACTTTGCCGGCGGCCGCATTCTTGATGCGAGGTTCGAGGGCAACGACGCGTTGCCGGGAGATAGCAAAGCGCCTGCAATCACGCCTTCAACTCTGATTGAAGGGGACTGGACAGTTTCAAATCTTGTGTACGCAATGCAGACGGGCATCACCCCGTCCGGCGACGCGTTCGGTGGCAGTATGACCGAGGTTGTGCAGGGAAATACGAGGTTCATGTCCCCAGACGATCTGGAAGCTATGGCCACGTATCTGTTGGACAGCTCATCATGATTACCAATTTCTCTAAATTGCTGAGCAACAATTAATGGGGTCTTCCCATTTTCAACGAAGGAAACGCAAATGCACTGTTCCAGACGAAATTTTCTGAAAGCCGGCACCTTGGCTGGAATGGTGCCTTTTGCCCCAAAGGCGCTTTTTGCTCAAAGCGGTAAAGTCTCTGAGCTTATCGCCCAAAAGGCGGCATTTCAGTTGACGCCGGAAGGCTACGCGAAAACAGAAATCTGGGGATATTACGGGGTCTCTCCTGGCCCAGAAATCAGGATGATCCAAGGGACAGAGTTCTCGACACGACTTCGCAATGAACTATCCGAGCCGACTTCGGTTCATTGGCACGGTCTTCGGATTGAAAACGCGATGGATGGTGTTTCCGGCCTGACGCAAGATCCTGTCGCCACGGGTGAGGGCTTCGACTATTCATTCACTCCCCCCGATGCTGGCACATACTGGTATCACGCCCACAATCGTTCGTTCGAGCAGGTCGGACGCGGGCTATACGGAGCGTTTATCGTCAACGAACAGGACGCGCCGGATGTTGACCGCGACGAGGTTCTCATCCTTGATGACTGGCGGATAAACCCGGAAAGCGGTCAGATTGACGGTGCGTTTGGTGCGCCCCATGACCGAAGTCACTCTGGAAGACGGGGCAACTACGTCACAACGAACTCAGAGGGAAATTACAGCCTAACCGTTCAAAAGGGCGAACGCTTGCGCTTGCGTTTGATCAACGCGGCCAATGATCGGATCTTTACCCTTACCACCGTCGGTTTTGATGGTTGGATTATGGCCTATGACGGAATGCCGCTGTCCGAGCCCGAAAAGCTGGAAGGAAACCTGTTCCTCGCACCCGGACAACGGGTTGATCTGTTTGTCGATGTTACCACAGAGCCGGGCGAAAACGCCTATCTTGCGCGTATCGAGGATAATCAGGGATATGCACAGGCCACATTCATAGTCGATGGCAGCGGGTCACAATCTAACCGTGGTGCGCCCGCCCCATTACCGCCAAACCCGAATATGTCGATTGGAAAGCTGGATGGCGCAACACCTATTGAGCTTCGGATGGAAGGCGGAGCCATGGGCGGTCTTAGGTCCGCTGTTCTTGACGGCAAAACCATGGACATGAGGCAAATTGCCGATGCCAACCAGTTTTGGGCCTTTAACGGTGTTGTCGGTTTGACGGACACGCCTTTGGCCCGGCTTGGGCGAAACGAAACGGCACGTATGAAAATCATCAACGACACATCGTTTCCCCATGCCATGCACCTGCACGGGATGCATTTCCGAGAAGTGTTTGGTGACGGTTCCCTTGGCCCTTTGCGGGATACCCTTCTGAGCTTCAGCGGTCAGACACGGGAAATCGCTTTCCTTGCGCATAACCCCGGCAAGTGGCTGTTTCACTGTCACATGCTTGCCCATGCGGACTCTGGAATGACCACGTGGATTGATGTGACATGACCACAGGTAACGTCGTGAAATTCGGGTTACTTGCGAGTGCCATCGCCGCTGCATTCCTGTTGCAAACGGGGCAAGTGGTCTTCGGCGCAGATGCGCCTGGCCAAGCTTCAGCCATTGCCGCAGGCGAACAGCTTTATGCTGAAAATTGCGCGTCATGCCATGGCGCAAATCTCGAAGGGCAGCCAGATTGGCGTACCAAAGGACCGGACGGAAAACTGCCGGCACCGCCGCATGACAACTCAGGTCACACCTGGCACCACAGCGACAGTGTTCTGTTCAACTACACAAAGCTTGGCGGCGCAGAGCTTATGAAGCAGCAGGGCATCGACTTTGACAGCGGAATGCCCGGCTTTGGGGATATTCTGACGGATGATGAAATCAACAACATTCTCTCATTCATTAAATCAACATGGCCTGAACGTGAAAAACGCGTTCAAGCCGAACGCACCAACGCGGAAAAACAGTGAGGACACCATGAATAAACACCTAAAAGCTATTGCAGCACTACTTGTGCTGGCTGCATCCCCCACGGTCATGCACGCAGACGAATTAAGCGAAGCACGTGTCAAAGAACTTGTCTACGAAGCCATAAGGGAAAACCCGGAGATTGTTCTGGAAGCTGTGGAAATCCTTCGCGTTCGCGAAGCGCAAGCACAGGCCCAAACTCAGGCCGATGTATTATCCGATCAGCGTCAAATCCTCGAAGCCGATCCTAACGCTCCTGTCTTGGGTAACCCCGATGGGGATGTGACGGTTGTAGAGTTTTTTGACTACAACTGCCCCTACTGTCGTCGGGCAATGCCGGTAGTGCAGGAGCTTCTTGAGTTTGATCCGAATGCGCGCCTCGTGTATCGCGAATGGCCGATCCTAGGAGACGGTTCTGTATTTGCAACAAAAGCTGCCCTCGCATCACGCAATCAAGGTAAGTATGAAGAATTCCATTGGGCCCTCATGGGGATGAGCGGTCGCGCAGAAGAGGCCAGCGTATTGCGGATTGCCAGAGAGGTTGGGTTGGATATTGACCGTCTCAGGGCCGACATGGAAAGCGACGAGGTCAACGAACATATCCAAACGTCTATGGAACTTGCCCAAGCGCTTGGGTTTAGCGGCACACCGTCTTTTGTTGTCGGGGATAACCTTGTCCCCGGCTTGGTCGATGCGGCCAAACTTATCGGGCTTGTCGAGGGCACGCGCACCTCTGAATAATGCACACCCCTCTCTCAAAATTTAGTTTTGGGAGAGGGGTCACGATCTCGGGTTTATTGAATGCTGCTTTCGTAGCCTGCGTCTTTTAGAATTGACGTCAGCTCAGCTGCTGACAGCGTGCTTTCAACGCTCACGGTCCTGTCAGACAGATCACAAGTGATTGCTGCACCCTTGTCCGAAGACTTGATCGCCTTATCGATCGCGCTGGTGCAATGGCCGCAGCTCATATCTGGAACGTTGAATTTCATTCTGATTCTCCACTTTAATCTAAGCTAAATTATGCACCTTCCACCGGTGGGAAGGTAAAGGGATATAACTCCTAAAATAAATCTTTATCTAATCCTTGACCTTACAGTTACTGGAAGCATTACATTTAGGCTGCACAAGCCCTGGAGGTCGAAATGAGTGAACCAAAATCTGTCTCTCTATCCGTTGAAGGTATGACCTGTGCTTCGTGCGTTGGGCGCGTGGAACACGGGCTGACCAATATTCCCGAGCTTAAAGATGTTTCTGTCAACCTTGCGACAGAAACGGCGCGGTTTTCAGTCGAGTCGCCTGAGCAAATCCTTCAGGTGAGTGAAAAATTGGAGGATTTAGGCTATCCAGCCCGAACTGGTGAAGTCACCCTGGCCATCGAGTCGATGACCTGTGCGTCTTGTGTCGGCCGTGTGGATCGGGCGTTGGCAGCATTACCCGGTGTTGTCGATGTGAACGTAAATCTTGCGACCGAAACCGCGAAAGTGACTTACCTTGAGGGGGCTGTAACGGTTCAGGATCTGATCCGCACTTCCGAAGATACCGGATATCCCGCACACGTCACTGAAGGATCACAAAGTGCAGACCGCGCAAGCCAGAAGGAAGAAGAAGCGCGGGAATTGGCCAAGCGCGTTACGCTTGCGGCAGTTTTCGCTTTGCCCGTATTCCTCATGGAAATGGGCGGGCATCTGATACCGGCGGTTCACATGCTGATCGAAGGTTCGATCGGCCAGAAAAACAGTTGGCTCATTCAGTTTGCCCTGACAACTATTGTATTGGCTGGACCAGGAAGGCAGTTTTACCTCAAAGGGTTTCCTGCTCTTTTCAAAGGTGCGCCAGACATGAACAGTCTGGTCGCCGTGGGCACTGGTGCAGCTTACTTCTATTCATTGGTCGCAACCTTTTCACCTTCGTTAATGCCGGAAAACGTGCGGGCCGTGTATTACGAAGCGGCCGCCGTAATTGTCGTTCTGATCTTGATCGGGCGTTGGCTTGAAGCCCGCGCCAAAGGGCGCACCGGGGCAGCCATCCAGAAACTACTGGGGCTTCAGGCACACACAGCCAGAGTGATCCGAGGCGATGAAGTTGAGGAAGTTCAAATTGATGCGCTCCGAACAGGGGATCAAATCCTTGTCCGCCCCGGCGAACGTCTGGCCGTAGATGGTGAGGTTGTAAACGGCAGCAGCCATGTTGATGAAAGCATGATTACCGGTGAGCCTGTGCCCGTTGCGAAAACCGTCGGGGCCCCCGTCACTGGCGGCACAGTCAACGGCGCGGGCAGCCTGACGTACAAGGCCACTCGCGTTGGATCAGACACGACGCTGTCGCAGATAATTCGAATGGTGGAAGAAGCACAGGGCGCGAAACTTCCAATTCAAGGTTTGGTGGATCGCATTAACTTATGGTTTGTGCCCGCCGTAATGGCCTTGGCCGCACTCACAATCGCGGTATGGCTGGCCTTCGGCCCTTCCCCGTCTCTGACCTATGCCCTTGTCGCAGGTGTTTCGGTTCTGATCATCGCGTGCCCCTGCGCAATGGGTCTTGCAACACCCACCTCTATTATGGTCGGCACTGGGCGTGCCGCTGAAATGGGTGTTCTGTTCCGCAAAGGGGATGCTCTGCAGATGCTCAGCAGCGTAGGCGTGGTTGCAGTGGACAAGACCGGCACAGTCACCGAAGGGCGGCCAGAGCTGACCGATCTAATTCTTGCCGAAGGGGAGGAGCGGGTAGATGTTTTGCGGCTGGTCGCCTCGGTCGAAGCACATTCGGAACATCCGATAGCCGAAGCAATCGTTCGAAAAGCTGAGCTAGACGGTCATCGGCTATCAGAACCAACCGAGTTCCAGTCAATCACTGGGTTTGGTGTGAGCGCGAACGTAGATTGTCATCAGGTTCTGATCGGCGCAGATCGTCTGATGGAACGTGAAGGCATTGATTTCACCCCATTGCGAGATGATGAGGTCAGGTTGGCAACGAAGGGGCGTACTGCGCTCTATGCGGCGATTGACGGCAAAATAGCCGCTGTTATCGGTGTTGCAGACCCAGTCAAACCGTCAAGCCGCAACGCTATTACGGCATTGCACGATCTCGGGCTGAAAGTTGCCATGATAACCGGTGACAAACGCGAAACAGCCGAAGCGATTGCCGCCGAAACCGGCATCGACCATGTCATCGCAGGCGTCCTGCCCGATGAAAAAGTCGCTTCCTTGGACGCTCTGCGTGAACACGGCAAGATAGCGTTTGTTGGCGACGGCATTAACGACGCCCCCGCGCTTGCCCATTCCGATGTCGGCATTGCGATCGGCACCGGAACGGATGTTGCCATTGAAAGTGCGGACGTCGTTTTGATGTCCGGGGATTTGCGCGGTGTCGTCAATGGGTTCGAAGTTTCCCACCAGACAATGCGCAACATAAAGCAGAACCTCGGTTGGGCTTTTGGCTATAATGTTGCTCTTATTCCGGTTGCGGCTGGCGTTTTGTATCCTGCCTTTGGTCTGCTTTTGTCGCCAGTTCTTGCAGCAGGCGCGATGGCGCTTAGTTCTGTATTCGTTCTGACCAATGCGCTTAGATTGCGAAGGGTAAAGGCAGCAATGGATGAAATTCGATGAATATTGGAACCGTTTCAAGCCGATCAGGTGTGCCAGCCAAAACCATCCGGTATTATGAGGATATCGGATTGATCTCTCCTCAGCGTTCCACGAATGGATACCGGTATTTTGAGGAAAAGGATCTTCACAAATTGGCCTTTTTGGGCCGAGCGCGGACATTGGGGTTTCCGATTGAAGAGTGTCGAAAGCTGCTGGCCTTATACGAAGACGATCAGCGCGAAAGCTCGAAAGTGAAATCAGTTGCAGAGGAACATTTAGATGCAATCGACGCAAAAATTAGTCAATTAAAGGAAATGCGTTCGACGCTTTCTCACTTGATAGGTTGTTGCGCTGGAAACGAGTTGCCAGACTGTCCAATTTTGGAAAACTTGTCCAATTTCGAATAACTGATAACCGTGAAACTAAAAGAGCTTTGTGACTGGTGGAGAAACTTGGGGTTATTTTGTCATCTACAAAAAGATCGGCTTGGAGCTGGTCAGAAAGGTTGATCGCTGCCGATGACGCGCTGGAAATCGAGGGCCTTCTCATGCCCGACCTCTTTTTTGACGTGCTTATCCCGTTGCATTGCCTTTTTTGTAGGGCAGCGAAATGCCGGATATTGAGCGTTCAAACTTGCCTTCGTAAAATATATAACGGATCGGATGTAGGCGCTTGCACTTGAGTCGAGGAATGTCGTGCCTGAGGCAATAAAGACCACTTATTGTCGACTCAAGTTATAAACTCTGTCAGTTCGGGTCAGCGCTGCGATCATCTTCGATATCCTGATCTGTGTCATGCGGCGCATATACATGCCGGTGCCGAAATTTGGCGCCCTCACCCGCACTGGAGAGAGACGATACACGCGTTAATGGTTGGATTTGGAAGAATAAGCGGGACCGAGTTGGTTCGCGTTAGGCTCTCAACAGACAAGCAAACTCAATCTTCTCGCATCTTTTCCATTCCTTCCTTTGGTCAGGGGGGATTTGGGCAAGCCAAACGCCCCCTTCCGTTAGGGGTAAGGCGCGGCCTTCCCCCTCGGGCAATCCCATTAGACAGGACCGTGTCCTCGCGCGTGCGCGCTGCGGGCCGCACCACTCCTGTCGAATAGCTTTGCCTCGCCCCCATCCGCGTTCGCCACGTGGCAGGTTTTAGAGACGACGCCCTTTTAGGGCTTTGCTCAAAACCAGCACCGATTTGGGGATGATCCTCAAAGGGCAGAACAAGAAGGATAGGAAGAGATGGGTTTCAACAGATACATGCGTGGGATGTCAAACGGCGGTCTGGCAACAGGGGAGGCGCTGTCAGATGAGGAACTAAAGCGCGCCGTGCCGTCGATCTTTGCGACAGAAGCGCATGAAAGCCGCAGCCCGCGGTTTGTACCAGTGCCAACGATTGAGGTATTGGACGGGCTGAGGAAAGAGGGGTTTGACCCGTTCTTTGCCCAACAGGCACGGACGCGGATTGCAGGTAAGGCCGCGTTCACCAAGCACATGATGCGCTTGCGGCACCGCTCGATCACCAATGGGGAAGGGGAAGCCTTTGAGATTATTCTGATCAACGCCAATGACGGCACCAGCAGTTATCAGATGATCCCCGGATACTTTCGCTTTGTCTGTGCCAACGGGCTGATGGTTGGCGATACATTCAATGAGGTCAAAGTGCGCCACTCGGGTAATGCGATCAGTGAAGTGATCGAAGGCGCCTACACAGTTCTGGAAGACGCCGAAGAGATCACCGAGCAGGTGCAGAGCTTCAAGGCGATCACGGTAAGTGACGTCGAGCGGGTGATCCTTGCAGAAGCCGCGCACCAGTTGCGCTTTCCCGATGCACATAAGGAAGACGGCAAGCCCGCACCGGTTACGGTTGACCAAATGCTGAGGGCACGGCGCAGAGACGACCGTGCACGCGATCTGTGGACCGCGTTCAACGTGGTGCAAGAGAACACCATCAAGGGCGGGCTTTACGGACAGACGCGCACGGCACAAGGACGTATCCGCAGACAGCGCACCCGCGCGGTAGGTGGGATTGATCAGAACAAAGCGCTGAACCGCGCGCTTTGGACCCTGACCGAACGCATGGCCGAGCTCAAAGCCGCCTGATCAGCAGCGCGGCCTCAAGTGGGCCGCGCGCCATTTCCAGACAAAAAAAGAAAGACTTGAGATGTCAAAAGACGTGAAAAGAGAACTCAAAGAAATCCCCGCTCACCAGCGGTTCAACAATTTTTGCGAAGGCGAAACGCTTGCGCGTTTCACATGGTTCGAGATCATGCCCTGCCGCATGGATGAGAGCGACGGGGGCTTTGTCCAATGTGAAGCCGATTGGGCGGAGTTCTGGGGCATCTATGGCCGTTCCAATGAGGGAACAGACGACCGGCCGGAAGAAAATCTGGCAACGGCTATTCATGACACACCAACAGCCTATGAGGCGGTTCGCATCGCGCGCCAGATTGCGCTGGAAACCGGCAAGGGTTTTGTCGCCGGTGATGTTCAGTTTGGCCAGTACCCAAGACGCAAAGGGCAAGTAACGCCGGTTGCCGAGTTCACTGAACTGGCCGAAGATCTGACCTTAGCCATTCACGAAGACAATGAGGCGCGGATTGCGCCTGAGGATCAGCGCGTCGACGACTTTGACGATCACCCGCTGGCAGACCTGCGCGAGGCCTTTGTCGAGTATTCGGATTATTCCGGCAGCGATCAACGCAACCCTTACGAGGAGGCCGCAGCATGAAGCTCACAATCTATACGCTGGCAACGGATGACGATAACGGAACCACGTGCCGCGTTTTTACAACAGAAGCCCTGCGTGACGACGCCTTACTCGCATGGGTGGGGCCAAACCGCGAAGACTGGGCCGCGAGTGACTTTGCTGACAATCTTCACGAATTCGTCCAAAGCCGGACAGATTATCTCGACACGTTTTCGACCGATGAGAAGACACTGGAGATTGACCCGGCAGCCCTGCTGGCAATCAACGCGGCGTGGAAGCTCTGTAAGGATACCCCGGGCGCCTTTGGCAATCTCTATGACCCCGAAGAGATCATGAGCATTTTGGATGGCTGGTCGGAAGAGGGCGACGAGACGGCGGCATCCCATTGGTTTGATCCAAAGAGTGCAGAAGACCGCATGGCCGTTCAGGCGTGGTGTGAACGCGAGGGACCGGACTTTGAGGATCGGATATCCGATTTGGTGTGTTCCAATCTACCAACTCGGGGTGAGGCGTTCGCGGCATTGACCGCAAAGCATCAGCAGGAGCGTGCGGCATGACGGGACTTACTTCAAACGCGCGCCGCGTGTGGAAATCAGCGCAGCTCTTTGTCGGGTTTCACCGGGACCCGAACGGACAAGCACGGGACACCCCGCATGTCTGGCCCCCGAAGAACGGAAGGGCCACGATCCACCCCGACCCAGACGAGCAGGAAAGCTTTGTCGAGCTTATAAGCGCCGAAGGGGACTGCTCACAGGATGTCCAGATCCGTCTGCGACCGGATAAGATCGTGCTCCGGCGCGATGCCAAAGATGCTTGGGAAGGGGTGATGATCGATGAACACGCTGTCACGGTGAAAGTGGGCGACGTTTCGATTTCTGTAAACCAAGACGGCTCTGTCACCCGTAGGCGATGGTGAGCGCTGCCGGATTGTTGAAGCCGACGGAGGCCTTCTTAAAACCACCGATACGGTCGAGGCGTCCATCTCGGGCGATGACATGGAGTTGACCCGTAGGACGTCCGATACCCTGTCAGTGATTGCCGAGCAGGGAGTTCTTTCAAGGCAACGCTAGGAACCGCTCAGCAATCCGCAACGAGGGAAAACGAAAAGCAAAAGGGTCACCAGCATGGTGGCCCTTTTTGCATGTCTGGGAGCCGCCTAAACTTATTGACAAGATCCCCGCAGTTTCCCGGGTAGCACCCAGGACACACGGGGAAGCAGGAGTATCCAGGTCGCTCATACGCCGCTTTGGCTGGGCGCTGAGCAGGAGTTCCAATTGTTTCAGACGGTTATCGAAGCAACCTTGCGGGACAGCATCGGCCCGAGGGCCTCATATTTTCTCACACGCAACGCAGCATGCTGCCGTTCTGCCTCACCCATATATACTTGGCTGAAACGGCTGTTTTTGGAAGAAGTGTACGGAACACGGAATTATGGCATTAAATTCAGTGTGTTAGAATTCGTGTCCCACCTTCGTGCCATGGTGGGACACGCTGTGCCACGGGCCGTGCCATACTGTGCCACGATTTGAAGGGGGTGTGGCACGCCGTGCCAGGGTTGATGCCACGGCGTGCCACAGGCAAGTATCCGGCCTCAGTTCACCGTTCGATCGCGTCTTTGGATGGTGTGTTGGCCAAGCCGGTGTCGATGCTGTCGCGCTGGAAAGCGGCCAGATTTTGGTTGTGCTCAACAAGTTCAGAGACGTTCAATTCGGAGGTTTTCGCCTCGGAGATCTGATGTTCGAACATGCGTTCGCGAAGTTCGCCGAGGCTGATTTCGACCTCCTCACTGCGCTTGGCAGCGCTTGCACGGATCACGTGGCCGAGGGTGATGAGGGCTTTGTTCAGCATCAACAACTGCCCTTGGTGACGCTCTTCAAACTCATCAATGATATCCTCGAGCGCGTCGAACCGGTCGTGCAGTGCTTTGGCAAAAGCATCTTCACCTGATGTGTTTTGGCTCTTCGGCGTTTCCTGTAATCGGCGAATGGCTTCCTCCAAATGGTCTTGATTGACCCGGTCGCCATCAGCCACGGATGCGGCAATCGCGGTGGCCCGCTCTCCCAACAGAATGCGCGGCTTCTTGGCTTTCACCTCGGTCGGGTGTTCTAAGGTTTCTGTCATCTCTCATAGTCTCCTAGTTGTTTTTGGATGAGTTTTTCGAGGTCCCTGGTGGTCCGTTCCAGCTCCGTCATTCGCTTGTCCGGGGCCGTCTCTGGATCCTCACGCTCAGGGGATTTGGCCGGTTGGTCCGGTTCCCTCTGAGGCGTTTCTGGCGTGCGCGTTTCGTCCCGTCCCCGGGGCTCGCGCGCATTGATTTGGTCTCTGTGCTGCTCTTGTGCCTTGTCGCGTTCCGCCTCGAGCCAGGCTTCAAGCACGGTGACTTTCTCGCCGGTTTGCTCTTCCAACCGACGTGCCAGATCGTCAGGTCGATCGGTGATCAGAGTGACCTCGTCGCGGGCACGGGAGACAGAGACGTAGAAGTTTTTCTGATCGGCTAGGCGCTCGTTGGCGGACATGGCCACGATGATCCTGTCGACTGTGGCCCCCTGGAAGTCATGCGCGGTCAGAGCGTAGGCGTGATCCATTCCGGCGGCGGCGAGAGTCTTGTGATCCAGATCTTTGATCTCACCAGACCCCGTCTTAATCGTAATCTTCGCATCGGTGATCCCGCGGATCTTGCCGGTCTCGCCATTTTCAATACCGTGGCTCTTGTCGGTAATTCGGAACTTCACCTGATCGCCGAGCGAGAAGCCTTTCGTCGTTTTCTCGTAGGCATCGACGGCGGTGGCCGCCTTGCTGTTTTGCGCCGGCGCGAAGGGCAGGGTGGTGCCTGTTTCCCGGTCCAACAGGACAACGCGGCCTTCGCGTGGATCGACCTCGATCACATCATATTGACGCCCCTTGGTAAGACCGGCAGAGGCGACGGACTGGTGGGCGATAACAACATCACCGATTTTGTAAGAACTTGGGTCTGCCGCTTCGACACGGCTCAAGCGTTGCGGCGAGAGAGTCTGCAACCGGTGCTCCGAACCATGCAACGTCCCCTCGGCCCGTAATCCCTCTCTGACGGCCGCGTTGATGGCGACACGCGTTTTATTCGATGGGGTGACAAGCCCCAGACCGGCGCGTTCTCGTCTCCTAGCAGCGAGGTAGGCGTTGGCAGCGCTCTTGGCGATGTCATTTGAGACGTGCACATTGTTGCCAATCCGCTCGAAGGCTTGTCGGACGTTGCCGGCAATGGCGTGGTTGACGACGGCCAGTGCATCGTCGTTGCGCTGACGCTGGATGTCATCCATCACAGCGGTGCGCATGCCGAGCTTCTGCATCAGCGCGAAGGGCGTGCCGGCCGCGACAGCGTCGAGCTGTTGCACATCGCCCACCAGAACCACACGCGCAATCTTTTGGTCTCGGGCCTGATCGAGCAGGGATTTCATCTGGGTGTTGGAGACCATCGAGGCTTCATCCACCACGAGAATGGTCTTGCGAGGATCAGCCGTTTGATCGGGGGAACGTTGTCTCAGCAGCCGTGCCTGTAATGTTTCCGAGACGGGCAGGGCTTCTTTGAGCTGTTGTGTCGCCTGCGCCGATGGCGCCAGACCTTCGATCTTGTAACCCGCCCGTTCAGCCTCAATCGCGAGCTTTGCCAGCATGAAGGTTTTGCCAGTACCGGCATAGCCTTGGACACCGACGACTTGGCCCTTTCCGGTCAAGGCAGTAACAACGGCATCCTTCTGTCCATCTGACAGGGTAGTACGGTTTAGCCTCTTATTCAGGGAGGCTTCAGGTGTCCGATCCTTTGCCCCGGATTGAGTTCTGTATCGCTCTAACTTCACACCTTTCTGACGGGATCCGATGCGATAGAGCCGGGATATGTCCCGCTCGATGGCAAGCGATTGTTCGTCGGTCAGAAGGTCGGCTTTGCCACTTTGGTCCTTGGCGGGCAGCAATCGCCCGTCTTTCTTGGCGAGGGCGATTTCCTGCTCAACCGCGTTCAAGCCCGCTTTGCTGGCAAACGCCATTGCTGTCGTGAGCAGATCCGCTTCTGCGTAAACTGTGTTGCGCTCGGAGATATGGGCGATGGCTTTGTCGAGGCTGTTTCTGGCATCCGCCACATGCGGGGCAGGGGCGACGCCCTCGCGGGTAAAGCCGGGAAGGCGTGTTGCCGCCGCTCGTTTGACGTCATTGAGCATGCCTTGCATCCGGCTCTGATCCATACCGGTGCGCTCTGCCTCTTTGATCCAGGCAGCATGCAACGCGTCACGGTTCAGATTGCCGTGCTTGGCAGCGCGCGTGGCTAGAGCTGCCAATTCAGCTGACTTTGCGGTTTCGGAGATCCCGCGACTTTGCATCGCGTCTTCTATCTCGGCACGGCGTTTGGAATAGAGGTCCACCAGATCGCGCGGGATCTCCCTCAGCTCGATCAAGCGATCCTTGCCGACACGATCGACCGTGTAGCCCAGCTCTCTGGCTGATTTAGCCAGCTCAGACCGATAAATCTCTGAACCAAGCTTCACCATCTGAAAAAGCTGGTCATTGTGCAAAGCTGTCACGCGCCCTTCGGAGTTCTCCACCATATTGGCGATGACGGCATGGGTATGAAGTTGCGGATCCAGCGCGCGCGAGGTGTCATGGCGAAAGAGGCCGGCGATGATTTTGCCGCCCGTTTCCACTTCCAGCGATCCGTTCTTATAAAAGCGCGTCTGAACAAGATTGGCCTCTGCATACTCCATGGCGGCGCGGACCGCCTTGTCATGCGCTTCAATCAGACGCTCATCCCCGTAGACGAGCGCGGCTATGGACACCGACTTCGGCGCTGAAAAGGTCAGATCCATGCCAGGGCGGTGCTGGCGTTCCCCACCAACGTATTTGCCCATGAGCCGATCTTTGATTGGACCGTCCTCGGATGCGACAAAGGTCTGACCATCGAGCATTTGGGTGAACATCTCGTCGTCCACCCGACCTTCCAGTCCGAGAGCTTCCGCGCCCTTGCCAAACCAGCTGGCTGCCGCATCGCCCTCTTCGCTTCCCGCCGCATAATAGCCTTCGGTCTTGTAATACCCAGATGAGGCCGCACCGGCGCTCACCACCGTCGCGGACATCATCGACTGGATTCTCGCACGGATGCGAGAATGCCGCCGGCGCACGACCAATGGTGTGGCCAATCGAGACTCTCACTTCCCGCCGCTTTTGTCTGCGTTTCAGGATTGGGCGTATCGACCGGCTTGAAGTCCAATTCACCTTGGCAGGCACCAGCGGCAGGCGGGACACGCTCCGGATCCCCGGGTTCAACATGCTGTGAACACTCACACACGTTATTGGTGGTCTCTTGTGGGGTCTCGCCCGCCGGGAATTCCAGTCGTACTTCGCTTGTAGGTGCCCCCATCATATGACGGGTAAAGGACGGAGGGCCGATGTCGTGCGGGGTGACGCCAGCTCTGCGGCTTGATGCATAATGCTCCCAGAGTTCTTCGTCGTCTGCGACGTGCTCGGCAAAGATTTCCAAACCGTTCGCGACCAAACGCGCGCGCCATTGTTCAAACTCGACGTGTTGATCTTCTAGGCTCAGACCAGAGAAAGACGAGGGGGAGTTGGGTTGACCTTCACGTGCGCTTCTGTCGGCAGCGCCCGCATCCATACTGCCTTTGACAAAGCTGCCGCCATGATAGGGGATGAACTTCTCGGCAGTGCCTGCCCGTTCCACAGGCTTGAAGCGCACGAAGGCAGCCGGGGCATCATAGGCGAAGCGGATATAGCCTTCGAACTGGGGGAGCGATTGTATCTGAGACGCTGTCACAATCCTGCGCTCGGTGCGCTGAGACATGAAGCCGACGCCATCACGGGCCTCATGAGCGCCAACGGTGATAGTTTCCCGTCGCTCCTCGACATCTTCTGACCCCAGAGATTGCGAGAAGAGATCCGCCGTTCTTGCATCTGGCGTGTTGAACACAATCCGATTGTTGAGGTTGCCGACGATCGTCTGGGCGCCTTTCTCACCGTAGATGTCTTCAAGCTGCGAATAGACCTGGTAGCCAACCACAAAGGCGCCACCAAACTGGCGGATCTCGGCCAGGCTTTTGGCAAGGAAGGGCATTTTATTAAGCGTCGGGACCTCATCCATCATAAACCAAACGCGCGGGTCGTTTGCCTCGTCACAGGTCATCAACGCATTCGCGGCCACTTCAAAAAGGGTTGAGATAATGTTTCTGGTGGCCGCGGCATGCTCTGCGTCACCGGTTAAAAACACAAAACCGGTTTCCGAGCTCTTGACCCACTTGCGGATGGAGAACGGCTCTGCGTCGTCGCGCAGGAACTCCAGAAAGCGCAGCTCGGCAATCAGGTTGGCGCGAATGGAGCCGGCTGTCTTGGCTATCTCTTCATTGAGGAAGTGGCGACCCGGTGTGGCTTCGATCAACTCGGCAAGCTGTTCGCCGGGGATATTGAGAATGGTCGACCGTAGCGCCGCGTTTGACGTGTGCCCTTCCTTGAGCAAGGTCTGTGCTGCGTAGTCAAACACAATACGTGCAGCTTGTGTCCAGAAGGGATCGCCACTGGCACCGGGCCTGTCGGGGATTAAGACCTCGGCCATCTGTGTGAAGAACTCTGGCCTTTCCGCTTCCAGAAACGGAGACCAAGCACGTGAGCGGGCATCAAAGGGATTGATGATCACATCCGTTGCTGGATCGTAGAAGTCCCTGACAAGACTTCCCATGCGGTCATAGATGATTGCACGCCCCCCTAAGTCACGGACAGTGCCCAGCAACTCTTTGATGCAGGTCGTCTTACCTGTCCCGACCGTGCCGCAAATGGCTGTTTGTGCCTCAACAGCATTGGGTGGAAAACGAATGTCAGCAACCGTGTAGAACGGCCCAGTCTTACGCTCCTTCCCGAAGCGCTTGAAGTAGTCCTTCCATTTTCGATCCACCCAACTCTTCAGCTCCTTCTCAGAAACCAGGTACGTCCCGCGAACATGCGCGTCCCCATCAAGCTTGCGTCCCGACACATAGAAGACAAATCCGGCAAGAACGGCCGCAGCGACGGCAGGCACCAAAGCCCACCAGGCAAAACTGACTGCCATCTCCTGATAGGACGCTCGAACCTCTAGGAAATCCAGGTTCTGGTAAATAACGGCAGCTTCTTCATTCACCCAGCCATGCATGGGATGGCGATACCGAATGACATGCTCAGCTTCGCCACGGTTCTCAACAAAGAAGCTCGCCAACCAATGTGCCCAGGTCACATGCAGGAGAGCGATCTCATAGTAGGCAAGACACAGGCCTGCGTAGACGACAGAAAACACCAGTGCCGCAAAAGCAATGGCCGAGCGCAGGACCTGGGCAGCCATGCGGATCCAGTGCTGGGTCGTCTGTCCGCCGCGGATGAACTGGTCGGGTGAGTTTTTGGCCATGAAGCGAAGTTCCGTGTTGCGCACGCTCCATTATTAACTATTAAAACAACAATCAAACAGAATTTAAAAACATCAAGCAAAAACGAGTTGCGTGGGGAACCGTCCCATAAGGCTGTTTGGATTGGAGGTTGAGTGGTTGGCTAATGACTGACAGCTGCCATTCACGCTATTTGCAGCGGATGACCGCTTCGAGCCCACACCGGAAGTGTTAGATTTGTGCTGCGCGCGCCTCGCTGCGCAAATAATGCTGCAAGTGCGCCCCTCTCGGCACTGTTGCGCGGTGGGGAAACCGGTCGTTCACGCGAAGCCCAGCAACCGTTTGAGGCTGAACAACCGAGTCGCGGGACAAAACTCACCTTCGATGCAACGGAGAACCCATGGACCTGCGATGGACAACTTGGTGTAGAAAGCTTGTCATACTAGCCGTTTTCCTATGAAAAAAGTCATCTAAAACTGACGATAACGCCGCCTCAATTTGATACATCAAAGTCAATCAGGCCCATTCCGGTATAGGCGGGCTGTTAGAGAGTTAACGCTGATGACATGCAACTTTTGGATTTTGAGTTGTTTTCGCTGGTCGCCACCTTATGAAACTGAATTTGCCGGAATATGACTACGCCAGCTCAACGTCGATATTCTGATGCTCTGTCAAGCATTCCGAATGGTCGCGTAGAACTTCGATAATCTTGCATTCCGCCACGCTGTTGCCCTCGCATTCAGTGACCATACGTTTCAACTCCTTCTTGAGTGCTTGCAGACCTTTTATGCGTCTTTCAACTTGCGTCAGTTGTCGGCGCGCAATGACATCGGCGTCGGCGCAGGATCGTGATGGATTGTCAGAGAGATCCAGTAGCTCCCGAATGGACTCCAGCGAAAAGCCGAGTTGACGAGAATGTCGGATGAAGGCCAATCGATCCAAGTCTTTCTCGAAGTAGCGACGCTGACCTCCGGCGGAACGCCCAGGCTCATTCATCACCCCAATCTGCTCGTAGTAGCGGATCGTTTGGACCTTGGTCCCTGTTTTTTTCGAGAGCGTGCCGATGGTGAGCATAGGAATCCTCATGTCTAAAGTCACTATAGCTTATTGTTAACTCATCTCGGATGGGAACGCACGACAATCACGCTGAGGTGTTGCGCTAACGCGCTACTGAAATTAGTTCTTGAACCTCTAGGTACTGTAGCTTGTATCAAGTCAACTACAGCACTGCAAAATCTAGGAATGATCATGAAATACTCGATCAAGACACTTTCTGTTGCCACTTTGCTAACCCTTGTCGGAACAGCCGCAACAGCCCAGACGGCAATTCATGTTGCCAAAACGAGAGGTTGCGGCTGCTGTGTGGCTTGGGTGGATCATCTGTCCGAGGCTGGATTCTTACCAGCAGGCGAGAACGTTGGGGGCGCGCTTATCCGCCTGAAGATGGATCGCGGCATCCCGGTCAGTATGTTCTCGTGTCACACAGCGACGGTCGATGGCTACACAATCGAAGGTCACGTGCCCGCCGCCGACATCAATCGGCTCCTTGAGCAACGTCCAGACGCAATTGGGCTCGCTGTCCCTGGCATGCCGATTGGATCACCGGGCATGGATTTCGGCGATGGAGCCGACGCCTATGATGTGTTTCTGGTGAACAAAGACGGAAGCACTGAAGTCTTTTCGTCCTACCCGGCGAACTGAATTGGAGGCGCTGACGACTCTGTCGCCCGTCTCTTTGGTTTTTCGAAAGCCTTGCGGCTGGTTTAATGACAGCCGTGAGCGCAACGCCTGTATTGTTTGGTTGGGGTAACTCATGAACAAATTAACAGCCGGATTCTGCGTGGCCATTAGCGCTCTGCTTGCAGATCAGGCCTCTAAGGCTTTGGCGCTCGCCAATGCGGCTTCCTTCGAGAAGGGAATAACCGTCTTTCCGGGGTTTGACTTGACGCTTTTACGCAATGAGGGTGTGACTTTTGGATTCTTGCCGAATGTGCCGTGGTGGGCACTGGCAATGCTGGCACTTGGCATCGTGTTTTTCTTGATCCTATTGATGATCAAGGCCAAGAAAACATCAGAAGTTGTGGCTCTTGGAGTGGTAATCGGCGGCGCGCTCGGAAACATCGTAGATCGTGTCCGATTTGGCGGTGTGACGGATTTTCTGGATTTCTATCTTGGCACTGCTCATTGGCCAGCCTTCAATTTTGCGGATGTGTTTGTGGTTTGTGGTGTTGGCACACTGCTGTGGATCGAAATGTTCAAAAAAGCCAAGAGTTAGCGGCGTCCCGCTAATTCAGCAGCAGCGAGTCTGACCGCGACAGCACGAGGGCAGGCAGCCATGTGATGAGCTTTGGCCAGCCCGCCAGCGCTCCAATCATAAGCACTTCGATGATGACCAGCGGCCCCGCGCCCTTGTAGATGTCCGCAAGGTTTACGCCCGGCGGCGCAGCCATTTTTGCAAAGAACAGTGCATAGCCGAAGGGTGGTGTCAGAAACGAGGTTTGCAAAGCCAATGCAATCAGCCCGGCGAGCCATATATTGGCGAAATAGGCAGTGCCCACATGGTCGGCAAAGTCCAACTGCCCAAAGATCGGTAGCAAGATTGGTAGAAATACCAGCAAGATTTCGATCCAGTCAAAGACGAAACCAAGAACAAGGATAATACCGAGCAAAAGGGTAAGTGTGGCCCATCGACCGAGGTCGAAACTATCTATCCACAGGAACAGAATATTCGGGCCGTCCAAAAGATTGAAGCCAAGCGAGAAGATGGTCGCGCCAATAACAATAAAGAACACCATCGACGTCATGGATGCTGTCCGAACAATTGTTTTGTTGAGCAGATTGAGTGTCATTCGTCCGCGAAAGGCTGTGACCAACAACCCACCAAAGACGCCGATCCCCGCCGCCTCAGACAAAGTGGCGACCCCCGCGACGATGCTGAGTGGGATCGCGGCAATGACACCGATGGCCACGATCACAGAGAGGACATCCCGGATTGTGGGCTTTGTCTGGTCCGATAAAGGCACTTCAACACGGTTTCGAAGTGTGATTGCAAAGTATATCGAGAAGAGCAACACCAGCAGGAGAACCGGCACGACGAGCGCGGCGTACATCAATGCGAACCGAAGCTGAAAGACGTTGGCAACAAAGAACAGCAGGATCGCGGGAGGAAACACAACGCCGAGCGCCCCAGAAGCCGCGACCGCTGCGCCTGCCGCAGATGCAGGGTAGCCCGAACGCAGCATTGGTCCGTATGCAACCAGGGCGACCGTTACGACGGATGCGCCGATCACACCCGCCGCAGGCGCGAGGATCAGGCCGATGAGAAGCGTGGCGACGGCGTAACGTCCCGGTACAGACTTCAGGAGTTGACCGAGGGTTCGGAACAGCGTTTCGGCGATGCCGCTGGCATTCAGCACAAGCCCGAGAAAGATGAGAAGAGGCACACTGGTGAACTGCACGGCCTCATTGGTCAGCACGCCCCGCACCCGCAAGTAGATCAGGCCGAGATGGCCAAAATCCGTCTCGCCAATAAAAACAGCAGCAATAAACGCAAGAAACCCGGTCGTGGTCAGCACCAGGGCAACGGGAAAGCCGCTGAATACCCCAAAGGCCAATAGCGCCAGCATAGTGATTGACAGTACTTCATTCACCATGGGGCAGATCTTCTTGCGAGCTTGGCGAGACGTCGGCACGATGTCCACGCAGAAATGAAATATTCCGTGCGACGACGATCACACCCGCGACACCCAGAAGCGCAGGCCCGGCAATTGCAGCGATGCGTTGGGCCCAGACATCGGTTTCGGCGTATTTAGTCGTCCGCATCAGACCATCCCAAGCGTAATAAACAAGGATGACAGCAAGAGGCAGCAGCACGAAGAGACAGCCCATTAGCTCGATCCGGGCTAGCGTTTTTGGGGACCACTTCCGTCGGAAGACGTCCACCCGGACATGCCCATCGCGCAAATATGTGAAACCCAACGTCATGAAGATGAGGACGAATAGCAAAGAGGTGGAAAGATCGGGGAGTATCGCTGACACGCCAAGATGTAACTTTCGATCCAGCATCTGCAGGCCCGTGAAGAAAGCGATGGGAACCACCGTGGCCCACGCCGTGACCACGCCCACGGTTCGAATGACAGCCTCCAGCCAGTTCAGCAGTCTCAAATTGTCCCCTTCCAAGCCTCTTCGAGGGCCTTGCTAATGACCGTGGGCCAGCGCTCCACGAGCCGTTTCTTCGCCAACGCCACGTCCGCCAGGCGGGTTCATCGTGTCATTCTCTGAACGCAGAAGCCGCAAGGCGTTTGCCACAACCAGCAGAGAAACCCCCACATCCGCAGCGATGGCACCCCACATGGTCGCCATACCAAATGCAGTCAGCCCGACGAAAAGCGCCTTGGTGGCGAGTGCAATCCCAATGTTTTGCCGGATGATACCCATTGTCCGGCGCGAATGAGAAATGAGCCATGGCACTTTGCCGATGTCATCCGACATCAATGCAATGTCCGCAGTCTCGATGGCCGCGTCCGATCCCACGGCCCCCATGGCGATGGCGAAATGCGCCCGTGCCATAGCAGGTGCGTCGTTCACCCCGTCGCCGATCATCGCCACGATATCGTGGCTGGCGACCAGTTCCTCTATCGCGCTCACCTTGTCCTCGGGCAGCAGCTCTGCGCGAACTTCGTCAATTCCAACCTCAGCCGCGACGGCGCGGGCCGTTCGTTCATTGTCGCCAGTCAGCATGACAATGGCTTTCACGCCCTGCGCATGAAGTTTGGCGACGATGCCCTTGGCGTCGGGACGAATGCGATCACGCAACTCGATCAGGCCGAGAAGGCGGCTGCCTGACCCCACGGCGACGAGCGTGCTGCCCGCGCCCTCGATCCGCTCCAGCAGGTCACGCGGGATAGCATCGCCCAAGCCCTTTTCCGAAGCGAAACGGTCGGAGCCGAGCCAGATGGGCTGTCCCTTCCACGAGCCTTCGACGCCCCGGCCCGGCACAGTTCTGGTGTCAGTCGCCGCCGAACGTTCCACTCCGTCGCGCTCGCCTCGCGCCAAGATCGCCCGGGCGAGCGGGTGCGAGGATCGCGCTTCCAGTGCAACGGCGGCGCTCAAAAGATCACGCTCTGCTGTGCCGTCCAAGGGATGCAGGCCCGCGACCTCCGGTTCACCCATCGTGATGGTGCCGGTCTTGTCCATCGCCAGTGCGGTTAGTCGAGATGGTGCTTCAACATAGGCACCGCCCTTGATCAACACGCCGTTGCGTGCCGACGCTGCAAGCGAGGCCACAATTGACACCGGCGTGGAGATGACCAGCGCGCAGGGGCAAGCGATGACCAGTAAGACGAGTGCATTGTAAATCCAGTAGTTCCAAGCACCTGCAAGTAGCAGAGGCGGCACGATTGCGATCAGAACTGCCAGCGCCATAACGATTGGCGTATAGATGCGGGCGAACTTCGTTACCCATTGTTCGACTTCGGCACGCCGCGAATGCGCATTACCGACCATGCGGATGATTTTGGACAGCACTGTATCGCTGGCCAGTTTCGTCACTTGAACAGTAAGTGTGCCATCTCCGTTGATCGTCCCGGCATAGACTTCGTCACCAATATCCTTTGCAACCAATGCACTCTCCCCGGTAATCGGGGCCTGATCGACGTCACTCCTCCCTTCGACAATTAGTCCATCAAGCGCAATGCGATCGCCGCCACGCACAATGAACTTGGAGTTCACCGCGACGCTCTTTGCTGGGACTTCGGTTGCCGAAGCATCGTCATAGAGCGCAAGCACAGTGGGTGGTGCGAGATCGAGAAGCTTCGCAACGGCATTCCGTGCGCGTCCAACGCTCCACGATTCCAAAGTCAGCGACAATGCGAAGAAAAACGCTACTGTTGCGGCTTCGAAATATTCACCGAGCCCGATCGCCCCGGCCACCGCTACAACCATCAGTAAGTTCATGTCGGGTGACATCCTGCGTGCAGCCGCCCACGCCTTTGGCGCGACCAGCCAAGCACCGAAGACGACGGCCAACATGAACAGAGCCACTTCGACAAGCGGCATTGTCGCCTCACCGTGACCGGAAAAAAGCCGAAGCGCACCCCCCGCTCCAGTTTCAATGATGTGGTACGCGAACCCTGCCGCCCAAAAACCGCCGCTCAGCCCGGTGAACAGGCGTTGACGCGCAAAATGTGCTGCCTGATCGCCATCAGCCGTCTCGGCATCCCAGACTTTCGCACTCATGCCGGTCGAACCGACAAGCTTGATTATCTCGTAGTCACTTACGGTATTGGCACCGGCAAGGACGATCATACGTCCGTTCAGAACGTCGAAGGCCAATTGCTCTGCACCGCCGACTTCTGGTCCTACAACCTTGTTAAGGATTGCGACTTCTTCAGCGCAATCGAGCCCGCTGACCCGAAAATTGCGACCAGCGGAGGCCTGCGGTGCAGCTGTCTGGGCTTCGGTTCCCGAAGTTGAACCGCAACATGAAACTCCAAGATTCTCCTTCGTCGTATCGTCCGGCATCGGGCTATCCTTTTGCAGTTCAGCAGCATTATAGAAGCTCTAGTAGATAGAGCTTCAAGAAGAAAATTGCGGTCTGAGTTTGCTTCGGATTTTTGGTCCGAAATCTCTGCTTACTTAGCATCAAGTGAAGGAATAGACCTCTTGTGGCAGTTCCTAATTTTGTCGTGAAATCTAGGCACAGCGTGTTTTCTGCGTCAGCGAAAGCGACGTCGGTACAAGTCTGGTTTGTCCGCAAGTCGGTGGTGCCGACGGCGTGCAGTGAAATCACAGTTTGAGCATAGCGTCTCGTGGCCGTATCGAATGGCGGCTTTGGTGACATTGGCCGCATTGCAGCGACAAACGTACCGCAACTGCGAATACTTTCTGCGTGAGCGAAGGGCAAAAAAGGAATGACGGTTTGGTCCGCATTGTGTGAGCCCATGCGTGATGCAGCGAAAGGTTGCTCTTACTAAGCCCTGCCGTTCGTGTTGCACGCGGCGAAGATTCCAGAAGAGCCCATTTTTCCTGTTTTCTGCGTCACAGCGAATGACTGGTTTTGGTAAATTGGTGTCGCTATGATCACCACATGGAGACCAAATTAACAACTTCGTCGCGCATCCAACGAACTGCCGCTGTGCTTCAGGTGAACGGTCGGACGATAAAACCAATGCGGGATTTTTTTGTTGATCGACTTGGTTTCGAAATTGGTTCTGAAGTCGGAAATGGCCCCAGCTTTGTGACGTTGGATAGAGATGGTCAAACAATCATGCTTGCATGCAGCCGATCACTTGGATTTCGAAAACGTGGATGGGCAGCATATTTCTGGGTAGAAGATATCGAGGGATTGCTGGTCGAATTCGAACGTCGCGGCACAAAACTCAAAGGTCAAATTGTAGACAAGCCTTACGGATGTAGAGAAATCGTTGCCGTAGCACCAGACGGTCGAGAAATTGTCTTCGGTGAGCGGACGGACGACCAAACAGAAAGTTAACGTTGATGTCTATCCCGCACAGCAAGATAGCTTTGAAACGTCTTTTTCGAAGGTCTGCGCAGCCAATTTTAGCCCTTCGACAGTTGTGAGATAGGGAAAGATCATCGCACCCAAATCATCGTAAGTCATGCCAATTTTTAGCGCCATGGCCGCTGTCTGGATGCTGTCTGCGCCTTCTGGTGCGATGATATGCGCCCCCAAAATTTTCTTACTTCCTTTGTCTGCTATCAGCTTGATCAGACCGCGTGTGTCGCGTGCTGCCAAAGCGCGGGGGACATGCTCCAGGCCCAAAACAGATGTGACCACCTCATAACCCGAAGACTTGGCTTGTGCTTCGGTAAGGCCAACGCTGGCAACTTGTGGATCAGAGAAGACTACGGCAGGCATAATGCTGTTGTCATAGCTCAGGGTGTTTCCATTCATCGCGTTTTTGGCCGCGAGTTTCGCGCCGTACGCCGCCATATAAACAAACTGGTCAGTTCCGGTCACATCACCCGTCGCATAAACTCCATCCCGCGTGCTGCGCATCTGCGGATCAATGATAATCCCGCCCCGTTCATTCGTCTCGATACCTGCAATATCGAGTGCCAATGAGCCGGTATTCGGGACGCGGCCAGTAGCCAGTAGCAGCTTCTCTGCTTCGATCCTGGCAGCCACACCGTTATGTGCCGCATGCAGTGTTACACCATCGCCCGATTTCTCAAACCTGTCATAGGCCAGACCATCCAGCACTTTGATACCCTCGTCGGCAAAGGCTTTCGTCAGTGAATCGCTTACTTCCGGTTCGGCCTCTGGCAGCAGCCCACGGCGCGTAACGATAGTTACATCGACACCTGCACGGGAAAATATCTGGGCAATCTCAACTCCGATATATCCGCCTCCCATCACCATGAGCGATTTTGGAAGTTGCGCCTGTTCAAGAGCAGAGGTGCTATCCAGCCAATTGATGCCGTCCAGTCCGGGGATATCGGGGATATGCTGGGCTGAACCTGTTGCGATGACTACTTTTGGTGCACGAATGGCGCGATCTCCAACCCGTAGGGAGCCATCGTTTGCGAAACTTGCCTGACCTTCGATGTAGGTGACGCCTTCATAATTTGGCAAAACATCAACGTATTTTGCCGCGCGAAGATCGTCGACCAAGGCTTGCTTTTGGGCCACCATCGCTGCCCAATCGGTTACTCTTGCGGTGGCTTCCACGCCATTAAACCGATCAGCGCTCTTAGCCGAGTGTAGTGTTTCCACAGCGCGGATCATCGCTTTCGAAGGAACGCAACCGACGTTGACGCAAGTACCACCGATGGTTCCATATCCAATGAGTGCAACCCGCGCACCGTCTTCGGCTGCGGTGATTGCGGCGGAAAATCCAGCAGAGCCAGCACCGATCACAGCGAGGTCAAATGTATTGGCATCCACCGCGTTTGGTCTCAGTAAATCAAGCATGATGTTGGTCTTTCAGATTCAGGTTTTTCGCGCACGGCGGATGAAAGCGTAAATCGTGATCAGCACGAACACAGCGAGGGCAGGGAGTAAAACGTAGTCCAGATAACCGACTAGGGCAGACAGGCCGACAATGCCAAAAAGCACAACCAGAATTGGCGTGAAGCAACACAGCGCGGCAATCACCGTGCCGACAATGCCCAGTTTAAGAAGTCTGTCGTTCACTTTGGTCGTCCTTTTCAAATTCTTGATTATGTCTGCGAGTTTGAACGAAACTGCGCGCCGCCAGAAACACGATGCCGCCAAGCGTCGCCACGAGGGTAATGGTCAGCAAATTGATGCTTGTCAGAGATCCAGCAGTTCCGAACAGCAAGGCTACGATCAGAGCCACCTTTTCTGCGCAGCAGATCACGACGACCGGTGCGGCGACGATGAAGGCCAATAAGCCTCCTGTTGAGCTATCTTTCATATGCGGCTCAGGAATTACTGTCGTCGGGCAAAAGCTCAGCTTCATAACCCGCAGAAGTCGAGGCGAACGCGATATCTTCTGCATTGGTAACGGTGTCATCAAAGATAACCAGCGCCGTTCGGGTGTCAGCATCAGCACTCACTGTCACAACGCCATCAACGCCGCTCATCGCTGATTCAACGATAAAGGGACAGCTTGCACAGGTCATGCCGGGAACAGAGAATGTTACTGTCTGCTCAGCAGCAAAGACAGGGGCGGCGGCGATAAAGCCAATCAGGGCCAAAACGGAAGTGTGGAGTTTCATTGTATGTCCTTTCACAGACCAAGAAGAATGGGGGCAACGACCGGCGCGATCCAATTCCAGAACAACGCGATCACGATAAGAAATGTTGATCCCCAAAGCGCGGATTTGACCAACCGATTGGGAAGTGGCCGCGCACAGGTTTCGCCCTCTGCGCAGGCCTTGGGCTTGCGGTAAACCATCCAATAGCCGTAGCCGAGAAACCCTAGCGTGATCACGATGAAGATCGGCTTGTAAGGTTCAAGAGCAGTCAGATTGCCGATCCATGCGCCGGATACGCCAAGGCTGAACAGGATCAGCGGAACAATGCAGCACGTTGAGGCCGCAAGAGCGCCAAGAATTCCACCCGCTGCAATCATGCGCGCCTTGCGGCTGTCAGGATCGCTCTGATTCAGGTCAACGTCGGTTGTGTCAGTCATGCAGGCACTCGCAATTTAGGTTTCTTGATGTAGAATGCAGTCTGTAGCCACTACAGAAGCAAGAGGTTTTTTCGATGTCCGACATCACGAACGCGCGAGGTTATCCGATTGGTGAAATGTCCAAGCGCACCGGCGTGAATATTGAAACGATCCGCTACTACGAGCGCATCAACATCATGCCAAAGCCGGATCGCACAGCAGGCGGCAACCGCCAATACAACCACGACCAGCTCAAGCGGCTGTCATTCATCAAGACATCGCGTGAACTTGGCTTCAGCATTGATGAAATCCGCGCGCTGCTGGAAATGGTGGACCGCCAGGATTTCACATGTGGCGAGGTGTATGGCTTGACGGTTGGGCACTTAGCGTCTGTGCGTGAAAAGATCAAAGGCCTGCGGAAGTTGGAAAAGGCACTGGTTGGTATGGCGGCGGAGTGCAGTCAGGGCGATGTGCCAGACTGCCCGATCCTGGAAACGCTGTTTGAGCCAAGATGATTTAGAGGTCTGACGAAGCGAGAATGTAAGGCTTAGCGGACATTTGATTGCTCACGGCCAATGGTAGCTTTGTCCCGCAGACTGTGAGTTCACAACCGTGTTAATTTTGCTGTCGCGGCGAATGTCCTGTGTGGATGGCTCCTGCATCGCAAGACATATTTGATCAGATTTGTGCATTTGTCAGAAGCAGTCATGTGTCCGGCCTGTTTGCGCGGTTTTGACCGCTGGCCCTGATGGGTTACGCAAACCAAGTCCCTTACAGCAATGCGGGCAGTTGCGCCTGAGGCATGCGACGGGGTGTCTTGGTTTTGGTGGCAGACTTATGCACCATCATCTCGCAGGTCTTGCTAACGCGTTGTTTGTGTTCCTCTCAAGCTGAGTGTGGGTTGTAGGGTTGGTTTCGGGTAAGAACGGCCCAGACGATCCTTGCGGTCTTATTGGCCATTGCAACGGTCGCCACACGTGCTGGTTTTCGCTCTAGTAAAGACGTCAGCCATTTGCTGGCACGCTCAGGATGTGACCGCGTTTGTCGGACCAATGACGTCATACCAACGACGAGCAGTGATCGTAAATATTGATCGCCCATTTTCGTAATCCGGCCAAGCTTTTCTTTGCCGCCACTGGACTTGTTAGCTGGCGTGAGGCCCAACCATGCTGCAAATGCGCGGCCATTCTCGAACTGATGGCCGTCACCAATGCTGGCTATGATCGCCGATGCAGTCACGACGCCAACGCCTGGAATGGTACGCAATAACCGCACCCGCGCATCTTCTTTAGCAACCTGCTTGAGGCGGTTCTTGTACCACCTGATCCGCGTATGAAGGGCCATGAGGTGTTCGCAAAGGTTATGGATCACTTCATTTGCAATGTCTGGCAGATCTAAAACCTCACCAGCCAGTATGTCCTCGGCAAACCCAATGATCCGTGCGAGACCTCTGGCGATGTAAACACCAAACTCGGCGACCATCCCTCGAAGGCCATTGATCAATTGCGTACGCTGTCGGACCAATAAATCACGGGCACGGTGTAACGAAAGCAATGCCTGCTGATCTACTGTCTTGATTGCAACAAACCTCATCGTTGGACGCGTCACTGCTTCGCAGATTGCTTCGGCATCAATCGCATCGGATTTTCCCCGTTTGACATAAGGTTTCACATAAATTGGTGGGATCAGCCGCACATCATGCCCCATGGCCGTCAGTTCGCGCGCCCAATGATGCGCACTGCTACAAGCTTCCATGCCAATGAGACATGGCGCAAGCTTTGCGAAGAAAGGCAACAACTGCGCACGCTTCAGCGGTCTATTGAATGCAACATCCTCGTTAGCAGTGATCCCGTGAACTTGAAAAATGTTCTTAGCCAGATCTAGGCCAATTGTGGTAACTTCCAAGGGGTGGCTCCTCTCATAAACAGATAACGACATCTGCAGTATGGCGCATTGCGACGCCGGATGAAGCAGGAGCCATCCACCCCATCAGCAAAGCGGGATGCGACTGCAGCATGTTGAACAGTCTATGAAAGGCAGGTTTGGGCCGTCTACGACGGGGCTGTGTGGTCAAATCAGGCTTTTGCTGCGCTAACACCGATGGCTGCAATGAGCCCAAATCTACCGGGTTGCTGCAGGATTGATGAAAGGCCGCTATGGGGAGTCCGGGCAGTAAGGCGACAAAACCTCACGAGTTGTGGCCCGATGGTTTGGTCACTGCGACAGTGCCTGTCCAATACGCTGCGTGACCGGCCTTTTCTGCGTACTGGCAAGTGAACTTAACCCAAGCCACTCTCTCATGCGGTCGATGTAGAGCGGCTGTCCTGTTACGACCATGTCACCATCGCGAATCGCAGCCTCGAGGCTACACCACCCCATCCAAACGCGAGTCATTGTTCTCAGGTCTGTTTCAACGAAGACGTCAACGTCCTTGCCAGGGTCGATGTAGCAAGCGTCAACTTCATTTTGCTCAAACACCAGCCAATGTTCTCTGATCTCTTCGGGCGCATCCTCGAAGATGAAGTGAACCGTGAAAGGGTTGGGCAGAAAATCTGTGGGCTTCACGTTGCGGCCCATGTCCCAAATCAGAAAACGACCATCTATATCTTTTAGGGACGGCTCTTCATCGATCCATTCTTGACCCCACGTGGCCATCTGAAAAATAACTTTGGTCAAGTCTTCTCCTGCAGGTGTCAAACGGCATTCACCGGACTTACCGCGAGACCCTGGGCGATGGGTAATGAGCCGGTTATCCTCAAGTTCCTGCAATCGACGCTTCAGCAGGGAACGTGACAACAAGGGTAGTCCGCGTGCGAGGTCGTTGAAGCGTGTGGAGCCTTCCATGAACTCTCGGATCAATAACAGTGTCCAACGATTTCCAAGCAACGTACTCGCCATCGCGAGCGGGCAATATTGACCGTATCCCTGATTTGAACTCATCAATGGTCTCCTTCCTCGTCACCCAATGCTATCAGAACAGATCGCGGTCGGACCAGTCCAGTTTGTAGACTGGTTTTGCAGCTGGTTGAGTGCTCGTGTTCGTTTGTACTTGGCTTGAATTAGGAGGCACAGATGGAAACGAAATTTCAGACCCTGAATGGCGACACGCGCATCATTGCAGACGAGAGCACTGCGCAACTTGAAGCCAGCATGCGTGGACGCCTGCTCAGACCCATAGATGCGGACTACGACACGTCACGCCAGATCTGGAACAGTATGATCGACAAAAGGCCTGCGCTGATCGCAGAATGTTCCGGCACCGCTGACGTTCTGGCCGCTGTGCGTTTCGCGTCTGAGCATGAAATTGTGACTTCGGTGCGCGGTGGCGGTCACAACATCGCAGGTAGCGCTGTCTGCGACGGTGGCTTGGTGATCGACCTTTCAAAGATGCGCGCTGTCCGCGTAAACCCTGAGACCCGCCGCGCAATTGTTCAGGGCGGTGCTCTTTTGGGAGATGTCGATCATGAAACGCAAGCGTTTGGGCTTGCAGTTCCCACAGGGATCAACTCGACCACGGGTATCGCTGGTTTGGCGCTTGGCGGAGGATACGGCTGGTTGAGTCGCCCCTTCGGGCACACTGTCGACCATATCTTATCCGCGGACATCGTGACCGCAGATGGGGAATTGAAACATGTGTCCGCAAACGAAAACGCCGACCTCTTTTGGGCGATCCGGGGAGGCGGTGGGAATTTTGGCGTGGTGGCGGAGTTTGAGTTCATGCTGCGACCGGTAGACAACATGCTGATGTCTGGTCCCGTCGTGCATCCAATTGAGGATGCAGCTGCTATTCTCCGGGCATATCGCGATGCGGCGGCCTCCTTGCCGGACGAAGCGACTTGCTGGTTGGTTCTTAGAAAAGCGCCACCGCTGCCCTTTCTTGCGCCTGAGCATCATGGGAAACGCGTCCTGCTTATGCCGATGGCCCATGTCGGCCCAATCGAGGATGGGGAAAATGCCCTGGCCTCGATCAGAGCCATCGGGTCTCCACTGGCGGATGGTGTCGCCCCTCATCCCTATACCGTATGGCAGTCAGCGTTCGATCCTTTGCTACCAGAAGGAGCGCGAAATTATTGGAAGTCGCATGATTTCAGCGATTTGTCAGATGATCTCATCGATCTAATGGTCGCGGCCACTGCTAATCTTCCAACGGACGAATGTGAGATTTTCATCGCTCAACTCGGTGGGGCCGCAGGGCGTGTCGCGCCTGATGCGATGGCCTATGCGCATCGCGAAACTCGCTTTGTGATGAACATCCACGGACGATGGCAAGATCCATCGCAAGATGCGGCGTGCAAGGCGTGGGTCCGCGACCTGTTTGGCCAAGCGTCGCCTTTGGCGAAAGGGAGCGTCTACATTAACTTTGTCCCTGAGCCTGATGAAGTTCGAAGCAAAGGTGCATTTGGGGCCAATCAGGCTCGCTTGGAAAAGATCAAAGGCCGGATTGATCCGAAGAACATATTTCAAGCCAATGTTGCGATTGAGCCCAGATGAACCCGCGCGCGAAGACTCACTAACTGGGGTCAATATACCGCCGGAACTCGTACATTTCTGCCACGGATAAAACGACTGTTGATTACCAGCTTGCCGAAAGCCGTCATTGGCGCAGCCGCAGCGAAGGCTCACTTCGTCCGCACTTTGAACATTCGTCAACGATCCTTTGAATGTCCGCAGTCGGATCTGCTCAGTCTATGATCGACCGTTTTGATCGGCAGTAAAGGGAGAGCTCACCCCCAGGCCAACTGCCACTTCGCGTTCTAAAAAATCCACTAATGTGCTGGAATATGGATCGACCCCACATGGTAACACCGACGGTTTCCGAAGGTCCTAATCGGGTAACTCTGCATCAGCGAATAGGTTGGGGAAAAGCCGTTCTCGATAGTCCAGAGGGAACGCCAGTCTGACCGGAGTTTTGGGAGAGGCTGATCTGAGGTATCCGGCAGCAGTAAGCTTTCTGAGTGTGTTGCGGGCTGTGCGTTCGGAGGTCTTTAGCACAACCTGAGCGTCACCGCGGTCAAGCGCGCCGTGCCGAAGGACGGCTGAGATCAATTCAGGGGCGCGTTTGTCGTCAAGAGTATCTTCAACAAGGCGTCGGTACCGCTTTTCCAACCCGCCTAGATCAAACAGCTTCGCGGA
>JAQWQJ010000036.1 GCA_029244725.1 Paracoccaceae bacterium
ACATAAACTGGCCGCAGTTCGAGCCGTGGTTCCGGCAACAAAATGCTCGACCAGGCGACCCTGTTTATACTTACTTAAGCGACTCTTCCGCATGCTTCCCATGATAACACCTTTTTCGCGTTATCTGGGTCAGCCCCTTGATATGAATTCCTTCGGGGCGCAATCGATGCGCGCCGGATGAGGCGACAAGGCCGGTTCTCTCGCTGCCGCGGGCTTTGGAGTGCAGCCAATTTTTGGCGGCTGCTAAATCACGTGTCAAGAAAATCGGATAGCTATCGGTTAGGGAGTTCATAATTGATGCCGCAGTCGTGGAATCACCATCCAAAACCGTGGATACAAAAGACGAAAGGCTCTCCGCCCGAAACGACCTCATGGAAACGGAAAGGTGCAGGTCTTCATGCTGGGTCACTTTTGGCGAACTTAAAAGTTCCACAGCGTCATGGGAAACTGTATAATGGGAATCCTCTAGAAGAGTCGATGCATGTACTTCCCAGTCGGGAAAGCGGATCTCTAACGCGCGCAACCATTCTCCAAGCCCAGCTTCACCAGTGTTGATTTCTTGACCACCACCGATAAGGCAAATGATCGCACACCAATGCGTATGTCGGTTCATTACCCCAATCAGAAATTCGGGCTCCGACTGATTGAAATCATCTAATCCACGCTTAGATTTCATAAAGTTAGAGGCTTGCTCTGTTGTCCAGGCGCGCTGAGCTTCGTCAAAGACAACCACATGCTCAAATGGTTCATCAGTGTTGTTAAGGTAGTGATCCCGGAAATGGTGGATGTTTTGCACAAATAGGCTGACCTCCCGTTCCGCATCCTTTTTTGAGATTTTTTCCCCGCTTATTTTGCCTTGTTCAACTTTGTCACGAGCAAGCGCTTCGCGCAGGACGGTTACCAAAGGACCATTTCCAGACAAGAATACGGCGTTCTCATTTTCATGGCGCTCGGCCCGACTGGCCGCGATGTTTAGGCCCGCAAGTGTCTTCCCTGCGCCGGGTACGCCGGTGACAAAGCAGATCGATTTTTTACCATGTCGCTTGGATTGTTCAATGACTTGGGCGATGTGGTTTGAGGTAGCTTGTAAGTTCTTAGCGCTCGCATCTGACCGTGAAATCTCATCTACATTATGGGATTTATAAAGCGATTGAGCGGCTTCAATAATGGTTGGCGTAGGACGGTAGCCCGCATGGCGCCACGATCCAATCTCAACGCTTTTCCGGCGATGGATTTCGAATGCTCGCGAAAAAAGGATCCCTAAGCCGGATTTTCCAATGTGTATTGGCCCTGCAACGTTATCCTCTTCAAGTATAACTTCAATGTTCTGTTCCGGTGCATTGGTGGCGATCAGGACGGGGATGATGGTTGCGTCGTGGCACCCTTCGTGGAAGTTTTTTAGGTCGAGAGAGTAGTCTACGACTTGTTCAATAGCATGACGATCAAAACTAGATGAGCCAACTTTGAACTCCACCACAAACACGACACCGTTCAGAAGAACCAAACAATCTACACGCTTTCCCATACGCGGAATGACAAACTCGAAAAAAATATGGCCGTCTGGAAAATTTGCCAACTCTGCCTGAAGATACTTCACCTGGGTGATCCAGGCGTTACGCTGAAGGTGTTCCAAATCATGCTGGTGATGTGTTGTCAGCTCGCCAAGAATGGCGCTTTCATTCTCGGCACAGAAATCCTGAAAAGATGCTTCGTAGTATGCTTTTCTCATTGAAATAGCCTTTAGAATATATGGTGTAAGCTGCACTTTCGCACGCTTCTGTGAGAAAGCAATATGTCCTGTATTTGGATGATTAACGAAAGCCCACTGACAGACAATGCGTCAATTTTCGAAGGCCGCTTTGGGCTGGGAGCAGCCGTTGGGCCAGATATGACGAACGGCGGCTTAGGGATGGAAATGACAACCGGCACGAAGAGTGGAAAGCAGACGTTCGCTGCGCTTTTGAGTCGACGACCCTGATAAAGGTGAACGGGACTATCATATCACTGCAATCTCATATCGAAATCCTTTTAGGTCGATACTCTACCACAGGTCATTGATTGAATTTCACTCACACTCGATCCGGGCAGCTCACTTGAGCTTGTTGGGCTAACTTTTGCACAAAACGTATTGCTGTCTAAGAAACCTTGCCATCCATTCCACACTGGCAGCCGTGTCATCCCTACCTTCAAGCGCTGCAATCGCGGCAATTGCGGTTTTCTCGCCAATTCTGTCTTCACGCTTTTTGATCAGATCATAGTTCAGGTCGCAGGTGAAATCCGGATGCTGTTGGATAGCAAGAACATTGTTGTTGAAGGTGAAGCCGCTGATCGGGCAAAAATCGCTGCTTAGGAACACCTCAGCACCTTCGGGCAATACCGTCACTTGATCTTGATGCATTGCGTGCAGCATCAACGGGTCCTCGCTTGATTGGCACCACGATGTATCGGCAACGACTGACACAGGCATCAGCCCGACGCCGTACCCCCTTGGTGATCTTTCAACCACGCCACCCAAGACTTGGGCAATCGCTTGATGGCCGTAGCATATGCCAATGATCTGAATGTTTTTGGAAATCACATCGCCAATGAAATCTAGAAATCGGTCCTGCCATGCAAGTGTGTCAAATACCGAATACTTGCCTCCTGTGATCAAATAGGCGTTGTAGTCTTCCGGCTGTGGAAGCGTTCCGGTGACCGCGCTGATCGTCGTCCAATCGGCGTGTGGCAAATACGGTGCCAAACCAGCCTTGAAGCGTTCGGGCGAAGGAGGGTGGGCAGATACGGCCCCAGGCTCGGTGTGTCCAATATGAAGAATGCAGATTTTCATGCACAAGTACCCTAAGTTTTCTAGCGTTCTATACCGCGGATCGGCTGCCGGGAACGCTATTTGAAAGGCTAATTGCCCCATAGGATCGGTGAATAGTGGCCTAACAGATACATAAGCATAAATTATGGAAACCTCGAGTTCATTCATAAGATTATCGATTTGAACCGTTCATGCTAAATTTTTCTGAACATGGGCTTCAGATTCGGGAAATACATTCGTCATGCCTAACAACATTCAGTTTCAAAGCGGTGGGCAGTTCCATGATGTGCTGAGCGTAAGCGCTTCACAGTCGCCATTGATCCTTTCGTTTCCCCATTCGGGAAGCACCTATCCAGATGATTTCGGATACGATCCCAAGTTGTCCTTTGAAAAGATCGACTTTCCATCGGACAAATACGTAGATGAACTGTTCTCCGAAGCGCAGGTCTTGGAGTATTCGACCATCAAGGCGAATTTTCCTCGCGCGTATGTGGATGTGAACCGCCATCAGCACGACATAGACAAGGATATGCTAGAGGACGGCGAAGACTGGTACGGCAGATTGCTGCCCGGGTCGGTCAAAGTGGGGGCGACCCTTTTTTGGTCAAAGTCCGGCGACACACCGATCTATGACCGCAAGCTGTCGCAGCAAGAGGCCAAGAACCGGCTGGCGCAGTACTTTATCCCCTATCACCAAACCATGACCTCGTTGATCGAGGAAGCCCGCAGGGCTCATGGTTGCGCCTATATCGTTGATTGTCATTCGATGACGCAGTTCGACACAAAGGTTCGCGGGGGAAAACAGCGTCCCGAAATTGATATCGGAACAAGAAGCGGCGGCAGTTGTGCGCCTGACTTATCTGATAAAATGGCTGAGTTGTTCGCCGCGCGTGGGTATGACGTTGGCATCAACAAACGATTTGTCGGTGGCGAAATCACTGTGCGTTATGGCTGGCCAGAGATTGATCAGCACATCTTTCAGATCGAATTGCGCCGCGATCTTTATATGGATGAAGCAACCCGTGCCCGCGGCGAGAATTTCCTGAAAGTGAAATCTGACTGCAACGCGATCCTTGGCGAATTCAAGGAATACGTGGCGCAGCGCAACACCGAAATACCAAAAAACAGAAATCAGAAAACAGAAAACAAAATGAATGACAGGAGGAGTTCATGAAGAAAACGCTCACAACATTGGCAGCTGCCGCTGCACTGATGGTCGGGGGGGGCGCGCAGGCTGAAGTTCTGCGTATGGCCTATAGCTCGGCCCCTCGGTCGGTTGACCCTTATCCATTCGGAGGCGCAACAACCGCCGGCTATAAAGAGCACATCTATGAAGCTCTGGTAGGTCACGACGACCAACCGTTGCTATCAACTGGCTGGACTTGGAATAGCCCGACCAGCCTAACTGTGCATCTGCGCGAAGGCGTTAGCTTCCACAACGGCGAACCGTTTACGGCCCGCGACGTGGTTTATTCGGCGTGTCGAATGATGTTCAAGATTGACGACAAGCGAAATCTGCTGACTAGTTCGATGGGTCCTTTGACTGACGTAGTCGCCGAAGGTGATCACGCCGTACGGTTCGAAACGAAGAACCCCTATCCACTTTGGATCCAGAAGATGAAGTTCTTGTCGATTCTGTCAGCTTCTGGCGGGGACGTTCCAGACGGGCCAATCACATATGACGCAACGGGCGACTGCGGTATCACCGCATACCCAACACGCGACGACTTTGAAAACGGCGACGCCGCAATTGGCACCGGTCCGTTCAAGCATGTGAGCTTTGCAAAAGAGTTTGCTGTCATGGAACGCAACGACGACTACTGGGGCGAAGCCTCGAAGTGGGAAGGCGTTGAGATTTCATCGGTTAGCAACTCGGGCGCTCGTTTTGCGGGACTTTTGGCAGGTGACTATGACCTGATCGAAAATCCGACAAACGAAGACATCACAGCGCTCGACGGCGATGATGACTTTGACTTCTCGGGCAAACCTGCATGGCGCACCATGTTTGTTGTGCTTGACGTCAACGCCGAAGGCGCACCCGGTGTCACCGCAGCGGATGGCTCTGCGCCATTGGCAAACGCTAAGGTTCGTCACGCAATGTCACTGGCCATCAACCGCGATGCGATCACCGATCGTCTGTTTGGCGGAAACGCAACACCGGCGAACCAGTACGCACCTAGCTATCGCGCTGGCGCACCGGAAATGCCTGCTCTTGAATATGACGCTGACAAGGCAAAAGCCCTGCTGGCCGAGGCTGGCTATCCTGATGGCTTTACTCTGCAGTTCAACGCACCGTCGGATCGCTATCCAAACGGCACAAGGGTCGCTCAGGCACTGGCACAATACTGGTCGCGTATCGGCATTACAGTCGAGCTGAACACGCAGCCATGGTCAGTCTTTGCCAAGGCACGCAGAGCCCGCGAAATGGGCGCGTTCTTCTACGGTTGGGGTCACCCACAGGGTCCGGCGCAGATGATCTCGTTCGCCTTTGCGACACGTGACAAGGACCTTGGTCTTGGATCGTCAAACTACTCGAACTATTCGAGCGAAGCGTTTGATGCGGCGATCAAGGCTTGGGCGGTGGAAACGGATGCAGCCAAAGCAGATGAGCACGTCGGTAACGCGATGCGCGCAGCGATGGCTGATATGCCAGGTATTCCGGTCTACTACACCCACTCACTATGGGCACACCGGGCTGACCTGACCGTTGACGGTCGTCAGGATGAGCGCACCAGCGCGTTCATGGTATCCTACAAATAAAGCAAGAAACCCGCGCGGGCGCATAGTCCGCGCGGGGCCACAATAGGGAGAGTGGTAATGCTGAGCTTCGTCCTCAGACGGCTTGGTCAGAGCGGTGTATTGGTTCTGATTATGTCAATTCTGGTTTTCGTTGGCATGTATGTGGTCTCTGACCCTGTTGCCGTTCTAGCCAGTGATGACTTCACCGAGGAAGATCGGATCGCGCTTGCTAGCGAGCTAGGTGTAGATCGGCCCTTGATGGTCCAGTACTTCAGCTTTCTCTCCAATATGGTGCGCGGCGATTTTGGAACCTCGTTCGTTTATAACAAACCGGTTCTGCCCCTGATCGTTGAACGCCTACCTGCTACATTGGAGGTCGCCTTTCTTGCGATTGGTATCGGTCTTTGCGTTGGCGTTCCACTTGGCATCTATTCCGGCCTCAACCGGAAAAGGAAATCCACCAAAACCATCAGTTTTCTCACCACCGTTGGGTATTCAATTCCGAATTTCTGGCAAGCACTGCTGCTGATCCTTGTCTTCGCTGTTTGGCTAAAAGTCCTGCCCGCATCTGGGCGCGGCGACACGACGATGCTTTTCGGAATCGAGCTTTCATTCTTTAATGTTGACGGCCTTCGCCACATGCTTTTGCCCGCCATCAATTTGGCAATTTACAAAATTTGTATGCAAACCCGACTGGCGCGATCCGGCACTCAAGAGGTGATGTTTCAGGACTACATGACATTTGCGCGGGCCAAAGGCATTCCACGCCCGCGTCTGATCCGTCGCCATTTGTTGCGCAACATCATGATCCCGATTGTCACCATTACGGGACTAGAGCTAGGGGGATTGATTGCATTCTCAACCGTCACCGAAACGGTGTTTAGCTGGCCGGGTATCGGCAAGCTTCTTCTGGACAGTATCCACCACGCAGATCGACCTGTTGTTGTGGCGTATCTGATCCTTATTGTGATGATGTTCGTCGTCATCAACTTTGTAGTCGATGTATTATATGCGCTGCTTGATCCGCGCATCCGGTACACGTGATGGAGACGGCTGTGGAACACACGATGACCCCAAAACCTGATAAGCCGGAACCCACAATGTGGGAGCGTTTTAGGAAGGTTTTCAAGGGCCACCCTATGGCGATTGCCGGTCTGATCGGTGTGACCCTGTTTATTCTAACCGCGGTTTTCGCCCCATTTATAGCGCCGCAAAACCCGTATGATCTTGCCAAGCTCGACATTCTGGATGGATTACTACCGCCAGGGTCGCGGCTATATGACGGCACTTATAGCGCGATGGGCACCGATGCGCTGGGCCGAGATATTCTGTCGGGCGTGATGTATGGCCTACGTATATCACTGTTCGTTGCCTTCACCGCTGTTCTAGTCGGCTCAACCATCGGCGTCTTGTTGGGCTTATTGGCTGCTTTGCGCGGTGGTTGGGTGGAAACCATAATCATGCGCGCGGTTGACTTGAAGATCAGCTTTCCGGGCATTCTGTTGGCCTTGATGTTGCTGGCGATCTTCGGCACCGGCGTTGACAAAGTCATCTACGCCTTGATCATCGGCGCATGGGCATCCAAAGCGCGCTTGGTCCGCGCAGTGGCCCTATCTGAGATGAAGAAAGAATACATCGATGCGGCACGCCTAGCCGGTCTTTCAGATTTCCGCATCATGACACGGTTTTTGCTGCCCAACTCGATTTCGCCGGTTCTGGTGGTTCTTCCCATGTCGATCTCTGGCGCAATTGGGGCCGAAGCAACACTGTCGTTCCTAGGTGTCGGTGTGCCGATAACCGAGCCGTCGCTTGGTCTGCTGATTGCAAACGGCAACGACTATCTGCTGAGTGGCAAATGGTGGATCAGCATCTTCCCCGGTGCGGTTCTTGTGGCGATGGTGCTTTGTATCAACGTGGTTTCAGACCGCTTGCGCGATCACGCAAATCCCTATCTTCGGGCAAAGGATTAAGGCGATGAATAATCTAATCACAGTCAATGATCTGACCATCGCCTACCCGATGTCGGATGGAGAGATCTTCCGCGCTCTGAATAATATCTCAGTTGAGGTCAATCGCGGCCAGATAGTTGGCGTTGTCGGCGAAAGCGGCGCGGGCAAGAGCACCATCGGCAAAACTGCGTTGGGCTTGCTGGATGAAAACGCGATTATCGAAGGTGGCTCGGTATCACTTGAGGGCGAGAAGATTAGCAACCTTTCCGAGGCGGGCTTTGCACCCATTCGCGGGAAGCGCATCGGTTACATATATCAAAACCCGATGACGGCGCTTAATCCGGTGCTGACCATTGGCGAGCAATTACTGGAGACAATCGAAGCCCACACCGACAAGCGGGGTAATGCGGCCAAGGCCTATGCCATTGAGCTGCTGGAACAGGCCGAAGTACCCGAAGCAGAAGACCGCTTGTCAAAGTACCCGCACCAGCTATCGGGTGGGCTTTGCCAGCGCATCGTTTTTGCCATCGCAATCTGTGCACGGCCTGATCTGATCATTGCGGACGAACCTACCACCGCGTTGGACGTTACCGTACAAAAGGCGGTTTTGGACACGCTGAAAAAGCTGGCTAAGCAAGACAACATCGCCATCATCCTGATCACCCACGACATGGGTGTGGTGGCCGAGATGTGCGACTATGTTTACGTGCTACGCTACGGCGGCATGGTCGAGCATGGACCTACGGAGCAGGTTTTGGCCCATCCGTCCAAAGACTACAGCCGTGAACTTATGGCCGCCATTCCACGCATCGACAAAAAGGTTGACCGCTTTGCTGTGCCGGGCGGCATGGGAAAAAGCGCAGATCGTGATCGCGCTTTGGCGTTCTTGTTGCGGCGTGAAGACCGAAACGTAATCGTCGATGACAAGCCGCTGTTGACTGCGCGCAATCTGTCGAAAACCTTTGTGACACCTGCAACCGTCGTAAGTGCCGAAAAAGTGTTTAAGGCTGTTGATGATGTCAGTTTTGACGTCTCCCATGGGGAAACCCTTGGGATCGTCGGTGAAAGCGGATCAGGGAAATCGACTGTGGGGCGGATGGTTTTGGGCCTTCACCAACCTGACGAAGGGTATGAGCTGACCTATCGTGCTCAGGACTTGTCTTCGTTGAAATCACGTGCCGAACGCCTTGCACTATCAAAGTCGATGCAGTGCATTTTCCAAGACCCTTATTCGTCGCTGAACCCGCGTATGAGTGCGGGCGAAAACATCACCCACGCGATCAAAGCACACGGCACCGTCGGACGGACCGAGGCGCATGAACTGGCAGGTGATCTGATGGAGCTCGTCGGACTGCCACGCGGTAACGTACGCAAGATGCCCCACGCCTTTAGTGGCGGCGAACGCCAGCGCATCGGCATTGCCCGCGCCCTGTCGTTCCGTCCCGATTTTCTGTTTTGTGATGAACCGACATCGGCGCTTGATGTGACCGTTCAGGCGGAACTTTTGAATCTGATGAAAGACCTGCAATCCACACTTGGCTTGACCATGTTGTTCGTTAGCCACGATCTGGCCGTGGTGCGCCAGATGTGCGACCGCGTTTTGGTAATGAAGGCCGGTCAGGTGGTCGAAAGTGGTGATTGCGACAAGGTACTGGTTGATCCGGACCACCCCTATACCCAAGGGCTATTGCAGGCGATGCCAAGGTTCTCATTCGATATGGGATAATAAGAATTCAACTGGAATTTGGTAGATATTGGCTGGAAAATTAGCAATATTGCGCCAATCCCATAAGAAATCCGATATTTAATGTCTGAAGTTAAAAAATCCCACCGCATCCGTCGCCTCAAGTATATCGAGGCGTTTTCAGCCGTAATTTCCACCGGCTCAATCTCGGCTGCGGCGCGTCAACTTGGGGTTTCTCAGCCCGCTGTTAGCCAATTGATCAAGAACCTCGAGGAAGCAGTCGGGGCCCCTTTGTTCGTGCGCAGAAACGGTGCGATTTTTCCAACTGGACGTGCCGAAAACCTGCGCGAAGATGCAATCGACCTGTTGGCCCAATTGGACCGGTTTCAAACCCAGTTAAACTACCGCGAAACGCAGCTTCTAAATACGGTCCGTATGTCGGCCACATTAAGTATTACCAATGAAATACTGCCGCTGGTCATCGCAGAAATTCATGAACGACACCCTGACGCCAAGTTTTATGTCAGCTCAATCCCTCTTACCGGGATGATCGAGTCGCTTACACAAAGCCATGTTGATTTCGCATTTCACACCCGTCCGCTGGAACATCCGCAGATCAGAAACGACATTATAGCCGAAGCGCGACAGGTCGCCGTGATGTCTGCAAGCCATCCGCTTGCCTCAAAAAAGAACCTTGAAATTGATGACTTTCGCGGCTGCAATCTGGTTGGCTCAACCCGAAACGACCCGTCGTATCGTTATTACAGCGAGCTATGGCAGAGGCACAAAATCCAGACAAACCACGTCTTGCAGTCCCCATTCGCAAGCTTATCCATGCAGATGGCCCACACCTTTCAGGCCATATCGTTCAACAACGAGTTGATGGCCAGAAGTGCATGCAAGCGCGACCCAAGACTTGTCTGGAGAAAAGTAGAGGGCATCGACGAGACGACGACGTTCTATCTAGCACTGGCGGATTGGCAATACGGCGGGGACACCCATCGCCTGATAACGGATAGCTTTAAAAAGGCGGTGTGAAGGGCATTGTCACGTTTACTCGACGATTAGTTCAACGACGCCATCTACAACCAATTCAAATTGCATCGCCATCTGATCTCCCGCAAAACTCATCGTCAATTCCGCGCCAATGCAATCGCTGAATGGCGTGAGATTGTGTTTGCCTGATCTTGGAAGAGCGTCGGCCTTTTTGGTGCATCTGAGTTAACGTGACAATGCACCGACTACAGTCGAGATCAGGTTCTAGTCGGACTCTGGCCCAGTGTTTCTAGGAGTAGGCGGACTGTCGGACTTTCGACCTTTGCATTTGGAAGAACACAAACGTAATCTTTTTTCATCGAAAGCACGCTCTCAGATGGTGAGACCAATCGTCCCGACGCGATAGCGTTTTCCACAAGTACCGAGGGAACAAGCGCGACGCCCGCACCTTGCTGTGCCGCCGAAATTGCCAGCGACAAATCATTGATGCGCAATCCAGGATCAGAGAGTTGTGCATCACCAATCCCTGTCTCGCGCCGCCAATCAGACCAGAGTGGTTCGCTGGCATAACTTGGACCCCAATTATTGTGAATGAGATTTGCGTCAGGTACGTTTTTCAGCGTTCCTTCCGAGTCCGAATACTGCGACCAAAACGAGGGCGCGCAGACCGCAATGGCAACATCCGAAAACAAAGGCAGATGGCGATATCCGGCATACAGTGCAGAGGCGTATGTAAGGCGAATGTCGATTGCTTCTCGTTCAAAGTCGATCGGATCTTCCTGAACGCGGATATCCAGCGCTACGCCGGTTTCTTTGCGGAACGCAATGACTTTGGGTAGAAACCACAGTTCAGACAAGGCTGGCAGCAAGCTGATAACCAGTTGGCGGCTGCGTCTTTCACTGCGAACGACCTGTGCAGCTTCGGAAAGCTCACCGAAGGCATGAGCCAGTTTCGGGTACATCACTTCGCCAGCGTCCGTCAGGGAAATACGATTGCCTTTTCGCACAAAAAGTTTTTTGCCCAAATGCGCCTCTAGGCTTTTGATCTGCAAACTGACAGCGGCTGAGCTGACGCCAAGCTCTTGCCCCGCAAGTACGAAACTACCGCATCTGGCGGCGGTTTCGAACGCGCGTAGACCGTTTAGTGAGGGAAGGTTGCGCAACGTAGCCCCTAATTTTTCTTATGATACCTAATAATTGGTCTGGTTGTCTTCGTCCAGTATTAACGTTCAATGGGAGCCCGGAGGACATGCTATGAATCATCTATTGGATCTCGAGACTTACCCTCTGGATCGTCCGGACAGCCCCGTATACGCGACGCTGGTGGAAACCTGCCGGTCTGACCTCGCAACCAATGGTATGTTCAACCTGCCGGGGTTCTTCAAACCTGGTGTCGCCCAAGCGGCCGCAGACTCTGCCAAACCAGCAATGACCACGGCTTCGTTCCGGCACGCGCGCAGCCACAATGTTTACTTCAAGGATGAGATGCCGGGTATTGATGTAAACCACCCCGCGATGGTTAAACTCGAGACCGTGAACCACACGCTTTGTGCCGATCAGTTGGAGGGCAATCCCGTGACCGAGGTTTACGAGTGGCAACCGTTTGCGGATTTCCTGGCGGCCACGATGAGGAAGGACAAGCTCTATCAGATGGGTGACCGGATGGCGCGCGTGAATGTGCAGGCCACACGGGACGGCGAAGGGCTGAACTGGCATTTTGACCGATCGGAGTTCACCACCACAATCTTACTACAGGCACCAAAGATCGGGGGCCAATTGGAATATCGCAAGGATCTACGCACGCCGAAGGATCAGAACTACAACGGTGTCGCTGCGGTTTTGGCCGGGAAGGACCCTGAAACCAAACGGATTATGCCCGAACCCGGCGCACTGAACGTTTTTCGAGGTGTTAACACGCCGCACCGCGTCGTGCCCGTCCAAGGGGACAGGGAGCGGGTGATTGCGATATTTTCCTATTACGAGACTCCCAACGCAGCCTTTTCCGCCGAGGAACAGTTAGGCTTTTATGGGCGAACGGTTGAATGACGCAGACCCAGAATGCCTTCAAGGACGACCGCAAACTGACTTATCTGAACAGCGAAGGGGCGGACAAGCCTTTGATCAGCCCGGTGCCTCAGGCCACTCTGGACGGGGCCCGGACCTATCGGCTTGGGCGCTTTCGCGAACAGATGGCATTACATGATGTCGCCGGTCTCCTGCTCTATGATCCGATCAACATCAGATACGCGTTCGACAGTTCGAACATGCAGGTCTGGACCAGCCACAACCCGGTGCGCTACGCGATGATCCTGGCCGAAGGCCCTACGATTCTGTGGGAATTCAAGGGTTGCGAGCATCTGAATGACGGTCTGCCCGGTATCGACGACATACGAACTGCAGTGTCGTGGATGTTCATGACCAAGGGGGATAAGGCACCAGTAGGGGTACAGGCTTGGGCGGACGAGATTGCCGATCTGCTACGCCAACATGGCGGTGGCAATACCCGCTTTGCCGCGGATAAGCTCGATGGTCCGGGACTGCACGCGTTGGAACAACGTGGACTGTGCTATGTGGAAGGGGCCGAACTGACCGAACGCGCTCGGTCAATCAAATCGCCCGAAGAGATCGAGCTGATGCGTTGGACGATCCGGGTCTGCGAAGCCGGAATGGCGCGGATTTACGAGCACTCGACCCCCGGCGCGACCGAGCGCGAACTTTGGGCGCACTTGCATTTTGAAAATGCGCGCTCCGGCGGTGACTGGCTGGAAACCAAGTTGTTGACCTGTGGGACGAACACCAACCCCTGGTACAAAGAGTGTTCGGACAGGGTTTGTCAGGCAGGTGAGATGATTTCTTTCGACACGGATATGATCGGCCCGTACGGCTATTGCGCCGACCTGTCGCGAAGTTGGACCTGCGGATACACGCGCATGACCAACACACAGCGTCGGATTTACGGCTCGGCTCTGGAGCAGATCAACCACAACCTCGATCTGATCAAACCCGGGATGAGCTATGCCGAGTTCAATGCAAAAAGCTGGCGCATTCCGGACGATCACATCGACTATCGCTATTCTTTAGCGGCGCATGGCGTGGGCATGGCGGATGAATGGCCCGTGATACCGTTGCATGTGGATTTCGACGAAACCGCCATGTCAGGTTCGATTGAACCGGGCATGGTGATCTGCGTTGAAAGCCTGGTAGCGGAAAAGGGATCAGAAAGCGTCAAGCTGGAAACGCAAGTGCTGGTCACGGACACCGGCAGTGAACGGCTGGATAGTTTCCCGTGGGAAGAGACCTGACCCCTCGATGTTGCGCGCTCTGAACGATAATTGGGCCCTATTTCTGGGCATTCTTCTGCTGATGATCTCCAACGGTCTTCTGGCAACTCTGCTGACAATTCGCGGTGCGGCAATCGGTTTTTCGGAAGTCACGATTGGCATCATGCAGGCGGGTTATCCCTTTGGGGCGCTTCTGGGGGCCGTGGCCGCACCCAGGTTGATCAAAAAAGTCGGCCATATCCGATCATTCGGCGCTCTGGCATCCTTATGTTCTATCTCTGCAATCGTGCATCTTTTGACGGATGATCCCACGAGCTGGAGCCTGATGCGCGTTTTGGCCGGGTTCTGTTATCCTGGGCTCTACGTAATCTCGGAAAGTTGGCTGAACGCCAAAGCAGAAAACAGCTATAGGGCCAGCCTCTTGTCGGTCTATTTCGTGGTGATTTCTGCCGGTGGCTCGGTCGGTGCAGCCTTGGCCGGGATTGACGATGCAACCGGCGTATTTCTGTTTGGCCTCACGTCGATCCTTATATCCGTCTCACTTGTGCCAATTCTGATTTCGGGCAATCGGGCACCGAACTATTCCGCGCCTGAAAGGTTGCCGATACCCGAACTGTTGCGGATTTCGCCGATGGCAGTCATCGGAGCGATCCTTAACGGTATTCTGGTGGCCGGGATATTCATTGCCCTGCCTTTGTTCGGCCTGGCGCTCGGGATGGACGCCACTGGGGCCACGTCTTTGCTGGTAGTAGCGACACTTGCCGGCGCTATTTTCCAATTTCCAATCGGGTGGCTTTCGGACCGGTTGGACCGCCGCATTGTCGTCTCCGGGGCCTCTGCAGTGGCAGCCGTGATTGCTATGGGCTTGGCAACGGACTTGCTCAATGGTTCCGTGCATCTGTCGGTTGGGCTGATGGCAGGAATGGTATTGCCGATCTATTCTTTATGCGTGGCGCATGCGAATGATCATCTATCACCCGCCCAAATCGTCCCAGCTAGCGGGACCCTTGTCTTAGCACTTAACATTGGAATTCTCGTCGGGGCTTTGACCGGACCGGCCATTTTGGGTGGGATCGGCCCTCCCGGGTTGATGGTATACTTTGCAGTGGTCAGCGGTCTGACACTTTTCGTGGCAATCTTCCGGGTCGCGCGCAAAGATGCACCAAAAAAAACACGGACAATTCAGGCACTTTCGTCCCAAGGAGTGCAAATGACTGGCGAGCTGCACCCGGAAGCCGAATGACCGATACGCTGTAAATGATGGCAAGCATATGTAATCTCTTCTTCGAGACCGCAGTTTTGGGTGGGTATTTAGTGGCCGCTTTGGATAGCGTTTCACAACCGTTCAGACTACGGGCAGTATCCGATAGAAAGGGCTCACAGCAGCACCTGCAGCGAACGTCTCCTATCCGCCTCCTCTGCCAATTTCCTCCACTTCCGACTGGACTTGTGCGCTGTTCAGAGCGGTACTGTCATAGCGCCATGCTCCATTCGCGTATTGCCCGCTTAGCCCGGGCTCTGCTCAGTAGCAGCGGAATGTTTTCGCTGTTCAATTGAGGAGACGGACATGAGTAATTCAACCGAGCACCGCAAAAGCCAAGGCAAGGCTAGAGCCAGCAGACGCACAACAAAGAAGGACCAGCTGATCAAACTGCTTGGCACCAAGTCGGGTGCTGACATAGCAACCTTGAGCGAGAAACTGGGGTGGCAGCAGCACACGACGCGGGCCGCGATGAGCGGGCTGAGAAAGGCCGGGTACTCAATCGTCGGAACCAAGCCTGCAAGAGGTGGACTGGCTCGGTACCGCATACACTCGTCGCCGGCTCTAGTGCCAAACCCAGTCGCGCAGGATCACAGCAATGGGGCATGATCCACACCCTGATCGGCCTGCGGCTCTGCAAGATTGGTCCGAAGCATTCGGAACGCCACCGCCACCGTTTCTATCCGTCGGCTTCATGCAAAAAGCGACAGCCCATGAGGCGCAATGCAGGCGCCACGGAGGTCTGCCCGCAACGACGCGTCGCATCCTGACGAAGATCGCAACAGGCGAGAAGGCTGAGTGCACGATTGCTCCAAAGCTGAGCCCTGGCGCGCATCTCGTGCGTGAGTGGAACGGGCGGACGTATCAGGTGCATGTCACTGAGAACGGCTTTGAGATGGACGGAAAGACATGGCGGTCGCTCTCGGCCATTGCAAAACACATCACAGGGGCCACTTGGTCGGGACCAAGGTTCTTTGGTTTAAACACGCAATCCAAATCAAGACGATGAAGAAGCTGCGCTGCGCCATCTATACCCGTAAGTCATCCGAAGATGGGTTGGAGCAAGAGTTCAACTCTCTGGATGCTCAGCGCGAGGCTTGTGCTGCGTATATCGCCAGCCAAAAGCATGAGGGCTGGGTCCTGCTGCCAACCCACTATGATGACGGTGGCCTGTCGGGCGGATCTCTGGAGCGACTTGCACTAAAGCAACTCCTGCAAGACATTGCAGAGGGGCGCGTTGATCAGATCGTGGTCTACAAGATTGACCGCCTGACCCGATCCCTTGGGGACTTCTCCAAGATCGTGGACACGCTCGATGCGGCTGAGGCCTCGTTTGTCTCGGTCACCCAGTCCTTCAACACGGCGACCAGCATGGGGCGCCTGACCCTCAACATGCTGCTGAGCTTTGCCCAGTTCGAGCGCGAGGTGACGGCAGAACGCATCCGCGACAAGATCGCAGCGTCAAAACGCAGAGGCCTTTGGATGGGCGGGCTGGTGCCACTGGGATACGATGCAGATGGCAGAACGCTGAAGATCAACGAGACTGAGGCAGAGACTGTCCGTACGCTTTACGATCTTTACGAGACCCACGGGACCATTCGGAGTGTTAAGACCGAGGCGGACGCGCTAGATCTACGCAGCAAGCAAAGACATACAGCTTCTGGCAAGCGCACAGGCGGCGTACCTTTTGATCGCGGGCACATCCACCACATCCTCACCAACCCGCTCTATGCAGGTCGTATCAGGCACAAAGCCCTCATCCATGCAGGACAGCATGAGGCTATCATAGGTCCAGAGCGTTGGGACCGCATCCAGCAGGCGCTACAGGACGGGGCAGCGAAGGGCAGGGCGCGCAAGACTGCCAAGCAGAGCTCGCTTCTCTGTGGAAAGATATATGACGAGACAGGAGATCGCTTAACGCCATCGCATAGCAAGACGAGGGCAGGCGTGAGGCTTCGCTACTACGTCTCGCATCGGCTGATCAAAAACAGCGGTGATGGCAACAAGGATGGCTGGCGATTACCCGCGACAGAACTGGAAACGAAAGTAGCAAGTGTGATCGCGAAGCACGTCAGGGCTCAAGGATTTTTTGGAAAGATCGCTCCGAACATAACCGCCTCCGCGATCGCAGATGCATGGGACAAAACCCAAAGGATCAGCGCCGACAAAGACCCTCGACCATGGCTCCAATTTGTTGAACGAATTGATCTAACGCCTGGCGCAATGAGCATCGTCATTGATCCCACACAAATCGCATCCTTGATGAATGGCGATCAAACCGACTTCGAGCCAGAGGCGCTGACGATCACAACGCCATTCCAACTTCGTAAACGCGGTGTGGAAACAAAACTGATCATTGCGGATACTCCGGGTCAACGTGATGAGACTTTGATCAACAACATAGCCAAAGCGCATCACTGGTTCGAGCAGATCAAGTCCGGCAAAACCTTCTCACAGATCGCTGCAGATGATCAAACGTCAAAGCGACGCATCCAGCAGATGATTGATCTAGCATTCCTTGCGCCTGACATCATCCGTGATGTCCTGAATGGAACGCAGCGGTTCGGCTTCACCTCAAATTGGTGCTTGCGCCACGCCATCCCAACCAACTGGGATGAGCAACGCGCATTGATTGCGACTCTTTAAGACCCCCCAACCCAACCTCGTATCGCGAAAATCGCCAACCCAGACTGATTGCACATACGCGCACAATTCAATGCGTAGTTCCGGTCTGCAACTCAGACCCCACCACGTAACCCACGGAGAACGCGACACTATTCCGAGCCGATTGCGTATCGCTGATATCAGGGGAAGTGACTGGCTGTGTGCGCAGTCTCAAGCTAGCCAGTCTGCCCACAAAATTCCCTGTTAACAGGGAAAGAACAGGGAAAAATCACCGTTTCTGGCAATTTCTGTACGCAGGAAGCTGAAATCAGCCATAAAAACATGGCTCATCGAGCCATTTCCCTAAGAAAATTAACAGGGAAATATCTGCGGCTAACAGGGAAAGAGGGACCGGTTACAGGGAAATGCAGTGTGCACTTGAGCTGGAAGATGGCATTCACCGCAATAACATTTGAAGCCTTCTTGCTAGGATGAAATGACCAATAGAATGTATCCGCTATGTCTGACTAATTGTGGTCGAATGCTATTTTGTTAATCCAGCGAAGCGCTTTTACAAAAAAAGAGCTCTAACTGTGCTGAATGGTCAAGCGAGCGGTCACACCTGCAGAAGTGTCTTCAAACTAAGCTCGCACAAATATCGCAATAGGCCATAATTATCGAGCAATGAAATCTTCTGCAATCCGGAATACTTTCTTTCGTATCCATTCATGAATTGGGGAATTGTTTAGCCTCGCAGGCCAATAGAAATTTAGCATGGCAGAGGCGTCGATTGGGCAAGGGCAAAGATGGAATTTCTTCCCGAATTGCCGCGCGATCATTGACGGCATCGTGACAACCAAGTCAGTTTTTGGCACCAGAAATTCGACGTCTTCTGGGTTGGCGGTTGAGACAGCTGTTTTGATATCAAATCCTTTGTCCAATAATGCTTTGCGATACGGTGGGGTCCACTTTTGACCATAGTGAATGACCAAATGAGATGCCTCTGCAAATCGCTCCAACGTTAGTTTGCCCTTGGCCAAACTGTTCTCGGGATCCATGAGGCAAATGTAGGGATCCTGAAACAAGTACTTCCCATTTATGCCACTGGCATTAATCTCAACCGGTGAAAGAGCCATGTCCGCCTTGCCCGATAGAAGATGCTGACTGGCGTCGGTAAATCCGGTTATGAGATCCAAGCTAATTCCAGGCGCTTCTTTGCGAAGCTCGGCGACCAAGCCGGGAAGAATTCCAAACCGGGAAAGATACGTCACAGAAATTGTAATCCGTGCCTTAACGGATGCCGGGTCAAATTGGCTTGGGGCCGCTGCTTCTTCAACTTCGGCCAAAATGCGTTCAGCGGCCTGAACAACGTCTATGCACCGATCGGTCGCAATTATTGTGTTCCCTTGGCGAATAAACAACGGATCGCCAAAGGATTTCCGCAGCCGCTCGATTGTATAACTTACGGAGGATTGTTTTATGGCCAAGGCTTCTGCCGCGGCGGTAAACGAACTGTGGCGATATACCTGCAAAAGCGTTTCCAAAGCTGCCATATCAACGCGCCGCAAATTGTCGTCCATGCTGGTCCTCCAAGGCCATCAAATTTTTCTATAGCATATATCAAGATCATGGGGGTGGTCTATTACAATTCGCGGTGGCAACCTTTCTGAATAGAATTTTGCGAATGGGAAAACATCATGGAAAAATTTGTCATTGCGCCACATATGCGCCTGCATGAATGGATCGCCGTCGAAAAAGGATATTTCGATGAGGTTGGACTAGAATACGAACTCGAGGATCAACTTAAGCCCGCGCTTGGGGATCGCCATGATCTTGGGGATCGGGTGGGTGCATATCAAACATTCGAAAGTGGGCGCACTTGTGACGTTAGCTCTGCTTGCCATTGGACGGTCAATGTTGCCGCAGCTTCTGGTCACGGCAAACTTTATGCGAACGCGTATTCGGTTTCACCATGTGGGATCTTTGTACCGCAAGACAGCGATATCAAGCGGCCCGAAGATTTGGCAAATGTTCCGATCTCCGTGGGATTCCAATCGGGTAGTCATTATTCCACGATCCAATCCCTTGAACCGTTTTTATCAAGCGATGAAATCAACCTAAGCTTCGCTGACGGCTTGTTGTTCAAACGGATGGAAAATCTCATCGATGGCGCGGTTCCAGCCGTAAGCCTATTTAGCGGCCCATATTATTTCATGGAACAATTGGGGTATCGCAAGGTTTTAGATACATCGTTCATGATGGCAGCTATGGTTGCCGAAGATGCCAACCTTGATGACGTCGAAAAATACTTTAACGCCCTGCGTAAAGCACAAAAAGACATCGATCTGCGCCAAGAACTTTATACGCATTATTACCGCGATGAGTTTCCTGAACGATTCAAAGATCAAATGGATACTCGTTTGTTTGGACCGGGTGAACGCATTGTATTTGAACCTTATTCCCGCGAAATTTTTGATGAATCTCGGGAATGGATCGCCGAACGAAACATCTTTGAAGATGGTTTAGGGGACCTTTCTTATGACGAATCCATCGTCGTGACAAAAGCGTTGGAAACCGTTGGTTGAGCAATCCAACGCATTAGCAAAACGTTACAAGTGCATTGATTACTTTTGGGTTTTCGATGCACAATTTGCGTAAAGGCCCCTCTGATCACAAACGAATCAGAAGCAAAACAATGAGGTCGATACGCCATAATGATCCGGGGAGGGATCCATGTTTAGAAGAAAATTACTAGGCCTAGCGGCTGCTTTGACCGTTGCAGGAACATCCGTGTTCGCTGCGGATATGATCAAAATTGGCGCCATCGCGCCAAAAACCGGGCCGCTCGCTGGAGGCGCGGTCGTAACACAATGGCCAAACGTCCAACTTTGGGTGGAACAGGTCAATGCACGCGGCGGTTTGAACGTCGACGGCAAGCAAATGCAAATCGAACTGATCGAATATGACGACAAAACCAACCCGGGCGAACACATTAAACTTGCCCAGCGTCTAGCGACACAAGACAAGGTTGATTTCGTCGTGGCGCCTTATGGTACTGGTTTCAACATCGCCACCGCCCCGATTTATGGTAAATTTGGGTATCCGATGATCGCCGTTTCGGCCATCACCGACAAGGCCGATGAGCTGACGGAGCGGTATTCGAATTTGTTCTTCACGCTTGGCACCACTACAGCCTTTGTTGACGGAGTGAAAGAAATCCTCATCGAACAGCGCGAAGCAGGTACCATCGGCAACGAAGTTGCAATGGTCAATGTTGCTGACGCATTCGGTATTGAATTGGCCGACCGCGCGCGTGAACTTTTCGGCGAAGCCGGGTTTGATATTGTCTACGACAAATCCTACCCACTTGGTACACCAGACCTTAGCCCCGTGATGAAGGGTGCCAAAGACAGCGGCGCAAAAGCCTTTGTTGCTTGGTCTTATCCACCTGACAGCTTTGGATTGGCAGAACAAGCGATCATCGAAGATCTTGACGTGAACGTCTATTACTCTGCGGTTGCGACAAGTTTCCCAGCGTTTAAGGGCGCATACGGTAACAAGATTAACAACGTCCTTGGTGCCGGCGGGACCAACGTTGATGATCCAGTGATCGCTGAATATCGCGATGCGCATCTGGCAATTACTGGAAAGGTCGCTGATTACTGGGCTTCTGCAAACACTTATGCGGCGCTCCAAATTCTTGAGCAGGCCATCGAAGGTGCTGCAACCTTGGATCGCGACGTCGTGACCCAATTCATCAAAGACAATTCTTTTGACACGGTCATGGGATCGCTGAGCTTTGAAAATCAGGTTAGCAATACGTTCTGGTCCGTTGGTCAATGGCAAGACGGCGTATTCCGCGGTGTTAAAGGTTCAAACGTTGATGGTGCGGTTTCTGTTCGCGCCAAAGACGGTTGGTCTGACTAAATAGAACGGCATCGGGCGGGGTATCTTTCCCGCCCGACCGCTTTTCGGGGGCTTTAATGCTGGATATACTTGTTTCTGGTCTGCTTTTGTCGGGCACTTATGCGCTTGTCGCGATGGGTCTCAATTTGCAGTACGGAGTGGCTCGGATCATGAACCTCGCAAATGGCGAGGTGTTGGTTCTTGGCGCGTTGGCGTCCTTTTGGCTTTATACGACGTCTCAAATCAGTCCAATTTTGACGGTGATCTTGGTGATCCCTATTTCCTTCATTGGGAATTATTTGATCTACCGGTTTTTGTTGACCCCGCTGGTACGGCGCTCAAAAACGCAAGGGGCGCTCGAGGTCGATAGCATTCTGGCCACCTTTGGGATGTCCTTCATCTTTATTGGCATCATGGTGTCGATTGAAGGCGGTTTCTTCTTTTACAAATACTTGAGCGAGCCCATTCAAATTCTGGGATCAACCACGTCGCTGAACCGATTGGTAGCCTTCCTCATTGCTGTACTCATTGGTGCCGGCCTTTATTTGTGGCTGAACCTTTCGCGGCCGGGTATCGCCGTTCGAGCGGTGTCCGTGTCAACAGAAGCGTCGGGTCTCGTCGGCATTAACGTTCCACGCATTTCTGCGCTTGCCTTTGCCCTTGGCGGTACAATCACGGCTGTGGGCGGTGCGTTGATTTCCACCTTCATTACGCTGGATGCATCAATCGGGGTAGTGTTCACATTGAAGGCCTTGATTATTGTCATCATGGGTGGTGTAGGCGAAATTCGCGGCGCCATTGTCGCTGCAGTGATCCTTGGGATTGTGGAAACGGCGGTTGCGACATTGATCGATCCGGGCCTGACGCTCGCATCGGCCTATTTCATCTTTATACTTATCTTACTGTTCCGCCCGCAGGGCCTTTTCGGGAGGCGCGCAGTATGAAGCGTGCAAATTGGCAAGAGCTTCTTTGGGTTGCGATCATTGTGGTATTGGCCGCATTTTGGCCAATGCTTGCGAATGGCTATTGGTTGGGCATCGGCGTTGACATGATGATGTACATCGCGCTTGCAACATCTTGGGTCCTGTTTTCTGGACCGACCCACTATATCTCGCTGGCGTCGGCGGCGTTTTTTGGGGTCGGTGGGTTTATTGTTGGAACTGGGATGAGCGACTATGAAGCAAGCTTCTGGTCGATGTTGGCCCTGTCCGCCGTAGTTGGTGGCGCACTTGCTGCGCTCATCGGGCTTGCGACACTTAGGCTCTCGGGTGTGTATTTCGTAATTTTCACCCTCGGGTTGGCGGAAATGATCCGGAACCTCGTAAGCTGGATCCAAAACAATTTTTTGGGTTCGCGTGGACTTTATGTACTGACCGATTTTACCGACAAGCATCTTTACTGGATGCTTTTGGTGACGGCAGCGGCTGTTTATTTGCTAGGTTGGATCATAAGCCGATCCAGACTTGGATTTGCCCTGCGCATCATCGGCGGTGACGAAACTGTTGCCCGGCACGTTGGGATCAACACAGCGATGGCCAAGGTTATCCTGTTCACAAGCACCGGATTTTTTGGGGCTATTGTCGGTGCGATCATTGCACCAAGGTGGAGCTATATCGAACCCAATCAGGTTTTCTCACCGCAACTTAGTTTCTTCGTTGTCATCATGGCCTTGCTTGGCGGCTCGGGGCGCCTTTGGGGTCCGATCGTTGGTGTGGTTCCATTCTTGTTGATCTGGAACTGGGTCGACGCCAATTTTCCGCATCAATCAATTTTGGTCTTGGGACTGGCGTTCTTGGTCATCGTTTACTTCCTGCCGCACGGCTTTGTCGGCCGTATCGACCAGTTGCGGGCACGGGCAAGGGGGCGTTCATGAATTCCTCCCGAGCAGTTTTATCGGTCAAAAACGTAACCAAGCGATTTGGTGGGCTTATTGCCGTGTCCAACATGTCATTTGATGTGGCTGAACACGAAATGGTTGGTGTGATCGGGCCGAACGGATCCGGTAAAACGACCATGATCAACATGATCTCAGGATTATACGCGCCAAGCGACGGGCGAATATCGTTAAAGGGCCGCTTGATCTCGGACCGCCAACCGCAAGCCATTGCCCGTGAAGGTGTTGGTCGCACGTTTCAACTGGTACGCTTATTGCCTAGCCTGACGGTTTTGGAGAATGTGGTCGCCGGCGCAGTCTATGGACATCGCCGTCGTTGGGGTCGTGAGGCCGAGGAATTTGCACACGACGTATTGGAACGGGTGGGCATGGACGCGATGAGCTATGCGCAGATTTCGTCCCTTACCTATATTGACCAGAAGCGGGTCGAATTGGCGCGAACACTGGCGGGTGAACCAGAGGTGCTGCTGCTGGATGAATGGTTGGCCGGGTTGAACCCCACCGAGCTTGAGACCGGGATCGAGTTGATTCACGCCCTACGGGATGAAGGGCGTACCGTTGTTTTGGTCGAACATGTGATGGACGCCATTCGATCGCTTTGTGATCGTTGCGTTGTCATGTCATCGGGTGCCAAGATTGCCGAAGGCACGCCGGACGAAGTTTTGTCGGATCGCGAAGTCGTGCGTGCCTATTTGGGGGATGACGATGCTTAAGGTTCAAAACCTGTCTGCCGCCTACGGTCAGCACCCGTCACTTAATGACGTTGCCATCCACGTAAGTGGCGGTGAAATTGTTGTTATCCTTGGTGCCAATGGGGCGGGAAAATCGACGCTGCTGCGGGCAATTTCTGGAATTTGCGAGGGCAAAGTCTCAGGTGAGGTAACCTTGAACGACGAGAGCCTTATGGGAATGTCATCCGATGCAATCGTTGAAAAAGGCGTAGCGCTCGTCCCTGAAGGGCGCGGGATTTTTGGCGACTTGACGGTTAAGGAAAACCTGCTTCTTGGGGCCTATTCGGCACGTGCACGCGAGACTGAGCGTGAAAACCTCGACAGGGTTTTGACGCAATTTCCCAAGTTGAGTGAACGACAAGGTCAGATTGCGCGCACCATGTCGGGCGGTGAACAACAGATGGTTGCGATTGGACGCGCCATGATGTCTGCGCCTGAAATTCTGATGTTGGACGAACCATCGCTTGGCTTGTCACCTTTGCTTTGTAAGGAGCTGTTTCAGAACCTTGCCCATGTAAGGGAGCTTGGGATTGGAGTGTTGTTGGTTGAACAAAATGCCAAGCAAAGCCTGGCAATTGCTGATCGCGGGTATCTTTTGGAAAACACTCGCATCACGCACGAAGACACTGCCGCAAAGCTTGCCAACGATCCGGCGGTCCAAAAAGCCTATCTTGGTGCTGGCGGGGGGGCAACCAAAGCCGCATCGCGGACAGCGCCCCTGGTAGAAGTGCACCGAAAGGCCGCTCCAGCAGCAGACCCAACCCCACGACGCAGCGCCGAACAACAGATTGGGACATCCATCGATGATCTGGTTGCGGTCGCGACAAAAACATCTGCACAGGGCCCCCGTAGGCCGACACCTGAAGCGTCCGCTGCTGCCAGCCAATTAGCGCAGTCCAAAGTCGACGTTGTTTTGAGAGATATTGAAGAGGCTGCAAAAGCGGCCCGTCGCCGGCCACCGCGCCCAGCATACCAGAGTGTGCAAAGACCAAAAGCGCCCCCGCAGACAGCCGATACAGCACCGCCGCCGGTGATCGAAATTTACAAACGCCCGCGCGTCGAAGTCTATCGTCGTCGCCCCTCCGGCCAATTCGAAAGGGATTGATATGTTAGATACAGCCAATACAGCCCCCGACATCAAGGGGATCTACATCAACGGAAAATGGGAGCAAACCGCCCGGCTGTTTGATGACACCAACCCCAACGACGGATCACTTTGGGCGAAAATTCCAGACGCAACCGGTGCTGATACTCGACGTGCAATCGAGGCAGCCAAGGCTGCTTTCCCAGCGTGGTCCGGGCTGAAATTCCAAGAACGCGCGGATCTAATGTTGAAAATTGCCGAGGTCATTGAACGGCGTGCAGGTGATTACATTCCGGCCGCCCAATTTGAAGGCGGAGGTTGGTTTGGCAAAGGTGTTTATGAAACCAAAGTGATGCCGGAAATGCTAAAGGCTGCTGCGGCGGCTTGTTATTCACCAATCGGTGAGGTTCTGCCGTCGCTTCATGGCAAAGTTTCCACGGCCGTGCGTTCACCAATGGGTGTCATCGCGATCATCAGCCCGTGGAACATGCCGGGCATTCTGGCCACACGTCCGTTTTCGGTTCCAATGGCGATGGGCAACACGATCGTTTTGAAACCCTCCGAAGAAACCCCTTACTTGGGTGGCTTGTTCTTTGCTGAGATCATGGAAGAAGCCGGCGTTCCACCGGGAGTTTTCAATGTCATCACCTGTTCGCGCGACAATGTCGCCGAGGTTGGTGATGAACTTGTCGACAACCCGACCGTGAAAGGCGTTGCTTTCACAGGCTCTGCAGCCGTTGGACGCCGGATCGCAGCCAAATGCGGGGCGCATCTTAAAAAGGCATGCATCGAACTGGGTGGTAAGGACAGCCTGATTGTTCTGGAAGATGCCAATATGGAACGCGCGACGTCGTCGGCAAGTTTCGGGGCGTTTATGCATCAAGGTCAAATTTGCATGAGTGTCGAAAAGGTGCTGGTTCAAGAAAAGGTCTACGACGAATTTCTAAAAGGGTTTGTTGCGCGCGCCGCGAAGTTAAAGACCGGCAACACCGCGGACAAAGCGAACGTCATTGGCCCCCTTATCAACGACCGCCAGGCGGCAAACGTAAAAAGCCAACTTGATGACGCCGTCGCAAAGGGCGCAAAAATCGCAATCGGCGGTGGTGTAAATGGACGCTTTGTTGAACCCACAATTGTAACGAATGTCACTACAAATATGGACATCTGGCGAGACGAAACATTCGGTCCCGTCGCCGTTGTTGTCCCATTCCGCACAGATGCAGAGGCGGTGGCGATGAACAACGACACTGAATACGGCCTGTCCGCCGGGATTATCAGCGAAGATGAACACCGTGCTATGGATATCGCCAAGTACCTTGAAACGGGAATGTGCCACGTCAATTGTTCTTCGATCAACGACGAGGCCCACGCGCCATTTGGTGGAACCAAGGCCAGCGGCCTGGGCCGATATGGCGGACGTTGGAGCCAAGAAAGTTTTTCAGAAACCAGATGGATCACGCTTGATCGTGGCCAAAAACCTTACCCGCCGGTGTTTTGATCATGCGCGATATTGTAAAAGGAAAACGAATTGTCGTAACCGGGTCGTCCTCTGGCATTGGGTTGGAAACGGCGCGGGTGTTGTCAGAACAGGGGGCCGAAGTGATCGGCGTCGACGTCAACAAATGCTTTGACCATGTCGAAGAATTTTACCGTGCTGACCTTTCAGACCCACGCACAATTGATGCGCTGATTGATGTATTGCCGGAGGATATTGATGGGCTTGTGAACAACGCCGGTTTGCCGCCAACGCAGCCGGCGAACCGGTTGCTACTCGTGAATTTGATCGGCCTGAAACGGTTGACCTATGGCATCATCCCAAAGTTGTCTAAAGGCGCAAGTATTGTAAATGTCGCCTCGCTCGCCGGGCACGGATGGCCCAACGCGGTTGATGCCGTGAAGGCCGCCGAGCATTTGGATTATAACAACGTCGATGAATTTATCGAACGTTGGAAAGTCTCATCAGAGGGCGGTCGCAGCTACTTCTTTTCCAAGGAGGTGCTGATTGTGTGGACGATGCAAAACCGCTGGACGTGGCGTGACCGTGGCATTCGGATGAATGCCGTAAGCCCGGGGCCGGTGGACACACCCATTTTGCCGGACTTCATCAAGACACTTGGCGCACGGGCCACAGAAGACAGAGACACGATGGATCGCCCCGGCACACCAAAAGACATCGCACCGGTCATCATGTTCCTTTTGTCGGACATGACCCATTGGATCCGGGGTTTTAACATTCAAGCCGACGGCGGCATGGCGTCAAATCTGACGTGCCGCGCGCACGGTTTATAGGGAGGAGAAAAAGATGGGTCTTATTGGCTGGATCATTCTCGTAGTTATCGTACTGGCAATCATTATCGCACTCGCGGCATGGTGGTATGAACGAGGAAATAACGAAGTTTCGCTTTTGCGAACGGGTGTCGGTGGACGACGTGTCGTGATTGATGGCGGCGTTTTGGCGATACCGTATTTCCATGAAATAAGCCGTGTGAATATGCAAACCCTGCGATTGGATGTCGACAGACGCGGTGATTCATCCCTGATCACGCAGGACAGGCTTCGGGTTGATGTTGGGGCCGAGTTTTATGTTTCCGTCGTTCCAGATGACCAATCCATTACCCGTGCGGCCCAAACTTTGGGCAAGCGGACGTTTCAGCGCGACGAGCTTCGCAATCTGATTGACGGTATGATGGTTGATGCTTTGCGCTCGGTTGCGGCCCGCATGACCATGGACGAACTGCACGAAAACCGCGCGCAATTTGTCACTGAAGTACGCGATGGGTTGAAAGACACGCTATCGCGTTATGGGTTGCAATTGGACAGTGTTTCCCTGACCGCGCTCGACCAAACACCGTTTTCGGCTTTGGATGAGAACAACGCCTTTAACGCAGTGGGTATGCGCAAGCTTGCAGAAGTCATTGCCAAATCCAAAAAAGAACGCGCCGAAATTGATGCCGATAGCGAAGTGTCGGTTCGTCGGGCTTCGATGGAAGCATCCCGTCAGCGCCTTGAAATCGATCTGGAAGAACGCCGCGCCGAAATTGCGCAGCAGCAGGAAATCGAAACGCTGGCAGCGGCCCAAATTGCCGAAGTTGCCAAACGCAAAGCGGACAGCGAGCGCACGGCAACACAAGCCAAGATACAAATGGAGCGAGCCATTCAATCGGCCGAAGTGGAACGCGAACAAGCGCTGACGATTGCCGAACAGGAACGTCAAATCGCAATCTCTGCCAAAAGTCAGGAAGAAAACCGCGCGCAGGCGGAGGCCGACGCGGCCCGTACGGAGGCCGTTCTGGCGTCAGAGGCTGTCGAGACAGCGAGGGCAACGGCAGAAGCAAAACGTCGGGCTGCACTAGCGGAAATTTCGGCAAAATCCGATGCCAATACCACCGCAGCGCGGGCCGCAATCGCAGCAGAAAGCGAAATGGCTACCGCCAAAGACAAAGCCGCAGCACGTCGAGAGGAAGCGGACGCCGAGAAGACAATCAAGCTCGCGCAAGCCGAAGCCAACCGTGCGCTCATTGAGGCCGAAAATTCGCGCTCGGAAGCACAAGTTGCCATGGAGCTTGAAAAAGCCCGCCTGGATGCCATGCCGAAAATCGTTGCCGAAATGGTTAAACCGGCCGAGAAGATAAACTCGATCAACGTTAATCACGTGACTGGGCTGGGTGGCGGATCAGGGGGTGATGCTGCGCCGCAATCACCGGTTACCACGGCCATGGACTCAATAATGGAGATGGCAGTACAGTATCCGTTGTTACAGAAAATAGGCGATCAAATGGGCGTGTCGTTCGATGAGAGCCTAGGTAAGAAAAAGAAGGATTAAAGGTGCAGCTGAACTCCACCAGTTGAAAAACCTTAAACAGTACGAGACGGAGGTACGCTTTGAACCTATGATAAACCCACTCAATATATAAAACGGGGACTGTTGCATTAACTTGTGAAGCGTTACTTTGTTGCAGGTCAGGGGGCAGAAATGCATAGAAAACAACCATTCAAGCGTCATCGTTTTCCAGCATTGATCATTTTGTCTGCTGTGCGCATGTATCTACGATATCCGCTTTCTTACCAGGATGTCGTAGATCTTCTGGGCGAACGCGGCGTTGACGTAGATCGCTCGACAGTCTTTCGATGACATTGACACGTTAACTTAAGCGGACCGCCAAAGTGGCAAGTTCCCACATTTATGCAGAAACGATTTCGTTCCACGCCACATATGCTGAGGCGCGCGTTTGACGGAGAGTTTGGCGAGAGTTCAGATGGCGTTGCAAATTGAAATGATTGTAGACGGCATCGTGGGCTGACAGAAACCGTTGCATTGATCCGGGCGATTTGAACCTTTCCATTCGGCGTTCTCGTCGGCGCGTCGGTTGATGTGAAACTTCGGCCCGATTGTTCAATCGACCTCCTGTGATATGAAGGTGCTCCAGGCCAAGTTCTCGAAGCGCCGCGAAATATGAACCCAGCTTATCGGTGACAATCTTATCTGGAACGTATCCCAGTTTTTTCAGAAGTTATCGCATAAGTTTAAGGGCCGCACGTTTGTTTCGGCGTGATTGGGCCAGGACCTCAAGAACCTCTCCTTCATCGTCTACGGCTCGCCACAGATAAGTCCGCTTGCCCCCAATGCGGACAAATACTTCATCAAGATGCCAGACCCCAGA
>JAQWQJ010000040.1 GCA_029244725.1 Paracoccaceae bacterium
CATAAACTGGCCGCAGTTCGAGCCGTGGTTCCGGCAACAAAATGCTCGACCAGGCGACCCTGTTTATACTTACTTAAGCGACTCTTCCGCATGCTTCCCATGATAACACCTTTTTCGCGTTATCTGGGTCAGCCCCGAAAACTTTAATCGCCTTCGTCAAAACCTGTCTGACCTGCCAAACGTTTCATTCTCGAAACGATTTCGCTGTGAATGGGGTACATGGGGCCTGGTAGCAGCGTCTCAGGCCGCTTCTGAGCAAATTCTGCATCAACACCCAGAGATCAGTCATGTGTATCTCGCCTCTGGATCCTGCTTGCCTCTGCGTCCCGTTCAAGAGCTTCGCGATTATCTTGATGCGCGCCAACGCGTGGATTTCATCGAAAGCGCGACGACGGCAGATGTTCCTTGGACCGTCGGTGGGCTGGACTATGAACGCTTTACGTTGCGGTTCCCTTTTGCGTGGAAAAAGCGGCGGGTTCTTTTTGATGCCTATGTGCGTTTGCAGCGACGGTTTAGATTTAAGCGCAAAATACCAAACGGTTTGGTGCCCCATATGGGAAGCCAGTGGTGGTGCCTGACACGTCAAACCCTGTCTGCGATTCTTGAGGACCCAGATCGCGAAACGTATGATCGGTATTTCCAGCGCGTTTGGATTCCGGACGAAAGCTATTTTCAAACGATGGCTCGGCAGTATTCGTTAGAGATCGAGAGTCGCTCTCTTACGTTGTCTAAGTTCGACTATCAGGGCAAACCGCACATCTTTTACAACGACCATTTGCAGCTGCTTCGTCGCGCGAAAAATTTGGCCCTTTGCCGACCGGTTGTACGATTCGTTTCTATCATCGGTTGAGGGCGCGCGGCGAACTACGGACCCGAGCCCTGAAAAGATCGACCGGATATTCTCAAAGGCGGTTGAACGGCGAACGCGTGGCCGTGATGGCTTGATTATGCAGAGCCGGTATCCAAAAGAAGGTTTTGAAAACGGCCTTAGCGCCGGCCCTTATTCGGTATTTCAGGGCTTTTCAGAATTGTTTGAGGATTTTGAACCGTGGCTGGCACGCATGACCAACGCACGGGTGCATGGCCACCTGTTTGCCAAAGATCGCGTTGAGTTTGCCGAGAACCAAAAGCTGCTTGCTGGTGGCCTGACAGATAGCGCCGCGTTACGTGATCATCGCCCGCATTCATTCCTAAACAACTTGATTTGGAACACGCGCGGCGAGCGTCAGTGCTTTCAGTTTGGCCCGAAAGACAATCAGGAAATCAGTTGGCACGTCACAAAGGATGTGAATGCGCAAATTTCCGTCATTTCCGGTGCGTGGGCCATTCCATTGTTTAAGGAAAATCGGAACTTCGCCGAAATTCGAGACGAGGCAGCGTTGCTGCAAAAGATTGAGAATGACTATATCGTAGCGATCCGCTCGGTCTATTCAAAGGCGCGCATCCGTATTTGGACGATGGCCGAATTTATCGAAGCCCCAAGCGAACCGTTGCAAACAATCATTGATGAGATTGGTCACAGGGATTCGCATCGTTTAACTGAACTTCCAAGAATGGTAGATCTAACGGGCTTTGGTCAATTCCTTCAAAACCTCAAAAACCAAGGGATGCATCCCTATCTGATGGGTGACTTCCCGGTTGAAATTGGCGGTGCACCTGCTAAGCCCGCCCCCCGTAAACCCTATTTGGTGCGCTGACGATGGCAGGTAAATTCGACTATTTCGTGTTGTTTGCAGAGATGCGCACAGGCAGCAATTTTGTTGAGGCCAACCTCAACAATTTTGAAGGCATCAACTGCCATGGCGAGGCTTTTAATCCGTCGCTCATTGGGTATCCGAACCGGTCCGAAATCCTTGGGTTGACGCTGGATATGCGTGAGGACGATCCGCAGCGATTGCTGACCACTATCAAGGACTATTCTGAGGGTTTAGGCGGATTTCGGTTCTTCCATGATCACGATCAGCGAGTGATCGACGATATTCTGGACGACCCTAGGTGTGCTAAGATTATTCTGACCCGCAACCCTGCTGACAGCTATGTCTCTTGGAAAATCGCGCGGGCAACAGGGCAGTGGAAACTGACAGACGGTAAGAACCGCAAGGACAGTCTTGCGGTGTTTGATGAAGACGAATTCATCGAGCATCTGACAGCGCTTCAGCAGTTTCAAATCCGCATCCTAAATACGCTGCAAAAGACCGGACAAACGGCGTTCTACATCAGCTACGAAGACATGCAGGACGTTGAGATTATGAACGGCATTGCCAAGTTCTTGGGCGTTGACGAGGAACTGGAAGGCATAAGCAAAGAGCTGAAGAAGCAGAACCCAGAGCCGATAGAGGACAAAGTCCAAAACTTTGACAGCATGACCAATGCGCTATCGAGACTTGACCGGTTTAACCTGTCGCGCACGCCCAATTTTGAGCCTCGTAGGGGGGCAAACGTCCCTGACTTTGTGGCTGCTCAGGGCGCACCGCTGCTTTACATGCCGATAAAAGGCGGACCGACCGACCCTGTTAAAAAGTGGCTCAGTAAGTTGGGCGAAGATCGATCAGGATTGATAGGCCAATTCAGCCAGAAATCTCTGCGGCAGTGGAAGCGCGGCAACAAAGGCCATCGCAGTTTTACGATGGTTCGACACCCCCTTGAACGTGCGCATGATGTTTTCTGCCGTGATATCTTAGAAGAAGACGGCGCCTTTCCGAAAATCAGACGCACACTCCGCAAGCGGTATAAATTGAACATCCCGGACACGCCCTATGATCTTGCCTATGATCAAGATGAGCATAAGCAGGCGTTTCTTGGGTTCCTAAAATGGCTGCAAAAAAACCTAGCCGGACAAACCAGCGTTCGTATCGATGCACATTGGGCAAGTCAGGCCCAAATCATTCAAGGGTTCGGCACGTTTTCTCTGCCAGACATTGTCATTCGTGAACAAGACGCCAAAGACGAGCTTTCGTGGCTGGCCGCCAAAGTCGGGATTGAGAACGCGGGTTACCTTGGAGCTGAAGAACCCATTGGCAAATATTGTCTTGCCGATATCTATGACAACGACCTCGAAAAGGCAGCGCAAGCGACCTATTCAAAAGACTACATGATTTTCGGATTTGACCGCTGGCGCGAAGATTAAGCCGCTTTTGACGTCTGCGATTCGGTTAGGATTGCGTAAAGCGCAGACGGATCGTCATTAGCCCGCAATTTAGCGCGAATACTTTGGTCCTTTAGTGTCCGTGAAATCAAAGCCAGCGCTTTCAAATGCTCGACACCTGCGTCCGTTGGGGCAAATAGCGAGAATACAATATCCACGGGCTCGCGATCTGGCGCTGAGAAGTCCACTGGACGCTCTAGCATCATGAAAACACCAACCAACTTCTCAAGATTGTCTAAACGTGCATGGGGCAATGCAACGCCGTGCCCCACGCCTGTTGGTCCAAGGTTTTCGCGTTCGATCAGCGATTCGACCGCGTGGTCAGCCTTCAAGCCATAGGCCAAGGCCGCAACCTCACCCAATTCCTGAAACAACCGCTTCTTACTGGTCGTTGAAGTAACAACCTTAACGGCGTCTGCCCGCAAAATTTCAGACAACTGCATTGTAGTAACCTTGATTTGGAACCAGTGCCCTATCAGGCCGTGTTTTCGGGGTCAATCCAACCGATATTCCCGTCTTCGCGACGATATACGACGTTTAGTCCACTGCTTCCCTCATTTCGAAATACTAGAACCGGAACGCCCGCAATTTCCATCTGCATAACCGCTTCACCGACAGACAGAGATTGAATACGTGTTTCCATCTCTGCGACGATCATTGGTTGCAAGGATTCGGGCTCCGAATCGTCTGATTCCTGATCTGCCGCGAGGATATATGACGAAGCTCCGAAATGTTCAACGGGTTCGCTTCTTTCTTGATGATGGTCTTTTAGCCGTCGTTTATAACGCCTGAGCTGTTTTTCCATTTTCTCAGCGGTACTATCGAAGGCAGCGTGGATTTCGTGGGCGTGACCTTTGGCAGATGCCGTAAGGCCCGTGGAAAGATGGACCGTTGCCTCGCAGACAAATTCAGCCCCGCTTTTTGAAAAAATGACATTCGCGTCAGTCGGGCGATCGGCGTATTTTTGAATGATCGCATTCAATTCGTTTTGGACGTAAGTCTGAAGTGAAGAGCCGATATCAATTTGTTTCCCGCTGATTTGGTAGCACATGTATGTTCCCTTTCGTTAGGAATTTAGCAGATTCTTATCGGACGGAATGACCCGACCGCTCTGCTTTGTTTTTTTCGGAAAAATGGCTGTTGCCTTGCCTAATTTGCTGCCCGGCGAGATGCGCGGGGCCCAATGGATCAAAGGGATACATTGAACAACCATAAGACAATTGGGCGCGATTTATCGGCGAGAGTCAATGACCCAGAACAACATCACGTGAAAGAGAGAGTTTCCGCCTACGAAATTTTAAAGTCGTGACCCAGATAAACACGGCGAACATTGTCGTCGTTCACGACTTCATCCGGCGAACCGCTCATCATGACGGTGCCGTCGTGCAAGATATAGGCGCGATCCACGATTTCGAGTGTCTCGCGAACATTGTGGTCAGTAATCAGCACGCCAATTCCTCGATTGCTGAGATCGGCAACAAGATGGCGAATATCGCCCACCGATATCGGATCAACGCCAGCAAAGGGTTCATCTAGCAGCAGGTATTTTGGATTCGCGGCCAAGCACCGAGCGATCTCAACGCGGCGACGTTCACCGCCCGATAGCGCCAAAGACGGAGCGCGGCGCAAGTGCTCGATAGAGAATTCGGAAAGCAATTCTTCAAGCCGTTCACGCCGCTTGTGCCGGTCCTTGATGGATATCTCGAGAATGGCCGCAATGTTGTCCTCGACCTTCATGCCCCGAAATATCGACATTTCTTGTGGCAGATAGCCAATACCCATACGTCCACGTCGATACATCGGAAGCTGGGTTACGTCTGTACCGTCGACCATGACATGACCACCCTCTGGGGTGACCAAGCCTGCGATGGTGTAAAAACAAGTCGTCTTGCCCGATCCATTTGGTCCCAAAAGGGCAACAACCTCGCCGCGATCCAGCTTCATCGAGACATCCCGAATAACCACTTTCTTGCGGTAACTTTTGCGCAGGTTTTCGATGCGCAGCCCCGAGGTGCCTTGGGTAACCTTAAGTTCGGGGCGCGATACGCTCATTAATTGCTGCCCTGAGGCCGAAGGATTGTGCGGACGCGACCTGAAAGAAGGGCGCTGCCGTCTGAAAGGTTCACTGTCATTTCCTCAGCGGCGAGACTGGAAAGCCCCTGCGCCAGCAACACGTCGCCGCGCATGATGATGACACCTGTGATGACAGAATATTCAGCGGTTTCAGCTTCCGCGGCTTCATTTCCCGACACCAGCGTCACTCCGCCGGTAGCCACAAGTAAGTCGATGTCTGAAGTTTCAGGGTTATAGACGACCGTTACCAGCGGCGCCGCCAATGACATCTCGCCTTGTTTGATCACAACGTTCCCAGTGAAAGTCGCCGAATTGTCGGCCTGAGATATGGCCAACTCGTCCGCTTCAATTTCAATCGGGGCGTCCGTGTCCTGTGCCAATGGCCCAAACGAAAGCTGCGTACCTTGGGCTAGTGTGATGCCAGCCAATGAGACAAACACGACTACTAATAAATTTCTTAGAACACTCACTGCATGCCTCATTATTGGTTTGTAGGTTCATATAACACTTTGATGCCGTTCTTGAAAACAAGCATCGAAGTTCCCGTTTGGTTTTCCAAATTCACAACCATCTTTCCGGCCTCAATCTGACCCAAAGGACCTGTTGCAACAACCGGTCCGTCTGAGGTGATTAATGTTTTGTCCAAATCTGATACCAGTTCATCAGTTGAAATTCGATAACCACTCGATGTTTCGATATGCACGTCGCCTTCTAGCCGCGCGATACGGGCATCTTCGATGGCCCCTTGATCGGCCTGGGCAATGACTTCTGCGCCGTCGGGGGTTTGAAAATTCGCCGTCAGCCGATCAATTGTAGCATCGTCAAGTTTCGTGGGATCTGTTTTAGCGCTACTGGCCGAAATCGTGATTGCAGCGCCATCAGCAGTCATCCCCGAAAACTCGGGCGCTGTGATGCGCGGCTCTTTGGCTAGCTGTTTCACGTCGACGTCAGCAAACGGGATTGATTGTTCGGGATCGATGCTTTTTGAGAACAAAAATAGGGTCGAAAGCAATGCTAGCGCAGACAGCGGTAAAAGGATTTTCAACCACGCTACAACGCGCGAATAGCTGGCAAAACTTTGGGCCATTGGTGTCTGATGCGCCTTGTTTAGTGTTGCGTTCAGATTAGCTGATGTTTTCTGGTCGACCAAGCCCTACGCCAAATGTGGGCGGGTCAATGCGCAAAGATGTCAATCTCAGGCCAGCCAGCGAGATCAAGTTTTGCGCGCGTAGGCAAAAAATCGAAACAAGCTTGGGCCATTTCAGTGCGGCCTTCGCGCGCCAGGCGACCATTCAGAACATCGCGAAGCTTATGTAGATAAAGAACATCACTGGCAGCGTAATCAAGCTGCGCGTCGGTAAGGCTTTCGGCACCCCAATCGCTCATCTGTTGATGCTTTGAGATGTCGACGTTCAGCAGCTCTTGAAGCAGGTTCTTCAACCCATGGCGGTCAGTATACGTCCGAACCAATTTACTGGCGATCTTGGTGCAGTAAACAGGGGCAGTCAGTGCGCCGAACGCGTTATACATGGCTGCGATATCGAACCGGCCAAAGTGGAACAGCTTAAGCACATTTGGGTCTTCCAACATCCGCGCAAGATTTGGCGCCGAGGTTTGGCCCTTCGCCACCTGAACTAAATGCGTGTGTCCATCGCCCGATGACATTTGGATCAAGCACAAGCGATCCCGGTGCGGATTGAGACCCATAGTTTCGCAATCAATTGCAACAACTGGTCCAAGATCCAGATCGTCTGGCAAATCGCCTTGATACAAATGGTTGGCCACAACAAGCTTCCTTTCAGCACATTCCGTTTCGACGGGAATAGAGACGTTGTGTGAAGAATTCAATCACACCTCGTCGCAGATCAGAGCATTAATCTAGGCGCTCTTTTGTTGTGGCACTGACTTGCCGACGGATAAAACACCGTTGGTCATCATCAAGCCTGCTTTTTCGGTCAGAACAAGATAGCATTGCAAACCACTGAGTTGCTCGGCGATGCTGGCAATGCCTTCGTCAACCAAGCCACGTGCAAGAATGCGTTTTGCGACCGGAACTTTTTGGCCCTTTGGAATTCGGGCCACAAATACTTCTAGCGTTTGTGGGGCGATAAAATCTTCGTTCGGTTGCGAGGAATTGATCGCATGTTTTGGAATAATCACCGGCGCGGTCGACGGATCAGTTCCTGCAATCCAAGGCACGATATTGGTCACGGGGTTCAGTGTCTGAGCTAATGGGTCAAAAACCTTGTCACCGATTTCAAGTTGCTCGACCCGACGACAGGTGCCATCGGGATCCACGAGAACTTGAGTACCTTTGCAAAGAAGGGCCATGAGATCCTGAATTTATACCGTGCGAATCCAAATTCGGATTAATTTCTGATAGCGACTCTAAAGAGTGCCCGATCAATTGTCGAACGCACGTATTCACAAATTTCTACTCTTAGGATCAATGTCACATTGCCGTCGAACGACTTACAGAATATTTGTTCCATGTGGGTGTCCTAGGATTGAGATGTTGTAGAATTCAGTCTCTGAAACGACCTTTCTAGCGATAATTGCCTTAGGCTAAGGTGCGATTGCGGTGCGATGCCCGCAGAAAACAGACAGTAAATTACGACGGATTTAGAGAGATGACAGTGTACGCGGTAAATGGATTGGGTCGAATGGGCAAATTGGCGCTAAAACCGTTGTTGGAACGGGGTGCCGAAATTGCCTTTGTGAATGACAAAATTGGCGATCCGCAGATGCATGCGCATTTGTTGGAATTTGACTCGGTTCACGGTCGTTGGGATGCTGATATTTCCGCCGACAGTGAAAGCATCTCAATAAACGGGGCCAAGATTGCCGTACTTTCAGTCTCTAATATCGAGGATTTGCCCCTAAATGGCATCGATGTCGTAATTGATTGCACCGGATTCTTTAAGACTGAGGCAGCTCTTCAACCCTATTTCGACGCTGGTGTGAAAAAGGTTGTGGTCTCCGCACCAGTGAAAGACGGGAACGCAGCAAACATTGTGTTTGGCGTAAACAGTGACACATATAATCCCAAAGAGCATCGCATTGTCACGGCCGCCAGCTGTACGACCAACTGTTTTGCGCCCGTCGTGAAGGTTTTGCAGGAAAATATCGGGATAAAGCACGGGTCGATCACGACGATTCACGACGTGACCAATACACAGACTATTGTGGACAAACCAGCCAAGGACCTTCGGCGCGCGCGATCTGCGCTTAGCAATTTAATCCCAACGACGACGGGATCTGCGACGGCGATTACCCTGATTTACCCTGAACTCAAAGGTAAGTTGAATGGCCACGCTGTACGAGTGCCCTTGCTGAACGCGTCATTGACTGACTGCGTGTTTGAATTGAACCGAGAAACCACGGCTGAGGAGCTGAATTCCCTTTTTAGAGCCGCATCTGAGGGTGAATTGAAGGGTATTTTGGGATACGAGGAGCGGCCTTTAGTTTCCACAGATTACGTCAATGATCCCCGAAGCGGCATCGTTGATGCGCTCTCGACGATGGTGATTAACGGGACACAGGCCAAAATCTATGTGTGGTACGACAACGAATGGGGTTACGCGCATCGCCTCGTCGATGTCGCGATGATGGTCGGAAACTCTTTGTGACAAACAAGAGCCAGAATTTGCCTGCTTATATGGTCGTCACGGCGGCCTATTGGGCTTTTATGCTGACGGACGGCGCGTTGCGCATTTTAGTTCTGCTACATTTCCATATTCTGGGATTTTCGCCAATTCAATTGGCGTATTTGTTCGTCCTCTACGAAATTGCGGGCATTGTGACGAACCTAACCGCAGGCTGGGTGGCCGCGCGATTTGGGCTGGTTTTGACACTAAATGCGGGTCTATTCCTGCAGATTATTGCCCTTTTGGGCCTTTCCCAACTGAACGCTGAGTGGGGCATCACGACCTCGGTCATATATGCGATGTGCATTCAAGGTTTATCTGGCATCGCCAAAGATCTCACAAAAATGAGTTCAAAAAGCGCGGTCAAATTGCTTGCGCCCGATGAGAATTCGTCGCTGTTCAAATGGGTTGCCGTTTTGACAGGCGCCAAAAACGCGATCAAGGGACTTGGATGCTTAATAGGCGCAGCTTCACTGGGATTATTCGGGTTCGTGCCTTCTGTTTTGGGATTGGCAGCCATGTTGACGGCAGTATTGGCCTCAACAATCCTTCGTATGCCAAAAGGGCTGCCAAGCGGCATCAAGGGTACGAGGTTCGCGGAAGTTTTCTCGACTAGCCCTCAGGTCAATCGTCTGAGCGTCGCGCGGATCTTCCTAATTGGTGCCAGGGACGTTTGGTTCGTTGTGGGCGTTCCGATCTATTTTTACACAGCTTTATCGGATGGAACCGACGCCAGCGACCGGATAGCGTTTTTCTCAATCGGTGCGTTTATGGCTTTTTGGACAATATTATATGGCGCTGTCCAAGCAAAGGCCCCAGCCTTGTTCAAATCAAAACACCAAGGCACCCCCTTTTTCGTCTCTAAAGCTGAAGGTTGGGTCAGAGTTTTGATCATTCCTCTAGTAATAGTGACGCTTTTTTCCGTGCTCATGACCAACCCCAGCTCAATACTATCAGCAATTCTAGTGGCGGGTCTTTTTGCGTTTGGAGCTGTGTTTGCGATCAACTCATCCCTCCACTCGTTCCTGATCCTCGCGTTTACAACGGGTCAAAGGGTGACGATGGACGTCGGGTTTTACTACATGGCGAACGCGACAGGCCGCTTAGTTGGAACGTTGCTGTCTGGGATTAGTTATCAAATTGGCGGTCTTAGCCTCTGTCTTGCAACAGCAACAGTAATGCTAATTCTGAGTTGGATTGCTACGAAACGCCTTGAACAGACACTAACGCTTTAGCGTATCGCCAAATTCAATGATTGGGCTAAGCTCAACGATACTTTCGATATCTTCGACCTCATCATCGTGACGGTTCGCGATAATTTGCGCGGCTTTGCGACCAATTTCGATACGACAGGCATCCATTGTCGCAAGCTTTCTTGGTAATCCGTCAAGCAATTCGACGCCATTAAATCCCGCAAGCCCGATCTGATTGGGAATGTCGAAACCAGCTTCCAGCAAATAAAGTAGACCGCCTGCGCCGATCATATCGTTTGAAAAGTAGAGAAAATCAATGTCAGGCGAACGTTTTAGCATCGCCTCTGTCATCTCGCGCCCTTTGGCCAGAGCGGACCCGCCCGAGTAGAACTCCTGATCCGCGATTTCGATGCCAGATTTTGCGAGAGACTGCGTAAACCCTTCAAAGCGTTTGCGGGCACGGTGATCGAGAGGCATTTTAGTGCCAAGAAACCCGATTTTGCGAAAGCCAGCTTTCACGATAGCCTCAGCCATGACGCGCCCTGCGCGGCGGTGACTGATGCCAACCATTGCATCAATTGGCGTACCATCGGTATCCATAATTTCGACTACGGGAATGCCTGCCGAATTCAACATAGCGCGCGCAGCTTCAGAATGCTCTAATCCCGCGATAATCACACCAGACGGCCGCCAGCTAAGCATCTCGTATAGAACTCTTTCCTCTTTTTCAGGAAGATAGTCTGTCACCCCAACGACGGGCTGAAGCTCAGTGCCCTCAAGTTCTTCACTGATGCCGGTCATAACTTCAGGAAACACCATGTTAGACAAAGAAGGAATAATCACACCGACCAGGTTCACGCGCTGGCTCGCAAGTGCACCGGCAATTTTGTTGGGCACATAGCCAAGCTCTTTCGCGGCGGCCAGAACCCGAGTACGCGTGCTGTCAGAAACATCGCCCCGATTTCGCAGAACACGGCTTACAGTCATTTCGGAAACACCTGAAGCTTCAGACACTTCGCGGAGAGTAAGGGGGCGTTGCTTGGGCTTTGTCACTCTATGCATCCTAATACTTTAGCGTTGTTCCTAATTAGCCTGATTTTTTGCTGTTAGCCAAGTCTCGTTCGCCCAATTGAAATATCCCGGTTGGATATTTATTCGCACATTTTAAAAGAAACCTACCGCGACCAAGAGTGTTGACCGCGCCTGACACAAAAGGCAAAACACGGTCAGAGAACGGACTGTGACAAATTGCAATCTCCGATGCCACCGATAGTAAATGGCTGATTTAAGTATTCGATAAACTACGTCAAAAAATTGACTCCGTGGCTCAACTGGATAGAGCAGCCCCCTCCTAAGGGGCAGGTTGCAGGTTCGAATCCTGCCGGGGTCACCAAATATTGTGCTATTTATGGGTAGTTACAACAACATGTTGTAAACGGATTTGACAAAAACCACCAAAATCTAATTTACAATCTGTTTACAAAATCTGGTGCTGTCACACTTCGATCTATGATAAGCTTTGAAAAAGTTGGCTTGGGTGAGTTTTTTGGCAAATAGCGACAATAATTCTTACGAGGATCTTCGAGGTGACGGACAAGTCGTCATCTACAAACGAGACGAAGCATCGAATTACTACGTTCGACTAAAAGTCTTGGAGAGTGATGGAAACTATAAGTTTCGAGTTCGGTCATTGAGAACCAAAGATCGATCCCAAGCAGTATCAGAAGCGTTCAAGACTCACGAAGAAATAGCATTCCATTTGAAGAGTGGCGGAAACCTTGACGGTCGAACCTATAGGAAAGTCTTCGATGAATGGAAGCAGAGCAAGCTGAACACTTACGACGACAAAGCAAAGGCTGATCGGACCGTTGAATATGCCGGTCTATATTCTCTCGATTACTTCGGATCGATGGTCTTTGATAGGATCACAACACAAGATTTCTACCAGTACTGGGACTGGAGGAAGGTAAATTACAAGCGTCGCAAGCCGTCTGATGATACGTTGAACCGTGAACGGTCAGCCATCATGGCAATCTTCAAATTTGGTTATCAGCGTGGTTACGTCAAAGAGCTTCTACATATCCCAAAGTTAAAAACTAATGGCATAAACCGACGACCGACGTTCACTCTGGCGGAATGGAAGAAGATCACGAAGGGGATGAGGTCTTGGGTTTCTGAAGGCATCGATAATGGTCACTGGCGTGAAAGGTTCCTGCTCCAACAATACGTCCTGTTGATGAGCAATAGTGGGGTCCGTGTTGGTGAAATGAGGATCCTTAGATGGGAGGACGTATCATCGATCACGTCAGATAAGGGTAAACACTTTATCCTCAGAGTATCTGGCAAGACTGGAGAGCGTGATGTGGCCCTTAACCCGTATTCTGATACTTATCTGAAACGCCTTTACGACCTGAGAACGTCCGAGCTGGGTCGTCCTCCCGATCCAACGGAGCATGTGTTTATCAGTGGGAAAACGGGTGGCCCTTACACATCATTCAAAACGTCCTTCAATAACATGCTGAAATTCTGTGGAGTCCCTGTTGAGAAGGGTGGGATGAACCGTACGATTTATTCTCTGAGGCACTTCTATGGGACACAGCGCCTAAAGGGGAATATTAACCCCTATGTGTTGTCAAAGCAGATGGGGACGTCTGTAGAAATGATTGAGAAGTTCTATGGTCACATCATGACCAAAGACGTCATGGACAATATCAAACATTCAACCAACCAGCGTCCGTCTGATGATGGTGATGGCATCTCGTATCCGTTTGAATAATCCATTGGAACTTTTCTGTTGTCGATTGGTTTTTTGAGAGGGACCCCGGGGTCATCTTAATCGGAGGATATGATGGCAACTATGAAACTCAATTTAGTTAGTTCTGACGGCAAACCCCAATCTAATTCGATAGCTACCAAGCGCAATCGCCTCATAAATGGTTTGAGAAACCAGATTAAAGAGATTGACCTTCACACCAATGGCCATTGGTCGCCTCGAATGTGGTTCTGGCAAGGTGAAGATGGTTCGTATCGTCTAGAAGCTCGATACGCCAAGAAACCCTTAGAGTTCGAGGAAGGCAAAACAGCAATTGTTTGCAAGGACGAAGATCAACTTCGAAAAACCATCGATCACCTCATTGATATTGTAAGGGTTGGCGAACTGGATCCCCTTATCGAGGAAAGAAGTTCATCAATCCGAAAGCGCTTCACTCAATAAAAAAAGGACTGCTTCGGCGGTCCTTACCACGTAAATTTACACGAGCGGTTTAAACGGCGAGATTTTAAAGTGATTTGACTGCCTCAGATGCCTTTTTTGGCCCTCATCACTCAACGCCCTAAGGTTCACAGGAACAGTGAATGCGAGCCAATTCTGAGGTATAAAAGCTCGTTAAAAAATTACATTTATTTTCGCAAAACCCATAAAGATAAGGTCTTTCCGTTATAAATACTCAAAACAACACCAGAGGTCTGTCTTGAGTATCCAAAGCTATATCAAAGAATTTTATGCTCAGCACTCAGTGCCGAACCCAGTCAACCTAACGTTGACAGAGAAGCAGCTTGTGAATGGTCAGAAGATTGATGACTTGGCTTCGGAGCAGAATCTTCGTCACTTCCGCAATCTAATCAATTCAAAGCTGTATAAGAACGCATATAAGCGCCATGGAAGGCAGCTTGCCATGTTTGTTGTGCGTGAGAGTGATGCAACTCATAGACATCACCTACACCTCGTTATTGAGCAGCCAAGAGACATTGAGCTGCACTTCTTCATGCATATGGTGAAGTTGTGCTGGCAGAAGACCAAATTTGGATACAACGAAATACATTTTGAAAAGCCAACTGAACTCTCTCGAGAGAATGGTTGGATTGATTACTGTTTAAAGAAGAGGACGAAGAGCGATCTGACTTCCTCGGTTGATTGGGTGAATTCCACTTGCTTTGAGCTTCGCTGAGCACAGTCTCCTTAGCCACCCTAATCAGTTTCTATAACCTTCCATAAGGGGATTACTGCGCTCAGTGGTCCTTTAATTATTACTATTGCCAAACGGAAATATACTAAAAGTATTATTGATTATTAACAGACCATTAGGCCATCAAGCCCATCCCCACATAAGGAGCTAACCAATGCATTACCAGCTAATAAACTTTAACATTCCAATCAGGCTTAAGGACCAATTAGACCTTATTGCCAAACACAAGCACATTAGCCGAACAGCTATCATTAACACCCAGCTAGAAAGCTATTGTCGCTCAGAGCTAGCATATATTAAAGCCAGCAATCAGTTAGCTGGTTCATTGCTATGATCAGTTCAACTCAAGCACCAAAGACCAAGTACCAGCTATCTCAAGCAATCTTAAGGCTCAGACAACCAGAGATAACGATCCATGAAGTGCTTGATAAGCCGAGTGCCAATGCAGCCAAGAAGGCTATCGATACTCTATCAAAGCATCATGCAATATCAGTCACGATCATTAGGGATAGGAGCAAATGAAGAGCTTCAGGACATTCATTGCCGAGGGTAAGTATCCAATGTGGGTCAGAGTGACTGTTGGATCATTGGTGTTAAGGACTAGGAACCTATCCAGTGTCTGACGTCAGCACTTATGGGTCCAAATAGGGTTGTTTGCTAAGAGAGGGTTTGTTGCTCATCGTAGTCACCGAGAAGTGGACGATACGAAAGACAATGAAGAGCCTTGACTCAGTCCAATATAGAATTCTGAAAACTAACAAACGGAGCAAACTTACTAATGGAAATCAGGGGTGAAATCATAGAGTGCCTACCCGTTAAATCGGGACAGTCAGCCAATGGTGAGTGGCGGAAGCAAGAGTATGTTTTGCATAGATATGAGGCTGGTTAAATTAGTTTTTTAAACTCGCTTAGGTCTTGTTATAAATGTTTTTATTAGAAGTATTATTCCAACAAAGATGATCAAATAAGTCAGACCTGCCATTGTCAATTTAAATATGTTGAGTCCGGAACCTAATGAAACCAATGTTTCAGATATTGCACCTGAATTTGAATAGGTTTTTAACATCAATAATTCAAGAAAATTCTCAGACCAATCGGCGATCATACCAAGAACAGTCGGGGCTACCAATAATAGACGCTTGTTTTTAAAAAAATATACAATCCAAGAGCCAAACATCGCAGTAGAAAATACGGCAAAGATTACGTCCCACAATTGAAGGAATTGACTATAGCAAAAAAGCTGAGCCTGGTCCCTTGCCTGAAAAAAACTTTGAACCATTTCTATATTATAAATAGAAAGGCCTAGTGAATTTGATCCAACATATAGCCTATAACAGCTACTGAAGGGAACTAGAACAAGTGATATGTACAAGACAAATACTAAAGTAAATCCTATAGCAAAATATAGAGGCCTATGATTTTTTAAATGGTTTACTGTTTTGGTCATATTCTTACCTATTAATAAGTTCAATTAATGTCAGTGCCTAATCTACCTCAAAGCCACCCTGCATCACATTCTTTTCACTGCGATAGCGTCATGTACTATAGTGCCACAGTCATCCGTCAACAACTTAACTATAGTTCAACTTTTACCTTAGTTATGAGTTTAGCCACTACACCCCTATCTAACCTATTGATTTCATTAAACTTCTACCTACCCTGAAGGTCGTAGGTTCAAATCCTACTCCCGCAACCAACTTTATTTGCACTAGGTCGTTTGGCGAAAGCTCGGCGGCCTTTTTGCTTTTGTCACAGACACTTAGGATGCCAGCCAGATCGCCTTCAATGTCGATCAGGACGTCGCTGCCGTCGGTCTGTGGCGGATGTACGACAATCCGATCGATCAGGCTGCGCACCAGACCCGTAGCGTCCGTTTGGCCGTCCTGCGTTGAAAGTGCCTGTCGTAGGTTCATCACAGAGTTTTTGTACACATCGCTCATGGAGGGATGAAGGAAGGTGGGCGCCTCCGCAGGCTCCGCCTCAATCATCGATTCCAGCTCGCTTTTTTCCGCCTCAAGCGCCTGCATGCGGGTCTTGACCCGATCGGCGGGTACGCCGTCGATTAGAGCATCGACTAGACGGTCCAGATCTTGCGAGATACGCGATAGCCGAGTGACCCGTTGGTCATGATCTGCGCGAGCGGAAGTGCGGCTGGCATTATACTCTTTGGTATATTCCTTGCAGAAGTGGTCTAGGTGCTCTTCTGTCATGAGGCGGTCTTGAAGGCCGCGCAAGACTGTCTCTTCCAGAAGGTCGCGTCTGACTGCCTTGCGGTTGTCGCAGGTCCCCTTATTCCGCGCACTGGCGCAGCCGAAATGGCTCTGGCTGATCTTTACGTAGCCGCTGCCACATTCTGCGCATTTGACCAGGCCGGACAGCAGATAACGCGGACGGCGACGATCCCAGAATCCAACGCCTTCGTTCTTAGCCGATTTGCCGAGGGCAGTGCTCTCTTGGCGAACCTTGACGCGTTCCCAAAGATCTTGAGGGACAATGCGCAGATCAGGAATACCATGAATGACCAAAAGCTCTACCGGGTTCAGCCGAGAAACCCTTTTGCCACTGTCAGGATCTTTGATGTAGCGCAGGCGATTCCAGACCAGGCGACCTACATAGAGTTCGTTGTTGAGGATGCCAGTACCACGATCTTTATTCCCGTGGATGGTAGATGGGCCCCAGGTCTTGCTGCTGGGACCCTTGACGCCTTCTGCGTTGAGCAGATGTGCAATGGCCCGCGGCGATTTGCCCTCTGCATAGAGCGTATATATCCTGCGCACCGTCCTGGCCTCTGCCTCATTGATTTTGCGGTCGCCGCGGATCGGCTCACCCATGGCATCGGTTTTGCGAACGACATCGTACCCGAAGGCATTGCCACCACCGGATTTGCCCAGTTCCACACGTCCTCGCAGTCCGCG
>JAQWQJ010000064.1 GCA_029244725.1 Paracoccaceae bacterium
CGGTGTTCCAAAGGCCCAATTTGGACTATATTTGAAGGAATGTGAGTGGCGTTTTAACAACAGTGACCCGTCAGTGCAATTATCACAGCTAAGACAATGGGTTAAGAAGTATTTGAACTAGTTATCTGGGTCAGCCCCGAAGATTTTAAAGGGTGCGGTTGATTCCGCGCCTTTTTTTATGCGTGAAGACCATCCAGAAGATCGGCGTTGCGCAACCGTAATTCTTTGTCGAACACGTCGGCGCTGAACGATAAGCCTGCCGAATTGACTGCGACCCGGGCTGCATCACCAACATCAAACGGCAGCGCCTCTAACAACCCCAGTGCCAACAGGCGTCTATTTTGCTCGTCGTCCACCGATTTCAGCATGTCGTGAAATTCGCGGATTTCGCCGAGCCCAGAACAAGCTTCCTCAATAAATGTCAGTTGAGCAATCCGGTGCGGGCCCACCAAGCGCTGAGGGTTTCCAACGGCATAACGTAGCATTTTCAAAATCCAGTGCAGCGGTGTTAGCCCGTCAAAGTGCAACAATACCGTAGAAGTAGAATGTAGAGGAGCCATTTTCTTGCCCTTCTTCGTCCTTGGCCCGTGCGCACCCATGCGCAAGTCAAACCCCATAGGCACGCAAGATTTACCGGCTGCATGCCCAGCAACGCCCAGCGTAAGAAATGGACCCAACTCGCCAAACAGCGGCACCAACATCGCATTGCGCCCCTTGAACGGTACGCGAAATGGGCCATCAAACAAATTTTCCTGCGCACTACCAAAGTATGCCCGCTCTCGTACCGGAAATGCCAAATACCCAGGCGTCCGTGGGGCATAGATCAGTTCTTCGACCAGAGGGCGTTTTTGATACAAAAATTCATCCGCGTCCAAATGCACCAACCAGTCCAAAGCACCCTTTTGATAGACGTGGTTTGCGTTCAGTGCCTGCCGTCTTGCCTGATGCTCGGGGCGGCGACCCTTGTTTACAATGGTCCAGTGATCGTCGTTGCAGCGATAAACACTGCATCCGTCCACCCCTTGAAGATGGCCACCAACAGGATCACTTGGATCATCCAGAAAGACGTGAACTTCAGACGCACCTTGCCCCAAATGATAATGCACGTTCGCTATGACCAATTGCGCGGGCTCGCGGACCGTCATAACGACGCCCCATGTTGGATTGGACATACTGCTGCTCTTCATCATAATTTCATGGCAATCTAACACAGGTCGAATCTTTTCCAAACACAACCTCCATCTCGATCTTATTTTTTGTGATCACACTTTTTCTTCCTGTGATCACAAATGTCGCTTTTTTGGCGCTATCATCCCAATTTCATCAAAAACTTCTTATCGCGAGTGCAGAAACCCGTCTAATACTGTGCAAACGCAGCAAGTATGGGAAAGTTTCATGAACATTCATGAGTACCAGGCAAAAGCCCTTCTGCGGACTTACGGCGCACCGGTTTCGGATGGTCGTGTGGTCCTACGTGCAGAAGATGCCAAAACCGCAGCAGGCGAACTCGACGGGCCTCTTTGGGTCGTTAAGGCGCAAATCCACGCGGGTGGTCGCGGCAAAGGGTCGTTTAAAGAATCCGACGCTGGCGAAAAGGGCGGTGTCCGTCTTACCAACTCGGTTGAAGAAGCTGCCGAGGAAGCCAAGAAAATGCTGGGTCGCACGCTTGTCACCCACCAGACCGGCCCAGCCGGCAAACAGGTCAACCGCATCTACATCGAGGCCGGTTCCGGCATCGAGCGTGAACTTTACCTAGCACTGCTTGTTGATCGTCAGACATCACGCATCTCGTTCGTATGCTCGACCGAAGGCGGCATGGACATTGAAGAGGTCGCAGCGTCGACCCCTGAAAAGATCCTCAGCTTCTCGGTTGATCCGGCCACTGGCTACCAAGCTTACCACGGCCGCCGCATCGCATTCTCGCTCGGTTTGACCGGTGCGCAGGTTAAGCAGTGCGTCAAACTGATGGGCCAGCTGTACAAAGCATTCACCGACAAAGACATGGAAATGCTTGAGATTAACCCGCTGATCATCAGTGACAGCGGCGACATCAAAGTTCTCGACGCTAAGGTTGGTTTTGACGGCAACGCAATCTACCGCCACGCCGATATCGCTGAATTGCGCGACACCACCGAAGAAGACCCAAAAGAGCTTGAGGCGTCTAAGTACGACCTGAACTACATCGCTCTGGACGGTGAAATCGGCTGCATGGTGAACGGTGCGGGTTTGGCGATGGCCACAATGGACATCATCAAACTCTACGGTGCTGAACCTGCAAACTTCCTCGACGTAGGTGGCGGCGCTACCAAAGAGAAAGTGACCGAAGCGTTCAAAATCATCACCTCGGACCCGAACGTCAAAGGCATTCTGGTTAACATCTTCGGCGGCATCATGCGCTGTGATGTGATCGCCGAAGGCGTGGTCGCGGCTGTCAAAGAGGTTGGCCTACAAGTTCCGCTTGTTGTCCGCCTCGAAGGCACCAACGTGGAAGCCGGCAAAGACATCATCAACAACTCAGGTCTTGATGTAATCGCAGCCGACAACCTCAGCGACGGCGCCGAGAAAATCGTTAAGGCGGTTAAGGGGTAAGGTTTGAATTCTGCGCTCTGGAATACCTTGGGAATGCCACCAATCGGCGACGTCGCTGTCGGTTCGGTTGCAGCAATTGGGTTTGGGTTTCTAATCCGCCTCTGGGTATTCCTTGCAGATTTCATGACTAGCTCAAAAGGAATAGAAGTGATCGATCAGAGCCCAGTTCTCTCAGAAACTGGCAAAAGCGCTGCAAGAGAAGCGCAATCTATCATTAGACCGCTGGCTCGCAAAGTCATCAGGCCTCTATCCTGGATACTCGTAACCGGTGGTCTCGCATTCCTACTAATCGCTGCTATCGAAGAATTTATTTTGTAAGGAGACAGCCAAAATGGCCATCCTCGTAGACGAAAACACCAAGGTTATCTGTCAGGGCTTCACTGGCTCGCAGGGAACCTTCCACTCTGAACAAGCCATTGCTTATGGCACCAAAATGGTCGGCGGCGTGACCCCCGGCAAAGGCGGCATGGACCACCTTGGTCTGCCCGTCTTTAACTCGGTTCACGAAGCCAAGCACGTTACTGAGGCGAACGCTTCTGTGATCTATGTGCCTCCTCCCTTCGCGGCGGACAGTATCCTCGAAGCAATTGACGCGGAAATGGAACTGATCGTTTGTATCACCGAAGGCATTCCTGTGCTCGACATGATGCGCGTTCAGCGCGCGTTGATGGACAGCTCAAGCCGTTTGATTGGACCGAACTGCCCGGGCGTGATCACACCCGATGCTTGTAAAATCGGCATCATGCCCGGCCACATCCACAAGCGCGGCAGCGTTGGCGTTGTGTCGCGCTCTGGTACGCTGACGTATGAGGCCGTGAAGCAGACTGCAGATATAGGCCTCGGCCAGTCGACAGCTGTTGGCATCGGTGGCGACCCGATCAAAGGCACCGAGCACATCGACGTTTTGGACATGTTCCTTGACGATGATGAAACCCACTCGATGATCATGATCGGCGAAATCGGCGGTTCCGCCGAAGAAGAAGCTGCGGAATTCCTCGCCGATCAGCGCAAGAAAGGCCGTTGGAAACCAACAGCAGGTTTCATCGCTGGCCGCACCGCCCCTCCCGGCCGTCGCATGGGTCACGCTGGCGCGATTGTCGCTGGTGGCAAAGGCGGCGCAGAAGACAAGATCGAAGCCATGCGCAGCGCAGGTATCATCGTGGCAGACAGCCCGGCGACACTTGGCGAAGCTGTGCTGGAAGCGATCGGCTAACCTAAGGACGATATCGGCATCTGATATGACGATTGTTGAAGCCACACGAACTTGCTTAGGCAAGTATGCACAATTCTCGGGCCGCGCGACGCGGGCCGAGTTTTGGAAATTTGTGCTGGCGGTTTTTCTGGCCTTTGTGCTTGCAACGATCGTGAATTCAATGCTGTTCGGGCCTCAGGATACGACTTCAATCACCATGACCCGCGAAGCAGACGGCTCAGTCACCCAAGGTATCAGCTACCAAACCACCTACGATGGCGGCATTTTTGGCGACATCCTTTCGGTGTTGGTCGTGTTGCCGTTGTTTGCAGTTCTCTGGCGGCGCATGCACGATATCGGTCGCCCTGGATGGCACGGCGCCGTTCTTTGGGCCTGCTCGCTTACGCTTACAGGATTTTCGGTCTTGGGCTTTCAAGTTGAAACAGCGACCACGACCGAATTGCAAACCTCATTTGGCGGCTTGCCCGAAGTTATCATGGATACCAACCCTCCCATGATCTTGCGCGTGGCAGAATTCATTAGCTGGTCCGTCACATTACCGCTGAGCATCTACTGGCTGACAAAGAAATCCATAGCCGAAGGAGCAATCCCATGATGGCCCTTCGCAAGGTGTCGTTAATCCCGAATGATCAAGAAGTTCTGCTTTTTGTTCGGCGTGGCGATAAGATCCAACAAAATGCAAACCACAGTCCTAACCCCCAACAGGTGTCAAAATGACTGACCAATCCTCCAACGACCAATTTCATGCTTCCAGCTTTATGCAGGGGCACAACGCCGAATATCTCGAGCAGATGTACGCGCGTTACGCCAATGATCCGAATGCGGTTGATGAAGCATGGCAATCTTTCTTCAAGCAACTTGGCGACGATGAGATAAACATCAAGAAAGAAGCACAGGGGCCAAGTTGGGCGCGCAGTGACTGGCCGCCTCAGCCAACTGATGAATTGACAGCCGCGTTGGACGGCATGTGGGCCGCACCGGCTGAGTCCAAAGACGCTGGTGCGAAAATAAAAGCCAAAGCCGCCGAACAACGGGTAGAGGTTAGCGAAGACGCTATCAAACGCGCGGTTCTCGATTCTATCCGCGCATTGATGATCATCCGCGCGTATCGAATTCGTGGCCATCTTGTTGCTGATCTTGATCCGCTGGGCATGCGCAACCAAACGCCGCACCCAGAACTTGATCCAAAATCATACGGTTTTACAGAAGCCGACATGGACCGCCCGATTTTCATCGATAACGTGCTTGGCCTGCAAATAGCTTCAATGCGTGAAATTGTGGAAATTGTCAGGCGCACATACTGCGGTACCTTTGCCCTTCAATACATGCATATCTCGGACCCCGAGCAATCGGCGTGGCTGAAGGAACGCATTGAAGGTTACGGTAAAGAGATCGCCTTTACACGTGAAGGTCGCAAAGCAATCCTGAACAAATTGGTCGAGGCTGAAGGCTTCGAGAAATTTCTTCACGTCAAATATATGGGCACTAAGCGTTTTGGTCTTGATGGCGGGGAAGCGTTGATTCCGGCCATGGAGCAAGTGATCAAGCGCGGCGGATCGCTGGGTCTCGAGGAAGTCATTATCGGCATGCCACACCGTGGCCGTTTGTCCGTTTTGGCGAATGTGATGGCCAAGCCCTATCGTGCGATCTTCAACGAGTTCCAAGGTGGCAGCTACAAGCCCGACGATGTTGATGGCTCAGGTGATGTTAAATACCACCTCGGAGCTTCCTCCGATCGCGAATTCGACAAAAACAAAGTGCACTTATCTCTTACAGCCAACCCTTCGCATCTTGAGGCGGTGAACCCCGTTGTTCTGGGCAAAGTAAGGGCCAAACAAGATCAGAAGAACGACACCAAACGCATCACGGTATTGCCGATATTACTTCACGGCGACGCAGCGTTTGCGGGTCAGGGTGTTGTGGCCGAGGGGTTTGGCTTATCCGGGCTTGTGGGTCACAAGACCGGTGGGACTATGCATATCGTAGTGAACAACCAGATTGGTTTTACGACCGCGCCCCACTTCTCGCGTTCTAGCCCATATCCAACAGATATTGCGCTGATGGTTGAAGCGCCAATCTTCCACGTTAATGGAGACGATCCTGAGGCCGTGGTTCACGCGGCACGCGTTGCAACGGAGTTCCGTCAGAAATTCCACAAGGACGTTGTTCTCGACATCTTCTGTTATCGCCGCTTTGGTCACAACGAAGGTGATGAACCTATGTTTACCAATCCGATCATGTACAATCGGATCAAGAAACATAAGACAACACTTAGCCTCTATACTGAGCGTCTCGTTAAAGATGGCCTGATTCCAGAAGGCGAAATCGAAGACATGAAGGCTGGCTTCCAAGCCTATCTGAATGACGAATTTGAGGCTGGTAAAAACTACAAGCCGAACAAAGCAGACTGGCTTGACGGCCGCTGGTCGCATTTGGATCGTAACAAAGACGATTACCAGCGCGGTGCCACAGCCATTTCACCTGAAACTATGGCCGATGTGGGCACTGCGTTAACCCGCAGCCCAGATGGTTTCCCGCTACACAAGACTGTCGGCAGATTGTTGGAAACCAAAAAGAAGATGTTTGATAGCGGCAAGAATTTTGATTGGGCAACCGGTGAGGCCTTGGCGTTCGGTTCATTGATGACCGAAGGTTATCCCGTGCGCCTTGCGGGTCAGGACAGCACACGCGGAACATTTAGCCAGCGCCACTCAGGTTTGATAAATCAGGAAACCGAAGAGAGGTATTACCCCCTCAACAATATTCGTGAAGGTCAGGCCAAATACGAAGTCATCGACTCGATGTTATCTGAGTATGCGGTGCTTGGGTTCGAATACGGCTACACCTTAGCTGAACCCAACGCGCTCGTAATGTGGGAAGCACAGTTTGGCGATTTCGCCAACGGCGCACAGATCATGTTTGACCAATTTATCAGTTCCGGCGAAAGCAAGTGGCTTCGCATGTCGGGCCTAGTGATGCTTCTGCCTCACGGATTTGAGGGCCAAGGTCCGGAACACAGCTCAGCGCGCCTAGAACGCTTTCTACAAATGTGTGGGCAGGACAATTGGATCGTCGCAAACTGTACGACTCCCGCGAACTATTTCCACATTCTACGTAGGCAACTCCACCGTTCCTTCCGTAAGCCGCTGGTGATGATGACGCCAAAATCCCTTTTGCGTCACAAGCTGGCTGTCTCAAATAGCGAAGATTTTACAACTGGCTCAAGCTTCCACCGCGTACTTTGGGACGATGCGCAAAAAGGAAACTCAGACACCACTCTGGTTGGCGACGACAAAATCAAACGCGTCGTTATGTGCTCGGGCAAAGTTTACTACGATCTTCTGGAAGAACGCGATACGCGGGGCATCGACGATATTTATTTGATGCGCGTCGAACAATTCTACCCGTTCCCAGCCATTTCAATGGTCAAGGAACTCGAACGTTTCAAAGGCGCCGAGATCGTATGGTGCCAAGAAGAGCCAAAGAACCAAGGTGCGTGGGGTTTTATTGAGCCCAACATCGAATGGGTCCTCAGCCGTATCAAAGCAAAATTCAGCCGTCCGCGTTACGTCGGGCGCGCTACATCGGCCTCTCCAGCAACTGGCTTGGCCTCAGTTCACAAAGCACAACAACAGGCGCTCGTTGACGAAGCGCTGACCATCGAAGGGAAATAATCCATGAGCACCGAAGTACGTGTCCCAACCCTTGGTGAATCGGTCACCGAAGCCACCGTCGCCACTTGGTTCAAAAAACCCGGCGACAGCGTCGCCATCGACGAAATGCTCTGCGAGCTGGAAACCGACAAGGTAACTGTCGAGGTCCCCTCGCCCGTCGCCGGAACTATGGCCGAGATCATTGCAGCCGAAGGCGAAACTGTTGGCGTTGACGCATTGCTAGCGATGATCGGCGAAGCAGGTGCAGCAACTGCAGCCCCAGCCGCCAAAGCCAAGGCCGCCGCACCAGCGCCAGCCGCTGAGGGCGGTGCCGCAACAGACGTTATGGTCCCAGCTCTTGGCGAAAGCGTTAGCGAAGCGACAGTTTCAAGCTGGTTCAAGAAGGTCGGTGACAGCGTCGCCCAAGACGAAATGCTTTGCGAACTGGAAACCGATAAAGTGTCCGTTGAAGTGCCAGCGCCAACCTCGGGTGTCTTAACTGAAATTGTTGCTGTCGACGGCGCAACCGTAGCAGCAGGCGGCAAACTCGCTGTAATTTCAGGTTCCGGCGCAGCCGCAGCCCCGGCAGCGGCACCCGCCGCCGCCGGGCCAACCGCCAAGGCTGACGTCGAAGACGCCCCAAGCGCTAAGAAAGCCATGGCCGAAGCGGGTATCAGCCGCGACGCAGTTACAGGATCGGGTCGCGATGGCCGCGTGATGAAGGAAGACGTTGCCAAAGCAGTCGCAGCAACTGCCGCTGCACCAGCGCCAGCTGCCGCACCAGTTGCCGCCTCGCGCGCACCTGTGTCAGCCGACGATGCATCCCGCGAAGAACGTGTGAAGATGACACGCCTGCTCCAAACCATCGCCAAGCGCCTAAAGGACAGCCAGAACAACGCGGCCATGCTGACCACCTACAACGAGGTGGATATGACTGAAACGATGGCCTTGCGCAAAGAGTACAAAGATCTGTTTGAGAAGAAACACGGTGCCCGTCTGGGCTTCATGTCCTTCTTCACCAAGGCTTGTTGTCATGCGCTGAAAGAAGTGCCTGAGGTCAACGCTGAAATCGACGGCACGGACATCGTGTACAAAAACTTCGTCCACATGGGCATCGCCGCGGGCACGCCAACGGGTCTGGTCGTTCCGGTCATCCGAGACGCCGACAGCATGTCATTCGCCGAGATTGAAAAGGCCATCGCAGAAAAAGGCAAACGCGCCCGTGACGGCAAATTGTCGATGGCCGAAATGCAAGGCGGTACGTTCACGATCTCGAACGGAGGCGTCTACGGCTCGCTGATGTCATCCCCAATCCTGAACCCACCACAGTCAGGCATCTTGGGCATGCACAAAATCCAAGACCGCCCCATGGCGATCAACGGACAGGTCGTCATCCGCCCGATGATGTATCTGGCACTGTCATATGACCACCGCATCGTAGACGGCAAAGGCGCCGTAACCTTCCTCGTCCGCGTCAAAGAAGCGCTTGAGGATCCACGTCGTTTGTTGATGGATCTGTAAAGGACGAAAATGTCACCGTCGCTGACCATTGAAGCTTGGGGGCTCATTGCCCTCTCAATCCAGGCCCTGATTCACGTCTCTGTGCAGGGTCTGGTCCTCAAGGCCAGCGTCGGTAACACTTGGACCGTTGGGTCGCGTGATATTCCTATGGAACCGGGGAATCTCGCGGCGCGCGCCAAGCGTGCAGCCGAAAACTTTCAGGAGACCGCCATCGCCTTTTTGGCAATCGCCCTTGTGATAATCTTGGCGGATCTGTCCAACAAAGTGACAAGCGTAGGCTGCATCATCTATATCGTTGGCCGGATCATCTACCTACCCGCCTACCTCGCTGGCCTTCCTTGGGTCCGCTCTTTGATCTGGAACGCCTCCACTGCCGGTCTAGTCGCCATGATTGTCGGGGTGTTTTTTTGATCCCCATCCGAAATCTCGCATTTGCACTGTTTCCATGTACAAATGTCCACAAACACACCCGCTAGGAAACACCCATGTCCCAATATGACGTCATCATCATCGGAGCAGGCCCCGGCGGCTATGTTTCAGCCATACGCTGCGCCCAGCTGGGCCTAAAAACCGCCGTAGTTGAAGGCCGCGAAACGCTCGGCGGCACCTGCCTCAACGTTGGCTGCATTCCGTCCAAGGCGCTTCTGCACGCGACCCACAGCTTGCACGAAGCCCAACACAATTTTGCGAACATGGGTCTCAAGGGAAAAACGCAATCGGTCGATTGGAAACAGATGAAATCCTATAAGGATGACGTCATCAACCAAAACACTGGCGGTATCGAATTCCTGTTCAAAAAGAACAAGGTTGACTGGATCAAAGGCTGGGCCACCATTCCTGCAGCAGGCAAAGTTCAGGTTGGCGATACCACTTATGAGACCAAAAATATCGTCGTTGCCTCAGGGTCCGAAGCTTCTGCCCTGCCGGGTATCGAAATCGACGAAAAGATTGTCGTTACATCGACCGGTGCTTTGGAGCTTAGCAAAATCCCAAAGAAAATGGTCGTCATCGGCGCTGGCGTCATTGGTCTTGAGCTTGGCTCGGTCTATGCCCGTCTCGGATCTGAAGTCACCGTCGTCGAATACATGGACGCTGTTTGCCCCGGAATGGACAAGGACGTACAGCGCACCTTCAAGCGTATCCTTGAAAAACAAGGGTTAAAGTTCGTTATGGGCGCAGCGGTCTCTGGTGTAGACGCCATGAAAACCAAAGCGAAGGTTAACTACGCAACCAAGAAAAAACCGGATGAAGCTTTGGTTCTCGACGCAGATGTCGTCCTTGTTTCAACCGGTCGCAAACCCTTCACCGACGGTCTTGGACTTGATGCCCTTGGCGTGAAGATGACCGAGCGCGGCCAGATCGCCACCGACGCGCATTGGGCCACCAACGTCGCAGGCATCTACGCCATCGGTGACGTGATCGAAGGCCCGATGCTGGCCCACAAAGCCGAGGACGAGGGCATGGCCGTCGCCGAAACGATCGCAGGCAAGCAAGGCCACGTGAACTACGGCGTTATCCCCGGCGTGGTTTACACCACACCTGAAGTCGCCACCGTCGGACAAACGGAAGACGCTTTGAAGGCCGCGGGCATGAAACCCAAGGTCGGAAAATTCAGTTTTATGGGCAACGCGCGCGCCAAGGCAATCGGTCAAGGCGAAGGCTTTGTGAAGCTGATTGCAGACCCAGAAACCGACCGCCTGTTAGGCGCAGCCATCATCGGTCCTGCAGCGGGTGACATGATCCACGAGATTTGTGTCGCGATGGAATTCGGTGCTTCAGCCGAGGACATCGCCCTGACTTGCCACGCACATCCAACTTATTCGGAAGCGGTGCGTGAGGCGGCATTGTCCTGTGGTAGCGGCGCAATCCACGCTTAAAAAGTCAAAGGGTGGGGGCGCTGCCCCCGCCGCTTCGCGCCTCCCCCGGGAATATTTTTAGACAAAAAAAGATGCAGGTTACCACATAGTCTGTAGTGCCCTTGGCAGCCAATCGGCATCATAGTCTTGACCACCCTGCTCGCCCCAAGTGGCTTCGGCCAACAATTCGCCGGCAGTAGGCAAGCCCTCGGGTACCGGCTCGCCTGCCCAGAGAGCAGCCCGCATTGGGGCGCGGGCGCATTGCGTGTAAATCTCGGCGATCGAGATGACGATCACAGAGCGCGGATGGCGGCCTTTAATCTCAAATTGTTCAGTCAGTTCGGGATCAATCGACAGCTTCGCCGTCCCGTTCAAACGGACCACCGTGTTTGAACTAGGTATCATGAACATCAGCGATATCCGCCCATCCTCGACGATATTGCGGAGCGTATCCATTCGGTTGTTGCCACGCCAATCGGGCATCGCGAGGGTTTTTGCATCTAGGGGACGGACCACCGGCCCATCATCGCCGCGCGGGCTGCCATCCGTGCCTTCTGTCCCCACTGTGGAAACAACGCAAAAACGTGAGGTCATAATCCACTTCAGGTAAAGCGGTGTCAGCTCGTTGACGACTTTACCGATCGACGCCGCCGCGGGCTCTCCGTAGAGGTCGCTCAGTTCGCAAATGTCATTTATCGTTTTGAAAGTCATCAAATCCAGCTTCCCGCATCAGCGCATTTGAATGCGTTTCGACCGCCGTTTCAATTGCACTCATAAACTCGACACGCCCAAGGTCCGGTTTGACCGGTTCAAGAAACTCAACCACGGCAAGACCTGGCTTGCGGTAAATTCCGACACGCGGCCAGAACACACCGACGTTGGTGGCGGCTGGGATCACTTTTTGCCCGGTTTTCTGCTGAAGAATGTAGATCCCGATCTTGAAGGGCCTCTTTACGCCCGGTGCGACACGCGTGCCTTGTGGGTAAATAATCAGCTGTCCTTTTGGGGCATCCTCGCGGGTGACACCTTCGACCATTTGCTGAACCGCCTCGGCCTTGCGGCCCCTGTCAACCGGCACGCATCCGATGCGCTTTCCAAATTGCCCAAGAACGGGGGCATAAACCAGCGATGCTTTCATGATAAACTTAGGCTCAGGGATAGCTGACGCGATTATAATGATGTCAAAAAAACTTTGGTGTTTTGGTGCCAACAAAACCTCTCCACTAGGGACTTTGCCACGTATCTCGCTTTTCAGACCCACCATCCAAGAGGCCGACCACCTGACCCAGTTGCAATATGCGTGAATGCCCGCATAAGCCGCGCGTATAGAGAAAAAGGCAAAGGGTCCGTACAAAATACCTACGACCCCCATCGCGACATACATCTGCCCGACAAAAATTAGCGAGCGGAGCCATTGAATTGCATATTTCATTAAGACAGCTTTCGAAGCGCACGATTAGACGCGGCGCGGGTGGCAAAAAAGGCGACAACCCCTGCGAGGAACGGCAAAATCAAGGGCGTCAGCCATTGGCCTGCCTGAAACCCGAGGCCCGTTAGGAATATTTTGTCATCAGTGGATTGCGGCAGCATAAGAATGGCCAGCATTCCGATGAATGTGCCGGCGAACGCGCCCAAGATAGCGCGAATGGTGAAACGGCGAACGAATGCGCGGGCGATATAGCTGTCGGACGCGCCGATCAGCCTTAGCACGCGTATCACTTGAAGGTTCGCGGCCAGCGCTGCATTCGCGGCAAGTGTGATCATGGCCGCGGTAGCACCTGCTATCAGCAAGATCGACGTCATCCCCAAGAAGCGAAGCCTTTGGGCCGCTATCGTCAAAGGTTCACGCCAGCGGGTGTGATCGTCCAGCACCGCGCCAGGTGCCTCGACCGATAGGCGCAGACGCAATCCAGCGGCGTCAAAGCCGCTGTCAGTCTCAAGAACCTCGATCAAACGCGGAATAGGCAATTCGGACACTGGCACGTCAGGGCCGAACCAAGGCGCTAAAAGCGCTTGCTGTTCGTCTTCGCTCAGCACTCTTGCTGAGGCTACGCCTGTCGTTGTTTCTAGCACTTTAAGCGTGGCAGTGGTTTGAGCTGCGATTTGATCTGATGGTGCGGAAATCCTGACTGTAACGCTTTTTGCCAAATCCTCGCCCCAGCGATCTGCCAAACGACCAGCTGCCATAGACAATGCCAACGCAAATACCGTCAAGAACGCCATCGCTGCTGAGGTGAACAGCGTTAGTGTCGCCGTATGGCCGGTTTTAGGGACAACGCGATCAGACTGATTGTCACGCGAAAACATCGAGAGAATATCGCCAACAATCGACATCAGAGATCTGCCCCCGCCGATTGAATTTGCCCGTTTGCAATGCGCAAGACCCTTGCCTGAACATGCGTTTTCGCGGCGCGGATAAGTGCAAGGTCATGGGTCGCTATCATGATCGTTTTGCCCATGCGATTAAGTTCAACCAACAAGCGCAACAGTTTCTGCGACATCTCCCAGTCAACATTTCCAGTTGGCTCATCCGCGAGGATCACATCAGGCGACATGATGACCGCGCGCGCCAAGGCTGCACGTTGACGTTCGCCACCAGAAAGCTGAGGCGGCAGTGCGTGGGCACGCTCGGTCAGTCCGACCCACGCAATAAGTTCTTGTAAGTTAGCCTTCTCTCCCAATGCGTCCTTGCTGGATATAGCGATTGGCAAGCCGATATTTTCTTCAATCGGTAAGTGGTCGAGAAACTGACAATCCTGATGAACGACCCCGATACTTTGGCGCGTGTGTGCCAACTCGTCGCGATTAAGCGTACTCAAATCTTGGCCAAACAGCGTAGTGCGCCCCTCGGTCGGGTGCAGTTCACCGTAGCAAAGCTTAAGAAATGTGGATTTTCCAACACCCGAGGGGCCTGTCAGAAAATGGAACGATCCCGGTGCCAGCTCAAGGTTTACTTGGCTGAAAAGGGCCTGGCCGCCATAGGAATAACCTGCGCTTTCAAATTCGATCACGAAATTTGCCCAATCAGTTGACGCGGATCAGAGACACTTTACAACGAGAAGTGAACGAAATCCGATATGCTCGCGTTATTTCTTTGTACCTGAATCTTTACTGCATATAGTGGTAATGTAACAATAATAACCATAGCTTCGACAGCAACAGGCACAGAATAGAAACCAAGATGCGGCTGATTTGTCCGAATTGCGATGCGCAATATGAAGTTCCGGATAACGTAATTCCGGAAGATGGCCGTGATGTGCAATGCTCGGACTGTGGAAACACGTGGTTCCAAGGCCCTGCAGACGCGTCCGTTGAATCCGAAGATTATTCGTTTGAGCGCCAACCCGTTCCGCCGGAAGTCTCAGAAATCCTGCAAGAAGAAGCTGAGCTTGAGCGGCAAGCGCGCGCTGGTGAGTTTCAGGATTTGGTTCCCGAAGAGGGCGAACCGGACCAAAGTTACGACTTTGAACCAGAGCCTGAGACCATAGATGATTTTGTTGAGAAGGTCGAAAGCGACCGTGTTGAAGCGGACAATCCTTTTGCCGTGGATCCCGATCCCAACAAACCAGAAGAAACCGATGCCGAGCGACGCGCGCGTGAAACACGTGCCCGTATGGCCCGTATGCGCGGGATCGAAGAAAGCAACCCATTCACCGCAGCAAGCGATAGTCGCAAAGGTGTCTTGCCAGATGGCGATGCGATTAATTCAAGCCTGTCACCTGATCCGTCAGCGGCCTCGAAGCCTTCGATTGATCTCGAAGATCTGAATCGCAAACGTAGGCGTGGCTCTGGTTTTCGTACTGGTTTTACGGTCATGGTCTTTTTGGGCTTAATGATTATCGCGTTCTACATGTCGCATGAAAACATCGGTCGAGTCGTGCCGTTCGCTGACCCAGCGCTTGAATTGTTTGCTGATTACGTCGATTCTTGGAGGTATTGGGTTGAAGAAGAAGCCGCTAAGCTTCTGGTTCGGCTTAATCAGATCGTAGACGACGTTCTTAACGGATAAACCCACAGCATATTTTTATTGCGCAAACGACAGTTATGCTGTTGCTTTGTTGCGCAAAAATACTAGGTTGGTCGCAATATATTTCGCGCTGGGCACTAAATTTTGGAAGCCGTTACATTTACCTTTGAAAACGCCGTTGTATTGGGACTTTTGGGCCTGACAATTGTGCTTTTCGTCTCTGAGATTGTCCGCATAGATCATGCTGCCATTCTAGTGATGGTCCTGCTCGGGTTGGTCAGTTATATACCCGGCCTTGAAAACATTGCCGATGTTAACCAGCTGTTCACTGGCTTTTCTTCCAACGCCGTTATTTCCATCATCGCTGTCATGATCATTGGCGCCGGACTGGACCGGACAGGCGTGATGAATTCAGTTGCAGCGTATATTTTAAAGATCGGTGGCAAATCAGAGGCGCGGATCATTCCTGTGATTTCTGGCACCGTCGGCGTGATTTCCAGCTTCATGCAAAACGTTGGCGCTGCCGCACTATTCCTACCCGTCGTTAGCCGCATCTCTAGCCGCTCAGGCCTATCAATGTCGCGCCTGCTGATGCCAATGGGCTTTTGCGCCATCCTCGGCGGAACGCTGACGATGGTCGGATCATCTCCGATGATCCTGCTCAACGACCTGATGGCCATTGATGGTGAGCCATTCGGCCTATTCGCACCTTTGCCGATTGGATTGGCCCTGATTACCACTGGCGTGCTGTATTTTGTGCTACTCGGCAGATGGGTTTTGCCCAGTGATGCGCCAAACGAACATACGGGTGCGGTTCAGGCCATTGGTGATTACTTAAAGAACATCTACAAGCTCAAATCCGACCTCGTTGAAGTACGCGTGCCAGAGGGTAATATTCTTGTTGGGAACACGCTTGACGACATCATGTATGCCCACTCGCTCTATATTATTGGTACATCTTACGCCGGCTCAAAAGTCATCGCACCCCGTGTGACAACTGAAATTTTAACGCCCTGCCGTCTGGCCATTCTGGGTCGCAGAAAAGTAATTGAGGAAGTCTGCGAGATTTACGGGCTTGAGATGTTGCCTGATCTCGATGACTTCGCCGAGGATTTCGCACCCACTAAGGCAGGTATTGCAGAGCTGGTCATACCTCCAGGATCTGGCGCAATTGACAAAACTCCGCAGGATCTGCGGTTTCGCAATACCTACGGCATGAGCCTTCTAGCTGTGCATCGCGGTGCTGAAACGATGAGCCATGTCGAAACGGAAGAGCACGCCGCGACCCAAATCGGTGTCGTGCCATTCCAAGCAGGAGACACGCTTGTCGTCCACACTCCGTGGGACCTTCTATCGAAAATGCGCCCTGACCGAGACTTTGTGATCGTAACCAGTGACTTTCCTGAAGAGGACCTGCGCCCACAAAAACTAGGCTGGGCGGCGCTGTTCTTCTTCATTGCGATTGGCTTGGTACTGTTCTCGGACTTGCGTTTGTCGCTTTGCCTGCTGGTCGGCGCGATGGGAATGATAACAACGCGGGTTCTATCTTTAGACGAAGCTTATGAGGCCGTTAGCTGGACGACCGTCTTCCTACTGGCCTCTCTTATTCCGCTTGGCATGGCAGTGCAGGATACTGGCACGGCTGCTTGGATTGCGCACAACATCATTGCGTTGCTGGACGGCTGGCCAACTTGGTCTCTACAGGTCGGCCTTGCTATTCTTGCGACTGCGTTCACGCTGGTGATGTCTAACGTCGGTGCGACGGTGCTGTTGGTGCCGTTAGCAATCTCCATTGCCCAAGCCGCCGACGCAGACCCGCGCATCTTTGCGTTAACAGTCGCGATCTCGACATCAAACTCGTTCCTGATCCCAACGCATCAAGTTAATGCACTAATCATGGGCCCAGCGGGATACTCGGTTAAAGACTTTCTAAAATCCGGGTCAATCATGACGATCCTGTTCCTGACCGTCTCATTATCGATGCTTAACGTGGTCTACTAAAACCAATCCGGCACGTCGTCGCGATCAATCATCTCTTCCACGGATGGTCTTTTGCGGATCACGGCAAAGTCCCCATCCTTTACCAACACTTCTGGGATCAGTGGGCGAGAGTTATACTCGCTCGACATAACTGCGCCGTAAGCACCAGCTGAACGGAAGGCGATTAGATCGCCGGCGACAACCGGTGGCATTAGCCGCGATTTTGCAAATGTATCGCCACTTTCACACACCGGACCGACGATGTCGTAAGACACCTGCTCAACACCTGCCTCGGCCTCGGACACGGGGACGATATCATGATGCGCTTCATACATCGCAGGACGGATCAAATCGTTCATGGCTGCATCGACGATCATGAATTTGCGATCTTCGCCCTCTTTTACGTAAATGACCTTGCTGACCATAATTCCAGCGTTGCCGGCAATCAGACGGCCAGGTTCAATCTCAATCTCACATCCCAGGTGGCCCAGAGTCTTCTTGATCATCGCCCCGTATTCAACGGGCAGCGGTGGCGCTTCGTTTGACCGTGTATATGGAATGCCCAAACCACCCCCAAGATCTAAACGCTTAATCTCGTGCCCGTCCGCGCGCAGCATCTCGGTTAGTTCAGCCACTTTGTTGTAAGCAAGCTCAAATGGCTCCAGCTCAGTTAGCTGACTGCCGATATGCACGTCGATGCCAACAATCTTTAGTCCCGCGAGCGAGGCCGCATGTGCATAGACCTCACGCGCGCGGCTGATTGGGATACCAAACTTATTCTCAGACTTGCCCGTCGCGATCTTCGCGTGGGTCTTGGCGTCGACATCAGGATTCACCCGAATGGTGATCGGGGCCACGACACCCAGACGAAGGGCAACCGCATTTATCGCCTCCATCTCAGGCTCAGATTCGACGTTGAACTGACGAATTCCACCGCTCAGCGCTGTCTCAATCTCGTCAATTGTCTTACCCACACCCGAAAACACGATCTTGTCGCCAGAAACGCCGGCAGCCTTAGCACGCGCATATTCGCCGCCAGAAACAACATCCATGCCAGCGCCACACGCTGCCAGCGTCTTCAGGATCGCTTGGTTTGAGGCCGCTTTCATCGCATAACAAACAAGGTGGTCAATGCCGTCCAACGCTTCGTCAAACAGCCTAAAGTGCCGTTCTAAAGTCGCCGTTGAATAAAGGTAAAACGGCGTCCCAACCTCGGCTGCAATCTCAGCAACTGAAACGTCTTCGGCGAACAAATCACCGTCACGATAAAGAAAATGGTCCATGCGCGTTCCTCAACAAATCCTGTGCCTCTTAGCAAAACCCAAGAGACGCGCAAACCCTCATCATCTTTTGTCCGTAAATATCCCCGCCGGAGGCATCCACGCTAAAGGCAAACGCAGCTCTATGAAGACGAAGCGTCTCCGCCGAAGAACAAAGTAAAGGTACTGCGGTTAAACACGCCGGTTTCCGAATTCACGCCGATAGTGTGGGTAGAGCTAAGCTTCGGCGGCACGGGTTCGCCATCGGCGCCACAAGACACCAGCAAACCCAGAACCGCTAGTGCAGCCAAATATCTCATCCCAATATTTCCTTCCAACGGGTGACCTGCGCGCGCACCTGATCGGGCGCTGTACCACCGTAACTCACACGCGAGGCCACAGAATTGTGGACCCCAAGAACGCCAAAGACGTCTGCGGTGATGTTACTATGCACAGATTGCATGTCATCCAATGTCAGATCAGGCAGATCGCATCCGCGGCTTTCCGCCATTGCCACAAGGGCACCGGTGACGTGGTGTGCATCACGAAACGGCATGTTGAGCGCACGCACCAGCCAATCAGCCAGATCGGTCGCAGTTGAGAAACCACTGCCCGCTGCGGCCTCAAGGCTATCGCGATTGGCAGACATGTCTTTCACCATGCCCTCCATCGCGGCCAGTGCCAGCATCCAGTTGTCGGCTGCGTCAAAGACCTGCTCTTTGTCTTCCTGCATGTCCTTGGAATAGGCCA
>JAQWQJ010000070.1 GCA_029244725.1 Paracoccaceae bacterium
AAAACCAAAAACCACGCCAAACAGTGAAGCTGACATCTAATCATCGGCCTAAACCTATAGATGCGATATCCAGACGTCCGTTCGTCGAAACAAACCAAACCGCCCACATATCTCTTCAGATACCAATCATTTCAAACAGCAACGCAGACCTTCAGAAGACAAAATCAAACCAGTGCGCCCTTGTATTGTTCGGCGCGCCGCCTTGAACTTCTTGTTGTTTGCTTCCGGTTTAGCGTGTTTCGCTGCGCCGGTAGAGGGGTATCTAGAGTTAGTGATTGCGAGTCGCAAGCGCTTTTTTCGAACTTCTTCGCATTTTTTTGATTTTTCTTATTTTTGGTGTGTTTTCAGGGCTTTAGCTTGGAAAGTATCCCAAACACCCCCGATTTGCGCAAGATTATTGCCGCAATGCGGCATGGGTCTGAGGGATCTTGGGAACCACCCCTTTGCTGACCCCTTTAGTGACCCTTGGGCAACCTCATGCAGTCCGCAATCGGGGCAAACGCTTAATGCGCAGCAACAGAAGGCCCGCGATCATTGCCAGATAAACCAATGGCTCTAGCTGAAAGCCTTTTGCCACCATTACGAAATGCACTGCCCCTAGAATGGCCACTATATAGGTCAGCTTATGAAGCTTTCGCCACAACGGGCCCAGCTTGCGCACCGACCAGTTGTTTGATGATACCCCCAAGGGCAACATTAATACGAAGGCAATCATACCAATCGTAATGTAGGGACGTTTAACGATGTCTACCCATATCCGCTCAAGCGATTGAACATCGAGCAGAAGCCAAACCAACAAGTGCACCAACACAAGGAAGAAGGCTGAAACGCCGATTGCTCGGCGATGTTTGATGAGGTTCACCTTCAGGTGCTTACGCAGCGGAGTAACGGCCACCCCCAATGTCACCAACCGCAAGGCGGTCAAACCCAACTCTCGCTCTAATGCATTGATAGGCTCAGGACCCAAGCCGCCTGTCATGCCAAGATAGAAAATCCAAACCACATACAGCGTGGCCACTACATAGATGGTCCACGAGGGTATCTTACGGATGTACTTATTAATCGTGTCGGTCACAACATGACCCTCCGGTTTGTAGTGGTGGACAAACTTGGTCGGCATACGAGCAGTATACACAACAATCGCCCTGCAAAGGTGTCAGCAGCCTTAGGCACGCTGAACACTCATAAAACCACTGACAGGTATCCTCGGGCATTTGTTCTTGGTGAACGGCGCCGCAGTGAGGGCATGTCAGTTGAGTTTGCAGGATGACTTCTGTCAATTTGGAGTTTTAACCTCAGTGATACTTCTCAAGGTCCATGCCAGCATAAAGGCCAGCAACCTCGTCTTCGTACCCGTTGAACATCAATGTCGGGATGCGCTTAGAAAATAGACCGCCCCCAATTTTGCGTTCAGACGACTGTGACCATCGTGGATGATCCACCTCGGGGTTCACGTTACTGTAGAAACCGTATTCGCTTGGCTGAGATCTGTTCCAGCTGGTCGGAGGCTCTTTATCTGTCAGTGTGATACGCACGATAGACTTGATGGATTTGTATCCATACTTCCAAGGCACCACGAGACGCATCGGCGCGCCGTTTTGCTTGGGGATGTCGCGGCCATAAATGCCGGTCGCCATGATTGTCAGCGGGTGCATCGCTTCATCCAGACGCAAACCCTCGACGTACGGCCAGTCTAATACGTTGTAGCGCAGACCCGGCATCTCACTTGGACGATTCAGTGTTTCAAAGGCCACGTATTTGGCGCCGCTTTTCACTCCAGCCAGATTAAGCAGATCAGCAAGCTCAAATCCATTCCAAGGCACGACCATCGACCAAGCCTCAACGCAACGGAACCGATAGATCCGCTCTTCGATCGTCATCTGGCTGACGATATCGTTGAAATCAAAATCGCCAGGGTTATCCACCATCCCATCGATACGCACCGACCAAGGGCTGATCGTTAGTTGATGGGCGTTGGCAGCAGGGTCCCCTTTGCCGGTGCCGAATTCATAGTAGTTGTTGTAGCTAGTGATATCTTCCCACGAGTTAGGCTCGGGAGTTTCCACCGCAGCATTTGAGATCGACGGCAATACCGTGGCCGCAGCCATGCCAGCCAACAATGCCCGACGGTTCATAAACATCTTTTCGGGCGTTACGTCCGCGTCTTTCAAGTTGTTGTTCCAGCGATAGGCCATACAGGGCGCTCCTTGTTTGCGTGTTATCAGAGATGTAGCTGCGCAACGGCAAACTTCAAACCAACAGCTATTCACGTTCACGTGCCAGGACTGAAATGTTTCGGCCCTAGCGTCATGCGCGTTTGACCTACCTCAAGGCAAACTCTACCCAATTACGCATATAAACGTTGTAGATTTTAACTTCATCTAAAGGAAATCCCATGAAAAAGCTTGTTCTTTCGATTGCTTATGCCTGTGCTGCGACTGTCGCGTCGGCTCAAAGCGCGATCTTTTATTCCTCGGATGAAAGCTTCGACGATGTATCCTTTTCTCTAGAAAGCGCCATTCTTGATAAAGGTCTGGTCATTGATAGCGTCAGTCACGTCGGCGCTATGTTGAAACGCACAGGTGCAGATGTAGGGTCAACGCTTCCACTATATGACGCTGCTGATGTATATAGCTTCTGCTCTGCGTCCGTTTCGCGAACCGTCATGGAGGCGCACCCGATGAACATCGTGTACTGCCCATACGGAATTTTCGTCGCCCAACTTGCAGGATCAGACACAGTTGTTGTCGGCTTTCAGGAATACCCGGACGGCGAAATGAAATTGGTGCAGGACCTATTGGACGGCATTGTTAAAACAGCACTTGAGCTGGAATAGCCTTAAAAACAAGGCGTGTGGATTGCTCGCATGTCTTGATCACTTGAGGATCACAAACATGTCATTGATCTGATCGCAATCGCCTTCCGTAAAGCTTTACATGTCATTTCCGACATAAACCTAATCGGAGGAAACGCATATGTTTCGTAGAACGTTTATCGCCCTTACTGCTGCCGCAACCTTTGCAACCGGCGCATCCGCTGGCGGTCATTCAAAAGACATCGTTGACACAGCAATTGACGCAGGCAGCTTTACAACGCTCGTTGCAGCCGTTCAGGCCGCAGGTCTTGTGGATGTCCTAAAGGGTGAAGGCCCTTTCACTGTCTTCGCCCCAACTGACGAGGCCTTTGCAGCACTGCCGGAAGGAACGATAGAAGCCCTTCTCGCTGACATTCCTGCCTTGACGGCGATCCTGACCTACCACGTTGTTCCTGGCATGGTGATGTCGGGTGATCTCAGCGATGGCATGATGGCGGCAACCGTAAACGGTGCGTCGGTAACGATTGGCACGACAGGCGGCGTGATGGTAGATGCGGCCAATGTTATTGCGGCAGATATCAAGGCCTCAAACGGTGTGATCCACGTCATCGATGCAGTCATTCTGCCGAAGTAAGATATAAACCTGTTCCCCTCTCGCGCAGTTTGGCCTTTAGTAAGGCCAACAAAACGGGAGGGGACATGCCCCAGAAAATTGCACTTGTCACCGGCGCAGCGCGTGGCATCGGGCTTGAAACATCAAAACAATTCTTGGCAGACGGCCAGCATGTCATCATGGTTGATCGCGATGCTGAGGTTCTTCTGGACGAGGCCAACGCGCTAGAAAACGTAACCCCCATCACTTGCGACGTATCGCAAGAATACCAAGTTGCCGCGTTGGTCAACGACGTCGCCAAAGTCGGATCGATCTCTGCCCTTGTGAACAATGCAGGCGTCGCTGATTTTGGACCGATAGATCAAACAGACTATCAACGCTGGCGCACCGTCATGGAAACCAACCTCGATGGGGTGTTCTTAGTGACCCAAGCGTTCACGCCCATGCTCAAGGAAACCAAAGGGGCGATCGTCAATATTGCTTCTATCAGCGGTTTAAGGGCCTCTACGCTGCGTGTCGCCTACGGAACTTCAAAGGCTGCCGTGATCCATTTGACCCAACAGCAAGCGGTCGAGCTAGGAGAATACGGTATTCGCGCGAACTGCGTGGCGCCTGGGCCAGTGCGCACCAAACTGGCAATGGCAGTCCACACGCAGGACATCATTGATGCTTACCACGATGCGATTCCCTTAAACCGCTACGGCTCCGAGGCCGAGATTGCCAATGTCATCACATTCCTCTGCTCAGACAAAGCCAGCTATGTGACTGGACAGTTAATCGCCTCAGACGGAGGGTTTGAGGCGACTGGCATCGGCCTGCCGTCACTACGGGAGGTCTGAATATGGGAACAATGTGGGACAAACGATACGAGGGCGACGAATACCTTTTTGGAACATCCCCGGCCGCATTTCTAGCGGACCGTGAGCAATTTTTGAGGGCAAGCGCCGGTAAGACATGCTTGGCAGTCGCCGACGGCGAGGGTCGCAATTCAGTCTTCATGGCAAAGTGCGGGATCGACGTAACGTCGATGGACAGTTCAGAGATTGGCCAAGCCAAAGCCAAAAAGCTCGCGAAAGCCGAAGACCTAAGCATCAACTTTCAAGTCGCCGACCTTAGAACTTGGGGCTGGCATGAGAATGCTTTTGATTTGGTCGTCGCTATTTTCATCCAATTCGCCGATCCTGTGTTTCGAACCGAGATATTCGAGGGCATGAAGAAAACCGTTAAACCGGGCGGCACCATCCTTCTGCACGGCTATACACCCAAACAGATAGAATACGGCACTGGCGGACCCGGAGTTGCAGCGAACCTTTATACACCTGAGATACTGGCCGACGCCTTTGAGGGGTTTGAGGGGTTTGAGATTGAGGCACTGAATGCCTACGACAAGGTCATTACAGAAGGCACGGGACATTCTGGCAAGTCGGCGTTGATTGACCTCGTCGCGCGAAAGCCGGTCTAGGACTGAAACCTACACGAACACCAACAGAGGACCGCCAGAATGAGCATCAAAACGTGGATCGCGCTTACGATACTACTACCTAGCATCGCCTCGGCGGACCCAATTCAGTCGATACAGTACTTCAACGACGGAAGCGCGGTCGAGACGTCAACCACCGGACACGCGACCACGATAACTACGCCATTTGCCATCGCTTCGATTGGTAAAACCATGACGGCCGTGGCCATTCTGCGATTGGTCGATAGAAACGTCATTGCGCTGGATGCCCCAGCCGCTGTCTGGTTGCCCCTAGATGTAACTTCCGGTCTTGGCGGATTAGAGGGCATCACAATCCGACACTTGTTAACGATGACCAGCGGTTTGGCGGACTACCTAACAGATGAGTATGTAGAAGATGCCTTAGATGACCCAGCCCGAGTTCAAAACGCCTTAACTGCCCTGACGTATGCCTATAGAGAACGGCAAGTGTTCAACGTCGGCGCCGGTTTTGACTACTCGAATACAAACTACGTTTTGCTGGGCGTGATTTTGGAGCAAGCCACAGGCCAAACGTATTCAGACGTGATCGAAACCGAGGTATTCTTACCAGCCGGAATGGAGAATTCTTTTGTGTTTGGCTCTTCTGCCCTACCTGCCAATTTCCCCAATGGGCATGAAGATAGTCAACATTATCGCGACTATTATCAAGCCCAAGGCTTTGGCGATGGCGGCGTGATTTCAACGGCCCCCGACCTTGCAAGGTTCTACGAAGCGCTGTTCAGCAATCAAACGCTGCTATCCAACAAAAGTCTGCAAGACTTGCTTAACGATCCTATTGGCGAAGGTTACGGCATGGGCATCGATATCGAAGACGGCCTTGTCGGACATTCAGGGGGCGACTTGGGGTTTGCAAGCGACGTACGCATGGATATCGACAAGGGAACAATAGCCATCTTCTTCGCAGCAGATGCAGACGCGAATACCGAGTGGACGTTTGATCAACTGTTAGACTGACCAGCGCCAGAAATTAGCCGCCGGCAGTTCTGGGCGTGATGTCTTTGCGGATTTGTTCGCCAATGGCATGACGTGCTCGCTCGAGGTCGTGCTCAAGCTGCAAATGCACCCAAAAGTCTGCGGCCGTCGAAAAGAACCGCGCTAGGCGCAACGACATTTCAACTTCTACTTTCGAGGCGCCGGACATGACGCCGTCCAATGTACCGTCCATAACTCCGATACGCTTTGCGAGATCGGCCTTTGAGATACCAAGCGGATCCATGTACTCGTCTTGCAAAACCTTTCCCGGCGCAGGACAACTAAAAACAGGCTCCTGCTTCTTTTCAGTATTCGGCGGCAGGATTTGTACTTCGGTCGCGTACCCGGCGGCTTTCCATTCCGCCAATCCCCCAACCATGTGGGTGATGGTTTCGTAGTCTTCATTCAGCAACATTTTGCCAGCCGCTTCGGACCGCTTTCCAACAGCGCAATGCAGCACAACTTTCTTACCGGGCAGAGATGGGAACAGGTCAGGCTCAAAGCTGGACAGAGGTAACAGAACCGACCCAGCGATATGCTCTTTCTCGTATTCCGAGGTTTCGCGCACATCCACCAAAAGGATTTCATTGCGATCCATCCAAGCTTTCACCTGTGCAACATCAGCATTTTGAACGGTTGGTTTTGTGTCGGTCATTGAAATCCCTTTCCAAGCTGCTTGCCGCTGTAGCGCGACTTTGGAGCGAGCTCAATCCTGTTGCGCTCGGTTGGCATACCCATTCTTAACGCCAAACACTGCATCTTCCCTCTCGACGTCAAAACGGTTCGACAGGTTCTACGGCTAGCGAAAGCTTGGATGCTTAGGGAACCAGCCAGCCACCCATAGATCGATAGGTGCGGGGGATTTTCCCCTGTTCGGCGAAGAACCGGTATTCCGGTGGGCCCACCATTCACAACGGTACAAACCTCAAAGTTATGCCCCCGCCGGAGATTGGTCCGTGTGGGGCAAACCTGCTGGGTGTGCATTCACCGAGCACCCTGTTTAGGCGGCTTCAACCTCGAAGCCCGCGCTTTTCCACGCCGCCAAACCGCCAACCATATTGATGACCTGCACGTGGCCTTGTTTGGCCAGCATCTTGCGCGCGGCTTCAGACCGTTTGCCGATTCCACAATGTACGACGACGCGAATACCCGGAAGGGAAGGGAAAGCCTCAGGCTCAAAATGCGACAAAGGCATTAGCATCGCACCTGTGATGTGCTCTTCTTCGAACTCATGGGTCTCGCGTACATCCACCAACAGCACATCCTTACGGTCGAGCCATTCCTTGACCTGAATGACATCAGCGTCTTGTACAAATTGGTCGGTATCTGCAAAATCTCTCATGTCGGTTCTCTGTGCGAATTTAGTGGTTGCTTCAAACGACATGCGCCCAGATTGGGAGGCGATCAATACCGCTGAAAGAACAAAAGGACGGGGTTCCGGACTCTCTGCCGACATTGGAAGAAATTATTCCCCTGAAAGCGACGGTTAGAGAAATATCCTCCGTCAAATCGCCCTAAGCGCGCGGCGTTTGGCGGCGTTTTTCCCTTCACACAAGTAAACCTCCAACCTGAGGGGGGCGAGGTTGGAGGTAAACCGGGCGTCTGCCCGTAGGTAAGTCTGGGAGGGGTAAGACTTACTGTTCTTTAATGGACAACGGCATCATCCGGTTTTGGCCGGTTCGATGCCCCAACTTTATCGCCGATCAGCAAGCCTTCGCTGCCAGCCGAAACCGCCACGATGGCGCCGTCTACGACCTCACCGCCAAGGATCATTTCAGCCAATGGGTCCTGCAAGGCGCGTTGGATAACCCGCTTAAGGGGGCGCGCTCCGAAGACTGGGTCGTAGCCTTCATCGGCAAGCCATTGGCGTGAGCCGTCATCCATCTCAAGCGTGATCTTGCGACCTGCAAGACGCTTGGCCAATAGACCCAACTGGATATCAACAATGCCGTCCATATCGCCACGGGCCAACCGATCAAAAATGATCGTCTCGTCCAAACGGTTGAGGAACTCAGGGCGGAAATGGGCCCGCACAGCATCCATCACGTCACGTTTCGCATCACCGCTATCAGCCCCGTCAGGCAATCGGCTTAGCGCCTGCGCCCCAAGGTTTGATGTTAGGATGATCAGAGTTTGCTTAAAGTCCACTGTGCGCCCCTGACCATCAGTCAGCACGCCGTCGTCAAGCACCTGAAGCAACACGTTGAACACATCCGGATGCGCCTTTTCAACCTCGTCAAACAGGACAACCTGATAGGGACGACGACGCACGGCTTCGGTTAGAACACCGCCTTCGTCATAGCCAACATAACCGGGGGGTGCGCCGATCAGACGGGCGACCGCGTGTTTCTCCATGTACTCGGACATATCGATGCGCACCATCGCGTTATCGTCGTCAAACAGAAACTCGGCCACAGCTTTGGTCAGCTCAGTTTTACCGACACCAGTTGGCCCAAGAAATAGGAACGATCCAAGCGGACGGTTCTCATCATTCAGGCCGGCGCGGGCACGGCGGACGGCATTTGACAGCGCAGTCACAGCCGCGTTTTGGCCGATGACCCGCTTATGGAGGCCATCCTCCATCCGCAGCAGCTTTTCACGTTCTCCTTCCAGCATCTTACTGGTGGGGATTCCGGTCCAACGTTCGACGACTTGGGCGATCTGCTCGGGGCGGACGGCCTCTTCGACCATCGCGCCTTCGCCCTCGCGGGCCTCTGCATCCGACAATTGCTTTTCCAGCTGAGGGATCACGCCGTAAGACAGTTCACCCGCTTTGCCCAGATTGCCTTCGCGCTTGGCGATATCAAGTTCGGCCCGCGCTTTATCAAGCTGCTCTTTCAGGTCACGCGCACCGGCGAGTTTATCGCGTTCCGCCTGCCACTGGGCCGTCATTCCTGACGAGCGATCCTGAAGGTTGGCCAAGTCACGCTCAAGCGTTTCAAGACGGTCTTTCGACGCTTGATCATCCTCTAGCTTAAGCGCCTCAACCTCAATCTGCATTTGCAGGATTTGGCGGTCGAGCTGATCGAGTTCCTCAGGCTTTGAATCCACTTCCATCCGTAATCGGCTTGCGGCTTCGTCCATCAGGTCAATCGCTTTGTCAGGCAGGAAACGGTCGGTGATATAACGGTTCGACAATGTCGCCGCCGTCACAAGGGCCGAGTCGCTAATGCGCACTCCGTGGTGAAGCTCGTACTTCTCTTTGATGCCCCGCAAGATCGAGATCGTGTCTTCGACCGTAGGTTCCTGAACCACAACCGGCTGGAAGCGGCGGGCAAGTGCCGCATCTTTTTCGACATGTTTGCGATATTCATCAAGGGTTGTGGCACCAACGCAGTGCAATTCCCCCCGCGCCAAAGCAGGCTTCAACAGGTTCGACGCATCCATCGCACCGTCGGCTTTACCAGCCCCAACTAGGGTGTGCATTTCGTCAATGAACAGAACAATTTCACCAGCTGCCGACGTCACTTCGGACAGAACCGCCTTTAGGCGTTCTTCAAACTCGCCGCGATACTTTGCGCCAGCTATTAGCGCGCCCATATCGAGCGATAACAGCTTTTTGTTCGTCAGACTTTCAGGCACATCGCCATTGATGATCCGCAGCGCAAGGCCCTCGGCAATCGCGGTTTTACCTACCCCAGGCTCGCCAATTAATACGGGGTTATTCTTAGTTCGGCGTGAAAGCACCTGCATAGCGCGGCGAATTTCATCGTCGCGCCCAATGATAGGGTCGATTTTGCCTTCTTGGGCAGCCTCGGTCAGGTCATGTGCGTATTTTTTAAGCGCGTCATATCCATTTTCAGCCGAAGCACTGTCAGCCGTGCGACCTTTGCGAATATCGTTGATCGCGGTGTTGAGGTTTTGGGCAGAAACTCCTCCAGCCGTCAGCGCGTCTTTCGCCTTGGATTTTACCAGCGCCAATGCCGTCAGTAGCCGTTCAACAGGCACAAAGCTGTCGCCCGCTTTCTTGGCAACTTTCTCTGCCTCTGCCAGAACTTTGGCGGTTTGCCCGTCCATGTAAACTTGGCTGGCGTCCCCTGAAACTTTGGCGATCTTCGACAAGGCCAATTCAGTGTCGGCGGCAACCTTTTGCGCATTCCCGCCAGCACGATTGATCAGGTTTGAGGCCAAACCTTCTTCGTCGTCTAGCAAAGCTTTCAGTAAATGTTCAGGAACCAACCGCTGGTGATTGTCCCGCATCGCGATGGTCTGGGCAGCTTGAATAAAACCGCGAGACCGCTCGGTGAACTTTTCTAAGTTCATCGTTCTCTCCTTTTAAAAGCGCCCGATCTGATCGGCACCCGCTTAGCGGCATACCTGTGTTTGGGCCTTGTCAATAATTTGGAGATTTACCCCCCAAGGTTCAAGAGGTTGAGAACAATTTTAGGGTTCATCACTCGTTATTCTTTGGGGGGGGCAATGGTGCCCAAGCAGCTTACAAGGGGTGAATCCAATGCACGTGACTAGAATCGAACTATCAGACCGATTTGTTGATCCGATTGAACGCGACGACTGCGCGCGCGTTTGGTTTCACTCTGACCATACCGTAACGCAGGTGGATGCACGTGCCCAGCGTGCGGCCCCCAAACCTGAATTGATCCGCGACGCGATCCGGCAGCTTCGGCGCATGCCAGAAATTCGTTCCGGCGCCCAAGCGCTTAGCTTTGCGTCGACCTGTGCGATGCACTGATTTGTCTGCAGTGACAGCTGTGGTATCATTGCGCCATGTCACATCTTGCAGATATTCGCGCGCGCTCAAATTGGTCGGATATAGTTGAAGGCCAACCGCAGCATTTAGGAATTGCCCTGTTGATGACGGTTGGGGCCTGCTCCATGCTAGCCGCATCCGGATCCACTCTTTGGGGTCTAACTGCCGTCGGTTGGGCGCAATGGTCGATTGGCCTTGCGCTTGTGCATCAAATCCTCGTCGCGATTGTCTTTCGGCTGCAACTTCATCGAAACGTATTGACCCGATGGCTTGGTGCAAAAGACATGAAAATTTGGGGTGCGTTGTTCATGCCACTTTTGGCTGTCCGTCCCTTAAGCTTAATAATGGTCGGTGTATCTGACGACAATGCAATCATCGAAAATGGCGCGACCTTGCAAATAATCGGGTGGTTACTGGTCATTCCCGCGACTTGGGCGCTCTATTCGACCTTCGTTTACTTCACGATTCCGCGTGCGCTAGGTGGCGATCACTTCCGCGATGAGGTGGCCGAACTGCCGCTCGTGAATAAAGGCGTGTTCAATTACACGTCAAACGGCATGTATGGCGTTGCTTTCCTTGGGCTGTGGGCGATTGCACTGATCTACAATTCTTGGAATGCACTGATCGTAGCGATGTTTCAGCACGCCTATATCTGGGTTCATATGTACTGTACCGAACAGCCGGATATGCGTTGGATTTACAGCAAAAGCTGACCTTGCTGCCGACGGGCTACAGGACTACATACGGACAGATTTTGTTGCAGGAGCTCCCCCATGTCCGATGACCGTTTGATTGTTGCCCTTGATGTCCCCAATGCGCTTGAAGGATTGGCACTAGCCCAGAAGCTAGGGGATGCCGTCAGTTTCTACAAAATCGGTCTTGGAATGTTGACCGGCGGCGGGCTTGCGCTTGCCAATGAGCTGAAAGACGAAATGGGCAAGAAGATCTTTCTCGATATGAAGTTGTTCGACATCGGTCAAACCGTTGAAAACGCGGTGCGTGGGTTGGCGCAGTTCAATCTCGATTTTCTTACCGTTCACGGAGACCCCCACGTTGTACGCGCCGCGCAAGAAGGCAAAGGCGACAAGGACTTAAAAATTCTCGCTGTGACAATCCTGACATCTCTGGACCGCGCTGATCTTGACGCGAGTTGCTATAAGGACGGCGACGTTCAGTCCTTGGTGCTGGAACGCGCCGCAAAAGCAATGGAAGCTGGTGCCGACGGTGTAATTGCCTCGCCGCAAGAGGCCGCGTTGATCCGCGCTTTGCCCGAAGCTGAGGGTAAGCTAATCGTAACACCTGGCGTTCGTCCTGTTGGCGCTGCTTTGGGTGACCAAAAGCGGATCGCTACACCGGCGCAGGCTATCGCCGACGGCGCGGACCACATTGTCGTAGGACGTCCTGTTTGGACGGCTGCGGACCCACGCCAAGCGGCGCAGAATATCTTGGCAGAGCTGGCTTCGCCACAGGCAACGATGCCGAACGGTTAAACCTGAAACAGAAATCACTCTCACAATTTAAAAGACTGAGTTATCATTTGTCTCAACAATAGATTGTGGGGGCAAGCAATGTCAGACGCCAAAAATCAATCGGCCGAACCTAAGAACGATCTTGTGGAGTCTTATCTAAGGATCAGGACCGCGATTGGGATATTGGCCGTGCTTTTGCCGGTGGCTCTTTTTGCCTCTCAATTTCTTGAGGCCGTGATTTTCGCACCCTCAATATCTGAGTTCTACTACACACCGATGCGCGAAGTTTTGGTTGGCACCATTGGTGCTATTGCCGTCTTTCTTATCAGCTACAAAGGTTACCCAATCAACGAAGCGCGCGCCAAAGGTGCTTGGACCGAGCGTTTCCTCAGCGACCGGCGGGTTTCTTATTGGGCAGCGTTTGGCGCGTTGGGCGTCGCCTTTTTCCCGACCTTCACCAAAATAGACATCGCCCTTAGTCCGGACCCGTTAATGTGGTCGATCATGTCCCTGAATACGGCGGGCCTGCTGCATCAAGTCAGCGCTATAATGTTTTTCGGGGCACTGGGTATCTTTTGCCTTAGCAACTTTCGGCGCGGCGAAGAAAAAACCCTAGACGACAAAAGGGAGAACACCTTTTACTTCAAATGCGGAGTGGTTTTGATGGCGTGTATCCTTGCGCTCATAGTCATCGGCGCGATCATCAAATTTGAGGTTTGGCCAGACTTTGAAGTTTTCGCTGACCATGGGCATTTAATCTTCTGGGTCGAAACCGTTGGATTGATAACTTTTGCCGCCGCCTGGCTGCGTAAAGGACAGGCTTTAACGACCGTGCCTGCTGCATTGCGGCAATTGGTTGGGTTGTAAGGATGTCACAGACTTTCTGATTGGATTTCCAACCAGTCGACAAAATCCACAACCTCTGGTATAAACAAATAACAATTGGGCTATATGTTGCCCCTGTCCTGGGATGTTTTCTCCCGCATCCTTGGAGCGCCCCTTCCCCGGGTCCTGACCTCCGGGGATCGGGGTGGTTGGCAAGATTGATTTCCACTTACCTCAATTCACGTTATAATCGGGTGTCTTAATCAGGACCCATAATGCCCGCCTTTTGCCGAAATTGCTTTCATGAGACGCGCTCTGCGACCCGTTGCGATAAGTGCGGATCGCCGCGCATCGCTAGCCATCCAGAACTTTTCGATTTGAATATCGCGCACATGGATTGCGATGCGTTTTATGCCAGCGTCGAAAAGCGAGAAAACCCGTCGCTTGTCAGCAAACCTGTCATTATCGGAGGCGGCAAGCGGGGTGTTGTGTCGACCTGTTGCTACGTGGCCCGCATTCAGGGGGTGCGTTCTGCAATGCCGATGTTTCAGGCGCTGAAGCTGTGCCCGAACGCCGTGATTATCAAGCCACGCATGGACTTGTACGTCGAAGTTTCGCGCGCTGTTCGCAAGCTGATGGACGAGCTGACTCCGTCGATTGAGCCGCTTTCGCTGGACGAGGCGTTTCTTGACCTATCCGGCACTCAAAAACTGCACGGCGTCCCACCGGCGATAATGCTGGGGCGATTGACCAAGCGGATGAAGGATGAGTTGGGGATCACAGGCTCGATTGGCTTGGCGCACAATAAGTTCCTTGCGAAAATCGCCTCGGACCAAAACAAACCTCAGGGCTTTTTTGTCATTGGAAAAGCCGAAACCCAAGAGTTCCTTTCCCGTCAAAAAGTCGGAGTGATCTGGGGCGTAGGGGCCGTCGCGCAAGCGTCTCTCGACAAGGCTGGGATTCGCCTGATTTCGGATCTGCTGCGGTGGGAAAAAGACGATCTGATCGCAAGGTTCGGAAACATGGGCGAACGCCTTTATCACTTAGCGCGCGGTCAGGATCGACGACGAGTTTCTGCAAAAGCCCCTGTGAAATCTATCTCAAATGAAACGACTTTCTTTGAGGACACCGCCGACGCACATTTGCTGGACGGGCATTTGTGGCGGATGGCGGAAAAGGTCGCGGACCGCGCCAAGGCAAAGGATCAAGCCGGCTGCATCGTCACCTTGAAGCTCAAGAAGTCTGATTTCAAATCCCTGACCCGCCGCATCACTTTGCCGGATGCTACGCAATCCGCCGACCGTATTTACCGAACGTCCCGTGCATTGATGGACAACGCCGAGAAAGAAGGCCCGTTCCGGCTGATCGGTGTCGGAATTTCGCAAATCGTGGCAGCAGACAAGGCGGACCGTGCCCCTGATCTTCTCGATCCTGACGCGGGAAAGCGTGTGCAGGTTGAAAGAGCAACAGACGAAATTCGCAAGCGCTTCGGGTCAAAAGCGATCCTTAAAGGTCGCTCGTTGCGCTGACTATTCGGCGGCCATTCTTTGTTCTGAACGACCTAAGTCTGCGATTTTTCCCGTGATAATTTTCAGCGCTGCTTTGACGGCCCCGAAATTGTCGTTTGGCACGATATTTGCTTCGTCCATATATATCGACCGGTCGATCTCAATCTGGATGGCATGATGCGCTTTGGACGGTCGCCCGTATTGGCGCACCATATAAGCCCCAGCGAATGGGGCGTTCCGCGACACGTTAAAACCTGCCTCGGCGAAGAAGGATTCAACCTGATCCACAAGTTCACCCGAAGCCGCAGCACCAAAACGGTCGCCAATCACGATATCGGGACGACCCGCTGATGTGTGCATCAACTGAGCAACTGCCTCTCGTGGCATTGAATGGCAATCGACCAATATCGACTGGCCAAAACGTTGGTGGTTTTCCGTCATTAGGCGACGCAAGGTGGCGTGGTACGGGCGCCAGTAGATATCAATCCGTCTGCGAGCCTCATCCATACTTAGTTTGCCGTGATAAATGGCACGCCCATTGGCCACTACCCGAGGAATTATGCCCAAACCCGAGGCGATGCGTGCGCTTGTACCTTTCTGCGTCACACCTTCGATCAAGGCTGGATCAAGCTCATCCACACCGCGGTTGAGATCCAAAAACGCCCTTGGTGCGCCTGCTTTTAGGAAGACTGAGCCGTGACTGGGGGCCGAATCGAATAGACGGTCTACAAACGCATCTTCTGAGCTGCGAATTGTGTGGGCATCCAAAAGCGTCTTGCGCAAAAACTCCCAACTATAGTCGCGCCCGCTGTGCGGCGACGCAAAAATAACCGAAGTCGTTCGGTTGGTTGGGTGTATCAGATGATATGACGCCTTTGGCACTCTGGATTCCTCTAATTCATCAATATCATAGCCCAAATAATTTGTTTACCGAAAGCCCCTTGATCCCTCTTGCGACTCCTTTTATAGACCAGCGGACCGACGCGGAGCTCCGCGTCCTATTTGTTTGGGACGGCGTTTCGATTAGGCATCATGGGCGATTAGCTCAGCGGTAGAGCACTTCGTTGACATCGAAGGGGTCACAAGTTCGATCCTTGTATCGCCCACCATGAATTCACCGCCCCGTTCCGCAAGGAACGCTGGCACCCGCAAACACAGGCGCTGGTCCGCGCCGCGACAGATTGGAGAGTACGATGAAAGTCAAGAACTCACTTCGCTCGCTGAAGAACCGGCATCGTGATTGCCGCGTGGTACGCCGTAAAGGCCGTGTCTACGTGAT
>JAQWQJ010000002.1 GCA_029244725.1 Paracoccaceae bacterium
TCCTGTAGCATCATTTGGAGGAATGGAATTCCGGATACTGCGTGGTGATATCGTCAGTGACATTTCCAGAGGTGGCTGAAAAATATCCTCTGGCCCAAAATTGTCTGCCCCAATAGCCTTCGCACAACTCAGGGAACTCTATCTGGATCCGACGCGATGGGCGCCCTTTGATATTTTGCATGACATTGGACAGGGACAATTTTGGCGGTGCCGACAAGAACATGTGGGCGTGATCGAGGCCCAGAACGCCCTTCACGATATGTACGTACATCTCTACACAAGTCTTTATGATAATCTCGTGTATCCGCTCACGCATCGGGCCCGGGAAAACCTTGTATCGATATTTTGTGACTTACAGGCTGTGAAATCTATGGTAAATTTCACGTGACTCACTATCAAATGACGCGCGATACTGCAGAAATGGCTAATTTTGACCCACCAAAGCCAACTAATTTTTAAAATGGAGTGTAGAATTCGCACGAATACGCTGTAAGATTATGGCTATCCACACGATCAACAGGGGAATACCATGAACAAACTTTTCAGAAACGTCGTAATTGGACTAATTGGCGCTGGCGTCAGCCTTTCAATGGGAACGGCCGAGGAGTGGCGGTTCAATAACTTTCTGCCCGAAACTCGACCCGAAACCGCTCAACTTGAGCAATTCGTAACAGAGGTAAATGAGGCGATTGGTGGTGAAACCGAACTCAAGCTCTACAGCGGAGGATCCTTGGGGTTGCCAAATACTGATACGCTACGTTTCCTACCCTCGGGTGCCGTGGAGATGAGCCTGATGTGGGCTAACTATTTGGGTCGAGATGCACCAGCGCTTAGCTCGGTTGTGGTACAAGGCACCATCGGTTCCATCGAGGAATTCGAAAAGGCGATCCCGACCGTACGTGAGATTTACGAAGAAGAATTTGCCGAATGGGATGTGGCTTCCGTTGGTTACGCCGCTATTCCGATGTTGTCAGTTTCTGTCTTCTGCCGTGATGAGCCTGTGCGCACCATCGAAGATCTCAAGTCCAAAAAGCTGCGTGTTTGGGCGCGTGATCAGGTCGAAACCTTTACGCGTCTTGGCGTTTCTGCACAGATCATTCCGCAAGACGAAATGTATGTTGCGATGAAAACTGGCGTGGTAGATTGTGCTTTGTACCCTGCACTTTATGCCCATACGGTTTCCTTGCAGGAAGTCTCAAAATACGCATCATTCCTTTATCCTATGGCATCTGGACCCTATGTGATCGGCGTGGCCCAGAACCGCTGGGATGCGACAGACGACACGATCAAGGCAGCGATCGAGACAGCCGCCACTGGTCTTTGGGAGCGCACAAATCAGTACGAAGCTGACTTTCAACGCGAACTTGACGCTCGTGAAGCGCTCGTTGATGGCGGCATCGTTTGGGGTGAGGATTTCTCAAACGAAGACCGCGAAGCCTTTGTCAGCGTCGTCACCGAGATTTGGGAAAAACTGGCCGAGGAAGCAGGCGGCAACGCCCCTGCATATCGCGAACGTGTTCTGACTGCGCTAGGTCGTTAAGTCGCGACGATGTTAATTGGACTTAAGAAAACTATTTCGCTGGGGCTGGAGTATCTGGCCCTAGCGTTTGCAGCACTTGCCGGTGTTGGCCTTGTGGCCATAGTCGGCACTATCGTGACCAGCGTCATCATGCGCAAATTTGCCAATACGCCACTACATATTACCGAAGAAGTCGTTGGACTGCTGCTAAGCGTCGCCCTTTTTCTAGGCCTACCCGTGGTCACACTGCTGTCCAAACACGTGCATGTTTCGCTATTGACTGCCTACATGACCGGTTGGCCCAAGGCCCTGCTGCAAATGGCGGCACTGTTTGTGGGCATTGTGTTTCTTGGCTGGCTGATCTGGCAGACGATCCCGTGGTTTGAGTTTGCCTTCAAACGCGGCATAAAAACCGAAACCACACGTATTTTACTTTACCCATGGATGGCACTGATGCCGCTTTCACTGACTCTGGCCTGCACGATCCTAATTGCGCGTCTGTTTGGTGTCATCGATACGTCGTTGGCCAGCGAAGCCCAGACTTTATCACAAGATAAGGCGCACTAATGTCTTTCTGGATTACATTGATCAGTGGCGTCATCGTGACCGCAGGCACTGGGGTCGCATTGGGTGCAGCCCTTGGCCTTACTGGGCTATTCATTCTGCAATTCTATTCAAACGGGGCCACATCCGTTGCCATAGACGCGATCTGGAACGTCTTCAATTCATTTACCTTGAGCGCCGTGCCGATGTTCATCCTTCTGGGTGAGATTTTGTTGCGTAGCGGGATCAGTGAGCGGGCCTATTCCGCCTTTGCGCCAGTGTTTCGCCGCGTGCCGGGCGGGTTGCTACATACCAACGTCGCTGTTTGCACTCTGTTTGGCGCGGTCAGCGGGTCCAGCCTGTCAACCGCTGCTGCTGTTGGATCGGTTGCCTATCCCGAGATGTCCAAACGCGGCTATGACAAAGACACGGTCGTCGGCAGCTTGGCCGGTGGTGGGACGCTTGGCTTGTTGATTCCGCCTAGCCTTTCGTTTTTGATTTACGGCGCTCTTACAGAGACGTCGATCGGCAGGCTATTCGCAGCAGGTATCATTCCCGGCTTGCTAGTGGGCGCGATGTTCATGACCTACATTTTGGTGAAATGCATACGAAATCCTGCGATTGCGCCGCGTGATCCAATCAGGTCATCATTGCCCGACATCTTGAAAGGGTTCCGTCACATTTGGCCCCTGCTCGCGCTGATCTTTGCGGTTATTGGTTCCATCGTCGGGGGCATAGCCACGCCGACTGAATCTGCAGGCGTCGGCGTCGTGCTGGCCATCGTGATTTGCTCTATTTGGGGCGAACTAACACTCGCCAAGCTGATCGAGGCGATCCACCAGTCAGTCCTCTTGTTTTCCTCTATCGGCTTTTTGGTGCTCGGTGCCACGATCCTTGCGCAATCAGTTAGCATTCTTGGGCTACCCCAACAAATCCTTGAAGGTGTCGCCCAAAGCGGCTTCGGGACCTATAGCGTGCTGCTGATCGTCATCCTGATCTACTTGGTTCTTGGTTGCTTCTTTGACGGTTTGTCGCTGATGATTATGACTCTGCCAGTCGTGTTTCCACTACTAACGGGCCTCGGGTTTGACCCCATTTGGATCGGTGTGATTATCACTATTGTGATTGAGATTGGGCAGATAACACCACCCGTGGGGCTGAATCTTTCCGTACTCACCGCACTCACTAATAACGAGGTTTCTCTGGGTCGAGTTGCCTATGCGACAGTGCCCTATTGGCTTATCCACCTTTGCGCGATTGCGGTCCTCACCCTGTTCCCGATATTGGCACTTTTCTTGCCAAACCTATTGTTCTAAGGAGCGTCTACCGCCATGAAAATCAAACTAAAGCCCAAGACTTTTGGTCCTGTTTTTGCGTTTTTTGATTCTTCAAACGAGGTACAATATGCCACCACTGAAACAAGCGAGCGCACGCCACATGCACCGCCAGGATCCCCGGTGGATATGTTGTTGGCGTCGCTCGCCTTTTGCATGGTCAAATCGGTCGAATGGGCGGCCAAAGATCAAGGCGAGAGGCTGCTTCCTTTCTCGGTCAAGGTCGCCGGTACAAAAGCCCCCGATCTACCCTGGCGGGTCGAAGTGATGGAAGTCACACTCTTCGGCGGTCTAGTAGAGGACGCCACCGCCACACCACAGATCGCAAAACTTGCCAAGTCAATCTGTACGGTCAGTAACACCTTAAACTGCGAGATTTCCCTCACTTTAGAGCCTAAGGATGGCTGATCGGCTGCCAGGCGCTAAGATACCGGTAGACACGCAAATCACGACAGAAATGCTTGAGAACGCACCGGCGCAAGTCTATGCCCACCTGCGAGACACGCAACCTATTGTGCGACTTCAAGCACTTGGCGGACGCATTGTCTTTACCAAAGCCGAGGATGTCACCCGTGTCAAAACTGACGCAGCTCATTTCTGGTCAAGCGATACGACAAGTCCAATGCAGCGCGCCTTTGGCGGGCACACGCTGATGCGTAAAGACGGCTGCCCCCACCTGCGCGAACGCCGCGCAATGATGCCGGCGCTGACACCCAAATACATCCAACACTGTCAACCTGCATTTGAAGAACTGACCAACAAACTTCTTGACCAACTGGCAACACAAGACACCGTTGATCTATCACCTGCCTTTGCCTCGCCCCTATCCGCTGGATATCTCAAAATTATGCTTGGTCTGGATGAAGATGGCGCGGCCCGTTTGTTCGATTGGGCAAGCGCATTGGTCCACGGCGCAATGAACGCCAGCAATGATCCCAAGGTCTTTGCTGCAAGCGATCGCGCAAATGCCGAAATGAATGACTGCTTTGATCGTATGATCAAGCAACACCGTGCCTCACCTGATGGCTCTGTTTTGTCAACAATAACCAATGCGGAGGACCCCATTGAGTTGTCGCAGATCAGGACGAACATGAAAATCTGTATTGGCGGGGCTGTGATTGAAACACGCGATGCGCTGCTCTCTACACTTTATGGCTTACTGAGTAATCCGGACCAGTTGCGCGATTGCATTACATCAAAGAAATGGGCTCAGGCCTGCGAAGAAGGCCTGCGTTGGGTCGCCCCAATTCAAGCCAGCCCAAGGATCGTGAAAAAGGCGCTAGTGATGCGTGGGCTAAATATTCCACAGGGTGAGACAGTGATGGCTATTCAGGCCTCTGCCAATCACGATGTCAGTTACAGCACCGCGCCCGATCGCTTTGATATTTGCCGATCTGGACCACC
>JAQWQJ010000109.1 GCA_029244725.1 Paracoccaceae bacterium
AGACCAAGCAACAGAATGGCTCTGGACTTACAACAATGAACGACCCAACATGGGCATCGGCGGCATCACACCCGCTATGAAACTGAAAACAGCCGCGTGAATTCTACGGCTGGACCCCATTAAAAATGGGAGGATTACCGATCGCTTCGGGATCGTTGACCTTTTCTACTGTGAAGAAACAGACACCTTCATATGCAGCCACACCAACACCCACTAATGCGCCAGTGACAATAACTGCAGGCGCCAAGACTATTGACGCAGCAGTTCCAATCAAGCCACCTGTCCCGCCCATAATTCCGACTGTACCAGCAGCAGAAGCTCCACCTGCCGTCGATGCTAACATCGTAAGTCCTGAGGCAGCATGTGTAATGCCACATCAACGGTGACCTTACAGTCTATTAATGTCATTTTGTTTGTGGAAATATACCTCCAAGGAGAAACGATATGGCCGGAAGCATTAATAAAGTCATTCTCATCGGTAACCTTGGTGCAGCACCTGAAATTCGAAACCTGCCCAGCGGGCATAAAGTAGCCAATCTAAGGGTAGCGACCAGCGAACAATGGACGGACAAATCATCCGGCGAAAAGCGCGAACGTACGGAGTGGCATACGGTGAGCGTCTTCAATCAGAATTCAGTTAGTTTTGCATAGAACTATCTGCAGAAAGGTTCCAAAGTCTACATTGAGGGACAGCTGCAAACTCGGAAGTGGCAAGATCAGTCGAGGCAGGACCGATATTCAACTGAGGTGGTAATTAATACCTTCGGCGGACAATTGAATGGCCTGTCATCAAATCATAGCGGAGGTCTAGACCGCTTGGATCAGGATCAAAACTTTGGAACAGGAAGCAGTACAGAATTGAACGATACTATTCCATTCTAGCGTGCTTAACCACATTAGCTAGAATACACCTGGGAAACTTATAGCAAGCGACCCGTAGTTATTCAGTTATCAAAAACTTCGACATTATCGAACGATAATCCGTGCCTCCGAAAGTTTGCGCTTCTTCAAGGCAGGCGCTGGTTTGGTATTTCCATTATCTCTACAACCTCGCGAGCAAACATAGTCGCCTTTCTGGCGTTGCGTTTCCTCCAACACCCATCGCAACAGGCGTTACGCCGTTCTCTTTTTTGTCTCTGAGCAAAAGCTAAACTCAGAAAAAATTTGCTTAGACGTGGGATAGGCTTGTGAGTTGAGCCCAATTCGTCAAGCAGGAGTTGGTTGAAACACTTGTCACGTTGATTTGCGAAGGATTTGATTTTCTGGATCGAATTTTTTCGCTTTTCCAGCGCAATTGACCTAGCCTGCGGTGAAATATTACTACCTTCCACCGACTTCTTGGCCATGAAGTTCAGGAGTTTTTCGTCATCGCTTTTTGTGAACAATACCGCGAGGCTCTGCCGTCCATCTCTACCAGCTCTTCCAAACTCTTGCGCATAATCCTCAACACTAGAAGGGTGATGCCAATGGAACACGAGCCTAACATCAGGAATATCCATTCCCATTCCAAATGCGTTGGTACAAATTAGGCAGGAGTTTTCCTTTACACCTTCCAAGCCAGCGTCACCATGAAACTGTGCTATGATCTGTTCGCGCTCCATTTTGGGCAATCTTCCGTGAAAGAATTGAGCCGATATTTCATGCTGCAAGAGTAAATCACGGACCTGTTCGCCTTTTTTAATGGTAGGTACAAAGACAAGAGTCTTTCCAGAGCATTGATGGCGCATATTGGCGTGCAGTTCTCCAATTAGTTTCGCCCGATCTTTATCATCGTGCTTTTGCAGGCGAGCTAACGCGATATTTTTGCGGTCCAAGTCTTCTACAAAAATTTTAGCTTTTTCAGCTTTAAGTGATTTTAGAATCTCGTTTCGAGTTTCTTTATTTGCAGTAGCAGTGAACGCGAGAATTGGAGGGGAGCCAAGTTGCTTGTGGTAGGTTCCTAGCTCGCTATACGCAGGCCGAAATGCGTCGCCCCATTTATCGATGCAGTGAGCTTCATCAACTATCAAATAACTGGGTCGATTGTCGTGAATAACCTGCAGCTCCCGCTGCCTCTTACGGCTTGCAACAAATCTCTCGGGCGCCAAATAAACGAGTTTAAAGATGCCCCTCTCGAGGAAATCGAGCCGTTGCGCCATTTCTTCCCGTGACAGGTCGCTATTTATAAAGGTTGCGGGAAAATTGCGTCGCAACAAACCAACGACTTGGTCTGCCATCAGTGCTTTTAATGGAGAAACAACGAGTGAATGAGACTTCGCTAGAAGCGCAGGAATTTGAAAACATAAGCTTTTTCCACTCCCCGTCGGGCTTATAAGAAGTATGTGTTCTCCATTTAGCGCAGCAACAATTGGTTCCAGTTGATTTGGTCTGAGACGTTTTACGCCCATATACCTCAGAGCAACGCCGAGCCGGTCACCTTGGAAGTTTTTCAACTCCTCACCACCAAATAATTTCGCAATTCGTACAGCCGTTGACTGAAGAAACTGTGCGCCAAGGCCTACGTGCAAATTGGAATGTCTGGTCGCGTGGCAAGCGCCACACAGCGAGATTAGGTTTACTTCGATGTCTTGGCCACCCAAAGCTCTAGGCAATTTGTGGTGTACATGGGCATCGCGACCTTTTATGGATTTTCTGCACTCACAGCAGGTCCACTCGTCTCGATTTAATATCTCGAACCGAAGTTTTCTCCACTGGGGTCGGAAGTAGTAAGACATAAGCGGCCTATTTCATCTAAAAATTGATCGCAGTAACGATTGCCTCGCTGAGCGCAAGACTATACGAGCTTAAACGCATCCAAGTCATAGCCGATTACCCTTACTTAAACCTTGCGTCGTTGAGAGCCCAATAAGCGTCGCTTCCCTTTGTGGCACCATTTTTCTTTGCTAAATCAAACGGTGTTTCTCAGTCATTATTAGTGGCGGCACCATTAGCGCCTGCTGCGATGAGAGCAGTAATGACCGCTGGGTTTTCGTTATACACAGCCGCGCCGTGTAGCGGTGTGCTGCCAGCCACGGTCCGAGCATTCACCTCAGCGCCAGCCGCGATGCAAGTCGATACGACCTTGACATCACCGGGCTCCCAAAACGCTTCTTTAGTTTGCCAGCTATCCGATATCCAGCCGTCACAATTCACCTGCTGCGCTGATGCAGCGGGAGCTAAGAGCGCAAAGAAAATGGTTGATATAAGTGGCGACAGTTTAAGCATCATTGTAATTCCCAAACGAAAAAGCGTAAACAGAAGCTTAAACGATGCAACCCGCTTGTGTAAGCTAATAGGCTTAGCGGAAAGCGCTGGTATGGTTTCCCGCACCTCTCGGCCAAACTTTAAACTCAAGCTTCGTGGACATATCGATCGCTGCTTTTCACAGGCGTTTCAGGCGCCTAACACCATGTGCGCCATCATATTCATGCAATGGCTCGAGTTGATGTGATGATGCCTGTTTCAAAGAATCGTGGTGCGCAAAACCAATTCATGTAACCCGTGATCGAACGACACCCACTGTATTTCGCTGGGCCCTCCATTGTGAGCGAAGGTCTGCAGCGCCAACATGTATCGCCAGTTTTCACGAAGCGACTATTTCAAGATTGCGTTGAAAATAAATAAGATTATAGTATAAAGCTATCGGAGATGGTGAAATGGCAAAACGCAGCCCCCTTAGTCAGACAGGTTCGTTTGAAGGCGTGATCGAAATTCGCGGCATTCTGGGCGCTGCTGTGAGTAATTTGGGGACCCGCATTGTTCGTGGTGATTGGCCCGAAGGGGGTGTTGTCACCAAGGAAGCCGATCTTGTGGAAGAACTGGCGGTGAGCCGCTCTGTGATCCGTGAAGCCTTTCGTATTTTAGGCGCAAAGGGAATGATCCGAAGTCGCACTTCGGACGGCACCAGAGTGCAGCCAAGGAGTGAGTGGCGACTTCTCGATCCTGATGTCATGGATTGGCGGATCAGGGCTGGTGATACGGAAAACCTGCTCCGAGACCTTTTGAAAGTGCGGTTGGTTCTTGAGCCCGGTGTGGCTTACAACACTACTAAACTTGCTGACGACGCCGCGCGCGATCGCATTGATGCGGCGTGGCAAGCCAAAGTTGCCGTCGCTGACTTGCCGGGATTGACCCATGAAGAGCGCCGCGAGCAGTTCATCGAAACCGATCTTGAATTCCACCGCGCCTTTCTTTCAGCGGTCAATTCTGAATTGCTGGATCAGTTGTTCGCCGTCATCGAGGCGGCGCTTGGGCTGCTTCTTGATCTGCAGATGAAGGCGAAGGGCTACACCACCGTCATGATTGGAATGGAAGAAAGCCATCTTCTGCACGAACATGTCTATAACGCCTTTGCGAAAGGTGACGCCGCCGCCACGCAGGACGCGATGCACCTTCTGATCCAGCGCGCGATAGAAGATGCGGAACAAGGGTTCCTTTTGCTAAAAGTCTAAATTGGAGTGATTGAATGAAACAGGTGGAGCTGAGCGCTGCACAAGTTGCGGACGTGGCTGAACGGCTGGGAACGCACCCCTTTAAGGGATGGTTCTATGGCGATTCCGTTGGCTTTGAAGGGCTGGTGGCCGCCGCTGACATTCTCAATGACCCCAAATGGGTGAACTTCTCTCAGGGTTTTTTTCGGGCTTGGGCGACACGAATGGAGCCCTTTCAACCAGATGACAACACCGCGCCCGGGCACGTCATGTGCGATATCGTTGAGCGGACCGGCGACAATGTCTTGAAAGAGGCCGTTCTGGAACTTGCGCGACATCTGCGAAGCCGCCGCAAGATTGGATCAGTATCGATCACCTTCGAAGACACTTTGCGATCCCTACGGCAACCCTATGGTGATGTATCACTATCCGTAGAACATCAGGAGAAAATGAAAGATCCCGGACCCGGGATATGGCTGGATTGTATGCATTTCGATCCACCCTTCTTTGCCCATTTGTCGCGGATTGACCCTGACGGTGACTGGGCTGATGCCGCAATTTCGGAAATCCTTGGGTGCAAAGACTTGTTGCTTGACGAGGCAACCGGGCTTTATCGCCACTATTGGTTGGAAAAAACCGGTCAGTCCTACATCGATGGCTGGGGGCGCGGACAGGGTTGGGCCTTATTGGGGCTGCTCGATGTTGCCCACTATGTGCCCACAGAAACCGAAGGTGTTGTTGACGTATCCGCCGAAGCGTTGGCGTTGGCGCGACGGATGCTGACCTATCAGCTTGAGGACGGCAATTGGCATTGCATGGTGCATGAAGAGAGATCAGGCCCTGAGAGCTCAACCGCAGCATTTATGGCGACAGCGTTTTATCGCGGCATCAATATGGGTTTGTTGCCTGACACCGAATTTAGAGAACCCGCTGATCGCGCGTTTAATGCAATGCTGGCTAATTTGGACAAAGACGGCAACCTGATGGGCGTGTCTGCGGCGGTCATGTCGGCCTTGGTTGACGAGCACTATTGGAATGTGCCGCTGAACCGAATTGTCCCTTGGGGACAGGGTCCGGTCTTAACCGCTATTGCCGCCCGAAACGCGGTGCTGGCCTAATCCTATAACCTTATTCGTACATGCGAATTGTGACACCGCCGTCGATAACAATGTTTTCACCGATCATGAAACGGGCTTCGTCGGATGCGAGCATGGTTGCAATGGCGGCAACTTCTGAAGGCCTGCACAAGCGGCCAACGGGCTGTTTGGCCTCGGTTTCCGCACGCGCCGCAACGGGGTCATCCTGCTGATTGAAATACCAATCCGCGACCGGTGTCTCCACGTAACCCGGCGAGATCGCGTTAACCGCAACGCCCCTATTTGCATATTCCAACGCTAATGAACGGGTTAGACCGAGTAGACCGTGTTTGGCGACCGGATAGGGGAATGTTGATTTCATGACGGTAAAGGCGTGGTTCGACACAATGTTAATGATCGCGCCTTCGCCCTTTTTCAGCATGTCCGGCAATACCTGACGGCAACAATGCCAAACACCTTCAAGATCGACTGACATACATTTTCGCCAGTCCTCCATGGTTGATTCAAGTGGCTCGTGAAATACGGCGATCCCGGCGTTGTTCACCAAAACATCGACCACCCCAAATGCCGCAACAGCCTTGTCATGCATGTTTTTTATACTGTCGGGCTCTGAAACATCGGTTTGGATGCAGATGACATCCGCTCCGGTTTGCGCCGCAATATCGCGTGCGGTTGCGTCGCCGGTTTCCTGATTCAGTTCTGCAATCACAACGCGGGCACCTTCTGTGGCGAATCGCAGCGCGATTGCCGCGCCGATGCCCTGACCGCCGCCAGTCACAATCGTGGTTTTCCCTTTGAGTCTGCTCATTGAAACCTCCCAGCTAAGGCATTGTTGACTTTGTCTGATAAACATATAATAGCTTAAAGACCAGAAAGAATTCTAGGGAGGATGATAGAATGTGGAATTGGAAATCGCTACAGACCGTAGCTGTCGCAGGTTTGATGTCAGCGACGATCGCTGGATCGGCCATGGCGCAGGACAATTTGATTGTTGCCATTTATAAAAGTGGCACGCAGCAGTATTTCATTGATCAGGCTGAGGGGTTTACTGCCGCAGCCGAAGAACTTGGCTATGAGGCCCGGATTATCAATGTTGAAACAGATTCGAACCTCGCCATCAGCGCGGTATCAGATGCTATTGCCGCGGGAGCCAAAGGAATTGGAATTACCGCACCGGATCAATCATTAGGTGCCGCAATTGCAACAGCAGCGGCCGAGGCAAATGTTTATTTGATCGCAACCGATGATCCATTGACTGATGCCGATGGCAATGCGGTTCCTTTTGCCGGATTTGACGGCACTGCGATGGGTACAAAGGTCGGTGAACGTGCCGGTGAACTGCTGGCAGCGTCAAGTTGGCTGGTCGGTAGCAACTACGGCATCATGAGTGTCGAAGTGCAGACGCTTTCAGTGTGCAACGACCGGACCAATGCAGCAGCAGCTCAGGTCATTGCAGCAGGCGGTAGCGCCGACAACGTAATCCCGGTGGCATATGATGGGACCGCTGATGCGTCTTTGACGGCCGCTGGTCCCGTGATCACAGCAAACCCCGGCGTCGATCATTGGGTCGTTTATGCTTGTAACGACGAAGGTGTCTTGGGTGCAACAAACGCGCTTAAGAACGCTGGGTTTGAGTCTGACGATGTTATCGCCGTTGGTCTTGGTGCCTATGAAGCCTGTCGCCCTTGGGCCGCTGGAATCGATACCGGTTTTAAAGCCGCGCTTTATATTTCTGGTGTGGATGTTGGTGACGCCGCCGCACGTGCTCTGATCAATTCGATCGAAACAGGTGCACCGTTGCCGCCGATGACTGTTGCCAACACAACAATCGTCGATCCGACAACCTATGCAGACATCATGCCCTGCAACTAAAATAATATGGGCGGGCATAAATGTCCGCCCATTTTCCAGGGGGAAACCATGAGCTCACCAATTCTTGAAATCCGCGATGTGGGTAAGTCCTTTCCGGGGGTTAAAGCATTGTCCGGCCTTTCGATGACCGTAGCGCGCGGCGAGATCGTTGCTTTTGTTGGCGAAAACGGCGCGGGCAAATCTACGTTGTTGAAAATTCTAAGTGGTGACTATGAGCTTGATGAAGGATCTGTGCTGCTGGACGGTGCGGAAGTGTCCCATGCAAGCCCGTTGGAGGCACGCCATGCGGGGTTCCGTTTGGTTCGCCAAGAACCTGAGATCGTTCCAGATATCTCTGTAGCTGAGAACATTTTTATCGGTGAATATCCGCGTCGCAGTGGCGGCCGCGTCAATTTCCCACTGATGCGACAAACCGTGACAGACATGCTGAAACGTTACGGGTTTTATGGGCTGGTGAGCATTGACCAACTCGGGCGAACCCTATCGCCGGCACAAATGCATATCGTTGAAATTCTGCGGGCCCTGAAGGATGGCGTTAAAGTCGTCGCTTTTGATGAGCCCACATCGTCCCTGACGATGGATGAAACTGAACGTCTTTATGAGCTCATCCGCCAACTCAAGCTTGATGGCCTGGGCGTGATTTATGTCTCTCACCGTCTCCACGAAGTGATGGAGATTTCGGATCGGGTTGTTGTACTCAAAGACGGCGTTCCCACTGGAGATCTGGTCACCAACGAAACAGATGAACAACGGATCATCAGCCTGATGGTTGGGCGCGAATTGGAACACGGGTTTAAACGCGCAGAAACCACCCGGGACGAAGTCGTCCTCGAAGTTGAGAACCTGCGCAGCCGCTGGCATAACGACATCAGTTTTCAAATTCGGGCGGGCGAGATTGTCGGATTTGCAGGGCTTGTTGGCGCGGGCCGTACCGAATTGGCCAAAGTACTGTTCGGAGAGTTTGAAAAGCAAAGCGGCACCGTCAAGATTGGTGGCGAAGAAACACAAATTCGCAGCCCCTCTGACGCCATTGCCGCCAATATCGGGTTCGCACCGGAAAACCGCAAAGCCGAAGGGCTGATCCTTGTGCGGTCAGTGATCGAAAACGCATCGATGGCCGTATATTCAAAGCTCGCCAAATGGGGCATCTTACGCAACCGCGAAATGATATCAGCCGTCGCCCCATTCGTGCGCCAGTTAGAAATCAAAACACCGTCGATGACCTTGGAAGTGGGGAAGCTATCAGGTGGCAACCAGCAAAAGGTTGTTCTTGCCCGTTGGCTGGCGGCAAATCCGAAACTGTTGATCTTGGATGAACCGACCCGCGCAGTCGATGTCGGCGCCAAAGCCGAGATTTACCGGCTGATGGATGAGCTGGCTCAGCAAGGCATGGCAATCATGATGATCTCATCTGAGATGCCAGAGCTGTTGGCCATGTCAGATCGCATCATCGTCATGCATGACCGGGTGATCTCGGATCCAATCGAAAAGAAAGACGCCACAGAAGAGGCGATCGTGAACATTGCTCTGGGTACGGCTGTAGCCTGACCGGCATGAGGGAGAACGACCAAATGACTACTACGGCCAACGATCAACATTCGGCAAACACCGAAAGCATCGGCAAACGGATGATGCATGCGATTGGGGCAGAGAACCTGTCACTGATCATTGCCTTGGTATTGATGGTCGCGCTTATCGCGACACAAACGGAATTCTTCTTTTCGGCACGTAACCTATTCAACATTGCGCAAAACATGGCTGTTGTCGGCTTGATCGCAGTTGGCATGACCTTGGTAATCGTGTCGGCTGGCCTTGATATCTCGGTGGGCTCAATCGCGGGCTGTGCATCCGTGGTTTGTGCGCTTGTGGTTGTGAGTACTGGATCAGTTTTGGGCGGGATCGCCATGAGCCTGTGTGTCGGGCTTGTTCTGGGGGCGGTGAATGCGACAATCATTAGTATTTTGCGGGTTAATCCCGTGGTCGCCACTTTGGCAACCTTCTCAGCTTTTCGTGGCGTCGCGTTTCTGATTGCCCCCCGGGGGCGCCCCATTGGGGTTTTGGATCCAACATTTGCGCAACTTGGGTCCGGGCGACTGTTTCGTGTCGGTGAGTTTCCAGGAATTCCAATTGCATTTGTAATTCTGGTGGTTGTTGCCATCGCTGCCCATTTGGTTATGCGCAGCACAGTATTTGGCCGTTCGATCTACTCGATGGGTGGCAACCCAGTGGCGGCGCGGCTTGCCGGGATCAACCTCACGCGGATGCGGTTTTACATTTACGCAATCTCAGGAGCGCTTTCAGGTCTGGCCGGTGCAATTGTGACCGCGCGCACCAGCTCTGGTCAGCCCGCATCGGGCACGCAGGGTCTTGAGCTAGAGGCAATCACGGCTGTGTTCCTTGGTGGTGCGTTGCTGGCCGGGGGCAAGGGCACAATCGTTGGATCGATGTTGGCCGTTCTGCTTCTCGCGACCTTGTCAAACGGGATGAACCTGTTGGGTATTCCTACATTCTATCAATTGGTCGCCAAAGGCCTGTTGCTTGTCTTGGCCGTTGCAATTGGCCAATGGCGTATGGCCCGGTCAGAGCGCGTGCAGGCACGTTTGACCGCAACGGGTGGGCAGTAATCAATGCAGCCCGATACAATCCTGTCAAATGATACGCTTGCCGTTACACTCGCCCCCGACTTCGGGGCGCGCGTGACCGGCTTGGTCGATTTGCGGAATGGTCGGGATTGGTTGGTGCCGGGACCCAAACATGGCAGCCAAGACGATGCAGCGGTGTTTGGCGGAGTGGAGGCAAAGGGCTGGGACGAGTGCTTTCCCACAGTTGCCCCCTGTGACAGCGCCGAATGGGCGCGTGCGTTGCGCGATCACGGTGACATTTGGGGACGCAAGACGGACTGTTGCGCAACGGATCACAGCCTCACCTTTGCCTATTGCGATGACCGCTTCAAATTTCAGCGAAAGCTACATCTGAACGGCGAGCGTTTGGACATTGAATATCAGGTCGAAAACACCAGTATCGATCCGTTTCCCTATCTATGGAGCCAACATTGTCTGCTTGCCACTACCCCAGTGGACCGTTTGTTCATGGAAGGTGCAGAAACGTTCAACGTGACAGGATTTATTGGCGGTGATGCACCGGCTGAATTTAAGTGGCCACACCTATCGACGCAGCATCCTGATCTGCAAACCGTTGAGCCGATCACCGCTGGTTGGGCCACTAAGGCCTATGCGCCGGTTGCAGAAGCCATCCGCACTGGTGTTCACGGTGAAACTGGGTCGATCAGTTTTGAATGGTCTGGCGCACAAGTTCCTTATGTCGGGTTGTGGCTTGATTATGGGGCGTGGCCCGATGACAGGCCTGTGCATCAAATCGCGATTGAACCAACAACGGCCCCTGCGGACCACCTTGCAGGTGCGCTTGCCTCGGACACTGCCCGTTGGCTTGCCTCTGGTGAGCAACATCGCTGGTCTATGACAATTCATCTAACAAACCATATTGATACGGAGGCCACTCAATGAGTGATCAAGACCACATCCTGTTCGAAGTCAAAGATGGCGTTGCTTTTCTAACCTTGAACAGACCCACCAAAATGAACGCTATTACAGCCGCGATGGGTGGCGAGATTACCAAACTGGCCCGACGCGTCGACACGGATGACGACATCAAAGTTCTGGTCATCAATGGCGCCGGAGACCGCGCCTTCTCAGCCGGGTCTGACGTAAATGCGCTGGATGATTTGGGTACTGCGTGGGACGGACGAAACCGCGCGCAATATGACCGTGACTACATTGCGCCGCTCCTTGGAATGCGCAAACCCGTGATCGCGATGATCGACGGATACTGCTTGGGCGGGGGGCTTGAAGTTGCGATTTGCTGTGACATTCGCATCGCGACACCCCGTTCTCGATTTGGGGCACCAGAGGTTCAGCGTGGCTGGCATGCAGGGTCAGGGAATACATCCATTTTACCGCGCCTAATCGGGTACGGGAACGCGGCCCACTGGATATTGACCGGTGACTTATTTCCAGCCGAAGAAGCACATCGCGTTGGGTTCGTTCAAATTATCGCAGAGCCAGACGACTTGTTGGGAACGGTCCTAAAGATCGCCGACCGGTTGGCAAAAAACCCGCCGATTGCTGTCCAATCTGCCAAAAACATCATCCGGCAAAGTCAGGGCACTTCAATCGCGCAGGGACTAGCGTGGGAGAATGACGGCTACACGCTTTGCATGATGACCGACGATGCGCAGGAAGGCATGAAAGCTTTTGGCGAGAAACGCGACCCGGTATTCCGTGGCCGCTAAAGAACCAATGGGAGAGCAATATGTCCACTGAACAATCGTCGTCATCAGGTAAAAACCGTGGTCCTCTGGTCGGCATTAAGGTGCTCGACCTTACGATTGCAATGGCCGGACCTATGTGCACCCAACGCATGGGTGAGATGGGGGCGGACATCACAAAAATCGAAGCGCCCGGTGGCGGTGATTTTTCGCGGCACGCACCCATGGCGGGAGTCACGAAGTTTGGCGATGCGACATGTTATGTGACGCTGAACCGAAACAAGAAATCACTCGTTCTCAACCTGAAATCTGATGATGGCCGCGCCGTTCTGTATGAAATGGTCAGGCAGGCGGACGTTTTGGTTCAGAATTTCCGCCCGCGGGTTGCAGGAAAGCTCGGCATTGATTTTGCCACGCTCCATGAGATCAATCCACGGCTCGTTTACGGGTCGATCAGTGGTTATGGCGATACCGGACCGATGAAAGATCGTCCCGGTCAGGATCTCTTGCTCCAGTGCTTTACGGGACTGACCATGAACGGTGGACGCGCGGGTGGTCTCCCACATCCGTCACCGCTTTACATGGTCGATGTGACGGCGTCGCATATGGTTTGCGAAGGCGTTCTTGCGGCTTTGGTCGCACGGGGCACCACAGGTCTGGGGCAAGAGGTCAAAGTCACCATGATGGGCGCAATCATGGAAATGCAGTGCCAGGAAATCACCTCGTATGTTGAGGCAGATGCCCCGCCTGTTCGTGGAGAGACACCGCAAGTGTCGATCTATCAGGAACCGCCTTATGGTGTTTACAATTGCGCGGGCAGTCATTTGGCAATTGCCCAAGCGGATTTGGATGTGCTTGCCAAGGCACTGACCCTGCCGCAATTGAGCGCACTCAAAGCAGCGCGCCCCGCACAGTCTGACGGTACGGCAGTGGCAAGATGGCGCGATGAAATCTATACGGTTTTATCCTCAAAATTCACTGAGCAACCCGCCGAGCACTGGGATGCGTTACTGTCTGAACTTGGCGTTTGGTGCGTGGTTGTAAACGACTACGATGCTTTCCTCAAACACCCCCAAGCAAAAGATCGCATTATAAAAATGACGCATCCAGTGGGTGGTGAATACACGTCCGTCGCTCCGGGCATCGCGTTTTCCGACCTGCCCGATCCCGTTCTGTTTGCAGCGCCGCGATACGGTTCAAATAGTCGCGATGTGCTGAGTTCTTATGGGTTCGACGCCGCGGCAATTGATGGCTTTGTGCAATCGGGCACCGTAGTTGAAAGTGATAACGCGTGAAAATTACAGCTCTTAGGACCTACATGGTTGCCCCACGTTGGTTGTTTCTGAAAATAGAAACAGACGAAGGAATTTCGGGGTGGGGTGAACCAGTTCTGGAAGGTCACGCTGGAACTTTGGCCGCCAAGATTGACGAAATGTCGGATTTCTTGATCGGCGCGGATCCGCTCAAGATCGAAGATATCTGGCAGATGATCTACCGAAACGGGTGCTACCGTGGTGGTCCCGTTTTGATGAGTGCGCTGTCGGGTGTCGACATGGCATTATGGGACATCAAAGGCAAGTATCACGATGCGCCTGTCCATGCCCTGTTGGGTGGCTCCGTTCGGGATCGGGTGCGCACATATTGTTGGATCGGTGGTGATCGCCCGGACAACCTGATCGCAGATGCCAAGCAGTTACAGTCGCTCGGGTTTGACGCCTGCAAAATGAATGTGTGCTCGAAACTGCAGATCATTGATCGCAATTCAGCCATCGATTCAGTTGTGCAGAAGATCTCGGATCTCAGAAGCGCGTTGGGCTCGGACATGGATTTTGCGCTCGACTTTCATGGACGCGTTCATGCACCCATGGCCAAAATTCTGTTGAAGGAGCTGGAACATCTGCGCCCGATGTTCATCGAAGACACGGTGGTCTCAACACAGGTTGATGCGATGGCTGATCTTGCGCGATCCACGACGATCCCGCTTTGTATCGGGGAGCGTCTGCATTCACGTTATGACTTTAAGCCCGTATTTGAAAAACGCGCCGCGAGCGTCATCAACCCGGACACAGCTCATGTCGGTGGAATTTCGGAGATGGTGCGAATTGGCCATTGGGCCGAAGCCTATGATGTGGCGCTGGCACCCCATTGCCCGCTTGGGCCAATCGCGCTCGCAGCCAGCCTTCAGGTGGATGCCATCTGTCACAACGCGTTTATTCAGGAACAAAGCCTTGGGATTCATTATAATCAGGGCGGCGATCTTAACGATTACTTGCGGCCTTCCAGCAAGTTCGGCTGCGTCGACGGATATCTGGATATCCCAACCGGACCGGGTCTTGGGATAGAAGTTGATGAAGAATTTGTAATTGAGCAAGCCAAGTCAGGGCACCGCTGGCGTGCACCCGTCTGGCGTCACAAGGATGGATCAATTGCTGAATGGTAGCCCCAAGCGCACGCCGCATCTGATTGCGATTGACTGGGGAACCAGTTCGTTTCGGGCCTATCTGCTGGCCAATGGCGGGCAGGTACTGGATCAGGTCAGCCTTCCCCTCGGCATCCTGAATGTTGCTGATCGACAGTTTTCTAATGTCTTAGAAGAGGCCTGTGGTACTTGGCTTGCCCAATGGCCCGGTACGCGCGTGCTGATGTGCGGGATGATAGGTAGCCGTAGCGGATGGCAAGAAGCCCATTATCTGAGCGGCGCGGTTGGCGTTTCTGAACTGGCTGCAAAGCTCACCAATGTTGAGACTGGCGCGTCGGCACATTCCGTTCAGATCGTCCCCGGTTTGTCCGGAAGGGATTTCGCAGGCGGGCCGGACGTGATGCGCGGAGAGGAGACCATTCTTGTGGGTGCCCTTGCTATGGGTGCCCCAAGAAGTGGCTATTATTGTCTTCCTGGAACTCATTCAAAATGGGTCAGTATGGTTGATGGCCGGATTGGCGGGTTTTCAACCTACCTCACGGGTGAAATGTTTACGCTTCTTCGGGATCAATCCATCCTTTCACCCTTGATATCTGCCGATGACGCCGACTGGGGTGAACAATCACACGCGGCGTTTCTGGCTGGAATAGACATGTCACGCACATCAGCAGGGTTGTTGCATCAATTGTTCTCTCTGCGCGCCGGGATTTTGACCGGTGAAGCAGATGCAACGCTGCTGTCGATAAAACTGTCCGGGTTGTTAATTGGGGCTGAGCTAATGACGATGAACGGCGCAATTTCGGGGACAGTAACGTTGGTATCATCGGGACCAATCGCGGATCGGTATCAGATCGCGCTTAAACATCTTGGGTGTGATGCAATTACATTTGATGCGTCTGAATGTTGTCGTCGTGGATTGATGGACATCGCGTCGGCCGAAACAACAAGCAACCTCGAATACGCGGGATAGGGGGAAACACCATGACAAATATCACAAGACTTGCCGGGATGATGGCAGAGATTGGCGCTGATTGGGCTGTTTTAACCGGTGCAGATTCTGTCTGCTTTGCAACCGGCCATGTCGTTCCGATTGAAATCGGCCAGTCACCTTTTTCAGGGGGACCGACCGTTGCGGTTGTTGGTCGTGACGGAAGCGCTGGTCTGGTGTGTCCAAACACAGATGGTGGGCAAGGTGGGCCTTACGAAGAAATTGCTTACACCGGCTTTGCCAATGCGGTCACCGACCAGGTTGCAAACTATCGTGCCGCAGTCTCCGATATGGTCAAGCGGATGGGCGTTTCGGGTGCCATAGCGATTGAGCAATCCAGTTTTCCATATGCAATTGCAGATCTGCTATCTGAAAAACGTATTCCGATGGATGTGCCACTTGCGCGGCTACGTGCCGTTAAAAATGATGCCGAAGTGGGTTTGATGACATTCGCGGCCAAAGTGGCCGCCGCTGGTCAAGATGAAGCCCGCCACCTGTCCGTCCCCGGCGCCTGCGAAATGGATGTTTTCGGCCGCATTCGCAGCAAGATGGAGGTCATGTCGAACTCCCGGTGTGCCTTTGCTGGCGAATACATCACCGGCGTCGAACGGACGAGCCAGCTTGGCCTGCCCATCAATGACCGGAGCATAGAATTGGGCGATCCCGTTGTGTGTGATCTGGCCCCGCGCGTCGCGGGATACTGGGGTGATAGTTGCAGTTCGTTTATTGTCGGTGGCAACGCCCCGGACAAGTATCTGCATATGTATAACGCCGCCAAAAGCACGCTTGAATTGGCTATTTCGGAACTCCGCCCCGGCCTGAAGGTCTGCGATTTTGACGCTCAGTTGCGGGCGCATATGAAAGGGCTGGGATACGATTATCCACATCATTCCGGCCATGGGATCGGCACATCTGTGCATGAATTCCCACGGCTGGTTCCCGATGAAACGGCGCTGTTTGAAGAGAACATGTTCATCATGATCGAACCGGGCAGCTACGTCCCCGGATTGGGCGGGTTGAGGTGTGAATACATGCTGCGCGTCACTGCGACAGGTGCTGAAGTTTCTGCGCCGTTCGAAATGAGTTGCCAGTAATAGATGATGACAGTGAACCCGATAGCAAACTTTGGCGGTATCCACTGCGTTCTTTATGCCCTGTTTGATGGCAATGGAGTGCTGGATCGCGACGCGATGCGGGTTCAGACCAAAACGGTGCTCGCGGCAGGCGTGAACGGGGTCACGGTTTTGGGGTTGGCTACTGAAGTCCAAAAACTGTCGGAGGCAGAGCAGAGACTGATTGTCGATTGGGCCGCTGAGGATGTCGGTGACCAAGTCCCACTATCGGTGACCGTATCGGGAAATTCAGTGAAAACTCAGCGCGATCTTGCGACATACAGTCTGGATCGCGGAGCGGATTGGCTCATTTTACAACCACCGCTGGCCGGTACTTATGGTGCGACGACCTACCTAGATTTCTTTGCCGCAGTCGCCGATGGCTTTGACACCATTTTTTCAATTCAGAACGCGCCTCAATATCTTGGCCGCGGGCTTGGAGCCGACGATATCGCCGGTCTGATAGCCAGAAATTCTGGGTTCTCCGTCATCAAATCCGAGACCTCCGCACTTGATCTGGCCGAACTTGTCAATCGTGTTGGCAACGATATGACCGTTCTGAATGGACGTGGTGGGTTGGAAATGATCGATTGCTTACGCGCCGGGGCGCAGGGATTTATTCTGGCGCCGGATCTTGTCGACCATAGCAAACGCATATTTGACCTATGGCAGTCAGGCGACGTTGCTTCCGCAGAATCTCTTTATCGTCAAATACTTCCGGCCATTACATTCATAATGCAATCCATCGAACATCTAATCTGCTACGGAAAACGTGTCTTTGGTGCGCGGGCTGGCATACCCATCTTCGATAGGGCTCCGGCAATCACCCCAACTCCGTTCGGTTTGAGTTGCGTTGATCGCATTGCCAAAACTGCTGGGAGAATCGGTGGTTCAGAAAACGCCTAAAGGATTCTTTAATGAAATGGTCTTTTCCGACCACGAATACGCATCAGAAACAGCTGATGGCTGTGTTGTTTATTTCTTTGTTCCCGTTTCTGACTACCGCTGGTTCAGGTTTGAACTTGAAGCCCTCCCAGGTGTTGAAAGCACTATGGTGTTCGGAGAAGTCAAAGGGACACCACGCGGTGAAATAACAGATGAGATGCTGGCAGAGGGTAAGGCTTACTCTGATAGTGTGAATGCCTCAAAAGAACGCCACCCTGATGAAGCTTTGTTTGACATAGACGAAGAGCCTGTATCAGACCTTGTCTCGGCCTTTGAGCGTCAGTTCTCACAAGAAGAAGCCGAAGCTATTTCAGCGGGGTTTGATGGCGATGTGAAGAGGGCTGCGAAGCTGTATCGGGAGCTTACCGAGTACTATGTCAGCCATATGACTGTGGAAGACCTTATCAAGGCAGGGAAGTCCTGAACTATGACTGGGAATGTCATTCCTTTTGGTCGGTGGGTTCAGACTGACGAGATGTTAAGTGAAGAAGACCAAGGACGAGTAAATGAGGCTCGGAAGGACTTTCAGGACTTTATCGCTTATGCGCATTGAACAAGCCTGAATGGCAGGTATTTGCGCGCCGCTCGCCGTTGGGAGTGTGATCTAAGGTTACAAATGAATCTGAAATCATACCTGCAAACCCTCAAGACTTAATCACGCAACCCAAATCTTACCGGTCAAATGCTTCTGAAATCAGGGTGGGATCATCCTTTACAATGATGCAAGGTACGGACGACCGAGGAGAAATCTGGGGTTTATGAAGAGGCTAGTTCGCGCGGGTTCGGATATCCCACAAGTGCTAAAAATACCGAAACTCCGCCTTTTAATTTAAAACGACGCCCTAAAGAACGTGATTTAAGAAAAAGGTCCAAAAATGAGTTTAAAGAATATCGTCGTGCATGCCCCGCACGCGTCGACAGTGTTGCCTGAGCGATTTCGCGATCAGTTTGTTATCAGCGACCAAGAACTTGAACAAGAAGTCCTGGCCTCGGCGGATCTCTGGACCGATGTTTTGGCCCAACAGTGTTGGCCGCAGGCAAACATCATCACACCCGAGGTTTCGAGGGTTCTGTTGGATGTCGAACGCTATTCAGATGACAGCTTAGAGGGCATGTCAAAGGTTGGTCGGGGTATGATCTACTCGCATTCCCATACGGGCGAGCAAATTCGCCGCCACATAACTGCAGCAGAACGTCGAGAACTTCATTATTTGTATTACGTGTCGCATTGGGATCATCTGAGGGCGTCAGCGGAGGGCAGTGTACTTTTGGATTTGCACAGTTACCCCCAGAAGGCTTGGCCTATCGAACCAAATGCAGGTGCTAGTCGCCCAGAGATTGATCTGGGTCACACTTCTGGTCTGACTTCACACGAATGGCTGGCTAACCTTACGAAGTATTTTCAAAGTGAAGGTTATTCCGTGGGTCACAACACGCCGTATGACGGGGTTATAGACGCTGGGGCGACGGACGCCGTAATGATAGAAATTCGCCGAGATGTGCTTGGTGACGGGCCAGGATGCCAACTGTGGGGCAGGCTTGTAAGTTCACTAACAGAAATGCCGTTACCCGGTATTGACCAGTAATGGACGGAAACTTTCTACCCATAGAGGGTAGACTAATGGGAGAAAGGTGGGCGTCAGTGGGCACCAGAAAAAGATCAGTCGAGGACTAATGAGTTGAAAGCAGTCATAGAAAATATGAAAGTTGCACTCCTTAGCCAACTTTCCGATTGGCTTGGTTTTGGGATATCCCTGAAAATGGGACCGAGGACTACGACACTTGGAAAGCTCGGCAGCTAGCTATCGAGGACATTCAGGATTTTGCTGATGTTTACGAATATCTGCAGACGGATGACGAAAGTGCGCAGGAGTTTTTCGAAGGCTTTGGGATCAAAGACTATAAATCAAAGATATTGATAGCTCCCATGAAACCTACTCTAGACTTGCAGGCAGTGTGTCCGAACCCGACAATCAAGCCGCCAAGAGGGCCGCGCGCCTTTGTGATGGCGGCGTTGGCGCAGTAGCGCTTGGATGTCAGTCAATTCATCCGACCTTTCGTACAATCGTTGGGTAAATTGTTGGGGTACTTTACAATTAATTATAACATTACTAACCTTAACAATAACTTACCTGACTGTATGGCATCCCTGTCGCTCCGCCACCATCACATTTTGATCGATTTGAATGGGTCGCCTTGGGCGGCTTTTTCTTTTGATAGTTATCTCATGCCCAACATTAGGATTCTCTTGAGGCATACAATCGCGCTGACATGATTGCGTTAAGCGGTAGTTGGAATTCTTGATTGGCAGTTCTGTTGGGCAAACTCACGCGGAATGTGTTCGAGACTCTTGGGTTTGGTCTGCCTGAAGTGCTCATGTGCCAATCTCTGGTTTTGAACGAAAAACACGAAACGGATGGGAGTCCCCTTTAAGTCGTCTTAGGACTCTGCAAAGGAAATTCGAAATGTTTCTAGGAACACTCAAATCATTGCGATCATTGAAATTCATCTAATGCTTGAAATATCGTGTGCGTTGCTTTGCCTTCGTTGTGGCCAATGTCAAAACGATTCAGCATCACTGTCACGTCATCGGATGCATGCACATCAACAACATTCGAAACGTAATTGTAAGACACAATAGTCGGCGCGATCATTGCCAAAATACTCAAGGCTGTTGCATCTGTCTCAAATTCAAATGTGAAGCTTTCGCCAGCTTTCAACAACACGCCTGGAGGTCCGTCGTTGCCGTGTCAAACAGCAGCCATGCCAGCACCAATACGACCAACAACTTTGCCAGGATCGCCTGTTAGGATCCCCTCTTCTGCTTCTGGTGTCACATAAGCGCCATCAAAGAAGCGGCCATCATTAGATGCATCCGTGACGACGATCGGCGCCAGCAGCTCATTATCCAAGTTGTTGGTTGCAGTAATAGAATATGCGTCGGCAAATGCCGCGCCCGATGTTATTGCGGCAAGAACTGCTGCCAGTGCGATTTTGTTCACTTTGAATTCCTCTTTCAGTAAACAAGCACGGACCATATGTCTGAGCGCATGGCCCAATGGCAAATAACGCTTATTCACTAACGCGACGGTGTTTCGTGATAGTTTTTTGCTTCGCTTCGTAAGGCGCATTTCCAAACGTGTTTGGGCTTCAGCTTAAAGTGAAAACACATCAACCAGTTGTGAACTCCTGAAAATTGTAATGCCTTTTCGTCGCTTGTAGGCAATCCTCCAAGAGGATTTTTGATCATACGTTTAATATTAATATTGATGGTGGCTTTAACGGGAACATAGGCTTTCGCACAGGATCGTAACGGCCGTGACCCTGCAGGTTCTTGGCGGGGCAACGCATTCTGAGCACTTCGGCGGTTGGGACATGGTTCCGTTCGACGCAGCACTTACACAGTTAAGACGACAGGCGGCAGACCGAACACTTCACTGACACGCCTTTTTTAGGCGTTTCGCTAGCTCGAAAAACACAGATAAATTGAAGTGTCTTTGGATTATGCCAACAATTTATTGTCCGCATTTAACTCAGTGAAAATCGAGAAAACCCACTGACGGGTGGATCAGGCCCTATCGAAGGAAACCGGCTAACATAAAGCTTGCCGGCTTCGTTTTTTTTGATGGATAATAAGTCAGTCGAGAATTAACCAGAGCGGCACAAGTCCGTGACAAGTCCAAAACGTCAGATTGCAAGAAACGGGATTTTGCAGCACGTCAAACTGGAAAACAGTCAGTAGGACGTGACAGAATAGGAGGCAAACTAAACCTGAGGATGTTCATAAATAAGAAGTAATCACCACATTTTCATCCAATTTTATTGGGTCTACTCGCCCCACTAACCTGCATTTCACGCATCCTCTTCGCCCATCGAAGTTTTCAGTACGGCAGCCTGTGCTAAACGTGAATAAAAACTTGCAGACAAGACGCTCGGATGACAATTACGTGCCTTAAGAAAGCGGTTCCTAGACCGATCGAAGAAGACACCGATATCACCATGTGCATCAGCCTGCTGAAGTTACTATGAGAGACAAAAATGAATAGGAACCTGTTGATTTCAGATTCTGACAATCTGTCAGCAACAATTGAAATGACCGGTGTTTCCTTCTCGCGTGAGGGCAGCACGCTTTTGAGCGATATTGGATTGTCGGTTCGCGAAAAGCGGATTGGCATCGTTGGCCGAAACGGATCTGGGAAAACAACTCTTGCGCTGGTCCTATCTGGCCTCGCCGTGGCAGCTCAGGGCGAAGTCCGCATTTGTGGCGTCGACGTTGTAAAAGACCGTAAAGCAGCGCTTCGGACTGTCGGCATTTTATTTCAGAACCCCGATCATCAAATCATCTTTTCAACGGTCGAAGAAGAGCTTGGTTTTGGCTTGCTTCAGATGGGTCATTCAAAATCAGAAACCGCGCAAAAGGTTGCCGCTGTTCTACAAGGGTTCGACAAAGATCACTGGGCGAAAGCACCAACATTTCAACTCTCTCAAGGTCAAAAGAAACTGGTTTGCTTGATGGCGATATTAGCGATGAAGCCCAAAGTTGTCATTCTTGATGAGCCTTTCGCAGGCCTTGATATGCCAACACGCTTGCAGTTGACGCGTTATTTTGATCGCATAGATGCCGCTTTGATCCACATTTCCCATAGCCCTGAGAGTTTAAGGGACTACGAGCGGGTAATCTGGTTAGATAATGGGCGGATCAAGCAAGATGGCTCTGCGGCCGCAACACTGTCAGCTTTCACTAAACATATGTACGACCTAGGGGGCCAAGATGATATCTCTGACCTCACCGGTTGAAACATGGGCGCATCGCTGGCCTGCTGGACTAAAGCTTGGGTCTCTGTGCATTGCAACGCTTTTTCTTTTCTCGCAAGAAGCGCTCTGGTTCCATGCGTCTGTCTTTGCAGCTACTTTGTTGCTGTATTGCTTGCCTGGGGCACTGTTTTTTACGTCCGGCATAAGGCGACTTTTTGCGTTGTGGCCATTCGTTGTTTTGGTCCTAATCTGGCACTTTCTGATCGATGCACGTGTTGAAGGTCTGGTCGTGACATTGAGGCTCTTGTCGGCGGTGGCAATTGCAAACCTTGTCACAATGACTACAAAATTATCGCAAATCATAGACGTGATCAGATGGATTTCGTCGCCCCTGCGGAGGTTTGGATTAGATACCCGCGTACTTGAAATCGGTATTGCGCTCGTTATCAGATTCGCGCCAACGCTAATCGACAAAGGCGGACAGCTTGCGCAGTCATGGTCTGCCAGATCTCACAAAAAACCAAGATGGAAAATAGTCATGCCGTTTGCCGTACTGGCAATTGATGACGCAGAACATGTGGCCAACGCTATAAAGGCACGCGGCGGCCTCTAACCCTCAAAAGGAAGTTAAACATGGAACGAAAAATTGCTCTTATTGCTCTCTTTGCAGCTTTCATTGCCGCACTGGGCCTGATCCCCAAATTTACTTTGGCATTTGGCATTCCGATCACAGCGCAAAGTCTTGGAATTATGCTATGTGGCACCGTATTAGGAGCAAAACGCGGCGCTCTTGCGGTCCTTCTCTTTTTACTCCTCGTTGCAATGGGCCTCCCTTTGCTGGCAGGCGGTCGTGGCGGACTAGGCCTCTTTGTTTCACCATCTGCGGGCTTCTTGATCGGATGGCCTGTGGCTGCTTTTGTGACAGGTCTTATCGTCGAGAAATGGCGCGCGGCGCCGTTATCCATCGTCGCTGGGATCGGATCAGTCATTGGCGGTATAATAGTGCTTTACCCATTTGGCATCATTGGCCTCTCGATTGTTTTGGAAAAATCCATCGTTGAATCCACACTGTTGATGGCCGCCTTTATACCTGGGGATGCAATCAAAGCGGTTCTCGCGGGCGCTATAACTGCCGCCCTTGCCAAAGCTAGACCAATGAGTGTTCTATCACGCGCATGATGGCCTCTGATATCGAACAGTTGCTGAAAAAGCGGCGATCTGTTCGCAAGTTCAAATCGACATTAGTGCCAAAAGCTGATGTCGCTCGTATATTGCAGTGTTCGCGTCTCGCACCAAGTGGCGCGAACCTGCAACCGGGAAATTTTCATGCTCTGTCAGGCCTTGCATTAGAAAATTTAAAGTCGACATTGCTTGAGGCTGCGGCGGAAAAGCGGCCGTTCGTATCACAATACTCATATTTTCCCTCGCCAATGCCCGCGGACCTGAAAGCTAAGCAGCGCACGGCTGGACATGCTCTATATTCGGCGCTTGGCATAGATCGCCGCGATATCACCGGCCGAAGGAATCAGTTTGATCAGAACTACCGTTTTTTTGACGCGCCGGTCGGTATTGTCGTCACGATCCACAAAGACATGGGCAAAGGCTGTTTCATGGACCTTGGAATGGCGCTAATGGCGCTTTTTCTGGTTGCTGAAGCAAGCGGATACGCCACAACTGGCATTGGTGCATTAGCAAATTACGGTGATCTGGTTCATAGCTCGCTCGGCCTGTCAGATGACGAACTTGTTGTCTGTGGCATAGCGCTTGGGCAAGCCGATAAGTCTGAACCGGTGAACCAATTCCGGACTGAGCGCGATGCGCTCACAAGCTTTACAAGTTTCGAAGGCTTTGAAGACTAAGCGCGCAATAGCAGCGCGGTACCCAAGCCGCCAGCTGCAGCGATTGCCGCTATGCCATTCCCGCCTGTGCGTTTTAATTCGTGATATAGTCGAACCGCATTGATTGCGCCCGACGCACCTATCGGGTGACCACGTGCAAGCGAACCTCCGCCCAAGTTGGTAAGGTCTCTGTCTAAACCGGATTGGGAAATGCATGCAATTGCTTGGGCGGCATATGCCTCCATTATTTCGCTCACATGTATATCGCTGGGCAGAAGATTGGCATCCGAAACTATTTTTTGGATTGCCGCAACCGGCGCGATACCCGGACGGTCTGGATTACCACCAATGGTCTGCCCAGATACGATTTCGATGGCTTCAACCTGCAAAGACGCCGCAACCTCTTGGCTAGCGATTACGCAGAAGGCCGCCGCGTCAGCTGCCACACTGGAATTTGCCGAGGTGATGTTGCCAACCAATGACGTCGCGCGCTGGCAGGTCCTTGCAGATAAGTTTCGGGTGAATGCGTCATTTGCAATGTCTTCGATTGGTACGATTTCTGCTGCCAACCTTTTGAGCGAAGAACGTGCTTTTTGATGACTGGCTATGGCCCAAGCATCCTGTTCTTCCCGAGAAATTCCAAGATCTTGCGCTAGCTGATCCGCTGCATATGCCATATCTGGATCGCGGTCGGACCAAGGCGTAAACGGCGGCTGATCATAGGCGAGAGGAGGACGGCCATCAGCAAAGGTTTCTGCGCGCAACGGACGCCGGGAATAGCTTTCAACTCCTCCCGCAATCACGATGCGAGCTTGCCCGGATTTGACTAGTGCGTCGGCCAAATTTATAGCATCCAGTCCACCGCAGCATTGACGATCAATTGTCAGGCCCGCAACACGCTCACCTAATCCTGCCGCGAGTGAAATCAATCTAGCTGGGTTGCCGCCCGCACCAAGTGCGTTTCCGACGATAATTTCATCAATGTTTTCCGCACTAACCCCGCTTTTAATTAGAGCTTCCAGAATAACTGGTTTGGCCAGGTCCTGTATGGATAAGTGTGAAAAAGCGCCCCCGCGTGGAACCACAGCACTTCTTACGGCTGATAATATGAATGATTTTGTCATAGTCGCTCTTTGATCCATGCATCTATCTTGGCATAGTCGAGTTTCCCTGACGCCAGTTGAGGTAGGTCTTTTGCGAAGTACATATACTTGGGTGTGCTGTGCGCCCCATAAGTTTTTCGGCAGAGTTCTAAGGCAACCTCAAGAGAAGCCTTGCGCGCATCATCGGTTGCTATGACAGCCAATCTGTGACCGCGTTTATCATCGGGTACAGGCACAACGGCAAGTGGACCCGCTTTGTAGTGTACCGAAAGGAATTGCTCGATCTCATCGGGATAAACATTTTGATCCGATACAGTCACCATTCGTCCTTTCCGTCCTCTGACGAAAAGGTTCGCGGCTTGGTCAAGATAGCCATATTCACCGACAGTGACAAATCCGTTGAGTTGCTTCGTGTCACTAACAACGGGTTCAGCGTAACCGGCGTACAAATATGGGCTCTTCACCCAAATTTCTCCGGTTCCGTTTGTGATTTGCCCCGATTCCGAACGGATTGATATTTCCACGTTGGGATAGGCAGAGCCAACAGAGCCTTGAGGGCTATCTGCGTTAGCAATCGTAATAAAGCTGGTCTCAGACGCGCCGTAGAACGGGTTCAAATCGGCAAAGGGAAACAAATCTCGGCACTTCTCGGCTAGAGTCGCACTGAAGGCCCCTCCGCCTATTAAGATGCACCTCACATCCTTTAACTGCAGATCAGGACTTGCGATTGCCGCCAAGTTTTCAAGCTGAGTGGGTGTTGCATAGAGCACAGAGACGCGATTTTGGTGTAGCAGTTTGAGCTGTTTATCACTTCGTAAGGCGGCCAACAGACACAGACTAGCGCCAATGTGAGCTGCTTCTAAAGTCCCGTAAAGTGATATCGAATGCTCGAGCGAACCGAGGACAGCATAAGTATCCTCAGGCGATAAATTAAAAAGCTCAGTATTTATTTCAAAGCTGGCAATCCACGAAAGATGAGACCTACGTATTATTTTGGGTGCACCGCTGCTTCCCGATGTCATGCATTCAAGGATGCCCTCACGCGCGTCACTTATCGGCTTAATTTCCGTTGGGCCGTCGGGTTGCATCCGAAATGATGAGCCGCCTTGCACCAACGTGCGAATTTCATCCAGCATTTCTAAGCTGCGCCGGTGTTTGGAATTCGACGGGTGAATCCCAGTCGATAGAGATTTGCCCCCAGAAATGTCCACCAGATCGATTTTCGTATTGCTCGACCAAGTGAATTGATCATTTAGCTTGATCATAGACATCCTGCTATACCATCGCTAAACGCAGGGACTGAGTAAGATCGTTCTGTTTGAAAATATTGGTGCGCATCAACCCGAAATCGTGCAGAGAGCGTCCGGAAAACCCATCGCAGCGCCATAGGAATTAAACTGCTAGTTTCACCGACTTCTATTTTGCCACAGCTTTTCATTCAGAACTCCCTGTCCCATTTTTAGGGCCAAGATGTCTACAATACTAGAAGCATTTCAATTCTGCACAGCGGTCAAGGCCAACGGCCGAAAACACCTTTCACCAGGTTCGGAGTTTAAGTACAGATGCCGCCTGAATGAGATCTTGAAGGGCGTGATAGTGTGACCGAAGCATTCGCGTTTTTGAGCAGGCTGAAAAGCTCTGGAAGAGCGCATAAAAGTGACGCGTTCGCTTGTTATCAGAACACTGCCAGACCCCCTAGCCACGCATTAGCTTACCCTCTGGATCGTATTGGCACATTGGCGCGACGCTGGCTTTGACCATGTCGCCACATAGATCCAACTGCAGTTCTTGCCCTTCAATCGCCAGCTCAGGTTTGACAAAGGCATAGGCCAGGTTTTTGCCAATACGATGGCCCCAGTCACTCGACGATATGGTGCCTACGATCGCTCCATTGTTCATCAACGATCCACCGCCATGGGCCGGCATTTCGTTGCAGCCAATTTCCAACGCAACGAGTTTCACTTGCGGTCCATTCTCGACACGTCTCTCTAATGCGGTTTTGCCGACAAATTCACGCTTCGACATTTTCACAAATCGGTCCAATCCCGTTTCAAAAGGATCAAACTCGGTCAGCAAGTCGGCTTTCCAGTGCAAAAATCCCTTCTCCATCCGCATAGAGTCAACGGCCCGTGCACCGAACAATGACAACCCGTGCTGTTCACCAGCCTTTCGCAATGCCAGATACGCATTGTAAAGCGAAGCATTTGGAACATGGATTTCGTAGGCCAATTCGCCGGAAAAGCTGACGCCCATTACCACGGCTGGCGCATATCCGATAAAACATTCGCGAAGAGACAACCAAGGGAAGCCCTCAACGGACCAATCGTCCCTTGAGCACGCAGACAATACCTGACGTGCTTTTGGTCCTGCTAAAACAAGAATTGTGTGATCGTTTGTCAGTGACTTTAGCTGAACGTCTTCTTCCGGTCGCACATGCGCAGACAACCAGTCCATATCGTGAAACTCACTCGCCGCAGCCGAACCATACCAAATCCGCCCCTCACCCCGATCTGATGCTGGCAGATTTGCGATTGTCGCCTCGCCCTTAACCATTCCGTGATGGTTTAGTAGATATCCAAGACCAACGCGGCCATCACGTTTGGTGACGTTGCCGCAAAACATCCGATCAAGGAAACTATGGCGGTCAGCACCGGTTATCTCGATGCGGTTAAAACCATTGACCTCGCAGAGACCAACATTCTCCTGAACGTTTCGAACCTCTGCGCCGACGACGTCAAACGCCTCATCAAAACCAAATCCCAGCGTTGGATGGAAATCTTTGTTTGGCTTGATGTACTCCACGCGCTCCCATCCGTTTACCACGGTGAATTCAGCCCCCTCTGCCGCCATGATTGGCGTCAGCGGAGTTGTTTTCGCATTTCGGCCAGCAGGGCGGTGCTCGTGTGGGAAGTGGAAGCGGAATTCGTTCTGATAATCCTCAATCGCTTTTAGGGCAGTAATTTCAACGTTTGCATGCCCCGTAAACCGCCGAGGGTCGATACACCAAGTGTCGTAGCACGCCTCACCATGAACGATCTGTTGCGCCAGCAGCCAGCCGTGGCCACCACCTTCACCAAGGCCTGCACGCAAACCAATGATGCAGAAAGCATTGCGCTTACCGGGGATCGGGCCAACCAATGGGGCACCGTCAATCGTGTAGGTTATCGGCCCGTTAACGATGGATCTTATGCCGGTTTCTTCCAACGCTGGCATTCGCTCAAATGCTCCAGCGAGTACGTCCATGACACGGTCCAGATCATCGGGACATAGCGCATTAACGAAGTTCGGATCAATGCCGTCCATGCCCCAAGTTTTGCAGTCTTGTTCGTAGAAACCGACCAGTAATCCGCCCTTTTCTTGCCGCGAATAATAGTCCGAAATCGGACACCGCAAAAGCGGCATACGATGGCCCGCTTCGGCAATCGCTGGGATGTCCTCGGTCAAGAAGTACTGATGCTCCATCGAGGCAACCGGGTGATGAACCCCCATCATCTTGCCCACTTCGTTGACGCGGTAACCACCGGCGTTAACGACAACGTCGCAGTCGATGTCACCCTTCTCGGTATGAACAGTCCAAGTGTCGTCCTTGTGCTGCGTCAGCGCTGTCACTGGCGTGTTTCGATACACCTCGGCCCCTGCCTTGCGCGCGTGATACGCAAGCGCCTGACAAAGCTGTGCGGGATCAATATCGCCGTCCAGTGGATCCCATAGCCCACCCAAAAGATTTGTTGTTGAGATTAGTGGATGACGTCGGGCGCATTCCTGCGCGTCGATCACTTCAAACTCAACACCCATGCCGCGCGCCATGGATGAAAAGTGACGATATCCCTGCAACTGCGCTTCGGTATTTGCCAACCGAATACCACCATCAGCATGATGATAATTGATCGGATATTCGGGATCTTCCGAGAGCTTTTTATAGAGATTGATTGAGTGCGTTTTCAGACCAACCATTGTCTGGTTCATTCCGAAATTCGTCACCTGCGCTGCAGAATGCCAAGTTGTGCCGCTGGTCAACTCGTTGCGCTCAACAAGGACGACATCACTCCAACCTTCTTCGGTCAAATGATACAGGGTTGAACAGCCGGCAATTCCGCCGCCAATGACAACAACTTTTGTTCTGGACTTCATGTGTAGGGAACCTTTTCTTAACCAGACGATTGGGATGCCATTTCCCTTGGTGTGCAATACTTTGCAGACAATTATTATATATTCGAAATAATTTTTCTAATTATTCAGAATAGAAAACAAGTCATTCTGTTTGCGCGATAAGTCTGAGTAGACTCGTCAAATTAGCTGAAAGGGACCATGTGGCAGTTTCAAAGCCAAAAAGAGGTGGACGAAAAGGCCGCCTAGCATTGCGCGCGGCAAAACCTGTGGTAGATCCCTGCCCGCCCGGCCAGCGCGGAGGAACTTACAAACCCCTTACTGAGCCAGAAATCGAGGCGATTTTTGACACGGCGCTTCGATTGCTGGAAGAACTTGGCATGGGCGAAGTGCCTGACCGCCTGGCCAAAGACCTTATCAGCGTTGGCGCACTTAACCGCGATGATGGGCGGGTTAGATTCCCACGAAGTCTTGTAAAAAGTGCCATCGAAAAAGCCTGCAAGTCATTCACACTGCATGGCAGAGATCCCAAGCGTTCGATTACTGTCGGTGGAGACAAAGTATATTTTGGCACCGGTGGCGCGGCCGTTCAGACTCTGGACATTGATACCGGTCGATATCGCCACTCAACCCTTACTGACTTGCATGATTTTGCTCGGGTGCAGGACACATTGGCAAACGTCGCATGGTTCACCCGCTGCTGCATCGCGACTGACGTGCCAGATATGTACGACTTAGACGTAAACACCGCCTACGCATTGCTCAAAAACACCAGCAAACCCACAGCGACCGCCATCAGTGTCGCTGAAAACGTCGCGCCCATTGTGAAGATGCTGGACATAGCAGCGGGAGGCAAAGGCGAATACGCCAAACGGCCATTCATGAAGGTTCACATCAGCCCGGTTATTTCGCCCATGCGCTACGGCGAAGACGCGGTGGATGTTGTCTATGAATGCATCCGGTATGGGATGCCAATGTCGTGCATCACAGCGGCCCAATCGGGCGCCACGGCCCCTGCCCCAATGGCAGGTTTCCTTGCACAATCGCTGGCTGAGACACTGGCCAGTTTGGTGATGGTCCACGCGATCAGCCCGGGCTTTCCGATGATTTTTTCAAACTGGCCGCTTGTCATCGACCTAAGAACAGGCGCGTTCTCAGGCGGGAGCGGAGAAACCGCTGTACTTAATGCCGCCTCTGCACAGATATCTAATTGGCTGGGTCTGCCGTCTGGTGTTGCAAGCTCAATGAGCGATGCAAAAGTTCCAGACGCGCAATACGGAATGGAAAAAGGCCTAACATCATTGGCCGCGGCATTGGCCGGTGGCAATCTCATTTATGAAAGTTCGGGCATGACCGCTTCGCTTCTTGGCGCAAGCTTTGAAGCCTTCGTGCTGGACGACGAAATGCACTCAAACACCTATCGCGCGCTTCGCGGAGTCGAGGTTAACGAGGAAACACTTGGCTTTGAAAGCATCTGCGACTCTGTCCTCGGTGAGGGGCATTTCTTAGGTGGACCGCAAACGCTAGCAGCGATGGAACGAGATTTTTTCTATCCTGAAATCGCAGATCGAAACGATCCCAAATCGTGGGAGGACGCCGGCGGCCTTGATGCGTGGTCACGCGCAAAAATCAAAGCTCGCGCAATTCTAAACGACCACAATCCTAGCTATTTGACGGACGAACAAGATCAGGAAATAAGACGTAATTTCAACATCTTATAACTCGAGTTGAATTCAATAGAGCGAAAAACTTTCCGCCAGCCACGGCACGTCTTTGTGGAATGGACGTACCAACTCTTTATCTATCAATGCCCGTAGTTTTTCACTGACGAGATCGTGCACTTTCGTTGAACAATCTGGTGAACTATAGACCGCTAGGTTTCGCGAAAAGCTTTTACCCGGAAAGGGTTGAAGGCGCAGTTGGGCATGAAATCGCTTTGCGCGCGCATAAAGCAAAGGCGTCGTGATCGCCCATCCTGCCCCTGCCGCTACCATCGCCAATTGTGTCTGGTTATTGCTACATTCTAGTCGGCTAGGAAACGTATAGCCAACCCGCTTTAACTGACCCGCGATTTGACGCCCAATGATCTGATCCGATGCATATCGGATTAGCGGTAATTTGGACGCCCCACTGAGGATATCATCTATCCTGTGCTCGGGATCCAATGGTAAGGCGATCACGAACGGATCCTTTAACAATAGCGTCTCATTCAAGTCGTTCGTACGTTCTGAGGGGGATGTCGTTACCCCCAAGTCCAACTGCCGATTGCGAAGCATTTCAATAATCAAATGACTATCGCCGGAACGAAATGAAAAATCACATTTTGGCATGTTCGAGGATAGGAACACAGCTAACTCAGGAAGTATGTCGCTATCGAAATCCTCAATTGTCGCCAATCGCAACAAACTTGCCTCGGACAAAATGCCGGCCGAGGCTTCCGCCTTTGCTTTTCGAATTGACAGCAGGGCGCCGTCAATGTTGCGTAGGAATGCGTTGCCAGTGGGCGTTAGCAGCAACGGTCGGCGGCTGTGATTGAAGAGTTCAACACCGATGCTGTCTTCAAGGTTTTTCAGATGGTGAGAGACTGTCGAAATCGACAAACCACTCTCTTTAGCGACCGTTTGCAACGACCCTTTTTGAGCGACCATCTGAAAAAGCTCTAAACCCTTTAAACTAAGTTCCTTGCGCAACGATGAATTCGACATGGGGCCCTCTACAGATATAGGGGGTGATGTTAATTCGAATTTGTCGAAATAAAAGTCCAATATTGCCAAATATGAAAAGCGACCCACAATCTGGGCCAAACGATTGATAACAAAGGATCATTGGCTGGGAAAATCTTGGAGCGGGCGGCGGGAATCGAACCCGCGTCATTAGCTTGGAAGGCTAAGGTCTTACCATTACACAACGCCCGCTCAAGAGATTCACTTCCTATTTCATCGTCATTTTGAGGTCAAGGCACGTTAGCAAGAAGTTTCAATCTTTGCGCTTTATGTAAAAGCATGTGTTGTAAAATACGGTGGCAAAACTAGGCGGATATCGGTTGTGTTGACCAAGTTGGTCGATCAAAAACGAAAACGTTTCACGAAATGTCCCACGTTCTTTTTTCAAACTTTGATACATAACCAGTCATCATCTAAAGGACCATCGAAGGGCTCTCTTGTAGGCTACGATTAGATCACTAAACTCTGAGAACAAAGCCCCCCAGTCAGTCTGGATTGGCTGCCCTCATTTCCTGCACAGGTGTGCGAACTAAAACTTAGTAATCAAAGAGACGATCGCATGTATGACGGCAATTATTTAGCGCATAAGCTTCGGGCTGCAAGTCTCGGTCGTGAAGATGCTATTTTTCTTAAAAACCACCAAACTGGTGAGGCTGTTAGCTATAAGTCGTTCTTTGACAATGCGGAGCGCATGGCAAAAGTTTTGGTATCCTGTGGCGTAAAACCTGGTGATCGGGTGGCCGTTCAGGCCCCTAAAACTCAAGCAATGTTAGAGTTATATGTCGGCTCTGTGTTGGCTGGGGCCGTGTTTTTGCCTCTTAATCCAGCTTATACCGGCTCTGAGCTCGAATACTTTTTGGGCGACGCTGAACCCCGTTTATTAGTCTGTGAACCGACCAGCGTTGAAACCCTTACACCAATTGCCAATGAACGCGGTGTACAGCACGTATTGACGATCGCGGCGGACGAGGCTGGGTCGCTTACCCTAGCGCGCGACGCGCAAACTGCAGGGTTTATGGCCGTCGATCGGGATCAAAACGATCTGGCTGCAATCTTGTATACTTCCGGCACAACTGGCCGCTCAAAGGGCGCGATGTTGACCCATTTGTGCCTGGCGTCAAACTCGGAAACTCTCAAAGATTACTGGCATTTTGACAAAACCGACGTGCTGATCCATGCGCTACCGATCTTTCATACCCATGGGTTGTTTGTCGCTACAAACATCACATTGATGGCGGGTGCATCTTGCATATTTTTAGCCAAGTTCGACGCAAATGTCGTGCGCGACTGCATGAAAGACGCGACCGCATTGATGGGGGTGCCCACCTTCTACGTCCGTCTTCTTGAAGTAGAAGCGCTAGCAGAATCCACCAAGAATATGCGCTTGTTTGTATCCGGTTCAGCGCCACTTTTGGCCGAAACACACGACAGATGGCGCGCACTCACAGGCCATGCAATATTAGAGCGCTACGGAATGACCGAGACTAACATGAACACGTCAAACCCCTACGAAGGTGAACGTCGCGCCGGCACCGTTGGGCTGCCTTTACCGGGGGTAGACGTCATCGTAACAGATCCACACACTGGAGCCGAGGTTGCACAATGTGACGTTGGCATTCTTGAGGTTCGCGGTCCGAACGTTTTTGCTGGTTACTGGCGCATGCCTGAAAAGACTGCTGAGGAACTGCGCGACAATGGCTTTTTCATTACCGGTGATATGGCAGAGATGAGCGACGATGGGTACGTCAGTATCGTCGGCAGAGCCAAGGACCTAATTATTTCGGGCGGTCTAAATGTGTATCCGAAGGAAATTGAATTGGTGATCGATGCTGTAGAGGGCGTCACTGAAAGCGCGGTTATCGGAATTCCGGACCCAGACTTTGGAGAAGCCGTCGTTGCAGTCGTGGTTTTGGATCGAAACGCATCGCTATCAAGCGAAAAACTTCTTGCAAAAATTGCACCTGATCTCGCAAGTTTTAAGCACCCCAAACGCGTAATCTTCGTTGAAGAACTTGTTCGCAATACGATGGGTAAAGTTCAAAAAAATACACTTAGAATGCGGTACGCTTAGTCAAACTGCATGAGATTTGCGTTTATGTAACCAGTCTATGCTGGTCGCACATTTTCGGAGTAGACCATGATGAAACCAACAAAACGCCCACGCGCACGTGAGCTTGGATTGCCATTTCCAGGGAACCCCGGGCCGAACAACGCCATCACGGATGTACCTGGTGTGACAGTTGGGTTCACAACCCTTACCGACCCTGCAAATAACATCCGAACCGGCGTCACTGCTATCATTCCCAGAGGTGGGCAGACCGAGCCAAAACCGGTTTGGGCCGGCCAATATGCGCTCAATGGCAACGGCGAAATGACGGGAACCCATTGGATCAACGACGCAGGCTATTTTGTAGGTCCAATTTGCATCACAAACACGCACTCGGTTGGCATGGTGCATCACGGTGCAACGCGCTGGATGATCGATACATACTCGGATTATTTTGACAATGAGCACGCCTGGGCAATGCCCGTCGTGGCCGAGACATATGACGGCGTTTTGAACGACATTAATGGCCAGCATGTGACCGCTGAACACGCAATATCAGCGCTAAATTCTGCAACTAACGGACCCGTGATCGAAGGTTCGATCGGCGGCGGAAACGGCATGATTTGCTACGAGTTCAAAAGCGGTACCGGAACATCTTCTCGACAAGTAAAATTGGGCGACGAGACGTACACTGTCGGCGCGATTGTTCAGGCAAATCATGGCATTAGACCGTGGTTCAACATTTTAGGCAAACCAGTTGGGCAAATCATGACCGAGGGGCGGCTGACAGAACAAGAAACAGGCTCGATCATCGTTATTCTGGGCACAGATGCACCTCTGTCAGGACTGTCTTTGCGTCAGACTGCCAAACGCGCAGCAATTGGCGTAGGCCGCGGCGGAAGTCCGGGTGGCAACAATTCTGGCGACATCTTTTTGGCTTTTTCCACAGCCAACGAAAGCGCCATGCCCCAACAAGAGAGTGCAATTATTCAACGGTCTGAACTTAACGCAGAAGTGCTAGATGACTTTTATCTTGCGGCCGTCGAAGCGGTCGAGGAAGCCGTAGTAAACGCAATAGTCGCAGGTGAAGACGCCCCGACATTTAAGCCGAAAGGTTTGACCTGCAAGGCAATTGATACCCAGGCGTTGTCGGATTTGTTTGCTGAATGAAATTTGAACGTGTGAATTCGCGATCGGAACTCAATGTGTTACGTGACTAATTCAGGCGCTTATTATACTACGTCAAGACGCCAATCCGGAACATCGTTGACCAACTTCCTTGCAACACGGGCAACTATTGAGCGCATCCTATCAACGTCTTCACCACTGGCACCGCACTCGGACAATGCCTGATCCCATGTTTGAAGCCAGACTTCAGCATCTTCATCTCTGATCGGAACATGAGCGTGTATTTCATGCAGATCCATGTGCCCATGTTTCTCACGATAGTATTGGCGGCCTACTAGAAAACCGATCATGAAATTTAGTTGCTCAGTACGCGTGTGATCTAGTCCATGCCCTCTGAAATGAAGCCGGTGAAAACTATGGGCTTCAGGTAGGGTTTCCATGAGGTCGTAAAAGCGGGTCACAATTTTTGCGACCGCCTCTTCGCCACCAATTTCATCAAGCATTGCCATCATTATGACCTTGGACGTTCCTTCTTAGGGTCGAATGCAGCTAGATCTTTACGGATGGTTGCAGGAAGTCGTTTTTGATGACCATCCAGCTTTCCAATCTCAACGGCTGTTCCCGCTGCTGCATGAGCAACATCAATGCGCGCCATCGCTATGTTTTTCCCTAGCTTGGGCGATCTTATCGACGAGGTAACCTCGCCTATCTGAGCGCGCCCAATGTGTATGCAATCGCCGTGACCAACTTCGATCTGACTATCAATGTCCAAACCTACCAGCTTTTTCATTGGGTTTTCTTTGCGCCTGATCAAAGCGTCGCGTCCGATAAAGTCATCAGTTTTGGATTTTAGGGGACAAGTGAAACCAATTCCGGCCTCAAACGGGTCCGTTTGGTCACTAAAATCATAGCCAGCGAATATTAGACCTGCCTCAATACGAACCATGTCCAAAGCCTCAAGCCCCATTGGTTTTAGCCCGTGAGGCCGACCGGCATCCCAAATGGCGTCAAAAATCTCGGCGCAGTCTCTTGGATGGCACATGACTTCGTAACCAAGTTCGCCGGTGTAACCAGTGCGGCTGATAACAAGCGGCGTTCCGGCTTCGTCGCGCAGACGAGCAGGCGAAAAACGGAACCAGTCGATTTGATCAAAGGCAGGATTATGTGGCGCAGTCCAAACAAGATCGCGCAACAAATCGCGGCTTTTGGGTCCCTGCACGGCAACGTTGTGCATTTGATCCGTGGACGAACGGATCAGTACGTTTAGTCCGTTTTTCTCTGCGACTTCGCGCAGCCATTCTCCGCCGTAATCCGAACCACCGATCCAGCGAAAGTTATCTCGTGCCAACCGAAAGACTGTACCGTCGTCGATCATACCTCCGTGTTCGTAACACATGGCAGTGTAGACAACGCCGCCGATTGGAAGGGTCTTCATGTTTCGGGTAAATACGTATTGGCACAAAGCCTCGGCATCTGGGCCGTTGATTTCAAACTTGCGAAGTGGCGAAAGATCCATGATGACAGCGGCTTCACGGCAGGCTGTATATTCCTCGATGGGTCCAACTGCGGCAAAACAATTCGCCAGCCAATAGCCATTGTATTCAATGAAGTTGCGGGTGTGTTTGGCAAAACTGTCGTGGAAACCAGTATTTTTTGTCATTTTAGGCTCCGAATCTGGGGTCGTACGGATCGCGATAGATCGTTTAAAAGTTTCTTTGCCCGAATAAGTTCGAACGTGAATATCGGTGGGGTTCCAGCCATTGGCGGCACTTGTGTCGTCTGGACAGGCAGAGCTTACGCACACGATGTCCGTCAAGGCTTTGAGCAGCACATAGTCGCCGGGGCGCGACCACGGTTCATCAGCGTACATGACGCCGTGATCGTCGATGCCAGTGTTAAAAAAGAAGTTGATTGCCATCCAACCCGCGCGGGGACTGACGTTGAACTTCTCCAAAGCACCATTAAAATTCTCTGAACAGTTCACATGGCCGGGATACCCGATGTCGTCGTAGTATTTAGCTGCGCATGCTAATGCAAAAGCATCGTGCCGGCCGCATGTGTCCTGAACAACCTGAACAAGCGGCATCATCTCTTGATCGTAATACTTGCCATGCAATCCAGGCATTGGGTAGGCGTGACCCATCAATGTTCTTGTCGTCGTAACGTCCAATGCATGCTCAATCCCTTTGTCGAGCTTGCGGGCGCTAAAGCATTCAAAGTCGCTACACTGGCGACCGTCAACATCGATGATTTGGATGTAATCACCGGCTTTCACGAAGAATGACTCGGCTGTTTGTGTGTGAACCCGAATTTCATCCAATGGATCAGCCAGCGGTGTCGGAAGTTCAAAACGCACGTTAGGTCTAATCACAGATCGCTTGATCATAACCGTGAGCGGCGTCGAGGTATCCTGCAGTTCGGCGTCCATCTTCCCGCCCGGCGCGGCCACGATCAATGTGCCATCGCGTTGCACGGTATAGGACTGCTCGGTTTTAGCAGGCGTTGTAGACTCAAACAGGTGAATTGCGCTGGCAGCGGCAACATCAATGCCCCTGGCATCCAAACCCATTCTAAAACCACGGAGCGAGTCATCGGAACTAACCAGCAGCTTCTGAAGACCTGTTGGCGCACCCTGCCCGCTTACCCCAAGTATCGACGGATCGGATTTGCCTTTGTCACCAATGGCAATCAGCTCGCAACGCTGACCGCCTTCGTCATTGATGATAGTTATGTGATCACCGGTCGAGATAGGCAGCAAAATAGCCCCGCAACCCTCGACGACATATCGTTCGGTTCCGGGCGGCAACGAGAATACGCGTGGTTGAATAATCACGCCGGGCTTTGGCGGCCCTGCTATTACGTTGGGATAATCATCAAGCATCCGCGGCTCCATTATTTGCATGAGCGGAAAATTTATTTAATGATAAGAATATCATCTTTAGGGGAGACGGCAAATGAAAACAGTAAACGTGGCTTATTTCTTGGGTCAAAATTGCTGTTTTTTGGTTACGGCTTCAACTAACAACGAACATATCGCATGCGAACGGCAATTTCTATGATACGCCTAGCGCACCACGACAACATCCACACCCACACCAATACTTAGGCCAAAACATGAGCGCACTTTCACTTGGCCTTGTGGCCGCCCTGTGCTGGGGGTTTCACGACATCTGTGTACGCTTCCTGAGTCAAAAAGTCCCCGTTTCTGCCTGTATCATCACAGTCCTCACGACAGGGCTGATATTCCACACAGGCCTGATGGTGTTCTATCAACCGACATTTTCATTCGAGGTTAAAGGCGTCAGCTTCTCAGCGCTTTCAGGCGTGGCGTTTGTTGTTGGGACATTCGCGCTCTACTACGCGTTTCAACGCGGCCCGGTTAAAGTGGTCGCCCCTCTTATTGCGACATTCCCCTTATTTTCAGTTGGCTGGGCCGTCTATAGTGGGACCCATGTAAGCGTGTTTCAATGGGCTGCGGTTCTCGCGATCATACTGGGTGTATCTTTGGTTGCAGGGCTTTCAAGTGATGAGGATAACGAGTTTCCGCCATTGGGACCTACGATCATACTATCATTAATAGCCTCAGCAGGCTTTGCAGCGACGTTTGCAACGGGTCAGTCAGCCGCAAAGTTAATTCACGAGATTCCAGCAACGCTTATTACACGCTTGGTCGCCGTCGTTGTGACAGTTGTTATCATCCTGCTTCTGCGCGCTAAATTTTGGTCTGGGTGGTCAGCATTTCCATGGCTGATCGCGATGGGCCTTGCTGACGGAGTAGCCTTGTTTAGTGTCATAAAAGCTGCCGGCCTGCCGAATCAACACTATGCATCAGTGGCATCGTCAACGTTCGGACTTTTGACAATCGTGCTTGCTTGGGCCTTCCTCAAAGAGAGGCTGACCATCGCGCAATGGATGGGATGCTTGGTAGCCTTCGCAGGCGTCGGCTACCTAGCCCTTTAATCCAACCCGAGGATCTTCTTCTTCTCGGCTGCCCATTTGTTGATAACCAAATCAAAGCTAAGCGCCATGAATGCAACATTGAGACCCAGCACAAAGTTCTTGCCAAGATCTGTGCCGGCAAGGGTTCGCTGCAGCTCTTGGCCCAAATCAACGGTTCCAATGTAAGCTGCGATCATTGTCATAAAGAATGCGAACATCAGCGCCTGATTGAAACCAACGGCCATCGTTGGCAACGCAAGCGGGAACTGAACAAACCAAAGCTTCTGCATTCTGGTCGATCCAGACATATCAGAAGACTCCAACATTTCTGGCGGCACATTTCGCAGGCCCTCAATCGTGTAGCGGATCAGCGGAACCATTGCGAAAATCATGATTGCGAACAGAACAGCGATAGGCGTGATCGAAAACAACATAATCGCAGGCAACAAGTAAACGAAGCTTGGGAATGTCTGCGCTGTATCAGCCGCCAATAGCAGGAATGTGTCGCGCATCATTTGCCCAAGGAAGCGCCACATTATGTAAAAACTTACGGCAAAGATTGCCCAATAAGTCACTGTGTAGGATGCGCCAAGAACCTCAGCGTCACCGAATACGCCTAGCGACCACAGTATGTAGCGCAGCACGCCTGCTACAATCATTGAGGCTGCGAATATAATTGTGCGTCGGAAAACCAAATTTATAACACCGACCACAACATCAACACTGATGCCCCGAGAAAAGTCGATCCTTTGCGCCGGCGGGCTTACGCCCCAAACGGCCAATGGAATTGCGATCAACGCTGCGACGGCCGTCGATGTCAGCACATAGTAAATAGTGATGACTGAGCGATCCCACCAACCAGAGAGTGCTACCCAAGTGAAAAAGGCCAACGCAATCAACGCTTGCTTGCGGCCCGCCATCTGCCACGCAATCGCAACGACTATGGCGATGAAAGCCGGCATCGGGATCGACAAAAGGAAGTTTCTAAACGGGATCAGAACGTAGTTGTTCATGAACACGCGCAAGCCATAAGTGACAGCCTTCAAAACCGGATTTTGCAACAAGTCATACTTAACGTATGCATCAAGCGCTTTGCCTTGGCTGAAGTCCTGTTTGCGTCCAATCTCGGCTGCGATCTCCCAAAACTGAGCGATGATCATAAAGCCAAAGAACGCCACGAACGACATAACAAGATATTTTTGACGAACAAACCAGCTGGTGCCCTTTTCAAAGTGTACAGGTTGTTTGACGACCCAAGCCTTTGAAAGACGGTCGAGCATTACCGCGACCAAAACAATCGTAATACCGATCTCCATGCTGCGACCAAGTTTAAAGCTGCCCATCATCGCCAATAGTTTGGCGCCAAGACCCGGCATTCCGATGAATGCAGTCAGAACGACCATCGCTAAGCTCAGCATGATAACTTGGTTCACACCTACAAGGATTTCTGTCCGCGCCGAAGGAATGTAGACGTACCGTAGCATCTGCCAACGCGTACAGCCGGACATCTTTCCTGCTTCTACGACTTCTGAACTTACCTTTTTGAGACCGAGCGTCGTCATAAGGATCATAGGTGGAATAGCGTAGATCGTTGTGGCGACAGCGCCAGCCGTTGGGCCAACTTTAAAGAAGATAACGGCGGGTAAAAGATAGGTGAAAAACGGGATGGTCTGTAAAAGCGACAGTATCGGCATCAACGCCATTTCTACCCTTTTGCTTTTCCAGCTCCATATTCCAAGCAATAAACCGATGACGAATGCTAATGGCGCCGCGACGGCAAGAACCGACAGCGTTTCCATTGCAATTTCCCACTGGCCGATGAGCGCCGTCCAAACGAATGTTCCAGCGCCAAGAGCCGCTAAACGCCATCCGCCAAGATAATATCCAACAACACCCGCTACCGCAGCCAATGACGTCCACGGGATAGGCTCAAGATTTGGCCAGCGACGTTTGCCGTAGAAGATATTCGAGCTGGCATCGATCAACCACTGCAGTATACCCGTCAAAAATCGTGTTAAATCAATTAGATGTAGGTCATCTTTTACAAAATTAAAAACGGCATCAAGCACATTGGCCAACGGTGGCACAAGTTGCGCAGGTAGCCGATGCAGCACATCCGGCAATAGACCAGCATATCTGGCAAGCGTCATAACGAGCGCAAAGATCAATAGTCCAAGAACGACCTTATTGCTTGGTATCCACCGTGAACGGCTGGAATCTAGCTGCAAATCCGACATCAGTTCGCCTCTAGCAACACGTCTAGCCCTTCTTGACGCGACATGCCCCCAATGATTTTGCCGTCTTCTTCTACGGGGAAAACTTCACGGCTATCGTTGATAAGCGTCGGCGCTAGTTCTCTGACCGACGCATTCGCGGACACCGGGTCGCCAGTTCCGTTTGCATTTTCGTTCGCGAGCACACGGGCTGTTACAACGCGCGATTTATCGACTTCTTGCGTAAACTTGCGCACATATTCTGTAGCGGGATGCATAACAATCTGATCAGGCGTATCGCATTGTTCAACCGCGCCGTCTTTCATGATCGCAATTCGATCCGCAAGTCGCAATGCTTCGTCAAAGTCGTGGGTAATAAACACGATGGTTTTACCCAGAAGCTCTTGCAGGCGAAGGAATTCATCCTGCATCTCGCGCCGGATAAGCGGGTCGAGTGCCGAGAACGGCTCATCAAGGAACCAAATGTCAGGTTCAATCGCTAAGCTGCGCGCAATACCAACGCGCTGCTGCTGGCCGCCCGAGAGTTCACGCGGGAAATATTCTTCGCGTCCCTCAAGACCAACCAATTTGATTACTTCAAGCGCGCGCTCGCGCCGTATGTGACGGTCTTGACCGCGCATTTCCAACGGAAACGCTACGTTGTCTAGAACGGTCCGATGCGGCAACAAACCGAACGACTGAAACACCATGCCCATTTTTGAGCGGCGAAGTTCAATCAGCTCTTTTTCCGGCAGCTGCATAATGTCCTGCCCTTCGACGGAAATCGTTCCGCCGGTGATATCGTGTAGACGCGAAAAACATCTGACCAAAGTAGACTTACCCGAGCCGGACAGCCCCATGATCACCAACATTTCACCACGGTGGACCTCAATTGAGACATCCTTAACACCAGCAATATAGCCAGCGGCCCTTATCTCGTCGAAACTCATGTCGGGATCTTTGGATTTTAAAAACCCTTCGGGATCCGCCCCAAATATTTTCCACACATTTTTACACGAAATTACGGGAGCTTCAGTTGACATATCAAACCTAAATAAGGGTGTTATTGCGAAATGTCCCCGCCCGACCATTTGGCCGGACGGGGATGTTAGATAGAAATTTAGATCGTTGGATTAGTTAACCCAAGCACCCCAAACATCTTCGTTCTGCTCTAACCATACTTCAGCGGCTTCTTCTGGCTCCATCTCATCGATGTCGACAAATTTGGCCATTTCAGCAATTTGTGGGTTGGTGAACGAGATTTTTTGAAGAGTGGCGTACGCGTCAGGCCACTTGTCAGCCATTCCATCCCAAGCTGCTTTCTTGAGGTAGCCAGTTGCTGGGTTACCACAATCATATAGCGCGTCTGGGTTTGGTCCGACTGCTGGATCTTTATCACAGCCATCTTCCCAAGCAGGGAATTCAACGAATTCGCCTGGCCATACGGCTTCGGCAAAGTTTGGTGTCCAGTTAAAGACTACAACCGGTGTTTTGTCTGCTTCTGCAGCGCCGATTTCAGCCCAAAGTGCCGCAGCTGAACCCGCGTTCACAACCTGGAAGTTCATTCCAAGTGCTGCAACGCGCTCTTGGCCATGCTTCAACCAGTCTACCGGACCGTCAAGATAACGACCTTTGTCGCCAGTCTCAGCAGTCGCGAACAAAGCCGCACAGTCGTTCAATGCTTCCCATGAAGGTAGTCCTGGGCATGCATCTTTCGTCCACATTGGATACCACCAGTCTTCGCGTGTTACCGCGTTGTGGTCACCTGCGTCATGTAGGCCGCCTTTTTCAAGAGCAGCGCGGAATGATGCACCAAAGGCGCCTTCCCAAACTTCAAGCTCTAGCGTGACGTCGCCGAGACGTACTGATTCATAAACAGCTTGGCTGTCTGTTGTTACAAATTCAACGTTGTTACCCATATCTTCAAAGATCTGGCCAACCACGTTGGACATCACAATCTGGCTTGACCAGTTGTGGATAGGAATAACAATTGGGTCGTCACTATCAGCAAGAGCCGAAAGTGGCATGGCCGCGAGTACGCCAGCCGTCAATGCAGTTGTAAATTTCTTCATATTTCACTCCCTTGGTTTTGGATACAAAGCCCAAAACTTCGCACGTGCGGCAAACGCCGCTTGTTGCTCTAGCGATTCTGTTAGACCAAAACTCGTTAGTAGCAGTCGTATAGTCGCACTTTTTTCCTCTCAATCAAGTATTTTTCTTTTCTGGAAACGTGCGCGGTGAATTTGAAGCTCGTTGATAAATACAGGCAACGATTGATATTGACTTCAAGTCGTTGAAAAATAACTTACTTTCTAAAAGGAAATTCTCTTTCCCACCGCGAAAAAATCCACGTCCTGCTCACTTGCGCGAAGTCTATTGCTTAGGAAGCTGGGACAGCTGCGTTGTCTCTTACGCGGAATAGGTTGATCTTTTTGCGGTCTTCGTTGGGGTGCAGTCCGAATTCGGCGATGTAGTTTTGGATCATCGGTGGCGCG
>JAQWQJ010000030.1 GCA_029244725.1 Paracoccaceae bacterium
CCGTCAATCTCGTCATACGCTTTGAAGTCACCAAATTGCTTGGTGATCGCTGCTGTCAGTGTGGTCTTGCCGTGGTCAACGTGACCAATCGTGCCGATGTTGCAGTGCGGTTTGCTGCGGTCAAACTTTTCCTTTGCCATGGTGGCCTCCTTGGAATTTTCGGGTGCCGGATTGAAATCCGACCTAAGTTGGATGGGTAGGCCGGGCCTAAGCCCGGCATCCCGTTATGCGTATTTCGCTTGGATCTCTTCTGAGATGTTCGACGGAACTGGTTCGTAGTGATCAAACTGCATGCTGAACTGGGCACGGCCTGACGACATCGAACGCAATGTGTTGATGTAACCAAACATGTTTGCCAGTGGAACAAACGAGTCAATCGCAACGGCGTTGCCGCGTGGCTCTTGACCAGTAACCTGACCACGACGTGATGTCAGATCACCGATGATGCCGCCGGTATAGTCTTCAGGCGTAATCACTTCGACTTTCATGATAGGCTCAAGCAGCTTCGCGCCAGCTTTGCGCATGCCTTCACGCATACACATACGACCAGCAATTTCGAAAGCCAGAACGCTTGAGTCAACATCGTGGAATTTACCGTCGATCAAAGCAACTTTGAAGTCGATCACAGGGAAGCCAGCCAAAGGCCCGCTGTCCATGACAGACTTGATGCCTTTTTCAACACCAGGAATGTATTCCTTTGGAACCGAACCACCAACAACGCGGCTTTCGAAGGAATAACCTTCGCCAGGCTCTGTCGGCGAGATGACCATCTTAACTTCACCGAACTGACCAGAACCACCCGACTGTTTCTTGTGGGTGTAGGTGTGCTCGACTTCGTGACCAATGGTTTCGCGGTAGGCAACCTGAGGGGCACCGATGTTCGCTTCAACCTTGAATTCACGCTTCAGACGATCAACAAGGATGTCCAAGTGAAGTTCGCCCATGCCCTTCATGATGGTCTGACCCGATTCAATATCGGTTTCGACGCGGAAGGATGGATCTTCTGCCGCTAGGCGCTGAAGGCCTGTCGACATTTTCTCTTGGTCAGCTTTGGTCTTCGGCTCAACGGCGATCTCGATCACAGGATCGGGGAACGTCATTGTTTCTAGGATCACTGGGTCGTTGACGGCGCAAAGCGTGTCACCAGTTGTGGTGTCTTTCAGACCAGCCAAAGCGATAATGTCGCCCGCGAATGCTTCCGTGATCTCTTCACGGTCATTCGAGTGCATCATCATCATCCGGCCAACACGCTCTTTACGACCTTTGGTCGAGTTGATGAGTGTGTCGCCCTTGTTCAGCGTACCAGAATAAACACGTGTGAATGTCAACGTACCAACAAACGGGTCGTTCATGATTTTGAACGCAAGACCGGCGAATGCCATGTCATCGTCTGCACGACGTGCAATATCACGTGTTTCTGTTTCGTCACCTGGTTTGAAGCCCATGTAATCAACAACGTCCAGCGGGCTGGGCAGATAGTCGATAACAGCGTTCAACAGAGGCTGAACGCCTTTGTTTTTGAACGCAGAACCACCAAGAACAGGAACGAAGTCCAGTGCCAATGTGCCTTTGCGAAGCAACGCGCGAAGAGTAGGAACGTCAGGCTCATTGCCTTCCAGATACTGCTCCATAGCGTCGTCGTCTTGCTCAACGGCCGTTTCGATCATCTTTTCACGCCATTCGTTGGCCATGTCCTGAAGATCTGGACGGATGTCTGTTTTGATCCAAGATGCGCCAAGGTCTTCACCCTGCCACAGCCATTCCTGCATGGTCACCAGATCAACCAAGCCTTCAAGCTCAGTCTCAGCACCAATTGGAACAGCAACCGGAACAGCGCGGGCGCCAGTACGGTCTTCGATCATTTCAACACAGTTGAAGAAGTCCGCGCCGATTTTGTCCATCTTGTTGACGAAAACCATACGAGGAACTTTGTAGCGGTCAGCCTGACGCCAAACGGTCTCAGTCTGAGGCTCAACACCAGCGTTGGCGTCAAGAACGCATACCGCACCATCGAGAACCGCAAGCGAACGCTCAACTTCAATAGTGAAGTCAACGTGGCCTGGGGTGTCGATGATATTCATCCGGTGCTTTTCAGTTTCTGCGGTCTCACCGTCTTCGGTGCGCTCCCAGAAAGTGGTTGTCGCAGCCGACGTGATCGTGATGCCGCGTTCCTGCTCCTGCTCCATCCAGTCCATAGTGGCCGCACCATCGTGCACCTCACCAATGTTGTGGGATTTGCCGGTGTAATACAGGATGCGTTCTGAACAGGTAGTTTTACCTGCATCGATGTGCGCCATGATACCGAAGTTACGATACCGTTCGAGAGGGAAATCACGTGCCATGTTATGCTCTCCTTACCAACGGTAGTGGCTGAACGCTTTGTTAGCGTCGGCCATTTTGTGGGTGTCTTCGCGCTTCTTAACTGCGTTACCGCGAGAGTTCACAGCATCCATCAGTTCGCCAGCAAGACGTTCTTCCATTGTGTTCTCGTTGCGGTTACGCGACGCAGTGATCAACCAGCGGATTGCCAGTGCTTCACGACGCTCTGGGCGAACTTCAACAGGAACTTGGTAAGTAGCACCACCAACACGACGCGAGCGAACCTCGACGGACGGTTTGATGTTGTCTAGCGCTTCGTGGAAAACTTCCACAGGTGCGCGCTTGATTTTGACTTCAACGCGATCAAGTGCGTTGTAGACGATACGTTCTGCGACCGACTTTTTACCGTCGATCATCAGGTTGTTCATAAATTTAGTCAGTACGCGATCACCAAATTTGGCGTCGGGTAGGACTTCGCGTTTTTCAGCGGCGTGACGACGTGACATTCCGTGATCTCCTTACTTAGGACGCTTAGCGCCGTATTTCGAACGACGTTGCTTACGGTCTTTGACGCCTTGGGTATCCAAAACACCGCGGAGGATGTGGTAACGGACACCCGGAAGGTCTTTTACACGACCGCCACGGATCAGAACCACTGAGTGTTCCTGAAGGTTGTGACTTTCACCCGGAATGTAGGAGATGACTTCGAAGCCATTGGTCAAACGGACCTTGGCAACTTTACGCATCGCCGAGTTCGGCTTTTTAGGTGTCGTTGTATAGACGCGCGTACATACGCCACGCTTCTGCGGGTTGCCTTCCAAGTGCAGTGACTTGGAACGCTTTACTTTAGGCTGGCGCGGTTTGCGGATCAGCTGTTGAATCGTTGGCATTCCGGTTTTATCCCCGTTAGCAACTTCATGTCATGCACACTTGCGTGTGCGGCGAATTTTCATGCACTTACGTTTCCACAAGCACAAAATCCGTGAGCGTTTCCATTCCGAGGTAAACGTCACGGTGAGTTTCCAGAGGATGCGAGCTACAAAATTGCCCGGAACTTGGCCACTACAGATATGAAATCGGCTGGCGAGGAGCTACCTCTATCGCCGAGATAGGCGGCTTTTAGGGGGAGTCGGGTGGGTTGTCAACAGCGACGGCACTACATGAACGCACACTGTCTATGCAGATGTTTTCGCGACAATTCGAGAAAACAGGCGACCATCGGTAACCGCAAAGCCAAGCGCAATAACCGCAAAACCAAACCACGCTTCAGGTGCAATTCTTTCGCCAAGGAATAATACACCAAGACCTATAGCGAAAGGCGGGATCAACAGGGTGACTAGCAACAAGTTTGCAGCCCCTGCCCGCGCGAGAATGGCAAAATAGAACACGTAAGCCAAGACGGTCGACAAAGTGGAAAGCCCGATTAAAGCGGCCCAAGTTGTTGGCGACATTGAGAACGTCGGCAGGCCGTCTGTCAGTAGAACAATCGGGATCATCAAGACGGTGCTGCCTATCAGCATCCCTAACGCATTCATCAACGCAGGTTGTCCACCTAAGGCTACTTTCCCCCATGTCCCGGCAAAAGCATACGAAAGGGACGCACAAAGTATGGCCAGCTGGGCAAGATTGCTTGGATTGAAGTTACTCAAGGCGCTCGGTCCCATGATGATTGCAACCCCAACAATTCCCAACGCAGCACCGACAATCTTTTTGGCCGTCAAAGGTTCGTCCTTTAACAACACACCAGCGACCACGGCCGCAAACATCGCCGTTGTCCCGTTTAAGATCGACGCCAATCCACTGTCGATTTGTGTCTGCCCCCAGAATATCAGCGAAAAAGGTATCGCATTATTCAGCGCACCCATGACCAGATACGCGCCCCAAATCCGCTTAGAGCGCGGAATGGGTATTCCCTTGAGTCTTACAATTACTGCCAAAACCGGCACCGCCCAAAACACCCTATGGAGCGTTATGGTCAATGGCGGGATCTCGGATAATGCAACCTCGGCAAAAAAGAACGACCCACCCCAGACGGCAGCCAAAACGAACAGCATAATTGTCGACTTCAGGTCCAAGCTTGGAGCGGGTTTCACGGTCACGTCATTTTCCTTGGGTAATATTGCAAGGTCACGCTATTGCATATGGTGCCAGTACCTCGACCCGTTTCTTGCGGAATACGGTGCTCAGGCAAGATCCATGACGGACTTCACGTCGTCCTCTGCCGCTCCCTCGCAAACGTATAAACTCCCATCGATATGACGATGGCGGTTCCGATGAGGGAAAGCGTATCGGGATGCTCGTCGAAGACAAAGATGCCAAGCAAAATTGCCCAAATTATCGCCGTGAACCGGAAGGGTTGGACAAATCCCATCTCGCCTGTGCGCATGACCATCACGCTTAAAGTATATGCCGCAAAGATAAAGCTGGCCGCGAACGCGAGTGTCAGCGCGGCGTTTATCGACACAGGCTGCCATTCGGTTGCAAGCGTCGCAATGCCAGCGGAAGTCGTGATTCCAGCGGCCGTAAAAAACGCCACAAACATCGACGGCACGCTGGGGCTAAGGCTGCGCGTTGGCAGGTCCCTCAGCAAGATGAACGCCAAGGTCACGACAGCAGCCATCAGATAAGGGTTAAACCCGTCGCTGCCCGGTCTAACGATCAACAACACGCCAAACAGCCCTACCCCAATCGCGGAAAACCGACGCCAGCCGACTTTCTCACGCAGGATAACTGCGCCGGCCAGAGTGATGACCAGCGGGGCGGATTGCAGTATCGCCGTGACGTCAGCAAGCGGCGCGTTGAACAGAGCAAATAGAAACGTGATGGTCGCGCCAATATCGCCGAGGGTCCGTGCAATGATTAGCTTCCAATCGCGACGCGAAATCTCGGGGCGGAGTTGCCCCAAAAAGAACAGCACAACAAACAGACCAATCGTCACGATCGCACCGCGAATGAAAATCGACTGAAACAGCGGCAGTTGGCCAGATATGGTTTTGAAGATAGCGTCGTTGAACGTAAAGGCCGCCATGGTTGCGATCATCATCATCGCGCCGCGGATATTTTCGTTCGCCCCAGACATTCAGAGCGCCTTCAACGTGGCAAGATCGGTGCCAAAACCAGATTGCAAAGCAGTGTCAATTTCAGCCCGCGTCATGCCTTTGCCTGCGCCGGTCGAGACTGCACCGGAATCGTTGTCCTCATGTACCGAGCGAATGAACATTGGCCGGCTGACATCGGTGTAGCAATCGTAGAACTGATGCAAAAAGCGGTGGTTACGCCGAAAGACATTACTGCGCTGTTTGATTGGTACGACCAGCGTCAGCCCGATCCCAATCGGCGAACGCTCACGCACTTCGGTGATTGCGTTGTCCCTGTCACTGCGATCCAAAAAGAACCCCCGATTGAAGCCAATCGCGAACGGTTTTTCGGTGTCGGTGATCTGCGCCATTCCATTTGCGATTTCACGAATGCGCTCAACGGTTTCAAAATGCATGGCATCGTCATCGTCCAGCCTGAACCCCGCCACATGTGTCGCGCCGTCATCCGGCATCTGCTCAAGTGCTTCACGGGTCGCGGGATAGTGGTTCATCCGAGGCAGCTGAACAATCCGCGCCTGAGGCACGTCGGCAAGACCAGCCTGCAATCGCTTCAAAGCCCAAGCAGGAAGACCTTCACCTGTTAGAACCGCAAGGTGATAATCGCCATCGGTCTGCCCGCGCAAGGACGGCAAGGTCAGGCTTTCAAACAAATGAAACCGGCGCTCAAGCCGGTCGTGGTCGAACAAAAAGGCCTCATGCTCTGTGGCGTTGGCGAAGTCTTTCGCGAACCCGCCCTCGGACGGATAGGAGAAGCGGATCACGCCTTTGATGATTGGTTTGAACACGTCTGCCTGCCCGATTAGCCTAGGATATCCTTCATCGCTTCGGCAGCGATTGCAAAGGATTTCACGCGGGCTTGGTGATCATGGATCATACCGGTCAGCATAACCTCGTCCGGTTGGTATTTCTCCACTACATCAGCCAGTTGTTTATGCACGATGTCGGGGCCGCCAACCGCAGAGACCGCGAACGCCTCTTCCACCGCGTAACGGACCTGCGGGATCATATGGTCATTGATATCCTCAACCGGCAAAGGCAGCTTTCCGGGCCGGCCTGTGCGTAGGTTTGCAAAGGCCAGCATTTGGGAAGACCTTAAGAAGTGCGCCTCGTCATCTGTGTCGGCAGCACAGACCCCCGCTGCGATCATCGCATAGGGGCGTTCAAGATATGTCGACGGTTGAAAGTTGGTTCGATAGACATGCAGCGCCTCTACAATCATTTCCGGCGCAAAATGAGACGCGAACGCATAAGGCAACCCAAGATACGCGGCGACCTGTGCGCCACCCAAACTTGACCCGAGAATCCAGACCGGCACATTTGTCCCATGCCCGGGTATCGCCCGTACCGGCGCGCGCAAAGCGGGAGCGGCAAGATAACCCAACAACTCGGACACCTCTTGCGGGAATTGTTCGGACCCATGCAAGTTTTTACGCAGCGCCCGTGCCGTCCCCATATCCGTCCCCGGCGCGCGGCCAAGACCGAGATCAATCCGATCTGGGAAAAGCTCGGCCAAGGTGCCAAATTGCTCGGCCACCATCAGCGGTGCGTGGTTGGGCAGCATGATGCCACCTGAGCCAACGCGCATTGTGGATGTCGCTGCAGCGACTTGTCCGATCATCACAGCCGTCGCGGAACTCGCGATACCTGGCATATTGTGATGCTCGGCCAACCAAAAGCGATGATATCCCTGTCGCTCAGCGTGCTGGGCGAGATCTATCGTGTTGCGCAAAGCGGTGGCGGCCGTTTCCCCTTCGGGAATTGGCGAAAGATCGAGCATTGAGAAATGTTGAAGCATTGCCAGACTGTACCCCCGTAGGGTGGGTTTTAAACCCACCTTGATCGCACTTAAAACAGCCTCTCCTAGAATGAAACCACCCGCGCCGCCGATAAACATCGCCGCAAAGCGGTTCAGCCGCTTCAACGCCAAAGGCTTTGTCATCATCGACCGTGCACGGACAGCAAGCAACGCATAGGGCGTCATCACCGCAAAAAGAACGGCGATTGTTATGATCGACAGGTAGAACCACCCAATAGCCGTAACGGCCCCCATGTCCAAAACCGCTGGCGCAAGTGCAAGGTAGAAGATCACGGTTTTGGGGTTCCCGATGGTGATCAAATAGCCTGACAGGAACGCAGCCAAGTTGGATCGGTCTTTGCGTGATCGAACCTCTGCGACGGCCGCCTCGGATTTCCAGAACCCGTACGCCAGATAAAGCAGGTACACGCCACCCAGCGCCTTGGTGACAGTCAACGCCCAAGCCCAATTTTGCGCGATGGCAGCAAGGCCCACGACGGCGACCGTCAGATAGGTGACGTCGCCAAGTGAAAGGCCAAACAGAAAGAACATCGAGGCCCGCAGCGACCCGCCAAGTGACTGCCCGACCAACGCAGCAACGCCAGGACCCGGAATTCCTGCGGCAACTGCGAGGGCCGCTGCATAGGCGATGTAGGGTGTGATGATTTTCATAGGACGACTCGTGGCAGACTGATTGCCAAATCGGTAACCGAGATTAACTGGCAGAGAAAGCGTGACATTGCGCAACGACAGACGCCCCACACAGGGCATTTGCCTTGGCGGGGGGCGCATTTCTGCGTCTGTTACTGCGGTATCTAAGGAAAATGGCGGGCCCGCCTAGTGCGGGGTCATACCAGTTTCAGAGGTCGCCCCCTGTACCTGTCGATCTATAGGTGGTCTGGCAGTCTGTTCGCATCCAAGCTTTCGCTAGCTAGTAAGACCATGACCCGTTTGACGTCGAGATTGGTTTTATCTGGACATCGGTTAAATGTTAGTTGGAGTAGCGCACGGTGACGCGTGGTTTCATCTGGTCATCGCATAAACCGAGGACTAAGCAAGCACGACCTGCGCATCCATTCAAAGCAATACATCTTCATGAGCGACAAAGCTAAACTACCGTCAGTCGAGTACATTGTGTTGGTCGCGATGCTGACCTCGATCGTTGCTTTGGGCACCGATGTGATACTGCCTGCACTGGATGTTATCGGCGAAGACTTGCACGCCCCAAGACCAAATGATGTCCATTACCTAGTCACGGTCTTTTTCTTTGGTTTCGCAATCGGTCAGCTTTTGTCAGGCCCACTTTCAGACTCGATTGGGCGCAAGCCCGCGATCTACATCGGATACGTGATCTTTGTCATCGGTTGCGTCATTTCAATGCTAACCGAAAGCTGGACGGTGATGCTGGCAGCGCGTTTGTTGCAGGGCATCGGCGCCGCGTCGCCTCGGATTGTCACCATGGCGCTTATTCGAGACGAGCATTCAGGCCGCCCTATGGCGCGCATTATGTCAATCGTCATGTCCGTGTTCATACTTGTCCCAATTGTCGCCCCCGCCATCGGCCAAGGGTTGATGTACATAGGTGGGTGGCCCTTTACCTTTGTCGGTCTTATTGTTTTGGCTGTTGCGGTTTCGATTTGGTTCGCATTTCGCCAACCTGAAACACTTGCCCCCGAAAACCGCCGACCATTCAGCGCCAATAATATTTGGGTGGGCCTTGTCGAGGTCTTAAAAACGCGCGCAACGATGGGCTATACGTTGGCTGCGGGATGTATCTTCGGTGCGTTCATGGGGTATCTAGGCTCGGCCGCCCAAATATTCAAACTGGCGTTTGACGTTGGAGATATGTTTTCGCTCTATTTCGCGGTGGCGGCGATGTCCTTGGGCATTTCGTCCATGGCCAATGCAGCCTTTGTCATGCGCTTGGGGATGTACCGCCTGACGTTAATAGCTTTGGTTGGATTAACCCTTCTGTCTTTTGCATTTTGGGCTGTCCTGCCGATGTTCGGAGGCGTTCCACCCCTTTGGCTATTCATCACGTGGCAGTTATTGGCCTTTTTCTGTGTCGGGATTACGTTTGCCAATATCAACACGATGGCGCTTGAACCGTTGGGGCACATGGCGGGCTTAGGGGCGGCATTCATAGGCTCAATTTCGACCTTCATCGCGCTTCCGCTGGCCTCATTCATCGGAAATGCGTTCGATGAAACTGTCTACCCACTTGTCATTGGGTTTGCCGTGCTGGGTTTTCTCACCCTCATAATTTCCGTGTGGACCGAGAAAGGCTTTAGCCGAAGTACTCAGAGCTAGAGAAACGTGCCCAAGCTTTTAGAGGCTTTTAACTTCTCGCAAGAAAAGGCAGTTTCAGGCTCTCGCCTCAAGCTTGCCGACCTCAACTGAAATAAAATCTGGCAGGTAGTTTGGCGTGCACCCAGCGACCATTTTTTCGCCTGTATAGAGACCAAGCCGCTTTCCTAACGCAACGCATTCCTTGCGATACTTGGCTTCGTAAATTCCAATCCAAGCGGCTGTGAAATTCATTGTCCACTGCACCTCTGGCAGCTCATTGCCCATGTCACTTTGCAAGAATGAAAGCAGTTCTACCGCGTTGTCTTTTGGGATTTTACCCGTCCAGCGCAACCTCGCCTGATAGTACCAATATAGACGCCTCAAAGTGGGCAACTCATGCTCTCGCCAACTTTCGAGCAAGGCTATCGTCTTTTTAGATTTCATCAGTTGATTGGCCATCAACCATTCAGACAAGCGGTTTCTATTGGCCTCAGACATCGACCCCAAATCTGCCGCCAAAGTTTCAATTGTAGTCAAATCCAGTTGTACCTTGTCCATTATCAGCACCGCGACCAAACGCGGAACGTAGTCGCCGCTCGCCCAAAGCTCTAACGCCAAATCATGGTTCTTCTTGATTGAGGTCGCCAGTTTTTTGATCTCACCCATACGCGGGTTCTCAGGATCAAACTTGGAAATCAAGTCGTGAACATTTTCCATCTATTCAACCTTCCACCATTCTGCCGGTTTCTTTCTTTCGCCGTGATCTTTTGCCAACCTTAGCGCCAACTTACGCAACGGGCTTAGCGCTAATTTCAACCACATTCGGTTTACGGGTTTTTCGTAGTCCCGGTTGAACGGGCAAACCCGCATGCAAATGGCGCAGTCGGACGAAAGTTTCGCCCAAAAAGAAAAGCATTTCTCTGCGTCCGACGTCCATTTTCGTACGCCTTTAATCGCTGACACATTCGCCGTATCGGTTGAGGGTGGCCCAAACGGAAGCGCCTTCACGGGACAAGCATCAGCGCATTTTGTGCAGATGTCACAGAACGCCCGTACCCCTTGTGGCTTAGGTGTATCCTGCTCTAACGGCAGGTTTGTGAAGATCTTTGAAAATCGAAGACGCGGTCCGTATTCCGGTGTGATGACCATCTGGTTGCGCGCATATTCACCCAGACCCGCTTTGACTGCATAGGGGATGACGAGGCCTGTGTCGTTCATCGAGGGAACGGCCTCATATCCTAAATTTCGGATGTAAGCGGCAACTTGCATCACAATGGAAGCCTCGTGGCTGTATTCCCGCCCCGTTGCAGCCCCCGCTAAGGCCGAAGGGTATGTCGCGACCAGTTCCTTGTCCATTTCGTGCCCGAGGACGATCACTGAATTGAGGCCCCCAGGTAGGTCGTGCGGCGCGTCCGTCATATCGCGCGTATCGACCCGCGACGTATAAAGCCAACGTTCGTCAAAATCCGTGACGCCGCAGAGATTGGCGCCAAAGAACTTCGAAATGCGCTTTACCTCAGCAGACATCTTAGCCGGATCGTCAACGTTGACCTTATCCTTGGCCACAGGCGTGTCGCACAGGATCGACGATTGGAACCCCTCTCGTTTGCCTTCAGCCGCGTTGCGGTCCGAGATTACGTCAGAGATCAGCCATGAGGCATTGCGCAGTGCAAAATCTTTTTGCGTGAACCCATCGCCACGACGGGGCGCAGCCTCCATGCGGTATGACGCGAAAAACTTGTCTGTCTGCTTGGATTTGACGCCGTCATCCCAGAACGCACGGGTGAAAACATCGTTTCGTTGGGCGAACCGTTCAAATTCGTCAGTTACTTCGATACCGGCGGCTGCGTCGCCATCGCGTTGGGGCGGAGAGTTTTCTGGCCAAGACATGATCAAGTCGTAGCAAAACAACAAGTCCAGAGCAATTTCGAACCTCGGTCCTTATGTAATGACGCCATTGCTGGCTCTGCGCCTTTCCGAACCCTTTGATGCTTGCTAGAGACGAGCAATCAAAGCTGGTTCGGTTTTTCACATGCAGTCATCAGAACTTCTTCGCCTTGCTGGTATCGTTTTTGGGTCCGTCACATTCATCGTCGTCGGCGATACATCAGGCAAGCTTTTGACAGCCAATGGCGTTGATCCGTTTGTGGTTGCATGGTCGCGGTTTGGACTGGCCGCGTTGATCATGCTTCCGTTTAGTGGACTGGCCGTCAAAGAACTAAAAGGCTTTTTAGACTGGCGTGTTCTTGTTCGCTCTGCCCTCATCGCAGGCGGGATTTCATGCATCCTAACAGCCTTAAAAACCGAACCCATCCCTAACGTCTTCGGGGCGTTTTTTGTGGGTCCAATCGTGTCTTATATTCTCGCCATCCTGTTTTTGGGTGAGACCCCATCACGAAGTCGCAGCCTTTTGTTGGCCGTAGGGTTTATCGGTGTCCTTATGGTCGTCAAACCCGGATTTGGCGCGTCGACCGGCATGTTTTTTGCCCTCGCAGCTGGCACGTTTTACGGTTCATATTTGGCCATGACCCGCACGGTCGCGGGGTCATATAGACCGAGGTTTTTGTTGATATCTCAGCTAATCATCGGCTCGATTATCCTGACACCTTTTGGGCTATCTTCCCCGATGCCAGTCTTAAACTTGAACCTGTCGGTGCTGATAGCCCTTAGCGCACTCGGCTCAGCCATCGGCAACTACCTAATAGTCGTTGCCAACAGAAAAGCCGAAGCAAGCCTGATCGCGCCTTTGGTTTACAGTCAACTAATCTCAGCCACTGTTGCAGGGGTCTTAGTGTTCGGCGACTGGCCGGACATGTATTCGCTTATGGGATTGGGGCTAATTCTGATTTCGGGTTTTGGGTCGATGGTCGTCAAAATGCGCACCTTTTGATTGCCAAAATCCATATTGCAACGAACATTTCAACCCGTAAGTCATTTTATGCGACATCACCTAACGCGTCCCAGACCAATGGCGGCACTCAATAAAGGTCGCTAGTCGCTATCCACATAACCGTCATCAATATCGTATTGGTCGTAGATAGCTTCGAAGAATGGTGGGTCCGAGACTTCGAGCGCGTAGTTGTTGGTGAATTCCTCGCCTGCTTTGATATCGCGTGTTGCGACCATGGCGTATCGATCATCAAGCAGCGCCTTTGTGACCGCATCAGTGTAGTTTGGGGATGTCTCATCAAGTGGGTTTTCTAGCGGCGTTGCGTTGTTCGTGATTAAACTGTGATCGCTTGAATGGTTAAAAAGTACGCCCGGATCAAAGACTCTGATCACGCAATTTGGAAATTCAGGCAGCCCGAAAACATGGGTGAGTTCATAAACGATTTCTTCGCGCGTCATGTCTGCGATCGGCTTGTTGAACGCACTTTCGTTGAACACTTTGTAGAGGCCCGGAACGTGGCGCCAAACAATGCTACCTTGTTTGATGTCCACTTCTGCAAAGACTCCTAAGCCTTTGTCCGATGTCTCTTTAACCACGTAGGAATAGCAAAACCCATCGGCTACTTTGTTCATAAAACCCCACCACTGTGATTTCGATTAGGCATATAGGACCGCCGGCTCTTATTGGACTTCAAGGGTCCAGTTCTGAACTGGTGTTTATCGCCCACATTGACCCTAAGACTATTCTAGAACCTTAAACGAAAAAAGGCCCCGCCAGTTGGCAGGGCCTTTCAAATTCTTATCAGACGAAAGCTTAGTCGCGGCTCTCTGGTGTCTCGACGAAGGTGCTTTCGATGTCGTCACCGAACACGTCAGACGCGAGATCGTCTTCAAGCGGAGCTGCCAACGCGGCTGCGGCTTCTGCCTCTTCGCGGCGGGCTTCCAGAACGACATTGTCACGCGATTGCGCAACCTGACGAACTTTCTGCGTAGCGCCACCCGTACCAGCCGGGATCAAGCGACCAACGATGACGTTCTCTTTCAGGCCAACCAGCTTGTCGCGCTTACCCTGAACCGAAGCTTCGGTCAGAACGCGTGTGGTTTCCTGGAACGATGCAGCAGAGATGAAGCTACGTGTTTGCAGCGACGCTTTGGTGATACCCAGAAGGATCGGTTGACCCTTGGCTAGGCGGACACCTTTAGACGTAGCTTTTGCGTTGGCTTCATTAAACTCAGCTTTGTCGACGTTTTCGCCTTTGAGCAGTGTGGTTTCTCCGCTATCGAGGATCTCCCATTTCTGCAGCATCTGACGCACGATGACTTCGATGTGCTTGTCGTTGATTTTCACGCCCTGCAAACGATAAACGTCTTGCACTTCGTCGATCATATAGTCAGCCAGCGCTTCAACACCCATAATCGACAGAATGTCGTGAGGGGCTGGGTTGCCGTCCATGATGTAGTCACCCTTTTGGACAAAATCACCTTCCTGAACAGGAATGTGCTTACCCTTAGGCACCATGTATTCAACCTTGTGATCAGCATCGTCAGAAGACTCGATCGCAATGCGGCGCTTGTTCTTATAGTCCTTGCCAAAGCGCACGTAGCCATCGATTTCTGCGATGATTGCGTGATCCTTTGGACGACGAGCTTCGAACAGTTCCGCAACGCGTGGAAGACCACCCGTAATGTCCTTAGTCTTGGCGCCTTCACGCGGGATACGCGCGACAACGTCACCGGCTTTGACGACTTGACCGTCTTCTACCGAGAGGATTGCATCCACAGACATAGGATAGGTGATTGGGTTACCCGCATCGTTGCGCATAGGCTCGCCACCTTTATCGATCAGAATGACTTCTGGCTTCAGCTCGTTGCCCTTTGGCGCTGCGCGCCAGTCGGTAACGATTTTCTGCGTCATACCAGTTGCGTCATCGGTCACTTCGCGCATGGCGATACCTGCCACAAGGTCAACGTATTTCGCTGTCGCATCCTTTTCCGCAATGATTGGCAGCGTGAATGGGTCCCATTCAAACAGCTTGTCACCACGGGCAACAGTGTCGCCTTCTTTGTGATAGATTTTGGTACCGTAACCAAGTTTGTGGCTGGCACGTTCGTCGCCAGTTTCACCCATGATCATAAGCTGCATGTTGCGGCCCATAACGATCTGCTCACCAGCTTCGTTGGTGATGACATTGGGGTTACGGTATTCGATCTTACCTTCTTGGCTGGCTTCGAGGAACGACTGTTGGCCACCCTGCGCAACACCACCAATGTGGAATGTACGCATGGTTAGCTGTGTACCAGGTTCACCGATTGACTGCGCCGCGATGATACCGACAGCTTCGCCTTCGTTCACCATCGTACCACGTGCAAGGTCACGACCGTAGCAAGTGGCGCAAACACCCTCTTCCGCTTCACATGTCAGCGGTGAACGCATCTGCAAGCTGATTACGCCTGCTTCTTCAACACCGTCAGCCATGCGCTCGTCGATCAGTTGGCCTTTGGCCACAAGAACTTCGTCTGTGCCTGGACGCAGGATGTCTTCACCCGCGACACGACCCAGAATACGCTCAGAGATCGAAGATACGATTTCACCGTCATTAACAGCCGGCTCAGCGTGGATCGTTTTCTCAGTTCCACAATCATGCATACGCACGATGCAGTCCTGAGCAACGTCCACAAGACGACGTGTCAGATAACCAGAGTTCGCAGTTTTCAACGCCGTGTCCGACAGACCCTTACGGGCGCCGTGTGTTGAGTTGAAGTACTCAAGAACGGTCAGACCCTCTTTAAAGTTTGAGATAATCGGAGTTTCGATAATCTCACCAGAAGGTTTCGCCATCAGACCGCGCATACCGCCCAGCTGTTTCATCTGTGTGACCGAGCCACGTGCACCAGAGTGAGCCATCATGTAAACCGAGTTCGGTTCCATTTCAGCTCCGGCATCGTCAGTTTTCGAAGCCGAGATGGTGCCCATCATAGCGTCGGTGACTTTGTCGTTACACTTGGTCCAAGCGTCGATGACTTTGTTGTACTTTTCGCCCTGAGTAATCAGACCGTCCATGTACTGCTGTTCAAAGCCCTTCACTTGATCGCGGGTATCGTCAACGATTGTCCATTTGTTGTCAGGAATAACCATATCGTCCTTACCGAACGAGATGCCTGCCTTGAACGCGTGACGGAAGCCCATGGTCATGATCTGGTCACAGAAGATTACAGACTCTTTCTGACCGCAATAACGGTAGACAGTGTCGATGACTTTCTGAACGTCTTTCTTACGCAGCAACCGGTTTACAAGCGAGAATGGCGCCTTGTTGTTGATTGGCAGCAAGCTGCCCAACAAAACACGACCCGGAGTGGTTTCGACGATTTCAAAGACTTCGTTACCCTCAGTGTCGATCTGCTTAATACGCGATTTGATCTTGGTATGAAGGTGAACAGTGTCACTATCGAGTGCATACTGAACTTCTTCGATCGAGCCGAAGGTCATTCCTTCGCCTTTCATGCCTTCGCGTTCGATGGTCACATAGTAAAGACCAAGGATCATATCCTGCGAAGGAACAATGATAGGCGCGCCGTTTGCTGGCGACAGAACGTTGTTCGTCGACATCATAAGGACGCGGGCTTCTAGCTGTGCTTCCAGTGAAAGCGGTACGTGAACAGCCATCTGGTCGCCGTCAAAGTCAGCGTTAAACGCTGAACAGACCAGCGGGTGAAGCTGGATAGCTTTACCTTCGATCAGAACAGGTTCGAATGCCTGAATGCCAAGACGGTGAAGCGTTGGCGCACGGTTCAGTAGAACTGGGTGCTCGCGGATAACCTCGTCGAGAATATCCCAAACTTCTGGACGCTCTTTCTCAACCAGTTTCTTGGCCTGTTTAACAGTCGAAGACAGGCCTTTGGCCTCTAGTCGCGAATAGATGAACGGCTTGAACAGTTCGAGCGCCATTTTCTTAGGCAGACCACATTGGTGCAGCTTCAGCTCAGGACCGGTCACAATGACCGAACGACCTGAGAAGTCGACGCGTTTACCCAAAAGGTTTTGACGGAAGCGACCTTGCTTACCTTTCAGCATGTCCGAAAGCGACTTCAGTGGACGCTTGTTGGCACCTGTAATCACACGACCACGACGGCCGTTGTCAAACAGAGCGTCGACAGATTCCTGCAACATACGCTTTTCGTTACGAACGATGATGTCTGGCGCACGAAGTTCGATCAGACGCTTCAAACGGTTGTTCCGGTTGATCACACGACGATAAAGGTCGTTCAGATCAGACGTTGCGAAACGACCGCCATCCAGAGGCACAAGTGGGCGCAATTCTGGTGGGATGACCGGAATAACTGTCAGGATCATCCACTCAGGACGGTTGCCCGACTCAAGGAAGCTCTCAACAACTTTCAGACGCTTGATGATTTTCTTAGGCTTCAGTTCACCAGTTGCGACAGCCAGATCGGCTCGCAGTTGGTCAGCTTCGGCTTCTAGATCAATCAGGCTCAGCATTTCGCGGATCGCTTCAGCACCAATGTTGGCGGTGAAAGCATCCATGCCATAGACATCTTGTGCGTCCATGTACTCTTCTTCGGTCATCATCTGGCCGTAAGTCAGGTCAGTCAGACCGGGCTCGATAACAACATAGTTTTCAAAGTAAAGAACACGTTCCAGATCACGCAATGTCATGTCCAGCATCAGGCCGATGCGCGACGGAAGCGATTTCAGGAACCAGATGTGTGCGACAGGCGCGGCCAGCTCAATATGGCCCATACGCTCGCGGCGCACTTTCTGGAGGGTAACTTCAACACCACATTTCTCGCAGACAACGCCGCGATACTTCATGCGTTTATATTTACCGCAGAGACATTCGTAGTCTTTGATCGGGCCAAAGATACGAGCACAGAAGAGGCCATCACGCTCGGGCTTGAAAGTCCGGTAGTTGATGGTCTCAGGTTTCTTAATCTCACCGTATGACCACGACAAGATACGCTCTGGCGATGCCAAAGAGACCTTGATTTCGTCAAACGTTTTGATCGGTGCAACCGGGTTGAACGGGTTGGCTGTAATTTCCTGGTTCATTTTGATGTCCTCAAATTTGTACGAAAGATTGGGAAGGGGCTAAGGCCCCTTATTCCTCAACCTCCGTATCCAGGAGTTCCATGTTCAGGCCGAGGCCACGGACTTCTTTGACAAGAACGTTGAACGATTCTGGCACGCCAGCTTCGAAGTTGTCCTCGCCTTTGACGATGCTCTCGTACACTTTTGTACGGCCAGCAACGTCGTCCGATTTCACGGTCAGCATTTCCTGCAAAGTGTAAGCAGCGCCATATGCTTCAAGCGCCCAAACTTCCATCTCACCAAAGCGCTGGCCACCGAACTGCGCCTTACCACCCAGCGGCTGCTGAGTAACAAGCGAGTAAGGACCGGTCGAACGCGCGTGGATTTTGTCGTCCACAAGGTGATGCAGTTTCAGCAGGTACTTGATGCCCACGGTTACCGGACGAGCGAACTGTTCGCCGGAACGACCGTCAAACAAGATAGACTGACCGCTTTCCGAGAAGCCTGCACGAACCAGAGCGTTGTTAACGTCTGCTTCTTTCGCACCGTCAAATACTGGCGTTGCGATTGGCACACCGTTGGTGACGTTGCCTGCAGCTTCGATCAGCTGACGTTCGTCCATGCCGTTGATCCCTTCGGCATATACGTCGTCACCATAAGCGATGCGCATTGCGTCACGTACAGGTGTCAGGTCACCAGAGCGGCGATATTCGCCCAGCGCATCGTCGATGTGCAGACCAAGACCGCGCGCGGCCCAACCCATGTGGGTTTCAAGGATCTGACCAACGTTCATACGCGATGGCACACCAAGCGGGTTCAGTACGAAGTCTACCGGAGTACCGTCAGCGAGGAACGGCATGTCCTCCATTGGAACCACTTTCGAAATCACACCTTTGTTGCCGTGACGTCCGGCCATTTTGTCGCCTGGCTGAAGCTTACGCTTCACAGCAACAAACACTTTGGCCATTTTCATCACACCCGGAGGCAGATCGTCGCCGCGGCGTACTTTTTCGACTTTGTCTTCAAAGCGCGCATCCAAAGCACGTTTCTGTGCTTCGTACTGGCTGTTCAGCGCTTCTACGACTTGGGCATCGCCCTCGTCTTCCAAAGCCAATTGCCACCACTGACCACGTGTCAGTGTTTCCAGCAACTCTTCGTTGATCGCCGAGTTTGCTCGAATGCCTTTGGGGCCTTTAACCGCAGTTTTGCCGATGATCATGCTTTTCAGGCGCGCGTAGATGTTGCGCTCAAGGATGGCAAGTTCGTCGTCACGGTCACGAGCAAGGCGTTCAACCTCTTCGCGCTCAATCTGTAGCGCACGTTCGTCTTTCTCAACGCCATGGCGGTTGAAAACACGAACTTCAACAACAGTTCCGAAATCACCTGGCTTAACGCGAAGCGAAGTGTCACGAACGTCCGAAGCTTTCTCACCAAAGATGGCGCGCAGAAGTTTTTCTTCCGGCGTCATTGGCGATTCACCTTTCGGCGTGATCTTACCAACAAGGATATCGCCCGGCTCAACGTCCGCACCGATGTACACAATGCCAGCCTCGTCGAGGTTACGCAGAGCTTCTTCACCGACGTTTGGAATATCGCGCGTGATTTCCTCAGGGCCTAGTTTCGTGTCACGTGCAGCAACTTCGAATTCTTCGATGTGGATCGAAGTGAATACGTCGTCGCGTGCAATACGCTCAGAAATCAGGATCGAGTCTTCGTAGTTGTAGCCATTCCAAGGCATAAATGCGACAACCACGTTTTTACCAAGCGCAAGCTCACCAATATCAGTCGAAGGACCGTCAGCGATAACTTCCATCTTCGAAACCGTGTCACCCACCTTCACCAACGGACGTTGGTTGATACAGGTGTTCTGGTTCGAACGCTGGAACTTGCGAAGACGGTAGATGTCTACGCCAGCATCACCCAGCTCAAGGTCCTCGGTTGCGCGAACAACGATACGCTGCGCATCAACTTGGTCGATGATACCGCCACGTTTCGCCATGATCGACGCACCAGAGTCACGAGCAACGATTTCTTCGATGCCAGTACCAACCAAAGGAGCCTCGGCCTTGAGCAGTGGAACCGCCTGACGTTGCATGTTCGAACCCATAAGGGCGCGGTTAGCGTCGTCGTTTTCAAGGAATGGGATCAGAGATGCCGCTACAGATACCAACTGCTTTGGTGAAACGTCGATAAGATCAACGTTTTCACGTGGCGCCATGGTGTATTCACCAGACTGACGTGTGTTCACCAGATCGTTTTCGAAGCGACCGTCGTCATCAAGATGCGCGTTGGCCTGAGCCACAGTGTGGCGCATTTCTTCTGTTGCCGACATGTACTGAACGTCGTCAGTTACTTTGCCGTCAACAACGCGACGATAAGGTGTTTCGATGAAACCGTACTTGTTGACACGTGCGAACGTCGCCAACGAGTTGATCAGACCAATGTTTGGCCCTTCCGGCGTTTCAATCGGACACATACGACCGTAGTGCGTTGCGTGAACGTCACGAACTTCAAAGCCAGCACGTTCGCGTGTCAAACCACCTGGTCCAAGCGCCGAAAGGCGGCGTTTGTGGGTGACTTCTGACAGCGGGTTGGTTTGGTCCATAAACTGCGACAGCTGCGAAGAGCCGAAAAATTCACGAACGGCAGCAGCTGCTGGTTTCGCGTTGATCAGATCCTGAGGCATGACGGTGTCGATTTCGACAGACGACATACGCTCTTTGATTGCGCGCTCCATACGAAGCAGGCCAACACGGTACTGGTTTTCCATCAGCTCGCCGACAGAACGCACACGACGGTTGCCGAGGTGGTCGATGTCGTCCACGTCGCCACGGCCGTCACGAAGCTCAACCAATGCTTTGATACACTGGACGATGTCTTCACGGTCAAGCGTGCGCTGAGTGTCTTCTTTATCGAGAGCCAAACGCATGTTCATTTTCACGCGGCCAACAGCCGAAAGGTCATAACGCTCGCCGTCAAAGAACAGGGTCTCGAACAATGCCGAGGCTGCCTCAACGGTGGGCGGCTCGCCCGGACGCATAACGCGGTAGATATCCATGAGCGCAGTTTCGCGGTTCATGTTTTTATCTGCCGCCATGGTGTTACGCATGTAAGGACCGACGTTGATGTTATCGATGTCGAGCACAGGGATCTCAGTGATGCCTGCGTCGATCAATTCTTTCAGGCTACCGCCAGAAACTTCACCGGCTTTGTCGAGTTCCCAAGTCAGCTCATCACCGGCTTCGACATAGATCGCGCCGTTTTCTTCGTTGATGATGTCTTTGGAAACAAATTTGCCCACGATGTGATCAAACGGAACCAACAGATCGGTGATTTTGCCTTCGTCGATGATTTTCTTAACAGCGCGCGGGGTAACTTTCTTACCCGCTTCGCCGATAACTTCACCGGAAGCAGCATCAACAAGATCGTATGTTGGACGTGTGCCACGAACACGCTCAGGGAAGAACTTGGTTACCCAACCTTTGTCCTTCGAAAGCGTAAAGTCGACAGTCTGGTAGTAAGCATCCATGATGCTTTCCTGGTCGAGACCCAGTGCATAAAGCAGGGTTGTGACAGGCAGTTTACGACGACGGTCGATACGGGCAAAGACGATGTCTTTCGCGTCAAATTCAAAATCCAACCAAGAGCCGCGATATGGGATAATGCGGCAAGCAAACAAAAGTTTGCCAGAGCTGTGGGTTTTGCCTTTGTCGTGGTCAAAGAACACACCAGGAGAGCGGTGCATTTGCGAAACGATCACACGCTCGGTGCCGTTCACAACGAATGTACCGTTCTGAGTCATCAGCGGCATGTCACCCATGAAGACGTCTTGTTCTTTGATGTCTTTAACCGATTTCGCACCGGTATCTTCGTCGATATCAAACACGATCAGACGGAGGGTCACCTTTAGCGGTGCGGCATATGTCATGTCGCGTTGCTGGCATTCCTCAACGTCGTACTTTGGTTTTTCCAGTTCATAATTAACGAATTCCAGCACGCTGGTTTCGTTGAAATCTTTAATCGGGAATACCGACTGGAAAACGCCTTTGATACCTTCGCCGTCGATCGGAATAAGTTGATCGCCGGATTTCAGGAAAAGATCATATGAGGATTTTTGGACCTCGATAAGATTCGGCATCTCCAGAACTTCGCGGATTTTGCCGTAATACTTACGCAAACGTTTCTGGCCAAGAAAGCTTTGAGCCATGGTTTGTGTTACCTTTCGATTCTCGTCGAATGCGGCCGCCGCTGGGCATCGGCGCCTCACCCAATTGAGACAGGGGGTTGATCAATTCATGGCCTTTGTCCCACCAAAGGCCTCCCGATCTAACCTCACCTAGAAAAGGGTTTCTAAAAAACCCCTTGCTAGGACAGGTTCGGCTGGACGCGGAAAAACCGCATCCAGCCTATAAATCACGTCCGGGTTGCCCCGGCGTTGATTACTTAACTTCGACCTCAGCGCCAACTGCTTCCAGCTTGCCTTTGATCTCGTCAGCTTCGTCTTTAGAGCACTGCTCTTTGACTGCTTTTCCGCCAGCTTCAACAAGCTCTTTAGCTTCTTTGAGGCCAAGACCAGTGATGGCGCGGACTTCTTTGATGACGTTGATTTTCGATGCGCCTGGTGCTTTCAGGATTACGTCGAATTCTGTCTGCTCTTCTTCAGCAGCGCCAGCGTCTCCACCAGCTGCAGCAACCATTACAGCGCCGCCAGCAGCAGGCTCGATGCCATACTCGTCTTTAAGGATAGTTTTTAGTTCTTGTGCTTCCAGCAGTGTCAATCCGACGATGCTTTCTGCGAGTGCTTTCAGATCAGCCATTTTAGCTTCTTTCCGTTTCTAATGTTGTGTTCCAACGTCAGGCAATTGCCCAATACGCGGTTCTCAAAGTTGCTTACGCAGCTTCCTGTTTTTCCTCAATGGTCGACAGGATGGATGCGATATTCGAAGCAGGAGCGCCAATTGCGCCAGCGATGTTCGAAGCAGGTGCGCCGATGCAGCCAACGATCGAAGCAATAAGCTCGTCACGAGAAGGCATTTTCGACACGGCTTGAACGCCGGCACGGTCTAGAGCGTTATCACCCATTGCACCGCCAAGGATTTCGAACTTTTTGTTCTCCTTGGCGAAGTCTTCGGCAACCTTGGCAGCAGCCACAGGGTCCTCAGAATAGGTTAGAACGGTCATACCTGTCAGGTAGTCAGTCATGCTTGCGCAGGGCTTACCCTCGAGGGCGATCTTGGCGAGCCTGTTCTTGGCGACACGTACGGCACTTCCTGCTTCGCTTGCGCGTGCACGAAGGTCCTGCATGTCAGCAACCGTGAGTCCCTCGTAGTGTGATACTACGACGACGCCAGAGCTTTCAAAGATTTGGCCGAGTTCCTCGACTACTTTCTCTTTCTGGGCTCTATCCACAGTGTTACTCCAAGTTGGGAGGTTTAACCCTCCGGCTCAATTCAGCCGGGCAAAGGTGCCCGACCAGTCGGGTCCTTACGGGTCCGTCCAAGTTCACCCCGGGGACTGGCATAGGCCAAGCCCGAAGAAATCTGGGTCTTTCCCGTCTCAGGCAGGAATTATGACCTCTGGATTGAGGCCACCCACCGTCTCGGACGAATATCAGGCCGCACGACAGAATCGGGCGGCCCAATAGACGGTCATTTAGTGGCAAATGGTTTCGGGGGCAAGGTCTGGCGTAAAGAAAGTGCAAACCCATCGTTCAGCCATAGAGCAACCTTGGCGATTGAAGCTTTAAGCCGCAATCCCTTCTGCTTTGTTTTTGGCAACTTTGCGCGGATGTGGCTGTCCGGTTTCCATGATGTGTTTGATCTCTTCGAGATTACGGATGAAGCCGTCATCTAGGCTTTTCAGCAGCGGGCCGGACAGGACTTTACCAAACCAATGGATCTGGGCATTTCCGATCCACGTCACCTTGCTGGAACCGTCACTGATAGGTTCAATGATAACGGTTGAATCGTAGCCTTTTAGAGGCATCAGTTTTGGCGTTTTGCGCATTGTTACCTGAAAACTCACAGTTCGTTTAGCATCGCTGTACTCAGTGATGATCTCTTCTTGATACATCGGCTGGAATTTCTTGATCAGGAACGAGTTGCGCCCCTTGACCGGTGCACCTGGAATTGGCGTGCCCGAAATCGGCTCGGCGGTTGGTGTGGCGGCCATCCATTTATCCACTGCGGCGAAGTCTGGGCCAATCATCTGCCAGATGGCATCGGCAGAGGCATTTACGGTCATTGAGTTGGTCATTGTCATGGGGCTGTTTCCTTGATCGATCTGTTGAATTCTCTTCGGCAAGGCTTGCCTTGCCGTTGGATCGAACATACGTTTCAAAATAGAAACAAATAGAGCATCAAACCGAACTCTTTGTTCCATATTTGGAACGTATGGTGGTGACACATTGAAACCGACTGATTGGGCATTCGTTCCGTACTTTCTTGCCGTTGCACGTTCCGGCACTCTTCGGGCTGGGGCCGAAACGCTTAACGCCAGCTTCGTAACAACACGACGTAACATTGAAGCGCTTGAAGGCAGTTTAGGCTCGAGGTTGTTCACCCGCTCTCGAAAGGGGTTTGAGCTGACAGAAGCGGGCGAAGCACTGATGCCGCTGGCAGAAGAGGCCGAAAAGACGTTCGCCGCAGCCAAACAACGTGTTCAAGGCTTGGACCGAACCGAAGCCGGTACGATCAAGTTCTCAATCTCGTCCGCCTTTGCGTTCGATATATTTGCGCCGATCCTTGCACGGTTCTCAGTCAAGTATCCTGCGATAGACGTTCAAGTTCAGATCACATCGCAAATAGCCGATATCCAACGCGCTGAGACCGATGTTTCGCTTCGCGCGGCACCACAGATTTCAGACGATGTAATAGCACGTAAACTCTATGAGTTTGATGTTGGGACCTATGCCAGCAAGTCCTATCTTAAGACGCATTACGCCGATGCTGGCCCAGGTGGCGAAGGTCTCAATTGGATTGGGTGGACTGGACCGGGCTCTGATCCGTCTTGGTTGGCAAAGTCTCAGTTTCCTAACGCCACCGTTCGGCAGAGCGCAAATGACGGCCATATGCACATTCATCTTGTAAGGCAAAATTGCGGGATGGCCAAAATACCTGTGATTACCGAACACCTGTTTGATGATCTTGAGCGTGTTCCCGGTACAAAACCTGAAACCGGCAGTACGTTATGGCTGCTACTTCACAGCGATTTACGCCGCACGCTACGCGTTCGTCGGTTCGTCGATTTTCTGGCGGATGAGCTGATGGCATTGCGTTCTCAGATGCAGGATCGTGATCGGTCTTGAATTTAATCACCTCGATTTGATTTTGCATTGCCTGATCCACGACGCGCTTGTTTAGTGTTGCAAACTCTTGCGGAGGTTGGAATGGCCCAAAGTGTGATCGTCATTGGAGCCGGTATGGTTGGTGTGTCCACCGCCATCTGGTTGCAACGCTTTGGACGAGAGGTTCTTCTGTTGGACAAAGATGGCCCTGCGGCCGGCGCGTCTTTTGGGAACGCTGGCTTGATCGCTCAGTGGGCCGTCACCCCCGTGACAACGCCAGATTTATGGAAAAGCCTACCCAGTTACATGCTCAATCCAAACAGTGCATTGTTCTTGAAATGGTCCTACCTACCGAAAATGCTGCCTTGGCTGGCTAAGTTTTTATCGCACGCCAATGACAAAAGCGCGCAAAGCATTTCGCGCAATCTTGCACCCCTGTTGACGGACGGAGTCGAGCAACACAAAGCGTTGGTGGCTGGCACCAAGCTTGAGCGGTGGATTTCAGACAGTAAGTTCAGCTACGCCTACAAGACCCGCAAAGATTTTGACCATGATCGTTATGCGTGGGATCTAAAAGCTACGGTCGGAATGATCCCTACCGTTTTGAATGGCCGGGACGTTCAAGACGCCGAACCTATCTTGGGACCGGATGTCAAATGCCTCGCCGTGCTTGAAGGCCAAGGACATATCACCAATCCGGGCCAGTATATTCAGGAACTGACGGATCATTTTGTCAGCAACGGTGGCAAGTATGTTCAGGCCGAGGTCACAGGGTTGAACAAAGTCGGTGGTCGCATTGCCTCGGTTGCGACCACTAAAGGGGTGTTTGATTGTTCTGAGACCGTAATCACCGCAGGGATATGGTCAAAAGACGTGATGAAATTGCTCGGTCTAAAGGTACCTTTGGAAACAGAGCGAGGATATCATGTGATTTTCAAAAACCCATCTGAGGTGCCACGCAACCCGATGATGATTACATGGGGCAAATTCGGTGTGAACCCGATGGACATGGGTATGCGGTGTGCAGGGACAGTTGAGATTGGCGATCACCATGCTGAGGCCAGCAAGAACCCGATAAAAGTTTTGCGTCGCAGTGCCAAGGAAGCGTTTCCTAAATTGAAATACTCAGACACAGAAGAATGGCTGGGGTTTCGCCCGTCGACTTACGATAGTTTGCCCTTGATTGGCGAGATCGGTGCATCCGGCATTTACACAGGCTTTGGTCATCAGCACGTCGGCGTGACTGCAGGTCCCAAAACAGGTCGATTGATCGCTCAGATGATCAGTGGCAATACACCAAACCTAGACATGGCCCCGTATGCGCCAGATCGCTTTGGTGTGTAGCGAGATTGCTGAAAACCTATCACCCAGCAGACGATAACACCAGAATGCCTCATCAGTTCGGATCGCTTGGTTAAGACGCGCGGGTGGGCGCGATGCCCCTGCGCCCATTGCATGTGACTACACAGGTTTAGCGCCTATCTACATGCAAGCTGGAGGGCGGGAGGATTTACGAGACATGATCGTTGAGTTTGCTGATGAACAGGCTGCAAAGGGCACTGACATCCAATTGGACCTCTGGCCCGATATGCCGCACAATTTTCTGCTCTATGACAGCTTAAAACTTCCTCAACGGAGTCATTAACTAAATTGAGTGCAAAAATTGCTTCGAGGATTTGAATGCTCGCATGTTTACACTGCCGAGCGTGCGCATATTCAGCTCGTTCGTTGTTTGAAATACGTGTCTTTGTGAACAATTAGTCCTTCGCGAAACGTTAGGATGTCGACGCTATGATAATCTTCGGCTGACCCATCTTTATGGGCGACAGTTTTGCGATACTCGCAATAGGCTTTGTCGCCTGAGATGCGGCAGTCCAGTGTTTCCCAGTGAACGTTCTCAACCTTGTTAAACAGCCCTTGGAATGCTCCGCGGATCGTTTCTAGACCTTCAAGGCGAACGCCGCAGGGTTCAGGCCCGACAGCGTGATCAAAGATACAATCTTCGGCGAAATACTGCATCACCGCGTCGATATCCATTGCATTGAAGGCATCACCAACGGCGTCTGCCAAGTCTCGGGTTAGTTCGGTCATTATATGATCTTTCAATTGAGGCCGAGCATGGCGCAGGTTTTCTGGAAAAACGGGCTTTCAGGGTCTACCAAGACATTCAACTCGTCGAAATGATCGACACCGGGAACTTCGTAGAATTCTATATTGCGCTCGGTGGTTTGGAACTTCTCGACATACATCAGGGCTTGGCGCTTAAACTCATCCGTCTCATTCCCCCCAACAACGACGAGCTGCGTGGCGTTTGTCACCGGCGGATGGCTGATCATCGGGCTTTCGTCCTCGGCCTCGCGCGCGTCCATGCGGATACCGGCGTTAAGTGCCACGGTCAGGCGCACAGGTTCAAGATAGCTAAGTGGAGAAATTGGGATGCCTGTCTTGATAAGATCAATCGGCAGGTCATCGCCAAACGCAGGCCAATCTGTCGCCATCATCATTTGCGTCACGTGACCCCCCGCCGAATGCCCCATAAAGGTGATGCGATCCCGATTAATCCCGAGTGGCCCAGCGTTTTGCCAAATGTGTGCCACAGCTTCACGCGCCTCAGCGGAAATGCGGGTAAGGCTAACACTTGGACAGAGGTCATATCCAATGATCACGACGTTTACGCCGGCTTCAACAAAGGGCGTTGCTATAAAGCTGTAGATCGACTTGTCGCCACGCTGCCAATAGCCACCGTGAAAGTAAATCAATGTCGGCGCCCCAGCGTCGCCGCAACGAAACACGTCCAACTTTTGCTTTTCGCCCTCGCCGTAGCGGATATCCAAGCTGCAATCGAGGGTTTCACGGGCGGTTGCACTGTTCGCTGCCCATCCCGGAATGACGGTTTCTTCATAGTCCGGTCGCCCTGCGCGTAGGTTATACTGGGCATCCAGCTCGGCTGGGGTGAAACGGGTGTGATAAGTTAGGTGATCGATCACTAGATAACCCCTTCATTGGCGCAGGCTATTTCTAACGCGGCCCATTCATCTGGGTTGGTTCCGAAAGGGCGCATGACGTGCTTTTGATATGCTGGACGCTGCGACAGGCGCTCGTACCAAGCCTCAACATTCGGCAATGCTGGGCGCTCGACCTCAACGTTGAAATAGCGATAGGCAATGCAGCCAAGTGGTATGTCGGCCATTGTGAAATTGTCACCGCAGACGTAATCACGGTCCGCCAAATGTGCGTCGAGAATTACCAGCGCCGCATGCGCTTCGTCGCGTAATGCGGCAATCTTTGCTGGATCTCGATCTTCCGGCCTGGTGCGCACGGTTGCAAAAAACAGATAGATAACGGGTAAAAAGGCTTTGCTTGCAGACCATTCCATCCATTGGTCGGCAATCGCATGGGTTTGAGGATCGTTCGGGCACAGCGTTCCGGCACCGTATTGGCCGCTCAAGTAACGCACGATCGCAAGGCTTTCCCACAACGCAAAGTCTCCATCCTTGATCGCTGGGATCATTCGGTTGGGATTGATGCGGGCATATTCATCGGTATTCAATTTGCCGAAACTACCGCCTGCCAGTTGCAGCGTGTAGTCCAACCCCAATTCATTCGCCGCCCAAATCACTGGGATTACATTGGATGAATAGGGACGACCCCAAATCTCAAGCATGGTTAGCCTTTCGCTTGTCGGCAATGGATTGCGTGCCAAAAAACGGCACAACATGTTCAAACAGACGGTTCCAGCTGGCAAGAATTTTCTCATACGGAACGCCAGTGTACTGCTGCATCAGCATGACGTGATCGAGCCCGGTTGTTTCTTGCTTCTCGATCAGTCTTTCTGTCACGAATTTGGCGTCACCGACGACAATGATCCCGCGCCTATTAAGAAAGTCGAACCAGTCTCCCTCTTCATCCTCGGTCGTCATTTCTTCCCCGACGTCGAGGTAACCGTGCTTGGACCATTCTCCCGCTGGTCGTGATCCCCCTAGGAATTCGTAATATGAGTTGATGGCGGGGCGGATCGTTTCGATTGCCTCTTCCATGTTTTCGCCAACGTAAACTTGCATACATACCCCGACGCCCTCGCCACGCGCCACATCGCGACCCTCGCGCTTTGACAGTGCCTCGCGGTAAGGTTCCCAGCAGGCCAAAGTGCTTTTCGGGGCTGCGGCCATTGAGATAACTCCCCATCCGTTTTCACCCGCCAGCTTAAAGGTTGGCGGTGCATTGGACATTAACCAAACCGGCGGGTGACCCGCTTGATAGGGGCGCGGATGCACATACATCGCTTTATATTCGCCGTCTTCATTGTGATAGCGTGGGTCCAAGGGCTCAAAGAAGCGGTTCTTTTCTTTCCAGCCGGGAACTGGAAACTCGTAAAATTCGCCTTTGTGACTGAATGCCTCATTCGTCCATGCTTTGAGTATGATCTCAAGAGACTCTTGATAGAGACGCATAACTTTGGGGTTATCACGTCGATCTGCGTTAGGATTGAACTGGATCGTTGAGCGTTCGTTGATGCCCTTGGCCACACCGAAATCCACCCGCCCGAGCGTCATGTTATCTAACATCGCAATGTCTTCGGCCACGCGCAAAGGGTGCCAATCCGGAAGGACAATTGGCGCTGTCCCCACACGCAGCTTTTTACAGTGGGCCGCAACGTGGGTGCACATTTGGATCGGATTGGGCGGCGCGTTCATAAAACCATTGTGGGCAAAATGATGTTCGGTGAACCATGCGGTGGTAAAGCCTGCATCTTCAGCCAGTAAGCACTGTTCTAGGATCATCTCTAGAGCTCGAGTCCATGGGATCGTTTCACCGGGGCTAAAATTGGCGATGAGATCAAAGCGCATATTGGTTTCCTGATGGGCAAATTAGTTGATTTTTTGAATCAAATTCAACTAAGTAGAATTTCGCTCGAAAAATCAACTAAATTCTTATAGTTCAGGGTCATGGAAACTGAACCTCTCAAATCTGATGCGCAACGACTGGGCAGCGAAGTCCGGGAAGTGCGAAAAGCGCGCGGTTTGACGCTGAACGAATTATCAAACGTAGTCTCGTGCTCAACCGCTTACTTAAGCCGGATCGAGCGTGGATCAGCGAAGGTCTCGTCAGAACTTCTAGGTGAAATAAGTGCAGCGCTAGCGGTCGATCCCGACTGGTTCTTTCCCAAACAGTCAGGCGATGGCCCGCTGGAACGACGTCACGTTGTTCGCGCCGAAAACCGCCGAGCTTTGTCTGGAATGTACACCCGCACCCCCGAAGAATTGGGGTTCGAGGATCAGTTGCTATCGAGCACTTTGTCCGGCCAATGTTACCTAATCCTATCTCGTTTCCCTGCTGGAAAAGGTGAAAAACCAGAATTTCTAGAAGGGTATGTGTTTGAGGGAGAACAGCACGCAATTGTTCTAAGCGGAGAGGTTGAGCTGAACCTAGGAGATGAAGTGATCGTCCTGCGTTCTGGGGACAGCTTTAGCTATCCGTCAACGATCGCTCACCGTTTTCGCAATAGAACAAACCAAGAAGCGACGATGGTTTGGGCGATGTCGCCGGTTCGTATCAGTTGGTAGAGCAGATGCCCTATGACATGGCGCGCGACGCGAGCACGTCTTTGGCTACATCAATCCCGCTTTGGTAGGCACCGTGAACCGTGGCGTACGAATTTGTGCTTGTCGCTTCACCCGCAAAATAGAGTTTTTCATCTATCGGTGCTGCAAGGACCTTACGCGCGCCAGCACCTCCTGGACGTGCATAGCTATAAGCACCTAGTGCGTTCGGTGTCGCGCGCCATGCAGTTTCATTGGTGGCGCGAATGTACTTGGTGACGCCATTTCCAAAAATGTTTTTCAGGCCCTCAAGACAAAATTCTGTCGCTGCGCCTTTGCCCTCAAGTTCTAGCTGATCTGCAAAACGACCGGCGACGAAGCCAACGGCCAAATCCGTTTCGAAAAAGCCGAACAAAATCGTACAGAACTCATCGTCACTGGTATGATAGTCCGCCATTTCGCCTTCGACAGCGCGTTTCCAAGAAGGGTCGAAATCCAACCCTACTTTGTTGAGCAGACCGTTTGGCAGCTGATTGATCGCATCGCGCTTTTCTGGCGGCAGATCGGGCACAAACTGAATGTTTTCGGCCGCCAGAACGCCGGTTGAGACAGTTACAATCACGTGCTTCGCGTTCAGGGTACCTTCGGTCGTTTCAACGTGAATTTCTGATCCCGTTGTGTCTATCTTAGTGACCGCACAATTGAGTTTTATCGGTAGATTTGGGAACAGGCTTTTAACAAAGTCGCCGAGCCCGCCTTGGACCAACCAATTGCCTTCTGTCGAGTCGTACTGGACTATATCTTGCACCGAAGTGACGTCAGAGTCCCCTCCCTGCATTTGGGCGATCCAATGCTTGGCAGCTTTCTTCCAGCAAGAGTTTGGCGTTACCTGATATGGGGTTTGATCCACAGGTTCTTTGCCGGCTAGCCTGACCGCCTTCCACATCTCAAGATGTTCGCTTGTAAAGTCCTCAAGCTCAGCGTCAGTCAAATTATGCTCGTCCGTCCAAGCCCAATTGTAGGTCCATTGCTTCTTGTAGAGACGTGCACCGCGCTGCTCTGCAAGCCGTGCCAATGGGTTGATCTCGGCTGAGTGAAACCATGCCCCGCCCATATCAAACGGTTGAGCGAACTGGTTTTTGTCCGTGTAACAACGCCCACCAACGTGACCTGCGGCCTCAAGTACAACAACATCGACCCCAGCTTTGGCCAATGCATCGGCCGCTGCCATCCCAGCCGCGCCTGCACCGATGACAATGACCTCTGGGTTTGTAGGGAGCGAATTCATGTCTACTTTCCTTCAATGTGTCAGCAAGATAACCGACAAGCCTTCGAACTTTGCCAGATCGACTGGGTCTTCTAAATCATCATGACAGCAACGACGGTAAATTTCCAAAACCTCGGGCGAGATTTGACCGCGAACGTAAAGGTACATCGCAGCCGCGTAACGGCGGGCGCCAGAACCAGGCACGCCAAGCTTGCTATTCAAATGGGCCGTCTGAAGCGCGAGTTCTTCAGTGGCCTCACTCATAGACTTCCGCTCGTTTGAAGCTGCGCGTTTAGGGCGCGCACCTCTTCTTCATTTGGAGCTTCTTCGACATTGTAGATCGGTAGGACTGCACGCAGATGGTCGTGATGTGTCCGCACGCCGTATTCCAGATCAGACAAGTAGAACCCCTGAAAGAATTCAGACGCCATGGATTCGTTTGACCAGATTGTCAGTTGGATATCCTCGACCACGGTTTCGCGATCGATGCGGCTTGCCAAATACCGTGCTGCTGTCTGCTGTCGGTCTTCGTTTGGATAGCGATAGGTAGCGGAACGCAAGACAGACTGGTTCAACCCAACCGGAAACTCTTGATAAAAAAGAGAAGTTTCAGGCGTGATCGCGATCACTGAATTCGGGAATATTCCGTAGTAAATCCAGCTTTTGCTTTGATCTTCTGGTAGAAAATCCTGCGCCTTTGAGAATTTCTTGTAATTCCGAACAGCCCAGCGTCGTCCTTTTGACGGCGTGTAATGGCCTTGCGAACGACTTACCCCATCAACATAGGGTTCATCTTCGTAGCTCGAACCGTACAAATCTTGCAGCGCTGGATGCGCCATTGCTACATGGTACCCCTCATTGTCGACGTCGCGAATAGACTTCCAGTTTACAGGAGAGTCTTCCGCCCAAATGCCATCAATCGGGATCTGTTGATCCATACGATATAACGCGGCCTCTTCCGAAAATGGACCAAGCAATTCTGCGACGCTCGGCTGAGGTCCTTTTTTGAAGCGAACGAAGATTAACCCGTTCCAAACTTCGGATTCAAGCGCCAAAAGCGCGAATTCTTTTTTATCCATGGGCGGGAATGATGTCGGTTTGGCCGCGCCTCGAAGCGTCCCATCCAGATTGTAAACCCAACCATGGAACGGACAAATAAGAGCACTCGGGCAATTTCCATTGTCTTTGGCCACCAAACGCGAGCCACGATGTCTGCAAGTGTTGTGATATGCACGAACTTCGCCCTCGGCGTCGCGCAAAACAATGGCGCGCTCTCCGCACATGTCTAGCGTTTGAAAATCACCGCTTTTGGGGATGTCCGAAACATGACAGACAATCTGCCAATGCGTTTTGAACACTTCTTCCTTTTCCAATTCTAACAGTTCGGCGCTGTGATAACACCAGCCGGGCAATCCTTTGCGGTCCCAATCATTGGGGATACGTGTGTCTCTTTCTGGCATAGGTTTTCCAAAATTGTCGTTGGTCGTTAGGGTCTCAAAGTATCCATCATCCGTTTCCATGTCAGCGCAATGGTAATTCCCTGATTTCGAAAACGATTGAACGGTATTTTTGGCATCGGCGTAAGGGGTAGAAAGTCATCACCCTGTTTATCAGTGCAATGTGCCGCAAGAATTTTGCCAAACATCGTGCCCATTGCAACACCGCGACCGTTAAATCCAAGACCACTATAGAGCCCTTCGGCCAATTTATGGATATGGGGTACATGATCGAGCGTTAGCGCCACGCGGCCCGTCCACAAATGCTGGACAGTTTTGATATCCACCTCTGGGAAAATCTCACGCATGCGGCTTAGCCCGAAACCAAAGTTGTCCTCATGGATCACTTCTTTTTGCGTGTTGATGCGGCTTCCAAACAGCAGTCTATCCTCGGCGTCAATTCCGAACCAAGACAATAGCCGTTGAGTGTCTGCTGCGCCCTGCCGTTCTGGCAGTATCTTTGATTTCAGGTTGTCGCTCAATGGGTCAGTCGCCACTACGCCGGTTAATACAGGCACGATTGAGTTCGCAAGACCGGGCAACATAGTGCCGGTGTATCCGTTTGTGCACACGACCACAGTCTCGGCCGAAATTGTGCCATTTTCGGTGGTAACCTGCCAATGTTTGCTATTGTGCTGTACCGCAGTTGCTGGCGTTTTTGGATAAATCTGAACACCCAACGACAAGCAGGCCGCTGCCAATCCGCGTGCATATTTAAGTGGATGAAGGTTTCCGCCACGATCATCAATCAACCCACTGGCATAGGCCGTTGTGCCAATGCGCGGCTCAATCTCATCCTTGCGTAGCGTGCGAACCGAAACCCCGCGTTGGCCCCATTGATCGACATGCGAGTCCGTGGTGACCCGCCCGTGATCCCCTTTGGCCAACTGAAACCAGCCAGTTCGGCGTAGATCGCAATCGATCTTGTATCGATCGATCAGATCAAACACGAGGCCGGGCGCTGAGCCTGCTGTGGTTGCAATCTGTTCACCCCGTTCAGATCCAAAACGCTCAACCATTTCATCTGGCAAAATCTTGAGGCCAGGAATGACCTGCCCACCATTCCTGCCCGAAGCACCCCAACCGGGTTCGTGGGCATCAACAACCGCGACGTTCACCCCCTGCTCTGCCAAATGCAGTGCCGTTGACAAGCCACAAAAGCCTGCGCCAACGACGGCCACGTCGACCGAAATATCTTGTGAAAGTGGTGACAACTCGGGCAGATCCCCCGCAGTTTTCCCCCAAAGAGACGTTTTGATATGGCAACTAGATTGATACCACGCCGAGTTTTTCGCTGATGATGTCATGATGGAAACTCCGGCCAGACTTTTCCGACCTCAAAGTCGTTCTCACGTCGGAAAGGCATGTCTTTGTCTATCGGCATCTCAAGACTGCGGGCATATTCGTGGCCCCCGTAAACGGCTTGTGCGATTGTGCCGGGTACGTAGCAATCTCCAATTCTGACGACTGTTTTTATGCCATTATCTGCCCATTCGTCCTGGCGTTTTATCAATTCGTTGTACAAGTTGTCATCGCTTGACCGAGACGTAACCGGCACCACTGCTCCCACGTCGACCCGCCTAGGTTTGCCAGTAAAGACGCACTCAAGCTCGACGTAACCGTCGCCAATTGAGCCTATGCCTTTGTTGCAAATGATCTCAACATTCAGATTACGAAGGCGGGTTTGGATGTGTTCATATTCTAAGGTGAAATGGGTCCAACCTGAAACTTCGGCCGCGGGTGTTACTAGCACGACCTCAACTCCGCTGCTGGCAAGGTGTTCTGCAATGGAGCCGCCTAGATAGTAATGGTCATCGTCAAACACCATCACGGGCCCTTTGGGCGTGACACCGTTCATCACGTCCTCAGGTCGGACGACCATGGGCGCGTGAATCTCAGGGGCAAATCGGTGGTGACTGCCGACGCAATCCAGTCGCCAACTTGAACCAGTCGCAATCGCAACATGGGCGCTACCCATCTCAAGTACACCGGCTGCGTCAAGCTTACTTTGCGTGAAGCTGTTGACGTTCGAACGTGTCGACAAAAGATTGGTACGATAGTCAGCGACGCGGTTCCATTGACGCAGAGGCGGCAAAGAGGATTCCCTTGCCACACGACCACCGAACTGATCGCTCGCTTCGGCCAACGTCACATCGTAACCGCGGTTTGATACTGCAAGTGTAGCCTCAAGCCCCGACGGACCGCCACCAACAACAAGCACACTGTCGTTTGATTTGGCTGCTGGAATTTTTTCTGGGTGCCAGCCCTTGCGCCATTCTTCGCCCATCGTAGGATTTTGCGTGCAGCGCATTGGATAGGCTACATAATCCCCTGACGTACACATGTTGCAACCAATGCATTCGCGAATTTCGTCGCTGCGCCCTTCTTCAATCTTCTTGGGCAGGAACGGGTCCGCAATCGAGGGCCGCGCCGCGCCGATCAGATCGAGAACGCCGCGTTTTATCTGGCTAACCATCGTGTCTGGCGACGTAAACCGCCCAACGCCGACAACAGGCTTGGTCGTCAGCTTTTTCACAAAGCTCACATAGTCTTCCTGAGACCCTTCGGTGCCAAATCGCGAGGGCAGTGAATCGTTGCTCCAATCCGCGACGTTCACATCCCAAAGGTCCGGTATTTCCGCCAGAGAACCTACGATATCCTCGGCCTCGGCGACATTCATGCCTTCCGAACCGAGCAACTCGTCAACAGCAAAGCGGAACGCGACAGCGCAATCCGCGCCGATTGCGTCTTTGGTTTCCTCAAGCACTTCACGCACCAAACGCACGCGGTTTTCTAGGCTGCCACCGTATTCGTCGCTTCGTTGGTTAGTTCTTTTAAGCATGAACTGATACAGCAGCGTCATAAGACCATGCGCAGCGTAGACATAAACGATGTCGTACCCAGCACGTCTAGACCGCAGGGCAGCCTCTCGAAACCACCGACGCAATGTCTTGATATCGTCCTTGTCCATCGCCCGTGCCTGCGTGGAGTTCATGGTGTCCGTGGGGGTTGCAGACGGGGCCATGGGTGCCATGCGCGTCAGATAATTGCTGACGGACTGCCCATTGTGGACAAGCTGGATGCCGGCCAATGCACCTTGATCGTGAACTTTCCGTATCATCAGTTCGTGCACTGCAAGGTCGCTGTCATCCCACAGCCGCATTAAAGTGGCTGGCGTCAGATCGCTGGTTGGATGGATAGAACATTCCTCTGTGCAAATAACGCCCCAACCGCCTTCGGCTTTGACCCCCCGCATTTCCGCCATTGTGCGCGGCCAACGATGCCCCATGCCATTGCAATGGGGAACTTGGTAGAACCTGTTCTTGGTTGTTTTCGGTCCGATTTGAAGCGGCTCAAAAAGTATTCTGTGATTTTCTTCCATTACTTTTCACTCGCCCTTTATTCCAAACGTTGTTTCCCTTCGCTGCTATCCGCTGCGAAAATTTAATCGCCAGAACGCCCGCAGAAGAACTTGGCAACTATTTTCTGACTGGTTGTTCAGTCAGAGATTATACCGAACGGTGTCGCATATCCATTTTGCTAACCGATTACATTTCTTGCCGCCCTACGCAGCTTTTCCAATTCTACAGAAAAAGGCAGTTGTATGGGCGTCTGTTGCCCAATTGCATTCTGTGCCAGCGGGAACGAAAAACGCCTCGCCCTTTTCAAATATTTGGTCTGTTCCATTTTCTTTTAGATGCACGCGTCCACTCAGAACGTAGACAAATTCGTGACTATCTGAACTCATATCAACCGGCTGAGCGTGATCGACTACCCTCATACCAGCCTCAAGATCAGCCGTGTCATTCACATGTGCGATTGCTTCTTTCCAATCACCAACTGGGGTCAACCGAGGTGACAATTCATGCTCGCGCAGAATATTTATACCGCCCTCAAAATCTGAATCTTTGAGAGCTGTTCGGTCTGGCGGACAGTGGATCACGAAAAACTTCCGGCAAAATCCTTGTTGCTTCCAACTGATTGGAAGGCCGTTTTTTACTGCAAATGTATCACCACATTCGACAAGCGTTTCTAGCCCATCACCGTCAATAAAAATAACATTCCCCTCCAGAAGGACCATGAATTCGTCGCCTGGGTAAGGGCCGAACGCTTCTTGCATGTCAGTGGTTGTCCAAACCCCCACATAGAGACCAGCGGCATCGTCTTCATAATAAAGATGCCAATTCTGCTCGGGCAGATCAGACTGGAAGTCTGCCGCATCTAATTCCATGCGGGACAACCCCATTCCAGGAGGTCCGTTTGGCTGGAGCCTTATCGTAGACAGTTTCGTCACTGGTTCCCCCTCAGTAAATCAAATTCAAAAATTTGATCAAATCACTGATTTTTTGTCGACTCATGCGCGAGTCTCTGCTTAGCTTGAACTTGACTCACTCGAATTTCCACGCTTACCTTCTGACTGAACGTTCAGATAGTCAACACCAAGCATTCATCTTCTACGTCAATGTAGGCTTTGGGAATAAGGGCTGAACGTCACAATTGGGAGAGGATCACTGATCATGAAAACGACCACGAAATTGATGGGTCTTACCATCACTGTCGCATCTAGTGCCTTGCTGGCCGGTTCGGCCTTGGCGCAAGACCGAGTTCTGAAAGTTACGAACTGGGGCGAGTATATTGCTGAAGACACCATCGCAAACTTCGAATCCGAGTACGGTATCAAGGTTATCTACGACACATACGATTCCGCGGAATCGATTGATGCGAAGCTTCTTGCTGGAAACAGCGGATACGACGTCGTCAGCCACTCGGGTGGCGATACCGCACGTCTGATCAAGGCTGGAATTGTTGCGCAGCTCGACAAGTCGAAACTTGACAACGTTCAACACATGGACCCCTCGCTGATGGCGCAACTGGCCGCTGATTGGGACCCAGGTAACAACCACTTCGTACCCTATATGTGGGGTACACATGGTGTGACATACAACGAAGCATTGGTGCTAGAGACCTATCCAGATGCGCCTATCGGCTCAATGGACATGGTGTTTGATCCGGTTCACATGGCGGCGTTGGCAAAATGTGGCGTGTCGTTCCTTGATTCACCGGGCGACATCATTCCGATGGCACTGGCCCATCTTGGCCTAGACCCGAACTCAACAAAGTCCGAAGATTATGAGGCCGTTGGCGAAATGCTTGCGAAGATCCGTCCTCACATCAAGACATTCGACAACTACGCTTACCAGCGTATGCCACAGCGTGAATTCTGTGTGTCGACGACTTGGGGACCTGATGGCCTATTGGCAATGTCAGGCGCTGAAGAAGCTGATACCGGTGTTGTTCTCGACTTCTTCCTTCCTGAAGGAAAAGGCAAAGCGCAACTATGGATCGACGGTTGGTTGATCCCTGCCGACGCCAAAAACATCGATGATGCGCACCTGTTCCTGAACTACATGATGCGCCCGGAAGTTGGTGCAGCAGACAGTAACTACACATGGTACGCGACGGCTAACCTGACCGGTAAAGCAATGGTTGATGAGGATGTAACCTCAAGCCCAGCTGCGTTCCCGACATCAGCACAAGTTGATAACATGTACACAACTGCGGTTCTGCCTCCTAAAGTCGAGCGTCTACAGACACGTACTTGGACAAACTTCAAAGCTGGCAACTAATCAGCAAGCTTTGCTTAAAGAAAACGGCAGCGGTGGGTGTTTTCCTCCGCTGCCAAATTATCCCAAATCGATAAATTAAGGTGTGATTAGGCCGTGGAATCCTCGAACACAGACATGCCGTGGCTAGACCGCGACAACAACAAACCATTCGTCGAAATACGTGGCCTCACAAAAAAATTCGGTGATGTAACTGCCGTCGATAATGTCGACCTTGAGATTTACCGAGGCGAATTGTTTTGTCTGTTGGGTGGATCAGGTTGCGGCAAAAGCACATTGCTTAGAATGCTCGCTGGCTTTGAATTCCCTGAGAGCGGTTCAATCATCATTGAAGGCACAGACATGTCCAGCGTGCCTGCTTACGAACGCCCAACAAATATGATGTTCCAAAGCTACGCCCTGTTTCCGCATATGAGCGTTGAAAAAAACATTGCGTTTGGTTTGCAACAGGACGGCATGAACAAAAGCGAAATCGCCGATCGCGTACATGAAATCCTCAAGCTGGTTGAGCTGCAAGACTTTAAAAAGCGCAAGCCCCAGCAATTGTCCGGTGGTCAGCGCCAACGCGTCGCCCTAGCCAGATCGCTGGTGAAGGAGCCCAAGCTGTTGCTGCTCGACGAACCGCTTGCAGCTCTCGACAAGAAACTGCGCAAACAAACGCAGTTCGAACTGGCCAATATTCAGGAACAAGTCGGCGTGACGTTTATCGTCGTGACCCATGACCAAGAAGAAGCGATGACGCTTTCGACCCGCATGGCCGTCATGGACGCCGGTCGCTTCAAGCAGATCGGCACCCCTACCGAGATTTATGAATTCCCCGAATCCCGTATGGTCGCTGACTTCATCGGCTCGGCCAACTTTATCGAGGGGCGCGTCAAGGAAGATGGCGCGGATCACGTTTTGGTCGAAACGGATATGGGCGAGGTCTATATCGACCACGGCCACGCAGTGGTTTCCGGCAGCAAGATTTGGGTAGCAATCCGGCCCGAGAAGATATCGATCAGCAAGACCCCTCCGGCAAAGGCTGGTCCCAACCAAATCCAAGGCATTGTCGATGACATTGGTTATTTGGGCGATACTTCGATCTATAAAGTCCTACTCGAAAACGGTCAGATTGTAGATGTGACTTCCCCAAACCACATACGCCCGATTAGTAGGAAACACGCGATCACTTGGGAAGACAAGGTCTATCTCAATTGGGCACCCTCTAGCGCTATGTTGCTGAATTCATGACTTCGGTTCCGGACAACATGCCCAACGATAAACAGGTCTCGATCGGCAAGCGGCTAAGCCGGATGGCACAATCAAACTGGCGCGCCATCATCGTCTTTATACCCTATGTCTGGCTGCTGCTGTTCTTCCTTTTGCCGTTCTTTATCGTTGCAAAAATCAGCTTGGCTGAACTGCAAATCTCTAGCCCGCCATTTTCAGACATGATCGAGTGGACGGACAGTGGGATAATGACCATACGACTGGTCTTTGACAATTACCTCTACATTATCTCCGACAATTTGTATTTCGATACATACGTCAATTCGCTTAAGATTTCGGTGACATCTACCATCCTGTGCCTGCTGTTTGGTTACCCAATTGCTTATGGCATTGTGCGCTCTGGCCCGACTGTGAAGCCGCTTTTGTTGTTTGCCATTATCCTGCCGTTCTGGACGTCTTTTCTGCTGCGGGTATATGCGTGGATGGGGCTGCTTTCGGATCAGGGAACCATCAATAACCTGTTGATCCGACTTGGCATAATCGACGACCCAATTCGCATGCTTTACACTGAATTCGCGGTTTATGTGGGGATCGTCTACACATACATGCCGTTTATGATCCTGCCGCTTTATGCCAATATGGAAAAGCTTGATATCAGCTTGAATGAGGCCGCGGCGGATCTTGGCTCTCGTCCGACAAATACGTTTTTTAAAGTTACGCTACCACTCACAATACCCGGCATTATTGCCGGTTCACTACTCGTGTTCATTCCGGCAACGGGCGAATACGTTATTCCTGACCTGTTGGGGGGCGGGAATGTGCAAATGATCGGCCGGGTTCTCTACAATGAATTCGCGCGAAATACGGATTGGCCGGTGGCGGCTTCGGTCGCCATCGTTCTTCTCTTCCTTTTGGTACTGCCGATAATTGTATTCCAGTACTACCAAGGCAAAGCATCGGAGAGGTCATAATCATGCATGGTTCGCGCTCTCGATTTTTAACGATCATGATTTCCTTGGGGATGGCATTTTTCTACATCCCGATGATTTTGCTGGTGATCTATTCCTTTAATTACTCAAAACTCGTGCCCGTTTGGGGCGGGTGGTCAACGCGCTGGTACAAGGTTCTTTTTGAATCCGCCGACGTTTGGAACGCGGTCTCTCTTAGCCTTAAGATCGCATTTGTGAACGCCACTTTTGCAACGATCCTCGGCACTCTTTCAGCACTCGCCATGGTTCGCTTTGGAAGATTCAAAGGCAGAACGCTGTTTGGCGGTATGTTGGTGGCACCTCTAGTCATGCCAGAGATCATCACCGGCTTGTCTCTACTCGTTTTGTTCATCTCGATGCAGCAATTGTTCGGTTGGCCGTCTGAGCGTGGTTTCACCACGATCACCATCGCCCACATAACTTTCTCACTGGCTTATGTGGCAGTCACCGTGCAAGCGCGCCTAACTGGCATGGGTGAAGACCTTGAAGAGGCTGCGGCTGACCTTGGTGCCAAACCCTTTAAGGTGCTAACTGCAATCACGCTACCGCGCCTAACCCCTGCGCTTGCATCAGGTTGGTTGTTGGCTTTCACGCTTTCGCTGGATGATCTTGTGATTGCCAGCTTCGTCACTGGCCCCGGGGCCAATACGCTACCCATCCTCATTTTCTCACGTATTCGTCTGGGCCTACGGCCTGATATCAACGCCTTGGCTACGATGATCATTCTGACTGTCGCAGTCTGCGTCGCCCTTGCAGCGCTGATTATGTACCGCCAGCACAAGCGCGATCTGTTGGATCAGCAAATGGCAAAACGGGGCGATTCATGAGCGGAGAAATTGAAACTGCTCAGCCGAAAAAGCGCACAGCCCCGAAAGAGGTTCGACGAAAGCAGCTGATAATGGCGGCAATCGACTCAATCTCGAAACGGGGATTTTCAGACACGACACTGCGTCACGTAACCGAGGCTGCGGGGCTATCTCATGGCGTGGTGAACTACCATTTCGACAGCAAAGAGGCGCTCTACGACGCCACGCTTGGCTATCTTGCGCAAGAACATTACGGCATGTGGTCTCGGTATCTAGCCGATGCAGGGAACGATGCGGCCCAACAGCTTGAAAGCATTATCCGCGCAGATTTTGACAAGAAGATATGCACACACACTAAGCTTGCCGTTTGGTTCGCGTTTTGGGGACAGGCGAAATACCGGCCAAACTATATAAAGATACACAATAAATACGACAACGAGCGGGATCAGCATATCCTTGAGCTTTGCAGCCAATTGATAGCATCGGGTGGGTATACAAACCTTGAGGCTGAACGCGCAGCACGCATGATCGAAACGCAAACTGACGGAGCATGGCTTAGCCTACTTCTTTATCCCAAAGTCGCGCCACGTCAGGAATTGCTGCAAGATTGCCTAGACCTGCTTGCACGGCTGTTTCCCGATCACTATTCAGTTTAGCCCGAAACATAGGCGTACATAGCCATGACGACTTCCCCCTATAGCATTCTGTTTGAACCCGTAGAAATTGGGCCGGTCACAGCAAAAAACAGATTCTATCAGGTGCCCCACTGCACGGGCAGCGGCGCGCTGCGCCCCCGCATTCTGGCGGGTCTTCGTGGCTCAAAAGCCGAAGGCGGTTGGGGCGTGATCAATACTGAATACTGCTCTGTTCATCCATCATCAGATGATTTGCCCTACCCAAGTGCTACGCTTTGGGATGATCGCGACATCAAGGCGCACACCTTAACAACCGACAAAATCCATGCTCACGGCGCCCTTGCCGGTGTTGAGCTTTGCTTAGGCGGTGCCCGTATGGCCAATCTGGCAACCCGCGAAGTTGCACTTAGTTCCGGCAATTTACCCAACTTGGCGGGCAACCCGTTTCAAACCCGCCAGATGGATAAAACCGATATCAAGAACGCCCGACGCTGGCACCGAGACGCGGCCCTTCGCGCAAAGTCCGCTGGCTTTGACATTGCCTACGTCTACGCCACCCATGGCTACCTGCTATCTCAATTCATGTCTGGAAAAATGAACCATCGCACGGACGAATACGGAGGGGTTCTGGCGAATCGTATCCGCCTTTTGCGCGAAGTCATCGAAGACACGAAAGATGCGGTTGGTGACACTATGGCCATCGCGGTCAGATTTTCGGCTGAAACCAACGGAGGCGGCGGCGGTGACGGCGCACCTATCCCGGGTGAAACCGAAGAGATCTTTGGAATGCTTGGCGAATTGCCCGATCTGTGGGACATCAACGTCAGCGACTATTCCCTAGAAATGGGTCTGTCCCGTTTTGTGCCAGAAGGCGCATTGGAACCCTACGTTGCCGCTATGAAGTCGATGACCTCAAAGCCAGTTGTTTCGGTTGGACGCTTCACCTCGCCCGATACAATGGTCAGCCAAATCAAGCGCGGCATTATGGATTTCATTGGCGCGGCGCGTCCATCAATTGCTGATCCGTTCTTGCCAAATAAGATCGCCGAGGGCCGACCAGAGGATATCCGCGAATGTATAGGTTGCAATATTTGCTACACAGGCGACGGCAAAGGCGTGCCGATCCGCTGCACGCAAAACCCGTCAATGAGCGAGGAATGGCGACGCGGTTGGCACCCTGAGACCATGAACAAAAAACGCTCGGACGACACGGTTTTGATCGTCGGCGCTGGTCCAACTGGTCTAGAGGCCGCGCAAGCCTTGGGCAAACGTGGGTACAATGTGATGTTGGCCGAAGCCACCCGAGAGTTGGGCGGTCGGGTGACCCTTGAATCTCAACTTCCGAGTTTGGGTCAATTGGCGCGCGTGCGCGACTATCGTCTTGGGCAAATCGAAAAACTAGATAATGTCGAAATCTTCCGTGAAAGCGATTTAACGGCTGAACAGGTATTTGAGATCGCACCCGATCATGTTGCTATCGCAACTGGCGCAACTTGGCGACGCGACGGCTACGGCGCAAATGCGCTGGGATGCATCACGGGTCTTGCCGGGGCGCGTAACATCTATACCCCCAACGACATCATGGCAGGTAATATACCCCAAGGTCGAACCATCGTTTACGACGACGACCACTATTACATGGGGTCGGTGATTGCGGAAACCCTGCGCCAAAAAGGTTTGGACGTGACCCTGGTGACGCCTGGGGACGTCTTGTCGAGTTGGGGCGCATACACGATGGATCGCGGTCGGGCGCAAAGCCGGCTTATGGAGCTGGGAGTAGAATTAATCGTGTCAAAAAGCCTGACTTCGTTTGACGGTCAAAGCGCCCATTTCGAGTGTAATTACACCGGACGCAAAACTATGCGTGAGACTGGTTCAATGGTGCTGGTCACAGCGCGCAAACCAAACGATCAGCTTTATCAAGACTTGATCGCGCATCCATCGTACGAAAACGGAGCTGCTTTTAAGTCCCTCAAAAAAATAGGCGACTGCGACGCGCCGGGCATAATAGCGGCTGCCACTTTTGCAGGACACCGCTATGCGCGTGAACTTGAAGAGAATGTCGATATCGACAACCCATTAAAGTACGACCGCGTTTTTTCTTGTTGTGACTGATTAAGGGGTGGTCGCCGCACAAACGCCGACCACCGTTGTCTACAAAAAATTTACTGAGGAACAAAGTTCTCGGCGTAGAACCGGTGCCAGTTTGCACCCATGATGCCAGCAACCTCGTCTTCAGACATGCCTGTTGCTTTTAGTCCGGCTTCGATGTTGTCGAAATCTCGGTTGTCTTTGAACCAGCTTGGCATGTCTGGAAAGCCCGGCGCTGCAGCAGAGCCTTCGCCGTAATCAACGACCTTGCTCCAACGACCGACACGCATCCACTCAACGATACTGTCAGGCTGATCCTGACACAGGTCAGTCCCTATCCCGAGCCTGTCAGCGCCGAATTTCTCTGCTGTACGGGCGATCATTTCGCAAAAGCTTTCGAGCGTACAATCGGTTTTACCCTTTAGGTGGTGAGGATAAACCGAAAAGCCCAGCATGCCGCCGTTTTCAGTCACCGCGCGGATCACATCATCTTTTTTGTTGCGCAGCGCAGGTGACCATTCATACGGGTTGGCATGTGTGATCGCGATTGGGCGCTCTGAGATATCCGCCGCTTCGATGGTAGAACGATCCCCAGAATGGCTCATGTCGACAACCAGACCAACGCGGTTCATCTCTTTGATAACCTGCTTGCCCATTCGCGTTACGCCGCCGTCTTCGGCCTCATAGCAACCCGTCGCGAGAAGCGATTGGTTGTTATAGGTCAACTGCATGAAACGCGCACCAAGAGTGTGCACGATCTCAACCAAACCAATATCGTCTTCAATCGGGCTTGGATTTTGAAAGCCAAAAAAGATCGCCGTGCGGCCAGTCTCACGCGCTAGGTCCACGTCCGATGCCCACTGACCCTTCATTATCAGGTCCGGATATTGCTCAAACCAACGGTTCCACTGCTCGAAGTTTAGAACAGTCTCTCTGAACGTTTCATGGTACGAGATCGTGACGTGAACGGCGTCCACGCCACCTTCACGCATCTCACGAAAGATCTTAGGCGACCAGTTCGCATACTGTAGATTATCTATCCGAAGTGATCGCATTATAGCGGCGTCCCAGCGCTGATGTATGCAGTCTTAACCGTCGTGTAGAACTCTGCTGCTGCTTTACCCTGCTCACGCGGGCCATATGAACTATCGCCGCGTCCGCCAAATGGCACGTGATAGTCAGTGCCAGCCGTTGGCAAGTTGACTGTGACGACACCTGTTCGTGCGTTCCGACGGAAGTGCGTTGCGCGTGCTAGGCTCTGGGTCACGATGCCAGACGTAAGACCAAAGTTGGTATCGTTAACCACTGAAAGTGCTTCGTCGTAGCTGTCAACTTTGATGACAGAAGTCAGCGGCGCGAACATTTCCTCACGGTTGATCCGCATACCATTGTTTGAGTTCAAAAACACGCCAGGAGACATGTAAAAACCGTCATGAGGCATTTCCAAACGTACACCACCGCAAGCCAGTTCCGCACCTTCAGACTTCCCTAAATCAACATAGCGTAGGTTTTCCGAAAGCTGCTGAGCGCTCACCACTGGCCCCATCTGAATGCCAGCTTCCTGAGCGTGGCCAACCTTCATGGCCTTCGCGCCAGCAACCAGCTTTTCTACGAAAGCGTCATGGATAGAGGCATGAACCACCAGACGTGATGACGCAGTACATTTCTGGCCTGTGCTTCCGAAGGCGCCACCCAATGCAACTGTAACCGCTAGTTCAAGATCGGCATCGTCCATTACGGCCAATGCGTTTTTTGAACCCATTTCCATTTGAACTTTAGTTAGATTTTGAATCGCTGCCGAGGCAATACCTTTTCCTACCGGAACAGATCCAGTGAACGAGATGGCGTTAACCTTTGGGCTTTCTACAATTCGCTGACCGACATCGCGGCCAGACCCCATAACCAGACTGAACAATCCCTTTGGGATATCTTGGCGGGAAATGATCTCGGTAAGTGCGACTGCTGACGCAGGTGTAACGTTCGCTGGCTTCCATAGAACCGCGTTGCCGTAGCAAAGTGCGGGCGCGATTTTCCAAGAAGCCGTCGCCGTTGGGAAGTTCCAAGGCGAGATGATTGCGACAACACCAACCGCTTCGCGGCGCACGTCAACCTCAACACCCGGGCGAACTGAATCCGCGTTCTCGCCTAACTGACGTAGACATTCTGCTGCATAATAAGTGAAAAACTGACCGGCGCGGTACACTTCGCCTTTGCCTTCTGCGATAGGCTTGCCTTCTTCGCGGCTTAGTAACGTTCCAAGCTCTTCTGCGCGGGCCATCAGTTCGTTGCCGATAGACATCAGAACAGCTTGCTTGCGCTCCATTCCGTATGCTTCCCACTCGACTTGGGCAACGCGCGCTTGATCTAGTGTCGCCTCAAGTTGGTCTGCACTTGCCTGCGCAAACATACCAACAAGATCAGTTAAGTCAGAGGGATTGCGGTTCTCGATTTCCGAAGTACCGTTTGTCCATTCGCCAGCGATATAGTTTTGTCCGAGCATTGCGTATTAGTCCCTATGATGCGTGTTGTGCAACGCAGCATACACGCCGCGATCGATTCAGGCACTTAGAAATAATTGATTTCTATTTCAGGATACTTGAATTAACGGCCGCTAAGCAGCGCACCGCTTTTCTTCATTTTTAGCACGCGGTCTATAAAAGCTTTCGCTGCAGGCATTAGCAGATGCGTCCGTGGCATCATCATATGCACGGCGCGTCGCGCGCTTACGTCTGTCATTGGCAAAAATGCAAGCTCGTCGTGCAACTCGGATACGGCCATTTGTGGAAGAACCGTAAAGCCAACATCGGCTTTAACCAACCCGAGCAACGAAGACGTGTTGAGCACTTTCAAACGGGAATTTGCCAAGATCGGCGCAAATTCTGGTTCGGTTATCATTTCGCACAAACCGTTGGTTATCAGGGTCTCTTTGTGCATGGCCTTCCATGACAAACTGCCCCAATCACGGGCGAGAACTGAATCCTTGCGGCAAACGACGCCAAACGCATCACTGAACAATTCTTGCCTGTTTAGCCCCTCAATTTCAGGCAAAGAACCAATACCCATGTCTACGCGCTCGCGTCTTAATTCATGGGTGATAGCAGCGGAATCCATATCGCGGATATCAATTTGCACCTGAGGATGCTCAGAGACAAAGTCTTTGATGATCGGTGGCAGAACCGAACTTGCAACGGACGGTGTCACAGCCAGCCGCAGATATCCGATTTCTGACCGCGAAACGCCTTCAATGATCGAGACTGTGTTTTCGAAATGCGAAACTTCGCGCCGGGCTTCTTCGTAAATAATAGTGCCAACGGCCGTCAGACGTGATTTCCGCGCGGTTTCAAAAAGCGGTGTTCCAACGTGATCCTCAAACTGTTTGAGCATCATGGAAACAGCTGACGGAGTGCGGCCCAATGCATCGGCTGCGTCCGCAAGGCTGCCGTGCTGCGCTACGGCGGCAAAGCATTTCAACATGTCCAACTTTATGGCCAACTTCAGCGTTCCTGAACTAAATTCAACAATTTTCTATTTGCCTGAATCGTAGTTAAGAGTCCATGAATACGTGTAAGGGAATAAGACAACCCATAATATTCACAACACACGAGACCCACGAGAAATGATCGAACGCATCGAAACCAACGCCCGCTCTTCAAAAATAGTCAAATACAATGGCGTTGTTTATCTCACTGGCCAAGTTGCTGAAGGGGACACAATTCAAGACCAAGTTCGCACTTGCTTGCAAAAGATTGATGCGTTGCTCGAGCAAGCCGGTTCATCAAACAAAAGCATGTTGCGGGTTCAAATTTGGCTTGCTGACATGAGCGACTTTGCAGGCCTGAATGAGGTGTGGAACGCATGGGTACCAGAGGGTCACGCCCCTACCCGCGCTTGCGGAGAGGCAAAACTAGCGCGAGCCGAACTAAAGGTAGAATTTATCGTCGAAGCGGCAGTCGAATAAATCGCGAAGTCGTTCACGGCCACAGTATCAAGACCGCGCTGGAGAGTTTCGCCAGCGTTTGGATGTGTAGGTGTATCCATAAGCGCCATGTAAAACAGGCCAATTGGATGAGTAAGTAGAATAAAATGCGACTTTTAATATATGTCGCTGACGTATCTTAGAGAGGCGGTGATCAAGCAGATCGCAGCCTCAAAGAGATTGAAAAGTCCATACCTAGGGATGCAATGGGTGGAATCGCATGTCCACTAATTCACCATTCACAGCGGTCGAAGTCCGCAGAGCCGCTTCTGGCTTTTATAAAGGGCACAGCATTGAAATTGCTTTGCTCAGCAAAGGCATAATGATCGCGCTTGTGGTCTGGGCCCTTGTTTGGCCGGCCAATGCAACAGGCACGTTGGGAAGCCTCAACTGGTCGTTGCTAGAAAGCTTCAACGGCTTTTACATTGTCGTCGTAGGTCTTTTTGCGTTTTTCTTGGCCATAGTCGCCATCCTACCGCAAACCGGTAAACGCAGAATGGGACCCGAAGGCGAAGCGCCAGAGTTCTCAAACTTCTCATGGTTCTCCATGATGTTCGGTGCCGGTCTCGGTGTCGGATTGATGGTTTTCGCGACGGCAGAGCCTCTCGGCCTTTGGGGTTCAAACCCACTGACTGTTGGCCAAGATGTTGCCCCTAACACGGAAGAAGCCCTGACAGGCGCGTATCGTTACACGTTCCTACATTACGGCTTCCACGCATGGGCGATCTACGTTGTCACAGGTCTAAGCCTTGCTTACTACGCCTACACTCGCAACATGCCGCTGACGATCCGTTCGGCACTGACCCCACTATTGGGTCGCTACGTGAATGGCTTTATCGGTCACATCGTTGACGTTCTTGGCGTTGTAGCAACGATCTTGGGTGTTTCCGTAACCATCGGTTTTGGCGTTAGCCAGTTCATCGATGGCGTATATGCAATCACCGGCGCTGACTGGTTGATGGATATGACCGGCGACGTTCCAAAGCCGGGCACCGTTGGTTTGATTGCTGGTCTCGTGACCATCATGGGCCTATCGATCCTGTCCGCTGTTTCTGGCGTTGGCCGGGGCGTTAAGTATCTATCAAACCTCAATCTTGTGTTGTCGTTGATCCTGCTTTTAACTTTCGTTGTGTTTGGATCGTTCATTTTCGCAATGACAACCTACGCAACAGCATTCGTTGACTACATCCTACAGTTCGTATCGCTAAGCTTTGGCGCTTACGGCCCTCAATCTGCAGACACGTTCGCAGCAGCCCTGCCCGAGGCAGCCAAGCCACTTGCAAGCGACCTAATGGGCGGAGCAACAAACGCTTGGGGCAGCTTCGGAGGGTTCAAATCAGGCCTTGAAGGCGCTGCAGCAGAACTAGACGAAACAACTTTGGCAGCAGTTTACGACGCTGGTGAGCAAGGTCGTCAGTTTGGCTGGCAGGCTGGTTGGACCACGTTCTACTGGGCTTGGTGGATTGCGTTCTCGCCATTCGTTGGATTGTTCCTTGCGCGTATCTCAAAAGGTCGCACAGTGCGCGAATTCATCCTCGGATGTGTGTTCGCACCAGCAATGGTCTGTTTCGCATGGATGACAATCCTTGGCGCAACAGCGATCGATCTTGAGCTGACCGGCGGCGCAAACGGCGCAATCATCGGTGCATCCAACACAAACAAACTGTTTGTGACGCTTGGCCAAATGATAGATGGCGGCTTGCTTCAGGCCCTGACAGTGATGTCTGTGGTGTTGATCATGACGTTCCTAGTCACATCAGCAGACTCCGGTATCCTAGTGATGAACACCATCATGTCGGGTGGCGATCAGAACATCGGTAACAAGCACAAAATCGTGTGGGGCGTTATCCTAACTGCGGTTATCGGTACACTACTTGTGGCTGGAAAAACCAACGGCGGGGCTGACCCGATGGAAGCGCTTAAAAGTGCGATGATCATCGGTGCTTTGCCATTCACAATGGTTATGGCACTGATGATGCTGTCCCTGATTAAAGCGCTATATCGCGACAACGCTCGCGACAAGGCAAGCCAGTCTTAAGCGCTTAACATCTGCTTAGAAAACCAATTGGGCGGGGGACATTCCCTCGCCCAATGTCGTTAAGGGCAACAAAGTCTGGTTTCACAGTGGCGAACGGCGAATTTGCAGCGGCCGTTTAGGCCGCTATTCCGCAGGCTCTGCGATTAGTCCCGCTAACTTAAGACGTTGGATTTTTCCGGAAGGTCCCTTTGGTAGATCGTCCAAAATATGAACCTTCTCAGGTGCTTTGAATTTTCCAACACGCGCGACGCAAATCGAAATCAGCTCATCCGCTGAGGCATTCGAACCCTCACACAAGCGCACAGCAGCTTCAACACGCTCACCATAGGTTTTACATGGACGCGCAAAGGCTGCGGCCTCAACCACATCGGCGTGGGTATAAAGCGCTTCATCAATTTCGCGTGGCGCGATGTTTTCTCCGCCCTTGATGATCAGTTCTTTTAATCGGCCAGTCACGTAGATGAAGCCGTCTTTGTCCATGCGCCCTAGATCGCCAGTTCTTAGCCAATCGCCAGTAAACGTGCCTTCCGTAGCTTCCGGATTTTTCAAATACCCCAACATGACGTTCGGCCCGCGCACCTGAATTTCACCCTCTACTTCCAAGGGACATGGCTTTTGGTCGGGATCAGCAATCCGCGCTTCATTGCCGTATGCTGTGCCGGGTGATCCGATTTTCTGGAGGCTTCTTTCAAGCGGGTTTGACAGAATTTGTGCAGCTGTCTCGGTTAAGCCCATCGTTTCAACTATGCCGATACCAAAGCGCGCCTCAAATCCCTGCTGGGTTTCTATTGCCAAGGCTGACGACGCCGAGCGGCCAAAACGGATGCGCTCTTTCGTTTCTGCGTCAGGCTCGGAACTGCCGTGAAGCAAGTGGCTGATGATTGTCGGAACCACCGAGAACCATGTCACCTCGGCCTGTGCAGCCTGTTCCCAAAACCTGCTGGCCGAGAATTTTGAAACCATCGAAATGGATCCGCCCGAGACAAGTGCGCTAATGACCGTCACGCACAGCCCGTTGATGTGGTAAATCGGCAGAACGCAAAAACCGCGATCGCTTGAAGTTAATTGATGCGCGACCGCAGTTGTCCAACCGCCTGCAAGTAAGCTTGCATGACTGTGCAGAACACCTTTGGGACGACCTGTTGTGCCGGACGTGTACATCAGTAATGCGTGATCTTCGGGCTTTAAAGGCAAAAGCTCAATTTCTGCTGCCTCGTTTGCGACTGGTACAACTTGCGCGCCCTCTGGCGCCACTTTTTCAAACAGCTCAGTCTGGGAGGCATGAACGAATGCAATTTTGGCTTCCGAATGCTCAAGACAATATGAAATCGCATCAGGACCAGCGGCAAGATTGAGCATCGTCGCGCGGAAACCACCGTAGAGACAGCCGTAAAAGGCGATTACACCTTCGCGGCCATTGGGCTGCAGGATGGCAACGCTTTCGCCTTTGCTAAGCCCTCGCGTCGTCAGGTCGCTTGCTACGACTTTGGCAGCAGCGCGTAGGTCAGCCCAAGTCAAACGGTCGCCAGTTTCGGGGAACACGATTGCCGTTCCGCCGCTTTGCGCGCGTTCGTCCAACCATGTGCGAACTGTACCACCAGGAGGTTGAGTTTTACTGGAACTCATTGACCGGTCTCTGCCCAATAATCTCCGAAAATGTCCTCAACAGCGGGTTCGTTCGGCGGGATTTCACGGACGATTTTGGTACTTTGCATGAAGTGCTTCCAATGCAAATTTTCGTCAATCGAGTTTCCACCCCATGAGCCGCAACCCATAGAAAGAGAGAAAGGCATGCCGTTGTTGAAACCACCACCAGTCGCGAAAGTATGCGCTTGGTTTACAATGACACGACATGTCGGAATTGCATTGGCCAGCATAACAGGGCGTTGATCGTCTGCAGTGTGGATACCGACCGAGTGCCCAGCGCCTTGGTGAAGCTGAATATTGCGCGTGACTTCGACAGCGTTGCCAAAATCTCTAGCGCGATAGACCGTCAACACGCGGCTAAGCTTTTCGCCAGACAACGGGTGATCTGCCCCAATGCCGCTGGTTTCAACAGCGACGTACTCTGTATCCGCAGGCACCTGGCCTTCAAGACCTAGGGCCGCGACCAGTTTGCTTGCGTCTTGTGCAATGGCTGCGGGATTCAGGTGACCACCCGGCCAAAGCTTGGCAACCACTTCTTTTTCATCTTGAACAAACGCTCCGCCGTTTCGACCCATGGCCGCAACGAAGTCGTCAAAAATCTCTTCCACAACAACGACCGAATTTTCGGACGAACACGAGGTCGCATTGTCAAAACATTTTGAGGCTTTGATTTTGGCGGCAGCAACGTCCAGATCGGTGGTCTCGTCCACAATCACTGCGACGTTGCCTGCACCTACCGCGATCGCTGGTGTGCCAGAAGTGTAAGCGCGGCGAACGTTGTTCTGGCTGCCGGTCACGACAATCATGTCCGAAACCTCAAGCAATCGTTGTGTCTTTTCCTTCGACCCGGGGGCAGGAAGCATCTGCACGAGGTTCTTGTTCTCGCCGAATTTATCAAACTCTGCGTAGATATGTTCAAGCAACCGCTCACAAGTCGGAACACCTTTAGGACTTGGCGACATGACGATAGCGTTTCCGCATTTCAATGCGTTGATAATATTATTGGCGGGCGTCGCACCGGGATTGGTAGAGGGAACGACAGAACCAATCACGCCAATGGGACGCGCAATTTCAGTGATACCGGTCGCGGGATCGTCTTTGATAATCCCGTACGATATTACCGGTTTAATATCGCGCATCAAACCAAGGGTTTTGCGGTGGTTCTTGGTAATCTTGTCAGGCACATTGCCCAGTCCTGTCGTCGCGACAGCCATCTCGGCCAGTTCGCGGTTGCGCTCAGGTTTCATGATCGCCCATGCAACGGCCGCGGCAGCACGGTCATAGCGTGTCTGACTTCCGTTCCGCTCATATTCGCTTTGTGCCTCGCGGGCTTTTGCGACGATAGCTTCGACTTCGGCTATGGGATCAAGAGCGGTCATTGTAATTTCCTTTGAGGTAGTAATGGGGCAGGCCAAGCCCGCCCCATTTGAGAGTGTCTTAGAGACCTGCAAGCAGCTCTGTAAGGGTAACCTGACGGGCAGCCCACATTTCCAGAACTTCATCACGTGTCATGATGTGCATTGGCGAACCGCCAGCCTTCATTTTGCCAGCAACACGGCTGTTGGCAAACATTTCAGGGACTGTTGCGGCCAGATCGTCAATGATCGCCTGAGGCGTTCCTTTTGGCACCATCACACCGCGGAAGTTAACCGAGCTGTTGTCGATGTCGTAACCCTGCTCTTGCATGGTTGGAACGTCTTCCATGAACTCGTTACGCTCGTTGTCGAATACGCCAAGGATCTTCACGTTGCCTGCAGCGCGCGCACGGAATGCGTCAGACAGGTTGTTTACACCACCAAGAACTTCGCCTGCGATGACGGCTTTCATCGCTCCTGAACCGCCAGCGCTGTTCGGAATATAAGCCAGTTTCACGCCAGCAGCTTTTTCAAGCTGAAGAGCTGCGATGTGGTGACCCACAAACAAGCCAGCGCCAGAGAACGTCAAACCACCTGGGTTTGCTGTTGCGTAAGAAACAACGTCAGCCATCGAGTTGAATTCACTGTCTGCAGCGACAACAAACACGGCTGGGTCTGCACCCCAGTTTGCAATCGGCTCAAAGCTGTCTGCGCTATAAGACACACCACCTTCAATCGACTGAGCGATGAAGTGCGGGATGTTATATGCACCCATAGTGTAGCCGTCGGCATCGGCTTGGGTTGCAAACCAGTTCCAACCAACACGTCCACCAGCACCTGGCTTGTTGATAATCGCAACCGGCATGCCCAAGGCATCTTCGTTGCCTGCCGTCATTGTTACGATACGCGCCTGAAAGTCAGTCGCACCACCGGCGCCATAGCTTACCATCAGCATCACTGGACGCTCTGGGTAGTCGCCGTGACCGTCAGCGAAGGCGCTTCCCGTCATAGCTGTGAGAGCCACTGCGGCTGCTGCAATATATTTTTTCATGGGTTAAATCCTCCCGTTGAAGTTAATTCTGCCACTTTTGCGGTTCAGAAAAGAATTTCGCGTGGTGTGAAGACACTCAGCAACATCGCGAAAAGACCGTACATAACCACCAGATATCCGGCGGAGATGACTATGCGTTTGATCCAAGTGCGCACCTCGTTGTGAGGTGCTGGATCATACAATGATAAAAGCGTGAAAAAGACGATTGTGGACGCCGTGTAAAAGCCCAGCCCTTTTGCCGCCCAGAAGACGAACACAATTGCGACGATCAGACCAGGCAAAATCTTTTTCATTGAGTCGGCTGTTAGACCGTTCCCGACTTTGCTTTTCCCCATCAAGGCCTTGCCGAAAGTCCACAAAGCTAAGACTGCGAAGACCGTTGAAATAATGCGCGGAAATAAGAAAGCCGCTGCGGGTTCTTGGGTGTAACTTACAAAGCAAACCCAGACGCCTACTGCTGCGACAAGTCCACTTGCTACGATGTGCTGACTACGAGGAAGATTATTCATCACAGCGCCTCCTCTTTCGACACGGCATCGTCTTTCGTGACATAGCGTTTGTTGCGCATTTCCATCCAAACAGAGTAAGCGACCGAGGCGAGCACGATCATCAACAGTGTCACGTTCAAAGGACCGGTAAAGAAGTACTGACCGATTCCAGAAGTGGCGTTTGCGATCATGCTGCCTTGGATAAAGTTCGCTTCTGCAATCGGTCCAAGGATCAGGCCCAAGACCAGTGGAGCGGCTGAAAACCCAAAACGCTCAAGAAAGTACATGCCGGTGCCCAACGTCATCATCACGTAGACATCACCCATTGAATTCTGAACTGAATAGCTACCAAAAACGGCTAGTCCCAGCACCGTTGCAGCCATGACCGATTGAGGCACCTGAGCGACCCGTGCAGCCAAACCAGCGATATAGAGACCAAAGATACACATCAGAATTTGGCCGATCAGCATCGAATTGATAAACGTCCAAGCGACCTCGGGGTGGTTATCAAACAGATCCGAACCAGGGAAAATTCCATGAATTAGAAGGCCACCTAAAAGAACAGCCGCCGTCGGCGATCCAGGGATCGATAGGGTCAACAGCGGAACTAGGCTTGGTCCAACCATCGCATTATTTGCGGACTCGGCGGCTATGATACCTTCACTGTGGCCCGTGCCAAACTTATCACGCTCAGGGCTGAATTTCTTGGATTGGTCGTAGGCCACCAATCCTGCAATCTGACCGCCAACGCCGGGTATTAGACCAATAACTGAACCCGTCAGCGTACCAATTGTCAAAGAGCGGGAACGACGGAAGATTTCTCGGATTGCATCACCGATGGGGCTTGGTTCGACCTTTATGACTTCGGCGGATGCCTGTGTGCGCCCGTTTGAGAACATTGTGATCACCTGCGGTATCGCAAACAAACCGATAAGCGCAGGGATAACGTTGATCCCGCCAGACAGGCTAGGATGGAAGATGAAACGCTGTGCACCCATGATGTCGTCAAAGCCAATCGTCGCCAACCATAGACCGATACAACCGGCCAACAAACCCTTCACAACCGAACTGGAGTCCAGCGTTCCGATGATCGTCACACCAAGAATTGCCAGCCAGAAAAGATGCGATGGACCGAACGCCAACGCCCATGTGGCAAGAACCGGCGTCAGGAAGATCAACAGCAACACCCCGAAAACGCCACCAACTGCTGAAGCAAGGAACGAAAGCTGAAGGGCACGGGCCCCTTGCCCTTTCTTAGCCATGGTATGGCCGTCAAGTGTTGTAGCAATATTCGCAGGCGCACCTGGGATTTTCAGCAGAATGGCACTGACGGCGCCACCGGCTACGGTCGACGTATATGCCGCCCCGAGAAGTATCAGCCCCTGTGCCGCCTCTAGGCGGAACGTGAATGGGATTAGCAACGCGACCGCCATCGTCGGTGACAGACCCGGCGTGGCCCCTAATATCAAACCGCCAATCGTTCCGATTAGCAGCAGCCCAAAACTAAATGGCGTAAACACTTCGCCAAAATATCCCAAAAACTCCACGGGCCCCTCCCAGAGACTAGTTGTTGACAGACTAAGCTAATTCATGAAAATAGTTTTGCAAATGTTTTCATAAAATTGCAAAAAATATAAGTTAGTGTACTGATAGTGAACGATAAACCTGACATATTTGCTGTTGCAAAAGCTGCTGGCGTCTCGCCTTCAACGGTGTCGCGTACGTTCAATCATCCCGACCTTGTGAAACCCACGACACGCAAAAAAATCGATCGTGTTGTCCGTCGATTGGGCTACATTCGCAACCGCGCCGCGCAAACCATTCACGGTATTCGGAGCGGTACTATTGGCCTCATCGTGCCCACAATCGACCACGCAATTTTTGCCGAAGTCGTGCAAGCTTTCTCTGAAGCTGTTGCTGAAAATGGCTTTACGATCTTATTGGCGACACATGGTTATGATCTTCAGCAAGAATATTCGGTTGTTCGCAAACTGCTCGAGCATCGTGTTGATGGCGTTGCTTTAATTGGCACTGAGCATCGACAGGAAACCTACGAGTTGCTGGAACAACAGGGCATTCCCGCGATTATCATTTGGAACTACGATGAAAGTGCCCCTCTGCCCTGTGTAGGCTCGAACAACTTCGAGGCTGGAAAGTTGATCGCCCAGCATTTAGTTGACAGTGGCCATAAGAAAATTGCGCTGATCTTCCCGCCTTTGTCTGGCAATGATCGTGCCGCAGATCGATATATGGGCGTAATGCACGTTCTTGAGAAATCCGGCATCGACATCTCACCACATTGGACGATCGAGTCGCCCTACAGCGTTTCTGCAGCAAAATCCGCTATTTTGCCCGTACTCGATAGCCCAGATCGTCCGACGGCTGTTCTTTGCGGCAACGATATTTTGGCTTGGGGTGTCATCAATTGTGCCCGTAGTCTGGATCTGGATGTGCCCTCGTCATTGTCGGTTCTGGGCATCGGCCACTTTAAAGCCTTTCAAGATATGGAGCCATCGCTTACGACGGTGCGTTTGCCCGCGCAGCGTATCGGTAGCATGGCAGGCACGACTATTTCCATGGCGATCACCCAGCCTGACGAAGAGATTACGCACTCGTTTTGCCCGTCTGAACTGGTTGTTGGGAAAACCCTTAAACCGTTGGTGGGCTAAGGATCACTCTTGTGCGGCCAGCAAGCTAGCGTTCCCACCTGCGGCAGTTGTGTCGACGCAAAGGTGTCTCTCCATCAAGACATGAGCATGATCAGGATACCCACAAATCAACGGAATAATCGCACCGTCTCGATCGGCCAAAGCCGTTGCATATTCCTTGCCCAACGTGGCATCGCCCCACCAGATGAGCCCGCCAAAATCGGGAAGGTCAGCGATGGAATTTGGATCGAGCCATTGATCGACACCAAGGGCTACGCCGCCCAGCGCTTGAACAAGCGAAACCTGTTCTTCGACCGCGGCCTTACTTGGCCCGAGGCACAACAACGGCTTACGAGGCATAGTTGTCAAACGGTTAAGCTCACCCGTCGGTCCGGGAAGCATGATGCTGGTGGCTTTGACCTTCAGCGTTGCCGCGGCAGTTATGCTCTCTGCCAGTTCCCGCGCGTCTGCAACGCCCAGCGCTTGGCCTCCACGCAGAACAGGCTGGCCTGAAACAAACCGCTTTAGGTAAAACGGTCCACCCGCTTTAGGACCGGTGCCTGATAGCCCTTCGCCCCCAAAAGGTTGACTGCCTACGACTGCACCGATCTGATTTCGGTTCGCATAGATGTTGCCTGCATGAACTGCTTCTGAGATTTTCTGAACTCGATCATCAATGCGTGTGTGCAAACCAAAGGTCAGGCCATAGCCTGTCGCGTTGATATCCTCGATCACTTGGTCAAGCTGATCGCTTTCAAACGTCGCAAAATGCAAAACGGGGCCGAACACTTCGGTCCCAAGATCACCGACCCCGGTTACCTCGATCAGCGTCGGCGCAACGAAATTACCGGTTCTTGGCCGCACCAACTGATGTTTCACGCGACCGTCCTTTGACGCTTTCGCTATGTAGGCGTCGATGTCGGTCGCGGCTTTCGTGGTGATCAACGGACCAATGTCAGCGGCAATATCCCACGGATCGCCCATCTCTAATTCGTTCATTGCGCCAATCAACATCTTCAAAAACGAAGGCCCGATATCCTTTTGCACATATAGGCATCGCAATGCCGAGCATCGCTGCCCCGCCGACTGAAACGCCGAGGCGACGATATCCCTGATCGCTTGCTCCGGCAGTGCAGTCGAATCCACGATCATCGCGTTCAATCCGCCTGTCTCGGCGATCAACGGTGTCCCTGGCGCACAGTTTTCCGCGATGGCCCGCTGGATATGGCGGGCGGTTGCTGTTGATCCGGTAAAGGCCACTCCGTTGACCCTGCTGTCGGAAGTTAAAGCATTGCCGACGTCGTGCCCCTCGCCAGGTAAAAGCTGCAACGCCTCACGCGGCACGCCTGCCTCGTGCAGTTTTTGCACACCCCAAGCTGCAATCGCCGGCGTCGTCTCTGCCGGCTTTGCAAGCACAGCGTTCCCAGCAGCCAAAGCGGCGGCGATCTGACCAGAGAATATCGCGAGAGGGAAATTCCACGGCGAAATGCAGGTGTATATCCCGCGCGGAGGTTGCTCTGACTTTGCGCCTTCACCCGCGTAGAACCGCAGAAAATCCACGGCCTCTCGCAGTTCCGCAACCGAATCCATCAATGTCTTCCCAGCCTCAGCCGCCAAAAGAGCAAAAACGGTGCCGTAATCCGCCTCATAGAGGTCCGCTGCGCGGTTAAGGATCGCCGCCCGTTCTTGCCTACTGGCTTGCCAAGGTTTCGCGCAGGTAAAAGCTGTTTCGACGTCGGCTAAACTTGCCAATGTGACCGTCGCAATTTCATCGCTCGTGGTCGGGTTGACAGATGGCTCGACGGCGCCACCCTTGACTGGACCGGCCAAAATCGGCCCTATTACCAGCTCCTTCGGCAACACTCGTGCCTCTTCAATTGCCTGAAGTTTGGTCACATCAAACAGATCAAACCCCACAGAATTCACACGTTCTGGCGCATAAAGATCGGAGGCCTTAGTGATACTGCCCTGCGCGACGGCCAACGCGTCAAACGGACATGCCACCACCTCATCAGCTGGGACATCCTCGTCGACGACCTTATTCACAAAGGATGAGTTTGCACCGTTCTCAAGCAACCGTCGCACCAGATAGGCCAACAGGTCACGATGTGCCCCCACCGGTGCGTAAATACGACAGCGAGTTCCTTCAGTTTGCTGTACAATCGCATGAAGCGCCTCGCCCATTCCGTGCAGGCGCTGAAACTCATACATTGAGGGATCAATCGCATCAGCCAAATGCAAAATCGTCGCGACGGTGTGCGCGTTGTGCGTGGCAAATTGCGGATATATCCGGTCGGTCATGCCAAGCAATCGCTTTGCGTTAGCAATGTAGCTAACGTCCGTTGCGACCTTCTGTGTAAAGACCGGAAAATCACTTAGACCTTCCACCTGTGCATGCTTAATCTCGGTGTCCCAATAGGCCCCCTTAACCAAGCGCACCATTATGCGGCGATCATACCGCTGCGCCATTTCGTAAAGCCCTTCGAGGATATCCCCCGCCCGTCGACCATACGCTTGAACGACGACGCCAAAGCCATCCCATCCCGCAAGCGCGGGATCGGACAGAACCTCTTCGATAACAGCCATAGACAGCCCGAGACGATCCATTTCCTCGGCATCAATGTTCAGGCCCATTCCAGCCGCCGCGGCCTTGCGCGTCAGTTGCTTTAGAATTGGCACTAATTCGGACATCACACGCGCAGTTTTTGCGACCTCATACCGGGGGTGCAATGCCGATAGCTTGATCGAAATCCCTGGATTTTCGGCGATTTCAGTTTGGGTGCAGCGCGAAGAAATCGCCTCAATCGCTTTATCATAGGCATTGGCGTAGCCGCGTGCATCTGCCGCCGTCATAGCCGCTTCGCCCAGCATGTCGTAGGAATAAGTGAAGTCATTCGCCTCGGTCTTTGAGGCCCGCTTCATCGCCGCTTCGATATCTTGTCCAAGTACGAACTGTCTGCCCATTTCGCGCATTGCACCCGCAACTGCTTTGCGAATGACAGGTTCACCCACGCGCTTAATCATCGAACGCAATCGACCCGCAATTCCGGGATCAGGATCGTCAAGAACCTTACCAGTCAACAGCAATCCCCATGTTGAAGCGTTCACCATTGGCGACGAAGATTTGCCGATATGGGTGGACCAATCCGAAGGCGCGATTTTGTCCTCAATCAGCGCATCAATCGTTTGGGCATCGGGAACCCGCAACAGCGCCTCGGCCAAACACATGAGCGCAACGCCTTCGTCGGTGGACAGGCCGTATTCCGCCAAAAAGACATCCATCATGCTGGGACGCGAAGCAGACCGTATTGACGTGACCAGTCTTGCGGCCTGTTGCACAATCCCTGCTCGGCGCGCGGCATCGAGATCAGCCAGCTTTACCATCTCAGCCATAAGGCCGGCTTCACTGCGGCGCTTATTGCGGTCCCATCTGGGGTCTAAGGCTATCATCATCGGCGCTCCTGTTTGTCCCGTGTATTATAGTTCTTTCGATATGGACGTTTGGGCCATAATTTCCTATTTTGTAGACTATCAGGCCAAATTTATCGTGAAACTTAGGTGATCAAATGTCCTCTAGCGAGTTATCCGACAGAATCGACCAAGCCATTTTGAACATCCTGACCAACGACGCCCGCGTTTCGATGACGGATTTGGCCAAACAGGTCGGCCTGTCAAAGACCCCCGTCATTGCGCGTGTGAAGCGGTTAGAGACCACCGGCGTTATCACAGGTTATCGCGCAGAGCTGTCCGCCAAAAAGCTTGGCTTGCAGCATGTCGCGTTCTTAGAGGTCCGCTTGTCCGACACCCGTGAGAAAGCGTTGCAGGCATTCAACAAAGCAATCCGCGCGATCCCCGAGGTCGAGGAATGCCATATGATTGCTGGTGGCTTTGATTATCTCGTGAAAATCCGCACCAGTGATATCGGCGCTTATCGTCGGGTGTTAAGTGAAAGCGTTTCGCAACTGCCACACATGGCCTCAACCTCGACGTATGTGTCGATGGAAAGCGTCCGTGATCGCGGTGTACAACAAATCTAGCGTGCGTTATTTTTCGTCGCGAATAATCGGTGCAACTTTCCGAAGTCTGAGCGCGTTGGTCAATACAAACACTGACGACAACGCCATCGCGCCTGCCGCCAGCATAGGCGACAATAGGATGCCCAACATTGGATAAAGAACACCCGCCGCGACGGGGATAAGCGCGGTGTTATAGCCGAACGCCCAGAACAAGTTTTGGCGGATATTGCGAATGGTCCGACGCGAGATTTCAACCGCATTGACTACGCCACTTAGATCGCCTGACATCAAAACAACATCTGCAGACTCAATCGCGATATCTGTTCCGGTACCAATCGCGATGCCCACGTCGGCATGCGCAAGCGCGGGCGCGTCATTTATCCCATCACCGACAAACGCGATTTTTTGGCCCTGGGATGAAAGCCTCGACAATGCGTCGACTTTGCCATCGGGCAGCACGTCCGCAACGATTTCGTCGATACCAATCTCGGCCGCGATAGCTTCTGCGGTTTCGCGCTTGTCACCTGTGATCATCGCGACCTTTAGCCCTTGCGCTTTAAGTGCAGCAATCGCCGCCTTGCTGGACGGCTTCACTGGATCAGACACGCCAAGCACTGCTGTCAACTTGCCATCAACGGCCACAAACAAAGCCGTGCGCCCGTTTTGCGCCAACTCAGTTGCATCGTCACCGAGAGCCCCCAGCGCGAAGCCTTGTTGCTTCATCAACCGCCCTGCCCCTACTGCCACTGCTTTGCCAGAAACTGTCGCCGTCACGCCGTAGCCGGTAATAGACTTGAAATCTTCAATGGCTGGTACGCTCTCAGGCGCGGTTCGTAAAATGGCTTGCGCAATCGGATGCTCGGACTGTCGCTCGACCGCAGCGGCCAACACCAAGACTTCGTCGCGAGTGAAGCCCCCGGCTAGAATAACATCTGTCAACTCGGGTCGTCCTTCGGTGATCGTGCCGGTTTTGTCTAAGGCCACTACACTTATCGACGACAGCTCTTGCAGCGCATCCCCTTTTCGGAACAACACCCCTAGATCGGCAGCTCGACCAGTGCCCACCATAATCGAGGTCGGCGTCGCCAAACCCATGGCGCAAGGGCACGCGATAATCAGGACTGAAACTCCGGCAACCATAGCCAATGTTAATGCCGGTTGTGGTCCAACAATCAGCCAAACAACAACGGTTAATACCGCTGCAGCCATCACCGCAGGCACGAACCACATCGTGATTTTATCAACGAGGCTCTGGATCGGCAGTTTCGCCCCCTGCGCCTGTTCGACCATCCGAATGATCTGCGAAAGGGTGGTATCCGCCCCTATCCGAGTGACCCTAAACCGAAAAGCCCCGGCACCATTTACTGTTCCGCCGGTCACCATTGCCCCTTCGGTTTTCAGCACAGGCAAGGGCTCGCCCGTAATCATGCTTTCGTCCACATGGCTTTCACCGCCGCACACCTGCCCGTCAACAGCGATACGTTCTCCGGGACGAACCTGAACAATCTCGCTCACCAGCAAATCCTCAATCGCGACCTCGACAGCCTCACCCTGCCTCAGAACGCGGGCCGTGCGGGCTTGAAGTCCTAGTAGCTTTTGAATTGCGGCGCCGGTTCGTCCCTTGGCGCGCGCTTCCAAGTACCGCCCTATTAGGATCAAAACCACAATAACGGCAGCGGCTTCAAAATACACAGCACGCACCGCGCTTGGTAAAAGACTAGGCGCAAATGTTGCCGTCAGCGAATAAAGATAGGCCGCGCCAGTTCCGACAGCGACCAGACTGTTCATGTCCGGCGCACCCTTTAGAAGTGCCGGTATTCCTTTCAGATAAAATTGCCGTCCAGGCCCTGCCAGTACCAACGTCGTTAGTGCAAATTGAACAAGCCAACTGGTTTGGTGGCCAATCGTACGTCCGATAAGCCCGTGCATCCCAGGGATCAAATGCCCGCCCATTTCCAGCGCAAACACAGGCAATGCAAGGACAGCCGCGAAGATCGTCTTGATTGCTAGTTTTGCGGCCTCTTCCTGCTTGCGGGCAGAATGGTCGAGCGTGGCAACAGATTGAACGACCTCTGCGCGATAGCCTGCTTTGGTTGCGGATGCGGCCAGCGACGCGGGGTCGGTTGCCTCTTCCAAATAACATACGGTCGCGGTTTCCGAAGCCAGATTGACGTTCACGTCCAAAACGCCCGGCACCGCTGCCAAAGCCCGATCAACCCGCCCAACACACGAAGCGCATGACATCGACGAAACGTTTAAGACCACCTCAGACTTGCGCGCTGGATAGCCCAATTTGCCAAGTGCCTCAGACGCCGCAACCACGGTGGTCGCGTCTTTAACGGATAACATCGCCGTTTCGCTGGTCAAATTGACCGCGACGTCTTCTACACCCTCTAACGCCGAGAGCGCGCGGTCGACGCGTCCAACGCAGGATGCGCAGGACATAGATTCAATTGAAATGGTTACTCGAAAAGACATTCTTCACCGCACAACTGGGCAACAAGGTTGCTTTACATTTAGCGCCTCTGCCTCAAAGACCTCAAGGCCATATTAATAAACTTGAATGTGGCCGTTTGCCATTTAGGCATCTATAATTTGATGAAATCATCAGTCACCACGAGGCCCTTTATGATATTTAGTGTCCCTGAAATGAGCTGCGGCCATTGCACCGCTGCTATTGAACAAGCCTTATCCGAAATCGATAGCGATGCGACCGTGACCTGCGATCTTGAAAAGCGCCGCGTGACGGTATCGGGCAATATGAGCCAAGAAAGCGTTTTGGCCGCAATGAAGTCTGCTGGTTACGAAGCGCAAGCTATCTAGGTCGCTCAAAAGAAAGGCCGAGGATCCAGTTCAACTGTCCCCCCGGCCGAAAATTCAAACTAAGCTGTCTTATCAGAGACGTTCAGCGACCAAAGCAATCAGTTTTTTGTGGTCCGCGTCAAAGTTGCGAATGCCTTCTGATAGCTTTTCTGTTGCCATTGGATCAGCGTTCAGAGCCCAACGAAATTCAGCCTCACCCATCGAAATTGGGGCGACACCGCTGGCCGTATCAGGTGAAAGGATCCGTTCAAGCGGTTCGTCTTGATTGGCCATAATCTCAAGCAGCTTCGGAGCGATCGTCAAGTTATCACACCCCGCGAGGCCCTTGATCTGATCCACGCTTCTGAAAGACGCACCCATGACAATCGTATTGATGCCATTCGACTTATAATAGTCGTAGATCGCGCGAACTGACAAAACACCTGGATCCTCATTCGGCTCGTATGAATCGCGACCCTCGGCTTTTTTGAACCAGTCAGTGATCCGCCCAACGAATGGTGAGATAAGAAACGCGCCTGCGTCCGCACAAGCTATTGCTTGGGCCTTGGCGAAGATCAGCGTCAGATTACAATCAATGCCTTCGGCCTGAAGAACCTCGGCGGCGCGAATACCTTCCCAAGTTGCCGCTAGTTTAATCAGGATGCGGTCTTTGGAAATTCCACGTTTTGCGTATTCCGCGATGATGTCACGTGCGCGGGCAATGGATGCATCGGTGTCGAATGACAAACACGCATCAACTTCGGTCGAAACGCGCCCGGGAACCAAGCCAGCCAGCTCAGCGCCGACGGCCACTGTCAAAAGGTCAGTGATTTGTTCGGCATTTAGACCGGCTGCGCGGCCTTTTTCGATTTCACTGGCTATCAAAGCTGAAGACGCAGGATCTTTAATCGCCGCAAGAACCAGAGATGGGTTTGTTGTGCAATCGACCGGCTTATAAGTCTTTACAGCCTCAACTTCGCCGGTATCCGCCACAACGACCGTCATTTCCCTAAGTTGGTCCAGTACGCTTTTCATATTTTTGATCCTTGCGATGTTCCGGTAAAATGCCGGATGGTCATTGGTTTTGCGGACCTATCGCCCACCTACTTGCGAAAGTTTTCTACAGTTTCACGCCCATGACGCAAGCCATCAGTACGTATTCGTGGTTTTTTGGGACCAATTTAGATCCTTTCGATAGAAAATCGCTGCATTCCCTAATTCTTGTGGTACTGTGCCGCCATAAAAACACTAAATTGAGCAAAAGGCAGACACATGAAAAACTACTAGCAGCAGCTTCTCTTGCAGCTCTTGTCGCAGCACCTGCGGCACAGGCTGACACCAGCTACATGATCGGCGCGACTTGGGCCATTGGCGGCAACAGCCCACAAATGGGTGTTTTGTCGGGCGTATCCGGCAGCGATTTTGGCTTCGGCGGCGGCGTAACATACTACGTTTCGACCGGCATGATCGGCTATGACGCGATCGCAGCCTATATGCAGAACGACATCGTTCTTGGCGGTGGATACGATTTCGCGAGCTTCTCGCCAGTATTTACACTGGGTTACTACCAGTAATCTGAACCATTCAATCTGCCCGCTGTGACACATCCGGCGGGCAGATTATCTAAACCCCCATCGTTTTTTATAGCTATATTCCGCCAAGTTGAACCCGCAGCTTGCTTGGCGTTATCGCAAACTCGTGCCTAAACGCCCGCGTCATGGCGCTTGCGTTTTCATACCCACATCGGCCTGCAATCTCGGCAATGGGCATGTCGCTTTCTTGAACCAACTTACGTGCTAAACCCAATCGAAGCCGTCGGTATACTGCCTGCGGAGTTACCTTCATCTCCTGCTGCATTTTTTGCTCTAGTGACTTTTGCGCGCATCCAACTTGGCTGGCAATCTCGGACAAAAGCAACGGGTTCTCAAGGTGAGACTGCATGCATGATATCGCGCGTTGAATGATCCTGCTCGATGGATTGCGCATCAACCCGACTGCGCCGACATCCCCAGTCGACATAAACAATTGCCCCACCTCCATCGCGAGAAGCGGTCCGTGCTTATCAACTATCAATCGTAATATCAGATCAAACGTCGCCATTGCACCCGAGCAAGTTACGCGGTCGCGATCTATAACATATCTCTCACGGTGTGCCTCAACTTCAGGAAATGCTTCCTCAAAGGCTACAAGCTCCTCCCAATGGATGGTTGCCTGATAGCCATTAAGCAAACCCGCTTCCGCCAAAAGCCAACTGCCGGTGTCTAGACCCGCAACTTGTGCGTGGCGCTTCGAAGCAGCGTTTAGACCGCGGGTCGCGTGCCACGTGGCGTGTTTTCTGAAATCGTAGGAAGGCATAACCAACAGAATGTCGCCACGTGCGTCCTTTAGCTGTCCATCGGGTGAAATCGACAATCCGCTGGAACTGGCGACAGGCTCACCGTCCATCGTGTGATATCGCCAATCATACAAAGTTTGACGGGACAATGTGTTTGCCGCCCGCAAAGGTTCAATCGCGTTGGCCAGGCAATGATTTGAGAACGCCTCAAACAACAGAACATTCACAACTTGCGGAATTTGCATGATTCTATCCAACTATGCACAGTATTAGCCTAATTGTGCACGACAGGTTCACACAAGCCGGTATTTCATTCTGACAGCAAATATGGGAATTCAAATATGCATTTCGGCCTGTCTGAAGAACAAGAAATGATCGTTTCGACGGTCCGCAGCTTTGTTGAAAAAGAAATCTACCCTCACGAAGCCGAAGTCGAACGCACAGGACAAGTGCCCTTGGAGCTTGGACAAGAGATCAAGCAAAAGTGCCTCGACCTAGGTTTTTACGCCTGTAATTTCCCTGAAGAGGTCGGCGGCGCAGGCCTTAGCCATATTGACTTCACCCTCGTCGAACGAGAGCTCGGACGCGGATCAATGGCCCTTACGCATTTCTTCGGTCGCCCGCAAAACATTCTGATGGCCTGCAACGAAGAGCAACGCGAACGCTACTTACTGCCTGCCGTCCGAGGAGAACGGATGGACGCATTAGCAATGACCGAACCGGATGCTGGCAGTGATGTGCGTGGCATGAAGTGCCAAGCAGTACGCGAGGGTGGTGATTGGATCATAAACGGCTCAAAACACTTCATTTCAGGCGCCGAGCACGCGGATTTCTTCATCGTCTTTATTGCCACCGGCGTTGACGAAACCCCGAAAGGCCCGAAAAAGCGGATCACAACATTCCTAGTGGACCGAGGCACCCCTGGCTTTGAAGCACGTGAGGGCTACAATTCGGTCAGCCACAAGGGCTATAGGAACTACATCCTTACGTTCGACGATTGCCGCCTGCCGGATGCGCAAGTGCTAGGCGAAGTTGATGGCGGCTTTGCCGTTATGAACGAATGGCTTTATGCGACTCGTTTGACCGTTGCAGCCTTTTCAGTCGGGCGTGCCCGCCGCTGCTTTGACTATGCGCTAAACTATTCAGCGGAACGCAAGCAATTTGGTCAACCGATTGGAAAATTTCAGGGTGTGAGCTTCCAAATCGCCGACATGATTACCGAGATAGATGCTGCCGATTGGTTAACCCTTGCCGCTGCTTGGAGACTGGATCAGGGTCTACCGGCAAACCGAGAAATTGCCAGTGCCAAGCTTTATGCATCAGAAGCGCTTGCACGAGTCACCGATACAACACTACAAATTTTTGGCGGAATGGGACTGATGGACGATTTCCCGATCGAGCGCTTTTGGCGTGATGCCCGTGTTGAACGCATCTGGGACGGTACCAGCGAAATACAACGCCATATTATCAGCCGCGATCTTTTGCGCCCATTGGGTGCATGAACGTGTTTCGAATTGCCTTCGGCAATCCGACAGAGACGAGAGGGCGCAGCCCTCTCGCGCTCTCCCGAGGTATTTTTTGCAACATAAAATGCGACTTACCCCCTGCTATGAAAAGCAGGGGGCTTTACCTTGCACGGTCATCGGCTCCTCAGCCTGTTCCGCGCTTTATGGAATATCGAGCATTGGTTAAGATTTACTTGCTTTATCTTGCTCAAAATACCTCCGGCGGAGGCTCCTACACTTTCAGCGCAATCGGGCACTCAATATGAAACGTGAGCTTTCCCGCCTTTTTCGTCCGCAACGCATTGCCGTCATTGGTGGCGGCGCTTGGGGCAATCTTGTTGTTGAGCAATGCCGCAAAATGGGGTTCGACGGCGACGTCTGGCGCGTAAACCCAAAGGGCGGCGAAGGTGTTTTCAAAACCCTTCAAGATCTGCCAGAGGCACCAGACGCAAGTTTTGTCGGCATCAACCGGTTTGCTACAATAGATGTCGTCCGCGAGCTTTCAGAAATGAAGGCCGGTGGTGCCGTTTGTTTTGCGTCTGGTTTCTCGGAAGCCGCTGCGGAAGACTCCGAGAGCACTAGGTTGCAGGATCGACTGCTGGATGCTGCAGGTGACGTGCCTATTCTAGGACCCAATTGTTATGGCTACATAAACGCGCTTGATGGCGCTTTGCTTTGGCCGGATCAACACGGCTGTACGCGTGTTGATAGTGGGGTCGCCATTCTTACGCAAAGTTCGAACATTGGCATCAATTTGACCATGCAATCGCGCGGCTTGCCAATCGCCTATATGGTCGCTTGCGGTAACATGGCCCAGACCACCCAAGCCGATATTGCGTCGGCTCTACTAGATGACACGAGGGTCACAGCCATCGGGCTACATATCGAAGGGTTTGGCGACCTTCCGGGCTGGGAGAGTTTGGCCCGCAAAGCTCATCGTCTCGGCAAGCCCATAGTTGCGCTAAAAGTTGGCAAGAGCACTGAGGCTCAGGCGGCTACCATCTCTCATACCGCCTCCCTAGCTGGTGGAGACGCTGGTGCGAACGCTCTTCTTGCGCGGCTCGGCATACCAAGGGTTCACAGTCTGACCACGTTTTTGGAGACCTTGAAACTGTTACACTTAACAGGTCCGATTGCATCAAACCGCATCGGCTCCATATCCTGTTCAGGCGGTGAAGCGAGCTTGGCGGCCGACACCGCGCACAACCTTGATCTTATTTTCCCACCGCTCAGCGCCGCTCAAACCACAGCCCTGTCCGCGGCGCTCGGCCCTATGGTCGCGCTGGCCAATCCGCTTGATTATCACACCTACATATGGCGAGACGAGGCCGCTATGACCGCTGCTTGGTCCGCAATGGCTGATCCAAATTTAGCGCTTTTGATGATCATTCTAGACTATCCAAGAAGCGATCGTTGCGATCCTATTGATTGGGAATTTGCCACAAATGCTGCTTTAAATGTGCGCGCGAACACAGGGATCAATGTCGCCGTTGTTGCCACCCTGCCTGAGCTTTTGCCCGAGAACATCTGCACACGCTTGATGAAAGGTGGAGTGGTGCCATTGATGGGTTTGACCGAGGCAATGGAGGCTGCCGAAACTGCCTCGAAAATCGGAAAACCTTCGCCATTGGACCTCTGCATACCTTCAATGAAAGCGAACGATCAAACAACTCTTTCTGAGGCTAGCGCGAAGGCAGCGCTGGGTGCTTTCGGCCTCGATACACCTAAATCGGAAGCGGGTAGTAACCCTGCTGAAATAGCTGAGCGCATTGGGTTTCCTGTCGTATTGAAGGGCGAAGGCATCGCTCATAAGACCGAAGCTAATGCGGTCGCCCTAAACTTAATGACGCCAGCAGAGGTTCAAGGCGCCGCCGGTCAAATGCCCGTAAAATCATTTCTCGTCGAAGAAATGGTAACAGGTGGTGTGGCTGAGCTGATCATTGGCGTCACAAAGGATCCTGCACATGGGTTCGTCTTGACCCTTGGCGCCGGCGGCATCTTGACCGAAATCCTTAAGGACACAGCATCTTTGTTGGTGCCTTCTGATCGCGCCGATATTCAAACGGCACTTATGTCGTTGAACTCCGCTGCGCTTCTGAACGGATATCGCGGTAAACCAGCCGCAAATTTGGACGCCATTCTTGATGCGGTCGACGCTGTTCAATCTTACGTACTTGAAAACTCAGACACGCTCAGCGAAGTTGAGATTAACCCGCTTATTTGTACGCCTGAACGGGCGATTGCAGCAGACGCCCTCATTCGAAAGGCATAGTCATGTCCCCAATAAAAACCCGCCGTGAAGGCGCAATTCTTGAGGTCACTCTTGATCGTCCAAAAGCCAATGCGATTGATTTGGCAACCAGTAAGATCATGGGTGACGTTTTTCAGGACTTTCGTGATGATCCAGAATTGCGTGTGGCAATTTTAACGGGCGGTGGTGAGAAATTCTTTTGCCCTGGCTGGGATTTGAAAGCGGCAGCCGACGGTGATGCCGTTGACGGAGACTATGGCGTCGGCGGATTTGGCGGATTGCAAGAAATGCGCGCTATGAACAAACCGGTGATTGCAGCCGTGAACGGAATTGCCTGTGGCGGAGGTCTAGAGCTGGCGCTTTCTGCGGACATCATCATCGCTGCGGATCACGCAAGTTTTGCGCTGCCGGAAATCCGTTCAGGCACTGTGGCCGACGCTGCCAGCGTCAAACTGCCCAAACGCATTCCTTATCATATCGCGATGGAACTCCTGCTTACAGGTCGCTGGTTCGACGTCCAAGAGGCCAACCGCTGGGGTCTTGTCAACGAGATCGTCGCTGGCGATCAACTCATGGACCGTGCATGGGAATTGGCGCGTCTGTTGGCCTCGGGTCCGCCCCTAGTTTACGCGGCCATCAAGGAAATCGTACGCGACGCCGAGGACAGCAAATTTCAAGACGCTATGAATCGCATTACCAAGAGCCAACTGGGTTCTGTCGAAAAACTTTATCGTTCAGAAGATCAGCTTGAGGGCGCAAAGGCGTTTGCTGAAAAGCGCGATCCAGTGTGGAAAGGGCGCTAACACCCTACCGACAATCCACAGCCTGTTCAGGTTGGGTGATTACACATGCCCCAGGCAAATCGGAGGGATTCGGGCCTACTGCTAGAACAATCAGCTGATCACCACGCGGGTAACTTTTGGCCATTCGGTCGCTTACATCCATAGCTCGCGTGTTGGTAACCTTATCGCCAGCGTTTGGCACATAGGATGGATCGATCAAGTTCAGTCGTGCGTCAAGTATTCCGCGGGCTGCCATATCCACATAGCTGACGTTTTCGGCGACTTGATCGGCCAAGCCCGCGCGAAATTGGCTAAAGCCCTCCATGTTAGGATTTACGCGGTAAGAATCGTAGGTCTGTTTTATGACGTCCCTTGCCTCAACAAGTTTGTTGGCTTCAACGCCTCCGCCAATGAACAAAAATGGGTTGTTGCGATCATAGGCCGAATTGCCGCCAAACATTTGATAGCTCGCTCGCAACTCGGTGCGCAGTGCGTCAAACAACGGCGACTGACCGGCACGCGAAAAGAACCCCATCGCCAGATGGTCTTCGTAGTGAATACCCTCTTCATCGATTGGCAACTTCCCAACAAACCCAATCATGGTTTGAGGGGCCTCTGGATCATGTAAATAAATTTCTACCGGCGCATAATTCCCTTGGGCGGATTGAAGCTCGACCGGGTGCCCTTCGGGTAGGTCTGCAAGTAGGCGATCAACAGCATTGCCAGCATCGTCGGCCGAGATTGCGCCCGTCACAACAACAGTCACACCGGTTTTGCCAATGACGTCCCGATGCCAACGACGCACGTCGCTTTGATCGACTGCCGCAATAATTTCTGGATCAGTAAGACTGAGACTTTGATTTGCGGGTTGATCCCCAAAAATCGCGAACCGAGCGGCGGTCCAAATCCTGAAGTTCGTCGTGGAATTATTGGTCGCGATACGACTTGCGAACTCAGATTTCTCACGTTCAAGCCATCTGTCATTGAATTGCGGTCGCGCAAGCATTTCCTGTACCACATCTAGAATTTCATCGATGTGCTCTTTTGGAAACGAAATCGAACCTATGATATGTTGGGGCTGAGCCAACATATCCCCATACGCATTTTTATCCTCAAACAAGATCAATACATCCTGCGGGGACAGTTCACTTGTTCCGCCAGACAGAATGGCGCGTGAGGCAACAAGCGGCACAGCTGGGTTCTTGTCCGCTTCATATGCCCATGTCGTCGGCCATGCGATTTCAATGGTGATGTCAGTTACGCCATCTTCGTAAATCGGCATAAAGGTAAAGGGATGGCCTGCTGGCGAGATTTCGCTCGTAACCTCGCGGCTACCCTCTTGCTGACAAGAAGCAAGCGTCAAAGTGCCAAAAACGGCCAGGATGAAATTTTTCATATAATGTCCAAAATCTATTCTGAATATACTTTCCGAACAGCCGTCCGGCTGGTATTTGAAAAATGCGCAAGGAAACCCTGAATGTCGCTAAGTTGAATGCCCTTTAGCGCTTGGATCTCTTCATCGTAAGAATACACCTCGGCCCCTCGGCTTAGCAGAAGGGCAGTTTGTTCGGCGTTGTAGTCTTCTAGATACTCAAACGACCCGAGGTATTCTGTCAGTTGCTGCTTTGCGCGATCAAACGATTGCTGTGGAATGCCGCCTTCAAACGCAACCCGCAGAGCTTTTTCAAAGACCCGATCAATGTCGTTTAAGTTTGCATCGCGGTCGGGCACGGCATCAAACTCAAGCAAAGCATGGCTTGTTCCGACCATATTGAAATCCATCCAGAAACTTCGGGTGATAAAGTCATCAAAACGAAGCGGTCCCGCCACACCCCCCTGCATCGGAGAATCCAAGATCCAATAGCTTAACCAAATGATAAGATCGCAACGCGCTACGGAACCGCAATCCGGCAGCGGGGCAAGGCTTTTATATAAATAAGTATCCTCGACAATACCGGGCCGTTTCATCTGAACACTGTTTCGAAATGGCTTAAAATCGGTTGCGATTAAGTCAGGTCTTTTTACGCTCGTCCTTGAAATCCTAGGCACATCCAAACTGGCCAACAGGCTTTTAACCCGCTGTTTTGGCACATCGCCGTAGATGACCAACGTCGCCTCAGACAAGTTGTGACTTGCTTGGTGAAGTTTTTTTGCGTTGGCGAACCAATACTTTGAAATCTTGTCAGGTGTTCCAAGAACTGATCGCGACAACGGCCCATTACTGTAGAGATCACTGTTCATCCCAAAAACAATCGGTAGCAACGGTTTTTCAGCCTGTCGAAACTCATACTCTCGCAAAATTATATCGCGTTCCTCGGCAGCGAATTGCGGACTGACGGTCAATGGATCGGCAACGGAAATTAGGGTCTCAACGGTCGAGCGTAGATTGCGTGAGGATGACTTCATCCAGTAATTCGTCGAAAATTCCGTTGTGCTCGCGTTGGAATGGCGTGCGTGATTTTTGGCACCAGATGCCTCGGTGAACGCGCTGGCCCAAGCTAGGTGTTCTACATAATGCGCCATGCCTTCGGAGTAAGGATTGCGGGCCTCTCCCGACGGGAAGGACAAGGTCGTCTTGACGACGCCAGTGTCCGAATCGTGAATGAAATACACTTGTCCGAAGACATCAGATTCTATCGTCTCGATACCTTTTGAGACAGCGGGCGGAGGAGATTGAGTGATCGGTGCGCCCTTGAAATAGAAAATCGTCAATCCGACGGTGGCGGCCCCGACGAAGGCAGTGAATAACCAGTAGGCAAACTTCAAAATATACGCTCAAAAATGCAATCTAGAATAGAAGATAGATAAATCACTCGCCCAATATAATTGCAAGGTCAACCTTCGCAATTTGGTGCGTATGGCAACTACATCGTGTCGACGAAAATCCAACGTCAAACAACTGAAGATTTACACTGTTAGAAGGATGGTGCCACAGGGGAGGATCGAACTCCCGACCTCACCCTTACCAAGGGTGCGCTCTACCACTGAGCTACTGCGGCCTACACAATAAGCGTGGCGGGTGATTAGCCCCAATCGAATGCCTGCGCAAGCGTAATCTGGACCCTTATTCATGTCTGGGTTACAGAGATTAGCATGAAACAAAAAAACACTCGCGACAATTCCCAGACAGCACAAAATTCACGTGATGATCGGCTGAAGGCAGCGCTAAAAGCCAACATGGCAAAGCGCAAAGCCCAAACCAAGGCACGTGTTGCAGGGAAAAGCGCCGAGGCCGAGGACAAGGGCAAAACCTAATGGATTCGATTCTAGTACGTGGAAATGGACCGCTAAGTGGGCAGGTTCCGATTGCAGGCGCGAAAAACGCCTGTCTGACATTGATGCCAGCAACATTGTTAAGCGAAGAACCGCTGACCTTAACAAACGCGCCGCGCCTGTCTGACATCAAGACAATGACCGAACTTCTGCAATCGCTCGGCGCCGAGATTTCGACGCTTCAAGATGGCAAGGTTATCGCAATGTCCAGCCACAGCATGGACAACCACATTGCTGATTATGAAATCGTTCGCAAGATGCGGGCCTCGAACCTTGTGTTGGGTCCGATGTTGGCCCGTTTGGGAAAAGCGGTTGTTTCGCTCCCGGGCGGATGCGCGATCGGTGCGCGCCCCATGGATCTGCACATCGAGGGCATGGAGGCCCTTGGTGCGGTCGTAGAATTGCGTGACGGATACCTGCACGCCAACGCGCCTATCGGCGGTCTTAAAGGCGGCGTTTACAACATGCGATTTGCCTCGGTCGGTGCAACCGAGAACTTTGTTATGGCGGCATCTCTGGCCAAGGGCACGTCCATCCTGAAGAACGCGGCTCGCGAACCTGAAATCGTCGATCTAGTATCGTGCCTAAAGAAAATGGGTGCGCAGATCGAAGGCGAAGGCACGTCAGAGATCACCATCCAAGGTGTCGACCGCCTCGGAAGTGCCACACACGAAGTCGTTACGGACAGGATTGAACTGGGCACATACATGCTGGCCCCTGTAATTGCGGGTGGCGAGGTCGAGTGCCTCGGTGGTCGCCTTTCTCTTGTGAAAGCGTTCTCGGAAAAACTCGACGCGGCAGGCGTTGATGTTAGTGAGACAGAACGCGGACTGTTGGTGCGTCGCCGCGGAGATCGCGTTAAAGCCGTGGACGTCGTGACCCAGCCGTTTCCGGGCTTTCCAACCGACCTTCAAGCACAAATGATGGCCGCACTTACAACCGCCGCTGGTGTTTCGGTCCTTGAAGAAAAGATCTTCGAAAACCGTTTTATGCATGCCCCTGAGCTAATGCGCATGGGCGCGCAAATTGACGTACACGGTGGCACCGCAACCGTCACCGGAGTTGAAACGCTCAAAGGTGCACCGGTTATGGCGACTGATCTTCGCGCCTCGGTCTCACTCATCCTTGCAGCCCTCGCAGCCGAAGGCGAAACGCTCGTGAAACGCGTGTACCACTTGGATCGCGGCTATGAACGGGTTGAAGACAAACTGAGCCAGATCGGTGCTCATATCGAAAGGGTGCAAGAGTAGTGGTGCAAGACGCAACCTTCGAAGACGGCCGCGAAAAGCCGGTCAATATTGCCGCCTTGGATCTCGATGACCTCGAAATCCTATCGGCGCTGATCCAAGACGCAATTTTTCCGATCACCGAGATGAATTGGAACGCCAAGTCCCGTCAGTTCGGCATTTTGCTCAACCGCTTTCGCTGGGAACTCTCAACCTCAGACGCAACCAAGCCAGAGCGTGTGCAGTCGGTATTTGCTGTCGACAATGTGACCAATATCTCGTCGCAGGGCATTGATCGCAGCGACAAAGACGTTGTCCTGTCCGTGCTTTCCGTAGATTTCGAATCCATTGACGAAACCGCAGGGCATCTGACCATTCTGCTGGCCGGTGACGGCGCAATCCGCGTTTCGGTAGAGGCTTTGGAATGCCGCGTGAAGGACGTCACCCGCCCCTACACCGCCCCTTCCGGACAGTCGCCGTCGCACAGCTAAGGATCACACGTTAGGAGCATCAACAAATGGCCGAGCAAGAAAACCTAACAGTCTATCGCGAACTTGTGGAACGCTTTTTTCAGGATCGGGTTAAGGGCAAGGCTAATCCTTATACCTCAATGAACGGCAATATGTTCAGCTTCTTGGACAAAGCCGGAGTTGTGTGCCTCCGTATGTCAAAAGAAGACCGCATTTCCTACGCCGAGGAATTCAGGACCGGCGAAGTCATCCAATACGGATCAGTGATGAGGGGCTACGTGGCGATCCCAGAGGATCGACTAACCGATCCCGACGGCCTAGAGGGCGTTTTTAAAGATTGCCTGAAGAACGCACGGGCGTTGCCAAAGAAATAGCGAATTGAAAGGTTTATTCAAATACGTGCGCAAACTGTTTCGCCAACCTCAATCCCCGTCTGCAACACCTGCTGCACGATGCTTGGCCCGGCGCGCTCGGAAGCTGGGAAGAACCACCAAGATCGCGGCAATGACCAACAGACCGAGTGTCATTGGGCGTTCCCAAATGAACCCGATACCATCGTAAAGCTGCATAGCGCGTGAGAAGTTATCCTCCATCATTCCTCCTAGGATAAACCCAATCAACAGCGGTGCCAAAGGATAGTCAGCGAATTTCAACGCTGTCGCGCAAATGCCAAAGCCTACAAGCAGCAGAAGTTCGGTGGCGTTGTTTTGGCCGATGTAGGCGCCCATGAGGGTGAAAAACAGGATGAACGGGATCAAGTAATTGCGAGGAACAGCAAGGATTTTCGCAATGTAAGGGATCAACGGCAGGTTCAGGATCAATAGTACGAGGTTGCCAATGAACATCGACATGATAACAGCCCAGAAGATCTGGGGTTCGTCGATCATTAAACGTGGACCAGGCGTTACATTCAACGCAATCAACGCGCCTAGCAAGATTGCCGTTGTGCCCGAACCAGGAATACCGAGCGTCAAAAGCGGTACAAAGGACCCGGTGCACGCGGCATTGTTGGCGGATTCCGGCGCTGCAAGACCCTTAATCGAGCCTTTGCCAAACTGCTCTTGCTCTTCTTTCGTCGCTATATTGCGTTCAACCGCATACCCAAGAAAACTGGCGATCGTTGCACCTGCGCCGGGTAAGACGCCAATGAAAAAGCCCTGCAGCGATTGCCGCCCGATGACGGGCGCAATGGCTTTTGCTTCGCTACGCGTGATACGCAAATCTTTGATCTGGCCCTCGTCGCCTTCAAGGTTTTTCGGCTTGAGGACCAAAAACAAAGCCTCGGGCAATGCGAACATCGCCATCGCCAAAGTGATAAAGCCAAAGCCTGACTGAAGATCCATAATCCCCATCGTGAACCGAGGCATATTGAACAGAGCGCCTTCGCCGACCGTCGCCATGATCAATCCCAGAATTGTCATGATCATTGCCTTAGCGACTTGGCCGGTGCCTGCGAATGCCGCGATGGCCGAGAGGCCAACAACCATAAGTGCGAAGTATTCAGCCGAGTGGAATATGAGAGCGACTGATGACAATGCTGGTGCAAATATCATCAACAAAATCGCGCCAATCGTACCGCCTGCAAAACTGGCGATGGCCGCAATGGTAAGTGCTTTTCCGGCTTTGCCCTGTTGGGCCATCGGATAGCCGTCAAAACTTGAGGCTACGGTTCCCGCAACCCCCGGAGCATTCAGCAGGATCGAAGACGTCGAGCCGCCAAAAATAGCCCCGTAATAGACGCCAGCCAATAGGATAAGAGCTGCAGATGGATCACCCATCGAGATCGCGACTGGGATCATGATCGCGATTATTGACATTGGACCGAGGCCCGGCAGCATGCCGATAAATGTACCGATCAAACACCCGGCGATGACCATCAATAGGTTTTGAATTGAAAACGCCGTTTGCAGGCCGATCAGAAGTCCTTCAAGCATGTTAAACTCCTATAAAGCCGGGTAGCGGGCGCATGTAGATGCCAAGAACCTGTTGGACCAGATACCAAACGCCGAGCGCTGCGATCAGCGCTATTGGCAGCATGATGTGCCACTTTCGTTCACCAAGGGTGTAGGCCCCAAGAATGATAAACGCCGATGTCGAAAACAGAAAACCAAGCGGGCGGAGACATATGGCATAAATGACCATAAGGACCAGCAACATAAGGGCCTGACCGAGGTGATATTCGCCAAGACGGCGATAATCTACGTCCGGCTCAGAAGCCTCGGATTTTTCAAAACCCAGCAGAACGATTGTCGTCGATATAATTCCAAGAATGGAAAGCACTTTAGGAAAAGTGCTGGGCCAGATTGGATTGCGTCGCATAAACGGCGCTAGGTTTGCATCCATGGTGAACCAAGCTGCGTATCCATACGCAAGGCAAACACCTAGAAGAATAAGTGCGATCCAGCGATCCAATGCCATGTGTGGCCCCTCCCCAATCTTTCGTGGTTGGCAGAGCGGTAAACCCGCTCTGCCGTAGTTTAACTTAGAGGAAGCCAAGCTTTCTCATAAGGTCACCGATGACCTTTTCCTGAGCTTCTAGGAACGTGTTGAAGTCATCACCCGAGTTATGGATGTTGACCCAACCGTTGCGGGCGCGAACGGCTTCCCACTCAGGTGTAGCGTACATTTTTGCAATTACGTCCTGATAGGCGGCAAGCGTATCCGCAGGCAGTCCAGGTGCCGCGAAGAACCCGCGCCAGTTGACAAAGGTCGTATCAATGCCTTGCTCAACCATTGTCTGGGCATCGCCAAACGCTGCAACGCGCTCATCCGATGTAACGCCGATGATTTTGACTTCGCCAGCTTCTGCCAGTCCAACCGCTTCCGAGAAACCGGTCGACAGGGCTTTGATCTCGCCCGACAGAAGGGCTGCCATAGCTTTGCCGCCTGCATCGTAAGGGATGTACTTGACGTTCAAGGCGTCTTTGCCAGCTGCTTCCATAACCATGGCCGCCACAAGGTGGTCCATGCCGCCTGGAACCGAACCGCCACCGATTGCTGTGCCGCTTGCGTCTGCATCATATGCGGCGATCAGATCAGCCATCGAGTTGATGGGGCTGTCTTTATCCACAACGAGCGCCGCGTAGTCCCCAATGGTGCCTGACACGAGGGTCAGATCGCGGAAGTTATGCGGGAAGACGCCAGTCAATGAGCGGATCACGATCGGGGTCGAGTTGACCATCATCGCACCATGCAGGCTGTCTGCGTTTTCGATCAGATAACCGATAGCTTTACCACCGCCGCCACCTGACATGTTCTCATAGGATGCTGTTCCGACAAGGCCAGCGCCTGTCAGTGCCTCACCAGTACCGCGTGCGGTTCCATCCCAGCCGCCACCGGCGCCACCTGGAATGATAAAGTGAATGCTATCGACGGCCGGATCCGCAAAGCTCGGTGTGCTGAACGTCATCGCGGCCGCTGCAGCCGCCACAACGGCGCGGCGGGTAAATTTGAAATTTGTCATTTGTTTCCTCCACATTGACAGCAGCAGTCGTTGCCGCTCATCAATGGGCAGAAAGCCGATGAAGCTGACACAAACCTGACACGCGGCAAATCATTTGAAAGAAGTCGATGCGTTTCTTACTGATCGAAGACAACATGAGCCTCGCAAAGGCGACGATTGACCGACTTAGTCTTGACGGTCATGTCGTCGATCATGCTGAATGCCTGGCGGATGCAAATGGATTTGTTTCTACTACCGAGTATGACCTTATTTTATTGGATATTATGCTGCCAGATGGAGACGGTAGATCCTTCTTAAAAAGCCATCGAAGTGCGCTTGAATCGACACCGGTTATTGCGACAACTGCCCGTTCCGAGGTCTCTGACAGGGTCGGAATATTGGACCTTGGGGCCGACGATTATATTACCAAGCCATTCGACTTTGCCGAGCTTGAAGCACGCTGTCGCGCTGTCTTAAGACGGCGCGGTGGCAACGCGAGCAACATCATTTCATTGGGTGATGTCAGGTTTGATTCGCTTTCTGGCACTTTAGAGATTGGCCAAGACACCATTCATTTGCGCAACCGCGAGCTTCGTCTTTTTGAAGTATTTGCATCCGCACCTGATCAAATATTCTCAAAATCCAAACTTCTTGATCGCCTGTTTTCTTATGACGAAGGTGCCACTGAAAATGCAATTGAGGTCTATGTTGGCCGCTTGCGTCGGCACTTGAAAGGCAGCCGCGCTGAAATCGTTACCGACCGAGGACTTGGTTATAGGCTGAGCATCAAATGAGCGCCGAGGTTCACTCCCGAGGTTCGATCCGGCGTCGCCTGATGGTTCAATTGCTACTTGGGGCGGCGGTTTTGGCTATCGCATTGTTCTTCATCGTCCAAAGTTTAGCCCGTCAACTGGCCGAAGAAAGTCAGGACAACATTTTGGCGGCTGCCGTTTCGGCAATATTGGACACCACGTCGGTACGCGATGGCGAAATCCAGCTTGATCTGCCCTATTCGGCGTTCTCGATGCTTAGCAATATTTCCAACGACCGTGTCTTTTACGCTGTTCGTTTTGGCGACGATTTTGTCACCGGCTATAGCGATCTTCCCGTAGTCACAAAGGACGATAGCTTCGGACCGTGGTTTGATACCACGACCTATCAAGACGACGAGGTTCGTATCGTCACTGCCCAGCGCCGCCTTGCGTCCGGTGAAACACCTTTAGCGGTTGAGGTCACCCTCGCCCAAACCCGAGATGGCCAGCGCGATCAACTGATGTGGATATCCCAGAGCGCCGCCGCCCTTGGCACCGGCTTTTTTGTATCCGTGGCAGTTTTGGCGCTGTTAGCAGCCCGTTCCTCGATAAGCCCGATCCTGAGATTGACCCAATCTGTTAGTCGACGCGGCCCCAAAGACCTAAGGCCAGTGGCCGCACCGGTGCCCCACGAAATGGTACCGCTGGTCGCTGCTTTGAACAGCTTCATGGATCGATTAAAGAATTCGTTGACGCGGTCCGAAGAGTTCATTGCGGATGCTGCCCACCGTGTAAGAACTCCATTGGCCACAGTACGCACGCAGGCAGAAATCACCTATCGGCGTGTTGAAAAAGACGAAAACCGTGCTTCAATCCGTGAAATGATCCGTGCGATCGACGAAAGCAGCCGCGCTGCGGGTCAAATGCTGGATCACGCTATGGTCACGTTCAGGACGGATCATTTGGAGCAACAAGCCATCGACTTAAACGCGCTAGCTGCCGAAATGATTGATCGCCTTCATCCCATGGCTGAATTGCGTGAAATCGAACTTGTTTTGGAACAGCAAGGCGCCGCGTCGACAATCGGAGACACAATCCTTCTCCAAAGCGCGCTGCGAAATATCCTCGACAACGCGATAAAGTATTCTCCAGCGGACAGCGTCATAACCCTTATCGTATCGCAGGACGCCGGCATGGCACATCTAACAACAAGCGATCGCGGGATTGGCTTGCCAATTGACGACGCCGAACGACTAAAAAGCCGTTTTGCACGCGGGGCAAACGTTGAAGGCGTCATCGGATCAGGCCTTGGCCTAACCATCGCAGATGAGGTTGCCCGCGCCCACGGCGGCTACCTGACTATCGCAAACAATTCGAAAGGTCCCGGCGCATGCGTCACCTTATCATTTCCCTTGCAGTGATCCTCTGGCCGTTCTCGGCAAGTGCTTTTGACATAGAAGAGCGGGTTGTTTTTGGCGCAGAGAGCAATCCACAAACTGTCCGCGTGATCTCAACCGGGGACGTTCGTGTGTTCGAACCTATGATCAACGGATTTCTTGCGGAAAACCCAACAGTTACAGTTGATTACACAGTTGTCAGTTCATCCGAATTGATGAAAGCAATCAGCATAGACAAGGCCGCTTTTGACGTCGCAATCTCAAGTGCCATGGACCTGCAGACTAAGTTAGCAAACGACGGTTTCACCGCGCCCTATTCATCGCAAGCAACCGAGCCGCTTCCCGAATGGGCACGGTGGCGGCAGGATGTGTTTGCCTTCACGCAAGAGCCAGCGGCGGTTGTTCTGTCAAAAGACGCTTTCGCCGGTCTTCCAATGCCTCAATCCAGACAAGACCTGATTTCACTTCTGCGGCAATACCCCGACCGATTTCGAGGCAAAATTGGCACCTACGATCTGCGTGACTCGGGTCTTGGATACTTGTTCGCCACACAAGATTCCCGCACCTCCGAAGTCTACTGGCGCTTGACCGAGGTCATGGGCGCATTGGATGCAAAATTATACTGTTGTTCGTCTAACATGATCAACGATGTCGCATCCGGAAAATTGGCAATCGCCTATAACGTACTTGGCAGTTACGCCCTTTCACGCGCAGACAAGGATCGCTTCGAGGTCATGTTACCGACTGATTTCACAACGGTGATGATGCGAACCGCGCTTATCCCTCAAAACGCACAGAACAAGGACTTGGCCGAACCGTTTGTGGATTATCTTCTTCAGGTCGCTTGGAACAATACCGGCCAAACCAGTCAACAACCCTATGATTCAACGGCAACATTGGCCGGGAAAGAAAACAGCCTGCGGCGCATTCGGCTTGGACCGGGATTGCTAATATTCCTGGATGAATACAAGAAACGCAGTTTCCTTACCGCTTGGGAAAACGCGATCCTACAAGAGTGATCACATGCCGCCTGACGATGGCAACTTTCAAAGCCGTCTGGTAGGCCTATGCCCAACTAGAAACACGATGAACACCTGAGGTAACCCGATGAGCGACGTGGTCACAGTCACCAAAGAGGGGGCCATCGCAACGGTAACCCTTAACCGACCAGAAGCCCGCAACGCATTGAACGATGAGATGCGCAGTTGTTTGGCCGAGGCTGTTAACGATCTGGATAAGGATGACGCTCTCCGCGTGGTGATTTTGAAAGGCGCTGGCGCTGCATTTTCTGCAGGCGCAGACATCCGTCAAGGCTCGGACAAAAAATCCAGCGACCTACTGTTGAACCACTACCGCCCGACCATTGATGGAATTGCCAATTCACCCAAGGTTTGGATTGGTCAACTTCATGGCGCAACAGCGGGCATTAGCGCTGCGATTGCACAATCTTGCGACCTTGTGGCCATGGCGGAAGATGCGTTCATCTACACGGCGTTCTCAAAGATCGCGCTGGTGCCGGATGGCGGCAACACGTGGTTCTTGCTTCAAAAACTCGGCTATCAAAAAGCGTTCGAGCTGATCACTCTCGGCGGTCGTTTATCTGCAAGTGAATGCCAAGAAATTGGCCTCGCGAACCTCGTCGCTCCAGAGTCGGAACTTGAAACTCTAACCTTTGATCTCGCAACCCGAATGGCAGCAACCGCGCCTTTGGCGACTTTGGCAGCCAAACGCATCCTCCGCAGCATTGGCGCGACAGATTTAGCCGCGACATACGAGATGGAAGCAGAGGCACAGGACGCCCTGCGCGCCTCTCAAGATCACCGCGAAGGCATTGCCGCATTCAGCGAAAAGCGTGCCCCGATTTTCAACGGAAAATAATGAGAATGACTGAATAGATCGAAAGCCCAACTGCGCCACATCAACGATGAACTGGGCAGTAAATGGCGGTGGTGTCAGACGAATTCGAACTCGTCTCTACTAGGCCAGTAAGGCTGCCCTTTATGTCGCGCAAAGACCACGCCACTCAGCAAGAGCAGCGGTGCGGTTCAGCTTGAAATGGCATCTTTTCGAAAGACTGCGATCCTGATTGAAATGGTTAAAGACAGAAGCATGGACAGAAACAAATTTCTGTAAACTTCGCATCCGACGGAACCGTTGCATGGCTCGTTCTCGCCTTCGAAAAGGTAGATGTGAATTCTCGGCACGATTGTTTTTCCAGCGTCCGGTTTCCTGCTTCGCCGCATTCCCGATGACCTTCATCGCGGCGCCATATGAGCGTAACTTTTCGGTCACGAAGATTTGCGGGTTGCCATGCCGTTTCATCGTTTTCCTGAGGAATTTCAATGCTGCTTTGCGATCTCGGCGCTTTGTAACGAAGCTTTCAAGGACTTCCCCTTCGTGATCGACCGCGCGCCAAAGGTAGTGCTGCTCCCCATTTATTTTCACAAACACTTCATCTAGGTGCCATTGCCAATGTGTCCCGGAACGCATTAGGTCCACCCGTCTCCTACGGATTTCAGCCGCAAACAACGGGCCAAACCTGTTCCACCAGAAACGGACCGTTTCATGGCTAATATCAATACCCCGCTCGTGCAGCAGGTCTTCCACATTTCGAAGCGAAAGTGGATAACGCACATACATCATAACCGCCAAGCGGATGATTTCGGGAGAAGTCTTGAAGTACTTGAATGGGTCGTGTTTTGTCATGAGCTGACGTTATGAGACCGCCTTGCTCGCCTCAAGCCGATCTGCTCTGACAGTGCCCCCATGGGTGCCTCATACCAGGTAGACCGGCCGGGAAACGGTTTTGGTCGGATCTACGATATCTTATCCGATGAACGGAAAGACCTTCCGCTTCAATCGGTGCCAAAGATGGACAGAAGCATCGCACCTGTAATTGAGAACGCAATTCTGCGAAGAAACGGATCTTCCGGTGCAATGTCCAAAAGCGATTTTGCGCTCCGTCTGATTCAAGATCGTGCTGACATCGATATCAGCGGGCCAGAGTTCAATTTCGTGCGCTCCATCCGCGTGTTTGATGTTCGATATGCCCGCCAACATGAATCTGGGCGCGATGGCGACTGCAATCGTTCGGCGGCCATTTATCTGGGAACCTACGGCAATCAAGGCGGCTTTTTGTGGACGCTATCATCACCGCAGGCGCTGCCCGACGCCCATCTCGGGTTAGAGCGTTGGGGGGCAAACTGCCCAAGCATTTATCATCGTTCTGTCTTCGTCGAATGGCGTGATTACGCCGATAGCTATGGCTTCGAGCAGGTCAACTACTGAGCGCGCGGAGCTAATCTTAGGTTGAATAGCCACTGACCTGCCTGGTTTTTAGAATTGTCGTGAGGGTAATTTTATTGATGGCTCAGGCAATCTTTGAACATCCAAGAGTGGCATTGGGGAGGTACAAATATCTATCTATCTATCAAGCTGTGACTATAGTAGACGCCGCTTGTGTTGAAAGAACCCGAATGAACGTCAGGCGCAGCAAGATATGCAAGAAACCAAATTTATCTTTGTGCTCTTAGAAGGCTACTCTGCACTTTCGATGACATCGGCTGTCGAAACCCTACGGATCACAAACGACATGTTGGGATCTAACTGGATCAAATGGGTTTATGTCTCGGAAACTGGAGGGTCGGTCACAAGCTCCCAAGGTCAGGTTTTTCAAGTCGACAGCGCCCTAAGCGAGATCGATAGAAACAGTATTATCGTCGTCTGTGGAGGCGTCAGTATAGCAAAAAACAGTACGCCCGGTATATTGTCTTGGCTGAGGCGACAGGCGGTCTTCGGCGCGCAATTTTGCGGACTTTGTACTGCAGCCAGCACTCTGGCCGAAGCAGGATTGCTAAATGGCAAACGCGCGACAATTCACTGGCAAGAAGTGGAGTGGTTTCGAGAGCGATATCCAAATGTGATTTTGTCAGAGAGCACCTTTGAGCGCGATGGCAAAGTATCAACGACCGCCGGCGGTGTGTCTTCAATCGATTTGTTCCTAGAGATATTGGCCGACATTGTTGGCGATGATGTCGTTGAGAAAGTCGCTGATCGACTTATGTATCGGTCAATTCGCAATATCCAATCGACCGCAAAAATTAGCCGGTCGTACCGCGTCGGCTTCCACGAGCCCAGACTGATTCAGGCGATTGCCATTATGGAACGCAATTTGGAGGAACCGATCAATCCATCGACAATCGCTTCAACACTTAATATCTCAACACGTCAGCTTGAACGGATTTTCAGAAAGTATCTAAATTCATCACCCGGTCACTATTCAATGGTTCTGCGGCTTGAACGATCAATGCAGCTTTTGGTTGCCACGGATATGAGCATCATCGAAGTCGCAATCGCTTGCGGCTTCAACACGCAATCACATTTTTCGAAGTGCTTTAAGCGTGAGTACGGCAGATCACCCCTCGATATGCGCAGGTCAACAGTATGATTGCCATTCACGTATTGTTTTGGGACCCATAATCAATGATCCAACGAAGGACCTTTGCATCAGCTCCGTGTTTAGAACACTGCGGCGCTCTGATATAGTATGACCAAGCTGATGGAGGACGGATTGAAAATGGTTCGACAAGCAGTTTTCGCTCAAGGTAGGTGTGCGAAAGACTAACTAACGACGCAGTTAAACCCATACCATTTGCAGCCATTTCCAATGCTATGTTGGTCGCATTGGTCCTAAATCCACGATCATGTTCTATAGTACCAATATCCAGCGCTTTAGATACAGCACTCCAGTAGTCTTGGCGCCCAAGAACGTAAATTTTTTGAAGATCTCGGATATCAGCAGGCTCACGAATTTTTTTCGCTAGATCCGGTGAGCACAATAGCGAGACGTGTTCTTCCCAAAGTCGTGTTGCATTTACCGGGATTTCGTCGTACCTGTTGATCGAGATCGTTAGGTCCGCAACAGAATCGATCTCGGCGTCCCATACAGTCCCATGGATGACGACTTCGATATCTGGATGCTGCTTTGAAAAGCCAGATAGGCACCGAACGATCCAGTTTTCTGCAAGACTCATCGGGCATGCGATGACCACGGTCTGATTGCGCGCGCTTGACACAATTGTTTCTGTCGCCATGTCAATCTGACGAAGGGCCTGCCTGAGAGTAGGTAGATACGCCTCACCTGTCTCGGTCAATTTGAGACTTCTCGGGTATCGCAAAAACAAAGGTCTTCCTACGTACTTTTCCAACGATCTCACATGCATACTGACCGCGGCTTGTGTATATCCGAGTTCCTTCGCCGCTTCGGTAAAGCTCAGGAAACGGGCGGCGCATTCGAACGATCGAATATAGGTCAAAGGCGGTGGTGGACGTTGTAGCATTTTCGGACGCTTTCTTCATTTCAGCACAATGACACGGTTTTAATTTTGCGTAGGCCGAAAATATCTTACATGACGTTGGTTCTCACAAATTATACCAATCCATATATATGCATAGGGCTGGAATTGACCAAGCCTTATCTCAACGCTTGAAACCGTCAACCGAAAGTGAAAAGCAGCCGTGCGAAATGACCTTCATCTACAAACATTGACTGCAACGGCCTTGGGTTGGGTCGATCCTGCGACTGACGCCATGGCGATGCCGTTAAGCCCTTCAACTTCCTTCTTGCGTGACCCCAATAATCTTGGACGGTCGGGGCGATATTTTACAAGAGACGACAACCCAACGTTTTTGCAACCCGAAGCGCTCATCAACCAATTGGAAGGCGGTGCCGGATGTTTGCTTTTTTCTTCTGGGATGGCCGCGATCGTCTCCGTCTTTCAACGGCTCAAGCCAGGTGATCATGTTGTCATTCCAAAATTTGTCTATTCCGGCTTGCGTGAATGGCTACAGTCGCAGGGCGCACGATGGGGCCTGCAAGTCAGTACACTTTCAGAATACACTGCCGATACGGTGAAAGCTGCGATACGCCCCGGACAGACGAAAATCGTCTGGCTTGAAACACCAAGCAATCCAACATGGAGCATCGTCGACATTTCGGTCATCGCTGACGTCGCCCACTCCGCCGGTGCAATCGTCGCCATCGATAATACAGTCGCCACGCCTATTCTGACCCGCCCGATCGCGCACGGTGCTGATATCGTACTTCATTCTTGTTCTAAATACATGAACGGCCATGGTGACCTGATCGCAGGCGCCGCAGTCGTGGCGCCCGGGCAAGAACAGTTGCTGCAAGACATGCGCAACCAACGCAATGAAAACGGTGGTGTGTTGGGTGGCTTTGAGGCTTGGCTCTTGCTGCGCGGCATGAGAACACTCTACGCACGCGTCAAAACCTCTTCGGAAACGGCCATGAAAATCGCCGAGGTTTTGATTCAAAACCCTGCTGTGTCAGAGGTCTTGTATCCAGGCCTGCCGTCGCATCCGAACCACGATATTGCAGCACGGCAAATGACAGGCGGCTACGGCGGCATGTTATCGTTTCGCCTTATGGGCGGTGAACTTGCGGCCCGGCGGATGGCTGCGAATGTGCAAATATTCCGGCAGGCCATTTCATTTGGCAGCACAGAGTCGGTTATCGAACACCGGGCGGATGTTGAGAAATCAGGCTCTCCGACACCACGTGACTTACTTCGCGTTTCTGTCGGGCTTGAGCATCCAGAAGACTTGATCAAAGACCTGACCAATGCGTTGGCAATAGCTGACAGCGCAGATTTTGAAGCTCAAATAGTCGCGGTTTAGCGGCATATAGTGCGCAGCTTCCCCAGTGGTTGATAGCCATTGGGGAAAACGATCTAAGAAGTGAGTGAGCCGAACAGATGAACCTGCCTTCGACATCAAATCCAACGGGCGCAAAAGTCTGTCAGTTTGTTGGCAGCTTGAACGCAAAAGATGTGCCATCTTCTGTGTTGGCCACGACGCGCATGCTTTTTCTAGACACGCTGGGTGTTTGCATCGCAGCCACACCGATGGAAGCCGGCGTAATCGCGCGCGAAACAGCGTTTCGGCTTTATAATGCGGGGGACGCGTCAGGCCAATCAAACATGTTGTTTGACGGACGCAAGGCCAGCATTGCGGGTGCAGCGTTTGCAGCCGCGACGCAAACCGACAACTTGGATGGCCATGATGGGTATAGTCCAACCAAGGGACATATCGGTGTCGCAGCCTTGCCCGCCTTGATTGCTGCCGCCCAACACATACCGGACCTGTCAGGGCAGGATGCGCTTACGGCACTTCTGGTCGGTTATGAGGTTGCGGGACGCGCGGGTATCGCATTGCACGCCAGCGTCGACGACTATCATACGTCCGGCGCATGGAACTGTTTGGGCGTCGCGGCCATTGTGGCTCGGCTGCGCAACCTCGATGCTAAAAAATTCCGCCACGCCTTGGGGATCGCCGAATACCATGGGCCGCGCAGTCAAATGATGCGTGAAATTGCAAATCCAACGATGCTGCATGACGGGTCGGGTATGGGGGCACTTATCGGGGTGTCCGCTGTCATGATGGCCGAGATGGGCTTTACCGGCGCCCCTGCCCTCACGGTTGAAGACCCTGACATCGCTGCCCATTGGACCGATCTTGGGACCTTTTGGCAAATGGAGCACCAGTATATCAAACCCTATCCTGTGTGCCGTTGGGCTCATGCTGCAATTGACGCCGTTTATGAAATTTCGCAGCTGCAAACGATAGACGCCGCCGAAACTGACAAGATTGAAATTCGCAGTTTCCACAATGCGGTCCAGCTGTTCCCCACAATGCCCGACACAACATCGCAGGCGCAATATTCCTTGCCTTTTGCTGTCGCGACGTTCCTGACACATGGGCGTATCGGGCTTGAGCATATCTCGGGCGCGGGTCTTGTGGATCCAGTTGTTGCGGACCTTGTTGCAAGGACCACAATGACCGAGACCCAAGAGCACGAAACACGGTTTCCGATTGGGCGGTGGGCGGATGTGACACTACATCTTAAGAACGGTCGCAAATTTCACTCGGGTGATATCCATGCACGCGGCGGACCTGAACGGCCGCTTTTACAAGATGAAATTATTGAAAAGTTCATGGAGTTCTCAGTGCCCGTCTTGGGTGAGCAGCGCACAACGCTCATCCGGGATCTTGTCATGGGTCTTGATCAACCAAACATGCGCTTTGCTGATCTCACCCAACATCTCTATGCGGAGCCATAGCCCAAGATGCCCCTCAAACTTTTGAAATACGGGCTGGCCCGAGATTACCCAGTGACCGGGGACATTCCCGCAACGCCTGACCTGCGCAAGTCGTATGACGTGGTCATTATTGGCGGTGGCGGGCATGGGTTGGCCTGCGCATTTTACCTGTCCAAATATCACGGAATTACCAACGTCGCGATTTTGGAAAAAGGGTATCTTGCGGGCGGAAACACGGCGCGCAACACCACCACAATCAGGTCAAATTACATTACGCCAGAAGGCATCGCGTTCTATAAGGAAGGCGTGGAGCTTTACGGCGAAATGAGCCAAGAGCTTGATTTCAATGTGATGTTCTCTCAACGCGGGCAGCTTACGCTCGCACATTCTGAGACCACAATGCGCAGCTTTCATTTGCGGGCCGAAATGGGCAAGCACATGGGTACGCGTCTCGAAGTTGTGGATCAAAAGCAGGTCCAAGAGCTTTGCCCGCATTTGAATATGGACTACGGCGGCGCACTGGAAATTCTAGGCGGTCTTTGGCACGAGGATGGCGGCACAGCACGCCACGATGCCGTGGCATGGGGCTACGCTGCGCAGGCGTCACGACGTGGCGTCGAAATTCACCAACGCACCGAAGTTGAATCCATCAACGTGAACGGCGGGCGTGTCCAATCTGTGACGACCAACCGTGGCGAGATTGCCTGCGGACAGGTGATGATTGCTTGCGGTGGTGCCAACTATGAGGTCGCCATGAAAGCAGGCGTGCGGCTGCCCATACGCTGCTATCCGTTGCAGGCAATGGTGACGCAACCGATTAAACCGTGGCTGCACACGCTGGTGTCATCCGTCAGCTTGCACACCTATCTGGTCCAATCCTCGCGCGGCGAATTGGTCATTGGCGGTGGGTCCGATCCCTACCAAAGCTATTCGACCCGCTCGACGTTGGACATGAAAGAACATTTGGCGCAGGGCGCGGTCCACATGTTCCCGTTCTTGCAGAACATGCGGCTATTGCGGCAGTGGGCGGGGACAACCGACATGACCCCGGACTACAGCCCGATCATGGGTGCAAGCCCGCTGGACAACCTGTGGCTTGATTGCGGTTGGGGGACATGGGGCTTCAAGGCGACGCCTGTTGCTGGAAAATACATGGCCCAGACAATTGCAAACGGCAAAGTGCCTGACATCTTGCGCCCGTTTGGGATGGACCGCTTTACCAGTTTTGAACTGCTCAACGAAATGGGCGCGACGGCGGCAAGCCATTGAGGGCCGCGAAATGAAAATCTTGACATGCCCGATGAATGGGCCGCGAAATATCACAGAATTCCAGTATCTTGGTCCGTTTCGTGCCATGCCTGACCCCGACGACGCGTCGGATACAGACTGGGCTCAGTACCTGTTTCGGGCTGAAAATAGTCGCGGACCGGTGGTGGAATGGTGGCGGCATACGCCCTCAAATTACGTTTTCTTGGCCGAACGGCACTTGGGAACAGGTGACGTTATCCGGACATTTGATCCTTCCGAAGGACGCCCGTCATGACACGATTAAACGCGCCGTTTGGGACACGGATTAATCAAGACAACACTCTGCGATTTACCTTTGAAGGGCGCACATTCGAAGGCTTCGAAGGGGACACAATTGCCAGCGCGCTTGCCGCCAACAATCAGTGGATGCTGTCGCGATCTTTCAAATATCATCGCCCGCGCGGTGTGATGAGCATGGCAGGAGCCGAGGCCAACACATTGGTGCAAGTCGCCGGTGAACCCAATGTCCCAGCTGACCTGACGCCCCTGAAGGATGGCATGGTCATCACCGCGCAGAACGTGAATGGCAATCTGGCGCGTGATCGGGATGCGATCATGGACAAGTTCGGGCGGTTTATGCCCGTCGGTTTCTACTATCGCACGTTCATGGGCCCGACAAAATCAGCATGGCTCAAGATCTGGGAGCCCCTGATCCGCAAGAAGGCGGGGTTGGGCATTATCGACACTGCAACCCCGCGACAACACTTTGACCAACAAACACTTCACTGCGATATCGCGGTCATCGGCGGCGGACCTGCCGGTATCATTGCTGCGGTAGAAGCCGCACGTTCTGGTGCCGATGTTGTACTGATCGATGATCAACCCGAGCTGGGCGGCAGCCTAAGCTATGCGCCCCAAACGGACGTTGATCACCAAGCGCTTGGTGATATGGCCCAAAATGAAGCGGGGCTCCGGATTCTGACCAGCACAATCTGTAACGGATTGTTTGAGGACAACTGGCTGTCCCTGATCCAAGGCCACCAACTCATACGCGCACGCGCAGCACAGGTCATTCTGGCAACCGGATCAATCGAGCAACCCGCTGTCTTTCGTGGAAATGATCTCCCGGGCATTTTGCTTGGCAGTGCCGCACAACGACTTATGCATCACTACGGGGTGCGGCCCGGCGGCAAAGCCGTCGTGTTGGCCGCCAATCCACAGGGCTATTCAGTCGCGCATGATCTTGTCGCCGCAGGTGTTGATGTCGTGGCAATTGCAGACCCCCGCAAAGACGGACATGGGGTTCCGCCAACTGGCGTCCCAATCCTCCAAGGGATGATCCAAGAGGCGGGTGGGTGCGCGCATATAAGCAAAGTCAAAATCCGCGACGAATGGATCACCTGTGATTTGCTTGTTGTGTCTGTCGGTCAAACGCCGGCATGGCAATTGCCCTGTCAAGCTGGTGCGTCGTTGGGGTATGACGAGGCGTCACATCAGTTTTCGATCAACCTGAAAAATCCGACCATTCATTTGGCAGGCTCCGTTGCTGGGCACATCGGTCATGAAACAGTGTGCGCCTCTGCCGGTGCTGCGGCATGCCACGCCACCGGCGCAGAGCCGGAAGAATTACCCGCAGACCCCGAACGCGCATCGGCCAACTATCATCAACCGCTGATCCCACACCCCAAAGGCCGCGATTTCGTAGATTTCGACGAAGATTTGCAGATCAAAGATTTGCTCAATGCCGTCAAAGAGGGCTACCGCGAGCTGGAACTTGTAAAACGGTTCTCGACGGTTGGAATGGGGCCAAGTCAGGGACGCCATTCCGCCCTTGCGACCGCACGGATCGTCGCAGGTGCCACAGACCGGACTGTCGCGCAGATCGGGGTAACAACCGCCCGCCCGCCGACGGGGCCGGAAACCTTAGGTGTTCTTGCCGGGCACGAGCACGTCAATGAACGGCGCAGCGCATTGCACCAACAGCATGTAGCGCTTGGCGCGGAGATGAAGCCCGTTGGCCCGTGGTGGCGACCCTATCTTTATGGCACTGGCGACCGCACGTCCTTGATACATGATGAAGTGGCCGCAGTCCGCGAGAATGTTGGCATCCTCGATGTCTCAACCTTGGGCAAACTCGAAGTCCGTGGCCCCGATGCGGGTGCATTTTTGGACCGCATTTACACCATGGCCCACGGCAACCAACCCGTCGGACGGGTGCGGTATTGCCTGATGCTCAGCGAAATGGCGGCCATTCTTGATGATGGTGTTGCCTACCGCCTTGCCGAAGACCGGTTTTATGTGACGGCGACAACCGGTGCTGTTGGTCGGGTTTATGCCGACATGACGTTCTGGAACGCGCAGTGGCAAATGGACGTTGATGTAGTCAACATCACAGCGGCGTTCTGCGGATTTAACATCACCGGACCGCGCGCCCGCGATGTTGTATCCGCCCTGAGCAGCGATATCAACTTTAGCGCTGATGGTTTTCCGTACCTGCACGGGCGCGAAGGCAATGTTGGGTCCATTCCCGTCTATGCCATGCGCATCGGATTTACCGGAGAATTGAGCTTTGAGTTGCACTGCCCAGCAAGCCAAGCAAATGCCCTGTGGGATGCGGTGATGGCGGCCGGCAAGGATTTTGGGCTTCGACCCTACGGTCTGGAAGCCAGCCGGATATTGAGGCTGGAGAAAGGCCACATTCTAATTGGTCAGGATACGGACGCATTGACCTCACCGGACGAATTGGGATTTGGCTGGGCGGTCTCAAAAAAGAAGCCGTTTTTCGTCGGTAAGCGCGCCTTGGAAATGCGCCGCCGCTTAGGACAGAAACGCACGTTGGTTGGACTGACGTTTCCGGCGGACGCCGCGGATATCCCCGGGGAAAGTTGCCTCGTTTTGAAGAACGACATACCTGTTGGTCATGTGACGTCGGTTGCTTATTCGCCAACAACGAAACAGACCGTTGCTTTGGCTTACGTCGCTGCCGATGATTCAGCGCCGGGCAGTGTCGCGTCCATCCGCTGCCGGAATGGCAGGGTCATCGACACACCAGTGACGGCCCACTGTTTCTTTGACCCCGACAATGAAAGGCAAGGCATATGACCCGCGTATTCCCCTTGTCCGCCAATGGCGCTGCTGGCGATGTGATGCATCTGTGTGTTGATCATAACGGGACCGATATCCAAGATTTGACTGCAGTGGCACGGTTTGGCCTCAAGGGTCCGCGCGCCACTGAATGGTTTGAAGCACGAGGGATAGACCTGCCGCCGGTCAATAGGCAGATACACTTGGCAGATATGACGGTCCTGCGACTTGGAAAGCAGGACATTATGCTTTTGGCAGATCCCTTGGCCCCAGAGCCTATGTCCAAGGTCGCGGAAAGTTGGCGGAAAAATCCCACCGGATATTCAAGCTGGCGCGAGGAGGCATGGGCATGGCTGCGGGTAACAGGGCCCACTGCCGGCGCAACGCTCTCTCAGATAACCACATTTGATTTCCGCGAATCCGCGTTTGACATCAATGCTATTGCGCAAACCAGAGTAGCGCATCAGGACATGGTTCTATGCCGCACCGAGACTGGCTTTGATCTGCTGTTCGACATCGCTGCAACAGCGCAAGTCGTGCGCGATCTGGATGCAGCACGAAAACTGGAGGACAGGCATTGACGAAGAACCCAACGGTCATTCTGCATACAGATGTGCCCCAACCAGCGCTTGAACTTGTGCAGGCTGCTCATCCCGATCTTACCCTTCACAGCTGCGATAGCTATGCTGCCCTTCCGCAATTGATCACCGACACGCAAGCCGAAGTCATTTATTCCGTTCGTTTTGCAGGCACGCCAGGGTTTCCGCGCGACGCGATCTTGGGCAGTGAGACGATCCGCTGGGTCTCCGTGGGCGGCTCGGGCACGGATCACATCTCAGACTGGGATGGCAGCCGCTTGACTGTCACCAATGCGGCTGGCGTGGCCGCAAACATGATGGCCGAATACACGCTGGGCGCTATGCTGCACTTCTCGCTTGATTTTGGGACGTTCGCAAAAGCGCAAGCGGCGCATCAATGGTCATCTGGCAAAGTCCGTCCGATTGAGAACCGCAAAATCTTGATTGTTGGTATGGGGAAGACCGGATTGGCGATTGCAGAAAGATGCAAAGCGCTGAAGCTTCATGTGACCGGTGTAAGGGCCCGCCCTGCCCCGACCGACTTCACCAACGAGATACACGGCGTTGACGACATCATAGAGCTGTTGCCCAAAGCAGATTTTATCGTCATCTGTGTCCCGCTTCTTGCCAGTACGCGGCGCTTGATTGATGCGGCCGCAATCCGCGCGATGAAACCAGACGCCGTGTTGATTGACGTATCGCGCGGCGGTGTCGTTGATCAAACTGCCCTCGCTGCGGCCCTCACAGAAAACCGTCTGCGCGGCGCTGCAATTGACGTATTCGAGACAGAACCGCTACCCGATGCGAGCCCCCTATGGGATCTTGAGAACGTAATTCTCACGCCCCATTGTTCATCGGTTTACGACGGCTGGGAACTCAAATCAGTGAAGATGTTCATCGAGAACCTGTCACGGTATCGGCACGGAAAATCTTTAGAAAATATCGTAGATCCAAATCGCGGGTATTAAACCCGGAAAGGCATAACATGGCACGCGAACGACGTAGTGGTGGCCGAAGCTCAAAAGCAGGACGTAGCGGTGGCGCGATACCTCAGCTTCCGGCTGGTCAGATAACAAATCCAAACCCGCCGGTTGAATTGGCCAGCCCAGAACAGATGCAAAAGCTGCATGACACGTCCATGCGCATTTTGTCTGAACTGGGCATTCGGGTCATGAGCGACAAGATCATGACCCTTTTTGAGGCCGCAGGAGCGATCGTTGATCGTGAAGCGTCCACTATCCGCATGGATGAGAGTCTTGTAATGAACGCAGTGGCAAGCGCGCCAGCTTCGTTTACGCTCACCTCGTACAACCAAGCAAAAAAGCTGACAATAGGTGGCAATCACCTTTGTTTCGGTTTGGTAGCTGGACCGCCAAACGTTCACGATTGTATCAACGGGCGCCGCAGCGGAAACATGCCGGACTATGAGAATTTCATTCGCCTTGCGCATCACTTCAATGCCATCAATATCATTGGTAACCAGGTTACATCGCCAATGGAGTTGCCAGCCAACAACCGTCACCTTGATACGTATCGGGCCAATCTAACGCTCTCCGACCTGCCGTTTCACTGCACCGCAATTGGTAGGGGCCGCGCATTGGACGGGATCAACATGATGGCGATAAGCCGGGGGATCAGCGTTGAGGAAATGCGCAAAGATCCCGGCGTTATCACGATTATCTCGGTGAATTCACCCCGATTGTTTGATGACGCGATGGGTGATGGGCTCACCACGATGGCAGAGCATGGCCAACCCGTGACCATAACACCATTCACGCTTATGGGCGCAATGACGCCAGTAACTCTCGCTGCGGCGTTGGCACAGCAAAACGCCGAGGCCCTATTTGGGGTTGTTCTCACACAGCTTGTTAATCCCGGGACACCCGTCATGTATGGCGCGTTTACCTCGAATGTGGATATGCGGTCAGGTGCGCCGGCGTTTGGTACGCCTGAGAATACCAAGGCAAACATGATCGCAGGACAATTGGCCCGCAGGTATTCGCTGCCTTACCGCACCTCGAACGCCAATGCATCAAACGCCGTTGACCTTCAGGCCGCGTACGAGACGGGAATGTCCACATGGGGCGCCGTCATGGGTGGCGGTAACATGGTTTATCATGCGGCTGGTTGGCTTGAAGGTGGTTTGACCGCATCCTATGAAAAGCTGATCCTCGATGTGGAAATCATCCAGAATATGATGGAGTTTTTGCGTCCGGTTGAATTCTCGGATGACGAGTTGGGGTTTGACGCTATTAAATCGGTTGAAACTGGCGGCCATTTTTTCGGGGCCCAGCATACGATGGACCGATATGAGACCGCGTTCTATCGCCCCATGCTTTCGGATTGGACCAACTATGAAAACTGGGAGGCCGCAGGCGCACATCATGCCATCGACCGCGCAACTGGCCTTTGGCAGAAGGCACTGAAAGACTATCAAGAACCAGTCCTTGACCCTGCTATCCGCGAAGAACTTGATGCCTATGTTGCCAAGCGGAAAGAAGAGATCGGCGAAGGGGAGCCGTAGGTCAAAGCACTAGAGATATGAAAACAATCGCCCCGGTAAATTCGCGTGCCGGGGCAGTTCAAGCGCTTTCATCAGCGCAAAGATCATTGCTTGGTTTGAGGTCACTACGGGTTTTCCAAGTGCGGCCTCGATCCTTTCGATAGCCTCAACTGACCGCATATCGGTACAGGATAAAACGATGGCCTGCGCATCCGGGTGATCCGCGAGAAGCGCAAGTTCGTAAACTTCGTCAGGTGTCAGCTCGCCCTGTCCATAATTGCCAAGCGGTCGCCCAATATCAGCACAGCGCACAACCGTGACGCCTTCTTCGGCCAGAAATGAAATCGCTTGATCGTTGACCTCCCCAAGATAGGGCGAGGCAAAACCAACCTTCGTTGCCCCCAGCGTGCGGATACCAGCAACCAACGATCCGGCGGCCGTCAGCGATAGTGTGTTCGCGTTTGGCCCCCGAATTTTGGCGGCCAAGTCTCGATCAAAATCGGTCCCATGTGTGAGCGTCGCAGAGGTACATCCGTACAAAACAACAGAAGGACGCACACCGCTTAGCAACCGCAACGTCTCAGAAATATCAGACGCCCCCAGCCCGGCCATCTGGTCAGAGCCCGGTATCTCATCCACATCATACCCACCCATGCGTGCGAAATGCATAGTGCAGCCGAGCGGACATAGCGACACCATGTCAGGCTCAAGATTGCAGTTGGTAAAGGGAACAAGAACGGCGATTTTTGGGCCGGTGCGATCACTTGTCATTTTGGGTCTCTTTCAAGGAGATCAGAATATCTGCAACCTTTGTCATCACGTCTGATGATCCAACTGTCACGCGCAGGCAGTCGGGCAGCCCGTACCCGCCCATGCCACGCAGGATAATGCCGCTGCTCCGAAGCACAGAATCCGCGCCCTTCGCAGCTGTGCTGTCGGGATAACGTATAAGCACAAAGTTCGTATGACTTTCCAGAACATCCATCCCAGCGTTTTGCAGCCGGGTGATAAATCTGGTCCGAATGGCCGCTGTGCGATTGACCACCGACTGCATATGGTCCTGATCCACCATGGCGGCAGTTGCCATGGCCTGACTGACGTTGGAGATATTGTTGGGGTTCATCAGCTTGCGGGTCTCGGTGGCGATATCGCTTGGGAAGTACCCCCAACCGGCGCGTGCAGAGGCAAGACCATATGCTTTGGAAAAAGTGCGCAGCATGACAGTGCGCCCATCGCGCACCATATCTAGAATGGGCTGATGATCTTGGTCGTCAAATTCGCCGTATGCCTGATCAACAATCAGCAACACGGTTTCGGGAAGGGCTGCGCGCAAACGCACAATTTCTGCATTGGGAACCCGCGTGCCGGTGGGATTACCGGGATTACAGACAAACACAATTTTTGTACGGTCGCTGACATCTTTGATCAGGCAATCAATATCAACGCGCAGATCGGGTTCTTTGGCTTGAACATAGCTCGCACCCGCTTGTTGCGTGGCCGTTGCGACAAACAGATAGCCAAACTCTGTGCCTAGCACCTCATCCCCTTGCCCGCAGAAAGCCCGGATGAGACACCCGATAAGCTCCATCGAACCAGCACCGCATAGGACTTGATCCATTGGGATATCATGCACCTTCGAAATGGCGTGTCGCAAGTCACGCCAGTCGGGGTCAGGGTAAAGCGTGGCAAGATGCAACGCCTCTGCCCCCGCGCTCAATGCACGGGGGCTGATTGGAAAGGCGCTTTCATTCTGCGCAAGCGAGATCGCGTTGGGATCACCCAAATCCGCAAGCTCATATGACGCCATCGCCGCGACGTTGTTTAATGCCGTGATCATGTGTCACCCCCATAGCTTGCCTGCGCTGCGATGTTTGAAACCACGCCGCAAGCCACATCATGCGCCAGCGCATCTGCGTCACGCAATTGCGGTGCTCCAAATCCACCGCCGCCGGGGGTGTCAAAGATCAGGCGTTCGCCTTTTTCGACCCTCAATTCGCATTTGCCAGGAATATCCGCATCACGTCCGCTCACACGGATCCGACCGGGCGCACCGGCGGCACCGCCAGCGCGGCCTTTGGCCGGATTGCGCAACCGCTCGACAGATAAGAACACCAGAAACGGCTCATCGATGGCCGAGGTCATTTCAATGCGTTGCCCCAGACCGCCACGATATTCACCCGCGCCACCGGAATCCGGCAAAAGCTCTCGCTTCCAGACGATGACGGGGGCTGCTGCCTCGGTTATCTCAACCTGACTGCCAAACACTCCGGACGGGAACGCCGTTGCAGACAAACCATCCGATGCTGAACGAGCACCTGTCCCACCATTGTGAACCAATTCGATAGCAAATTCATGCCCCCCATCACGGGCGGCCTCCGCCACGTTCCGCATTGGTAAATCAAACATACAGGATGCCCCTTCTGCCGGAACCTGACCGGGCAATGCCTGATGCAGACATCCCAAAACCAAATCGGGGGTCATTTGCCCCAAAGTGTGCCGCATTGCGACTGGCGCTGGATGTTGCGCGTTCAAGATACAATCACTTGGACCTGTCACCACAAAGGGTTCTAAAGAGCCCGCATTGTTGGGTATATCCGATCCGATGATACACCGCATCGCAAAGACCGAATAGGCCGTGGCATAATTCAACGGAACGTTGATGCCCTTGGATGAACAGCCCGACGTGCCTGCAAAATCAAGATGCAACTGGTCATGTTTGACTGTCAGCGTCGCTTTTAAAGTAAGAGGCGCCTCATATCCGTCCATCGTCATCTCGTTAACATAGACACCTTCGGGCACCTCGGCGATTGCCTCGAGCGTGCCACGCTTCGATGTTGCGATGATGTAATCCGACAATGTATCCAGATCATCGAGATGATATTCGTCCATCATCGCCAAAAGACGCTCTGACCCTGCTTCGCAACAGGCAATCAACGCATAGATGTCACCGTCATTTGCAACCGGTTCGCGCGAATTGGCCCGCACGATATCCATAAGCAACGCGTTTATCTCGCCCTCGCTCACCAATTTGCAGGGCGGAATAAGCAGCCCTTCGTCATAGATATCCGATCCTTCTGGCCCCATGCCCAACCCGCCAAGATCGACCAAGTGCGAGGTACAAGATGTGTACCCGACAACCTGATTGTTCTTGAAAACGGGCATCATCAGCAGAAAGTCATTCAAGTGACCCGAGGCAAGCCACGGATCGTTCGTCATATAGATATCGCCCGGTTTCATCATCTGCGCCGGAAACCGTTCTCGTAGCGTTTTCACGGCCTCTGCCATCGTGTTGATGTGGCCCGGCGTTCCGGTCACTGCTTGTGCCAACATCTGACCCTTGGCATCAAAAATACCGGCAGAGATGTCCCCACATTCGCGTACAATCGGCGAAAATGCCGCGCGGATCAGGGTTTGCCCTTGCTCTTCGACAACGGCAAGGAGGCGGTTCCACATAACCTGAAGGCGTGCTGGAGAAATATCGTTCATGCTGTCACCTCACGGGTAAGAATTAAATTGCCACGGGCATCGACATTCAAATTGAAATCAGCCCCCACAAGTGTGGTCGTCTGCGGCTCCACGATCAAAGCCGGGCCTAACACATGATCACCTGCTTTCAGGTCACTGCGATGGACAAAACCGGCTTCTTTTTGAATGCCATCAACATCACAAAAGATCGTGCGCGTATGATCGACGGAAAAGTTGTTGGCCTTCGGGATATCTCCGGTTTCGGCAATGGGCTTTGCCTCTGTTGAAACTTGCACAGACCAATTCAATATCTCGATGAGCATACCGGGAACGGGGCGCGAAAACTGCCGCGCATATGCGGCCTCAAATGCTTCAGACAGCGGCACAATATCCTCTGCTGTGAGTGTCCGGTCAGGCAAAGAAATCTCGATCTCGTGCCCTTGCCCGTTGTAGCGCATATAGGCACTGCGACGGGTCACCACCGGCCCTGTTGCATCACCTTGCCGGACAACGTCCAGCGCCTCGCCACACATCGCAACAAACAGCTGATTGATCACCGCTAGGTCAAGGCTTTGCAGCATAGAATACCGGCTGCGCACAATCTCAAACGACACTGGCGCATACAGAAAACCAACAGCAGAACCCACACTGGGGTTGGCGGGGATCAGAATGCGGTCCACCCCCGCACTGCGGGCAACGCGGCAGGCATGCAGCGGACCATTTCCGCCAAATGCAATCATGGTGCGCTGGCCAAGCTCTTTGCCCGATTCAACCGCATGGGTGCGTCCGGCGCTGGCCATGCTCTCATCCACGATGCGGCTGACCCCGTCTGCGGCCTCATAGGCATCTAGCCCAAGACGTTGACCAATCGTGTCACGCAACGCTGCTTTGGCCGCATCTGCATCAATCGCGAACTGACCTTCGGCAAATGTTTCGGCTTGAATATAACCCAAAGCGATATCGGCATCACTTACCGTCGGGTCTGTCCCGCCACGCCCGAATGCGACCGGTCCCGGCTCTGATCCCGCGCTTTTGGGACCAACGGTTAGCCGTCCCAATCGATCCACATCCGCGATAGAACCGCCACCCGCGCCAATCTCAATCATCTCGATCACAGGGATACGCACTGGCATCCCCGACCCTTTGATGAACCGCGCGGCACGGCCGATTTCAAAATGTCGCGATGTTTGCGGCTGTGCGTTGTCGATCAGACAAAGCTTGGCGGTTGTCCCGCCAACATCAAAGGACAGCACTTCATCCAAGTCATTTTCTGCTGCAATCCGCGCCGCCAATATCGCCCCGCCCGCTGGGCCACTTTCGACCAGTCGGATGGGAAATTGTGCCGCCGTCTGGATCGTGGTCATACCGCCACCCGCTGTCATCATCAGGATGGGACAGGTGATGCCTTCGCTGGCAAATTGGGCCGCGAACGCATCCAGATAGCGGGCCATCAATGGTTGGATATAGGCGTTCGCAACTGTTGTGCACAGGCGGTCAAATTCTCTTGCTTCAGGGCTGACTTCGGAACTGATCGAGATCACCAGATCAGGCCGGGCTGCGTGCAACAACGCGCGCAAGCGTTCTTCGTGTGCTGGATTGGCGTAGGCATGGATCAGACAGATCGCCACAGCTTCGGCACCAACTGCCTCAAGTGTATCAAGCAACCCCTGAACGCAGCTTTCATCCAGCGGCAACAAAACGTCACCCGATGCGGACATCCTTTCTGGTACAGTCAGGGACCGCTCTCGGGTCACAAGCAGGTCGGTCTTCTGCAAGTTGATGTCATACTGGCTAAACCGCCGCTCGTAGGCGATCTCAAGAATATCCCGAAACCCCTCTGTCGTGATTGTCGCCACCCGTGCGCCGCGCTTTTCCAACAGCGCATTGGTCGCCAGCGTTGTCCCATGGATGAAACCGCTTACGTCAGCCATAGAACCCGACACGGAATCCAGCGCCCGTTTCGCGCCTTCTAGCGCGCCATTTGCAGGGTTTTCATGCGTGGTCAGCGTCTTGGTCGAGGCCACGACGGAACCATCTTGGTTCATCATAACGGTGTCAGTAAATGTGCCCCCAATATCAATTGCGAGACGTAGTGTAGTGTAATTTTTCATGACGTAGGTCCGTGATCAAGTTGAGTGAGAAAGTTGCCAATCACTCGATTTACTGATCACAAGAAAACAGCCGGTTTCACGTCGCATCATCGGATTGCGCACTAAGATGCTGTGATATCCCCTCGCCGTCATTTTATTTCATTCCCCCCGGTAATCCGATACCAACGACACATGCGTTGGCATCGGATATTGACTTTGCTGTCAATCAGTGCCGTTTTTTAAGCTTTCCACCAACGCTCTGGTGCTTTGGCGCCATCAAGTTCCCAGTTTGCTGCAACATCTTCGCTATGCGCAACACCTTTTGAAACAGCCATGATGTGGTTTGCGAACATCGGTATCAGCGCCCCACCATCATCATTGACCAAAACCTGCGCCTCTTCGTAAAGCACGCGGCGCTTGTCTTGATCCAATTCGGCACGCGCTTCGACAACAACTTCGTTGAAGCGGGTTGCACTTTCCGTCGTGCGCCAAGCTGTTTCATTCCATTCGTTATCCGCAGTATATGCAGACGAGAACATCCAGTCTTCGGTTGGCCGGCCGCTCCAGTAACTGGCGCAGAATGGTTTCTTGTTCCAAACATTGGACCAATACCCATCGTTGGGCTCACGCACGACCTCAATGTCAATTCCAGCTTCAGCCGCAGATGCCGCGATAAGCTGTGCCGCGTCAACTGCACCCGCAAAGGCCGCATCAGATGCCGACAGCTGCAACGTGCCCGAGAACCCGGATTTTGCAAAATGTTCCGCCGCTTTCTCTGGATCAAACTCGCGTTGTGGCAAATCTGCGTGGAACTGGTTCGCCGTCGAGATTGGATTGTCATTCCCAAGCGATCCGTGGCCCAGAAGTATCTTGTCGACCAATTCTTGCCGCTTCACAGACAGTTTGACCGCCATACGCAGATCGTAATTGTCGAATGGCGCTGCGTCCAAACGCATCGGGAATGAGTAGTGCAACGTGCTGGTCCGCTCGAGGATATCGAGTGTCGGCACGCGCCCCATCAAGGCGACTGTTTTGGGATCGACCCGATCAACAGCGTCCACGTTACCGTTCATGATCGCGTTCTGGCGGGCCGTCGCGTCAACGATGGAAATCAGCTCAACCTGATCAAAATGCGCGCGGTCTTCCTTGAAGTAGTTGGCAAACCTTGACGTCTCCGCCCGCACACCAGGTTCATAGTTTTCAATGACGTATCCGCCTGTTCCGATCCCGGCAGTTGGGTCGATTTTGCCGCCGTCAGATGGCAGGATCAAAAGGTGGTAGTCGCTCAGGGCATAAGGGAAATCAGCATTGGCCGCTTCCAGTTCAAACACGACAGAGTTGCCATCGGCGCGCATGTCTTTGATTTGCTTCACGAGGCCTGATGCAGCAGACTTGCTGTCCTCACCACGGTGGTGATTTATCGAAGCAATGACGTCTTCTGGTGCTAATGTCTTGCCGTTGTGGAATTCCACGCCGCTGCGCAGGTGAAAGACCCATGTGATCGCGTCGCTGGATTCGTAACTTTCAGCCAGCTCAGGTGTCAGTTTGCCTTCGTGGTCCACCTCAACAAGATTGTTGGCGTACGAATAAGCTAAGACCGTATTGACCGTACCCTCGTAGGTCGCGGGGTCCAAAGAGTCTGTCGTCGATCCGCTGCCCACTCCAAGGCGTAGTAATCCGCCCTTTGTTGGTGTTGCGGCTGCCACCGCATCTGCCCAGCCCAAAGCCGCAGGGATCGCCACGCCAGTTGCAATAGCAGAAGTGATAAAGCTACGGCGGGAAATCATCCCCGCAGCAAGTTGTGCTTCTTTTCGCTTCAAAAATTTTTCTTTCAGATTCATCTTCGGCTCCTATTTGAACGGATTGAGAATGCCCTCAATTTGGGGTCAAATCGTACATACAGGCGATCCTTTCACAATCAACTTTTACGCAGGCTATGACCTCAAAATATTTTCGCGACGTTGACCAAAAATTCATATTATCTAGGAAACGATATAAGTCGCCGAAATGCAATTCAGTGCATGACGTGACTATTTGGCTATCAAAGGCACATCTCGTGAACGCAGTGATCTCGACGATTTTTAAACGGCTCGGTCTTGGCCTTATTACACTGTTTTTAGTGTCCATCATCATTTTCAGTGCCATCAACATGCTTCCCGGTGACTTCGGCCAAGCCGTACTGGGTCAGGCCGCTACTGAAGAAACCGTCGCCGTGTTTCGCAAGGAGCTCGGGCTAGATAAGCCGGCCTTCTTTCGCTATCTGGATTGGATTGGTGCTGTAGCGCAGGGCGATTTTGGGACATCATTTTCCGGACGCGCATCGTCGGGTATCGATCGTTCTCGACCGGTCATTGATCTCGTCGCACCGCGACTTTCAAACACCCTGTTTCTGGCGGCCTTAACTGCAGTTATCGCTGTGCCAATCGCTTTGTTTCTTGGCATTACCGCAGCACTTTGGCGAAATTCTTGGTACGATAAAGGGGCCAGCGTCGCGACGCTCACGACCATCTCCTTCCCAGAGTTTTTTGTGGCTTACATCCTGATTCTGCTCTTTGGAACACTCTGGCCGTTGTTTCCGTCGCTTGCAGATATTCGCCCCGACATGGCGATGGCCGACCGCATTTATGCGTCAATTCTGCCCGCCGCGACCCTGACGTTGGTTATCGTGGCGCATATGATGCGGATGACACGCGCTGCGATTATTAACCTGCTCGCGTCCCCCTATATCGAAATGGCGCGCCTTAAGGGCGAAACGCCAAGGCGTATCATTCTAAAACACGCTCTACCCAATGCTTGGGCGCCAATCGCAACGGTGATTGCCTTTAATCTCGCGTATCTCGTTGTCGGCGTTGTGGTTGTCGAAGTCGTCTTTGTTTATCCCGGCGTTGGGCAACTTATGGTCGATGCCGTCTCTTCTCGTGATATTCCCGTGGTTCAGGCCTGCGCCCTCTTCTTTGCAGCCACATATATCCTGCTCAATCTCGTTGCCGACATCATCGGCATCGTCACCAACCCAAGACTGTTGCATCCCAAATGAGCAAACAAAACACCTACTCTCCAAGTGCAGAGGTCGGCAGCGTACGCACGCGCCGCACACGCAAGCAACGCATATGGATCGAGCTGAAAAAGGCACCCGTTTCCGCGTGGGTTGGGATTCTCATCATCACATTCTATGCGGTAATGGCTATTTTCGCGCCACTGATCGCGCCCTACGGTGAGGCCGAAGTCTTCGATGTGCCTTTCGCGCAATGGGACGATACCCACTGGCTTGGCACCGACCAGATTGGTCGCGACGTGCTGTCCCGCCTGATTTTCGGCGCGCGCAACACCATCGGCATTGCACTTGCGACGACCTTTCTCGCGTTCCTGATCGGCGGTTCGCTTGGCTTGATTGCTGCGATTAACCGCGGCTGGCTGGATCAACTTATCAGTCGCGGCGTTGATGTTTTGATGGCTATTCCCAGCTTGATTTTCGCACTGATGCTTCTGTCGATTTTCGGATCATCCGCTTGGAGCCTGATTATGATTATCGCGGTCATAGATAGTACGCGTGTGTTCCGCTTGACCCGCGCGGTCGCAGTCAACGTCGCGGTGATGGATTATGTCGAGGCCGCAACAGTCCGCGGCGAAGGCTTAGGTTGGATCATGCGCAAAGAAATCCTGCCCAACATCATGCCGCCACTTGTCGCCGAATTTGGGCTGCGGTTCTGCTTTGTCTTTTTGACCATCGCATCGCTGTCGTTCCTCGGTGTGGGCATCCAACCACCAACCGCGGATTGGGGGTCGATGGTGCGCGAGACTGCACAGCTAATCCAATTTGCAAAATACGACATCAAGGCAGCGCTGACACCTCTCATCCCCGCTGGCGCAATTGCGTTGATCACGGTTGGTGTGAACTTCCTCGTTGATTGGTTCCTACAGAAAAGCAGCGGATTACGTGATGAATAACGGTACAACGTCCCCAAAATCATCTGATCAAAGCCCGGATCAAAACGATGTCTTGCTTGAAATTCGGGACCTCAAAATTGAGGGCTTCGCAGACGAGAAATGGAACCCGATCATCAAGGGTATTGATCTGACTCTGAGACGCGGAGAGGTCTTGGGCCTGATCGGCGAATCAGGGGCTGGAAAATCAACATTGGGCCTTGCTGCAATGGGGTTCACCAAAGCGGGCTGCCGGATAACTGGTGGATCGATCGTCTACGACGGCATTGACCTTGTCAGTGCCACAGAGGCCGAGAAACGTGCGCTTTGGGGGACCGATCTGACCTATGTCGCACAGTCAGCGGCAGCGTCATTCAACCCGGCACATCGGCTGATCGATCAGACAATCGCCGCGACAGTTCGCGAAGGATTGCAGTCTTCACAAGCAGCAAAAGCGGATGCACGCGACCTTTACGGTGCGCTTTCACTCCCCAATCCTGATACGATTGGGGACAGGTTCCCACACCAGGTTTCAGGCGGCCAATTGCAGCGTGTCATGACGGCAATGGCGATGTCGTCGCGTCCAAAACTCATTGTGTTTGATGAACCAACGACAGCCCTAGATGTGACAACTCAGGTTGAAGTGCTGCTGTCCATGCGCAAAGCCGTGAAAGAGTTTAACACCGCCGCCATCTACATCACGCACGACCTAGCCGTCGTCGCCCAAATGGCTGATGTGATCAAAGTCATGCAGCACGGCCACGAAGTCGAAGAGGCAGACACCCGCACAATGCTAAGTGACCCCAAGGAAGAGTACACCCGCTCGTTGTGGTCCGTTCGTATGCTGGAAAAGGAACCGGTTCACTCAGATGATATCGTTCTCAGCATCGACAGCGTGGATGCAGCTTATGGCAAAGCAAAGGTGTTGCATGACGTCAATATCAAGCTGCCGCGCGGCAAGACCGTGTCCATTGTTGGGGAATCCGGCTCTGGGAAATCGACAACCGCCCGGGTCGTTATTGGGTTGCTGTCTGCCAGTACCGGTTCTGTCAGTTTTAACGGCGAACGCTTACCTGCACATCTGAAAAATCGCACCAAGGAACAGCTGCGCAAGATCCAAATGATTTATCAAATGGCCGACACCGCAATGAACCCGCGTCAAACTGTCGGCGAGATCATTGGACGTCCGCTGGAATTCTACCACGGGCTCAAAGGCGCAGATGCGGACAAGCGCGTCATCGAGCTGTTGGAACAGATCGACTTGGACGAAAGCTTTTTCGACCGCCTGCCCAGCGAACTATCAGGCGGCCAAAAGCAACGCGTCTGTATTGCCCGTGCGCTCGCCGCTGATCCCGAGATAATTATCTGTGACGAGGTTACCTCGGCGCTTGACCAGATAGTACAGGAAGGCATCTTGCAATTGCTGCTTCGATTGCAGAAAGAAAAGAACATCTCGTACCTGTTTATCACCCATGACATCGCAACAGTTTCTGCCATCTCTGACGAAATTGTCGTGATGAATCATGGGGCTGTTGTTGAGCAGGGCAGCAAAGATGCTGTGCTTTCTCCGCCGTATCCCGAATACACCAAGCTGTTGCTGTCTTCGGTTCCCGAAATGGATCCCGATTGGCTAGATGCGGTCACTGCAAAGCGGTCCAGCTAAACACAAAATCTCACTCATTCAAGCCGATATTATTTACCGGTACTAACACGAAGGGACAGTTCCTCATGCGCGAACATGCACAAGCCGTAGTCATTGGCGGAGGCGTCATCGGTTGCTCGATCCTCTATCACCTCGCCAAGCTGGGTTGGACGGATGTTGTTCTGTTGGAACGCTCCGAACTTACGTCCGGGTCGACGTGGCATGCCGCAGCCAACATCCACGGACTGCACGACAGTACGAATATTTCGCGGCTTCAGCACTATACGATGAACCTCTATCAAGAGCTTGAGGCAGAGACCGGCCAAAGCTGTGGCGTGTTCCAACCCGGCAGCCTGTATCTGGCCCAGACCGAAGCACGCGAACACCAACTGCGTTTGCAAGAAGCAAAAGCACGTCGCTACGGCATGAACTTTCACGAAGTCAGCCGGGATGAGGCAGAGCGCCTGCACCCATTGGTGAACTTCGACGGCATTAGGTGCATCATGTTCGAACCTGACGGTGGTAATGTTGACCCCTCTGGCGTGACAAATGCCTATGCCACTGGTGCCCGCCAGCGCGGCGCCGAAATCCATCGGTTCACGCCTGTTATTGGCACCGAACCGCAACCTGACGGCACCTGGATTGTGCGCACCGAAAAGGGCGATATCCGCACGCCATGGGTCATTAATGCAGCAGGGCTTTGGGGCCGCGAAGTGGCCGCGATGGCGGGTCTTAAACTGCCATTGATCCCAACCGAGCACCAGTATTTCGTGACCGAAACGATATCAGAGATTGCCGCACTTGACCGCCGCCTGCCATCCGTCGCGGACCGCGATGGGGAATATTACCTGCGGCAAGAGGGTCAGGGCCTGCTGGTTGGTGCCTATGAGAAGAACATGAAATTCTGGGCCGAAGACGGCACACCTCAGGACTTTGGCCACGAATTGTTCGCCGACGATCTGGAACGCATCGAAGAAAACATGATGCGCGCCATCGACCGCGTGCCAGCCGTTGGTGAGGCGGGTATCAAGCGTGTGATCAACGGGCCGATGATCTGGTCCCCTGACAGTTCCGTGCTGTTTGGTCCTGTGCCTGAACTCACCGGATATTTCTGCTGCAATGGCATCATTCCGGGCTTTAGTCAGAACGGTGGGATGGGCAAACTTGCCGCTGAATGGATGATCGAAGGTGAACCCACGCTCGACATGTTTGCATGGGACGTTGCGCGTTATGGTCACTGGGCCGGAAAGGCCTTTACCAAGGCCCGCGTCGAGGACCAATATGCGCACCGTTTCAAGATCCACTTCCCCAACGAAGAACGCGAAGCCGGTCGCCCGGTGCGGACCCGCCCTGCCTATGAGATGCAAAAATCGATGGGCGGTGTCTTCGGCCTGAACTACGGCTGGGAACATCCGCTTTGGTATGCGGCAAAAGGTGAACCAACCACTGAAACGAACGGCTTTACCCGCCAGAATTGGTGGGACCCCGTTGGTCGCGAAGTCCGTATGCTGCGGGACCGGGCTGGTATCATCGACATCTCAAACTTCGCCAAATATGAGATCAAAGGCCCGGGCGCGCATGAATGGCTCGACAATCTGTTCGCAAACAACATCCCAACAACACCCGGTCGGTCCTGCCTGACACCGCTGATCAGCAAACGCGGCGGCATTGCAGGTGACTTCACGGTGCTTTGCCTTGATACCGAAGATTACATGATCGTTGGGTCCGGCATGGCAGAACGCTTTCATCAGCGGTTCTTCAGGGCCATCCCCCTTCCCGCGGATACTACATTCCGCAGCGTGACCGAGGACATGTGTGGCTTCAACGTGGCTGGCCCGCTGTCGCGCCAGTTGATCCAAGGGCTGACAAACGCATCGCTCACCCCAGAGGATTTCAAATTCATGGCCGCCAAACGCATGGCGGTTGCAGGGATAGACGTTGTAGCGGTGCGCGTCAGCTTTACCGGTGATCTTGGCTGGGAACTGCATTGTGCCACCGCCGATCAAGTGGCTCTCTTGACGGCTTTGCTTGAAGCAGGGCAGAAAATCGATGCAGGTCTTGTTGGCAGCCGGGCACTTGGGTCTCTTCGCATCGAAAAAGGCTACGGAAGTTGGGGCCGCGAATACAGCCCCGAATATTGGCCACAAGAAAGCCAGTTGGACCGATTGGTCAAACCCGCCAAAGAGTTTTTGAACAAGGCCGCTTGGTTGGAAATCTCCGAAAAGCCATCCCGCGAGACCTTTGTCATCCTTGAAGTGACTGCTGAAACTGCCGATGCAACCGGTGGGGAACCCATCTTTTTGACAGATGGCATGCCAGTGGGGCAAGTCACGTCAGGCGCCTATGGGTACTCAGTCGAAAAGTCGCTTGCCCTTGGGTATATCAAAGCCGGATCGGTCTCTCCGGGGGAAACCGTTCATGTTTCGATCTTAGGACGTCCACATGAAGCCACGTTGCTGTCCGAGCCACCTTTCGATCCTGCTGGCCAGCGGCTTCGTGCTTAATCCATAGATTTGAATACTGGAGAAGAAAAATGCTTACTGAACAACCCGGTCTAATGGAAGATGTCCGAAATCACTTTGCTCATATTGATACCTGCCCTTTTTCCGGACCGCGAGTTTTCTTTGAAAATGCAGGAGGTGCTCTCACGCTCAAGTCTGTGATGGAAACATCGACTGCCTATGCCGGTTATCCTGACAATCAAGGGCGGGCCAACCCTGCATCAAAGGCGTTGATGGCAGCAATTGAAAAGGGCAAGGCCGATGCCCGCCTGATGTTCAATGCCCCAGACGGACAGATTTTTGTAGGTGAGAGCGGCACTGAAGTTCTGTTTCGACTGATCCGAACGGCCTCTCTGGGTGCTCTAGAAGGCGGAACCATGCTCGGCAGCACATTGGAACACCCCGCTTCGCGCAGCGCCATGACCCGCTGGGCGCAGGTCACAAATCGCCCTCACCTTTTGGCATTTCATGACGACGCAACAGGTACAGTTGGTTTGGATGCTTATGCACCGCATATATCTGCTGATCTACGGGTCGCCTCGATTATTCAAACTTCACCGGTGACGGGCATCAGCGTAGATGTGGCCCCTATCGTTCGGGCTATTCGGGCAGCGGCCCCTGATTGTTTTATCATCATTGATGGAATTCAACACGCCAGCCACGGAAAAATTGATGTCGAAAGCTACGGTGCTGATGGGTATGCCGTCTCTCCCTACAAAGTCTTTTCACGGCATGGCTACGGTATTGGGTGGGCTTCCGACCGTTTGACTGCCTGTACAAAGGAAACGGTCATTGGCGGTGCAGCTACGAATTGGGAACAAGGCACACGAGATGCGGGCAGTTACGCAACCTTCTCTGATGTTGTTGCCTATTTCCTTTGGCTAGGCGGGAAGTTTACCGCAGATACCGACGAGAGGACGCGCATAGAGGCAGCGGCTGATGCTATTCATCACCACGAACAAAAACTAACGGTAGCGATGATGCACGGTGTCGGAAATCAGCGCGGGCTGGCGGATATACCCGGCGTCACTGTGATTGGAGGCGCTGACAATATGCAACGGGAAGGCGTCATCTCTTTGACATCGGATCAGATGGAATCGGGTGCATTGGTTGAACTCCTGTCCGAACACGGGGTACGCACGCATATTCGAAATGACGATCATTACTGCGGCAACATCTTGACGCCGTTGGAATTAAAGTCCTGCGTCCGAGTGTCTATAAGCCACTACAATACTGAAGCTGAGGTGGCCCAATTTTTGACTGCTATGAATACGGCAGCAAACGCGGGCTAAATCATAGGTCAGTCAAAACGGCCCCCTAATGAACGACGAATCGTTTCTGGGGAGCCGTTTCAATGTTCAAATTCGATCCAAGAGGACCAAATGGTTAAGAAAATTTCGCCCGAAACCCGGCTAAAAGAACTCGGGATCACGCTGGATAAGGCCACACCTCCTGCGGCCAACTATATCAGCGCGCGGCGCGACGGGTCTCGTTTGTATTTGTCAGGGAAAGCACCGCTATATCCCGACGGGCGCCGAAGTACTGGTAAAGTCGGGGAAGATGTCAGTATTGAAGAGGCGTATAAAGACGCGCGGCAAGCCGGTCTTAACCTTCTTGCGACACTACGCAACGAAATTGGATCGCTGGACAAGGTGGACTATGTGATCAAACTACTTGGTTTCGTGAACGGTGCACCCGATTTCTACGATCACTCGAAGGTCATTGATGGGTGTTCCGATCTACTTGTTGAGGTGTTCGGAGAAAACGGCCGCCATGCGCGCACCGCAATAGGGGTCGGAAGCCTACCAAACAACATCACTGTTGAAGTTGAGCTGGTTGTACGTTTCAAAAATGGTGGTCCAATGTGCTAAATATCGACAGATGTTAAAGATTCACTCTACTCGACAAGCGAGGCTTGAGAAGACTGAGTGTAGTTCGCTAATACATCACCGTATTCCTTTGATCTACTCTCCCGAAATGTCCGACAACTGTGATTACCTGTTGTCAAACTGAAGAGGCCGACGATGAAGAGAAACCGGCAGCAGCTCAGATTCGCCAAAAAGGGATGCCAGCATCTTTTCTTCATTTCACGCAAGCTTGCCGTCTGACGTGGGTCGGATCGGGTGAGCGAAATGAACCCTGCCGAGTGTTAATTCGATGAGCGTTAGATCGAATGGTCCCCGCGGGGAAGGCAAAGCGATCGCAAAGATTGTTGACATAGCTTCCAATCGCACAGTTGGCTGGGTTTATAAGTGGGAAAACGGTGATATAACAAACTTGTGGCTCACCGACAAACCAAAGGATTTTGAAATTTGGTCGGTATCACCGGGGCCCAAGCGTTCAGATGAGAGAGAATGCTAGAGTCTGTGGTTAGAGTCGGTAGCCATCTCTGCGGCGGCCAGTAGATCGCTTGCTCCTACATTGATTGCTCTCGCAAGCACGATCATTTCAACTACATCAATCCGTCGCTGACCGCTTTCCAATCGAGCGATGAGAGATTGGTGGCATTTTAGCCTTTTTGCCAAGTCCGCCTGCGTCAAGCCAGCCGCTTTCCTCGCTGCGATCAAGGCTTCGCGCAACGCTTCATGTCCTGAGCTTCTGATAGTTTTTGCCACGCGTCACAAACCTCTTGTGGCGTGGCTAATCTAGAATATAGATTGGGGCTGACCCAGATAACGCGAAAAAGGTGTTATCATGGGAAGCATGCGGAAGAGTCGCTTAAGTAAGTATAAACAGGGTCGCCTGGTCGAGCATTTTGTTGCCGGAACCACGGCTCGAACTGCGGCCAGTTTATGTG
>JAQWQJ010000032.1 GCA_029244725.1 Paracoccaceae bacterium
CGGTGTTCCAAAGGCCCAATTTGGACTATATTTGAAGGAATGTGAGTGGCGTTTTAACAACAGTGACCCGTCAGTGCAATTATCACAGCTAAGACAATGGGTTAAGAAGTATTTGAACTAGTTATCTGGGTCAGCCCCAAACAATTATGTCTTCGTGCGCGGCCAAGTTGGGCGCCGTTAGGCTCAAACGTTCATAGGCTCCAATAAAGGTTTGAAAAACGTCGGATAGTTTGATTAACGACTCTCCTATTTTTCTCTTTGACAATAATTCAAAGCGCGGATCTAGTTCGGTAAATTCCTCCAAATCCCAGCAAATATTTGCCACATTATTAAAGCTATTGGACTGAAAATTCTCATCAAATAGTAACAAACTTTCACATCCAAGACTTATATCTTCAATCAAATCATACAGTGTTTGCCACTGCGAATTGTTGTAGTACGCCTCAAAACGATCACTAGAAACCGTAACGCCTAAGAATAGTCCGCAAGCAAGAAGTGAGTAATAGAAATAGTCGAAACATTTGACGAATGTCTTATTAGGTTGAAAAAACAGTGTTAAAGACAAAAGAGTGAAGACAAAGATGATCAGCCATTTCACATCGTCAAATACAAACTCAAAATCAACTAAAATTGACCCGCTGCTTGATGTATATCTTATGTAGTGCGAGAAATCTAAGAAGTAGGACCCAAAAGCCAAGACTCCAAAACACATTGCAAGCGAGCGATAAACTAATCGTTCAGATTCCAAATTCGCAGGCCTCACTTTTTTTGCCTCGTTATGCGATTCTTCAACCTCACCGACTAAACTTCTTATGCTTCAACCGCTTCGGCTCCAGCGCGTCCGCGCCCAGACGACGTTTCTTGTCCTCTTCATAGTCCTCAAAGTTACCCTCGAACCACTCAACATGTGCATCGCCTTCGAACGCCAGCATGTGGGTACAAATCCGGTCGAGGAAGAAGCGGTCGTGTGAGATGACAACGGCACAACCGGCGAAATCGACCAGTGCGTCTTCCAAAGCCCGCAAAGTTTCGACGTCCAAATCGTTGGTCGGTTCGTCGAGCAGCAGCACGTTGCCGCCCTCTTTCAACAAGCGCGCCATGTGGACACGGTTGCGTTCACCGCCCGACAGCAGGCCGACAGGTTTTTGCTGGTCTCCGCCTTTGAAGTTGAAGCTAGAGCAATAGGCGCGCGAGTTCACCTGCGCGTCGCCCAATTCGATGATCTCGGACCCGCCGGAGATTGCCTCCCAAACGGTTTCCTTGGCCGCCAAATCGTCACGCGACTGATCAACGTAGCTGAGCTGAACGGTGTCACCATACGAAATCGTGCCCTCGTCAGGTTGTTCCTGACCGGTCAGCATTTTGAACAACGTCGATTTACCCGCGCCGTTGGGGCCAATAACGCCGACAATGCCGCCGGGGGGTAGGCTGAACTCAAGCCCTTCGATCAACAGTTTGTCGCCCATGGCCTTTTTCAGACCTTCAACCTCAATCACCTTGTTGCCAAGGCGTGGGCCGTTTGGAATGACGATCTGCGCGCGGCCGATCTTTTCGCGTTCAGACTGGTTGGCAAGGTCGTTGTAGGCCGAAATACGCGCTTTGGACTTCGCCTGACGGGCCTTTTGGCCCTGACGCATCCACTCAAGCTCGCGCTCAAGGGTCTGTTGCTTGGATTTGTCCTCACGGGCTTCCTGTTCAAGCCGTTTGGCTTTCTGCTCAAGCCACGCCGAATAGTTGCCTTCGTATGGGATGCCGCGACCACGGTCGAGCTCAAGAATCCAGCCGGTGATATCGTCTAGGAAATAACGGTCGTGCGTGACGCAGAGTATAGTGCCGCGATAGTCGATCAAGTGCTGTTGCAGCCACGCAATGGTTTCCGCATCAAGGTGGTTGGTCGGTTCGTCGAGCAGCAGCATATCTGGTGCTTCCAGCAGCAATTTGCAAAGCGCGATACGGCGTTTCTCACCACCTGAAAGGCTGGCAACTTCGGCGTCATCAGGCGGGCAACGTAGCGCCTCCATCGCGACGTCAACCTGGCTGTCGAGGTCCCAGAGGTTCTGGCTGTCGATCTCGTCCTGCAATTGCGCCATCTCGTCGGCGGTTTCGTCGGAATAGTTCATCGCCAGCTCGTTGAAACGGTCAAGCTTGGCCTTCTTCGCGGCCACGCCCAACATTACGTTTCCGCGTGCATCAAGGCTGTCATCCAACTGCGGTTCCTGAGGCAGGTAACCGATATTGGCACCCTTGGCGGACCAAGCCTCACCCGAGAAATCCTTGTCGATACCGGCCATAATCTTAAGCAGCGTAGATTTACCCGCGCCGTTAACGCCGACCACACCGATTTTCACGCCGGGCAGGAAGCTTAGGCGGATGTTTTCAAAACACTTTTTCCCACCCGGATAGGTCTTAGAAACACCGTCCATGTGGTAGACATACTGATACGAGGCCATGCGTTAGCTCCTGCGGGTGAATTTACGTTAGCAGGGGTGATAGCGCGGGGAAGCGATGGGGGCAATGCGGATGTGAGGCATCGGCGGGCCGCAACCTTCGCTATATGTTCGGTAGACAGTTGAACGGGGTGAGGCCGACAGATTATGGTCAGTTGAATGGGGGCTTTGCAAATCGACCGGTGCAGGTTGCCCATTCGTAGTCTAATAAATCTTCTCCGTCCTCGTCGTCAAATGGCGGGTTAAGAAGTGCATTGACGACTTGCCGCTTGTGTCGAAAGCGGGGAGAGTTCATGCCGTGTCGAACGTTGTACAGCACGATCCCATTGTTATCATAATAGGCATGACTTTTTTCCACTCTCAAAAGCAACTCAAGTGCAAATAGCTCAGCAAAATCTTCGCTAGGGTCAGTCAGGGAGTAAAACGAGACGTGGGAAGATTTTCCAAGCGCGCGGATCGCCTCTGCTTGCTCGGCTTGATTTAACTGGATTTCGCAGTTCTCAACGCACTTTCCGGCGCGATGTAGAATATCTGGAACTTCCTCAAAGTAGCTACAACTGAACGCATAACCTGGAACGAAGCGGTGCTCTAACCAATGAGCAAGCTCGTGATAGAGTGTCCACCGAAGTGATAACAATTCTGGATCTCCGCTTTCTATCAACAGACTTGAGGAGCTTTCGGAATTTGTGAAGGCGTCAAATAACAAGTCGTCAAACCCTTCATTTTCAATTGGATCAAAAAGATATGCACGAAGACCAATCGAGTTTCCACTATATATAATCCATCCGTCAAATTCCTTACCTTCTTTGCTTTTGGTTGAGATTTCATATCGACTGACTTCACAGGCGGCCTGTTGCAGTGTCGGATGCGCCGTCTTTAAAATTTCGATTAGGATGTCGGAGTAAGAAGAGACGTCGCTCGTCCTGCATGTACCATTTTCTTCAGCGACGCAGATTTTGTCCATAAAATCTTCTCGACAAGAAAAATCAGCAAATGTGGCGGTAGGCAAAAGGGCGATCGAAAACGCACAAAGTAAATATTTCACGGAAATGCTCTCAAAAAAAATCTAAAACGCGGTCCAAATAGCGAACTCGCTAAATCTACACTCACCACCTATACGTGTAAATATCCCACCAAAACGTGACTCCCCCAATCATCTTCTCTCCGCTACACTCGGTCCATGACATTCCCTTTGCCGATCACGGTTCTGGCTTTCCTCATGGCGTTGGCGACAGCGGCATATAGTCAGGATATCAGGCGTTATGGATGTCTCCCACCGGCCGAGGTCACTGCGGACATCACTGCCCGAGAGCTGGCCTCGGCCACCCGCGCCTGCGTCGAGGATGATCAACCGAGAAGGGCAATTCAGCTCTATCTGACATACTCAAGCTTTATCATTTTTGACCAGCAGAGGGTAAAAGACGAAAGTGCACATTTGGTCGTGGGCGAACTGAACAGTTGGATTTTGACCGGCTACGAGTATGACAAAATGCAAGAGCTTAAGCACTGGATTGACCAATTGCGCGATGCCGACAGCGCTTATCTCAAAGAGACCTGTGCAGGTATTACTGCTGTTGGTCCTCCAACCTATCGGCCCGATTACATGATTAAACGCGGAATGCAGCCGAGAAAATCCGACGAAGACTGGGTGACCCAAGATTTTGATCCAGTCGCTGCATGGGACAAAGCTCTCTATGAGATTAATCCCTGTCCTCGCCCCTAATCTAGATCAAACCGCAAATCGCCTTGGGCCGAATTGGTCAATGGCTAAGCCGGGGCAGGGCACAAAAAACAATGTTAGAAATCCCCTCCCCATTGCAAATATCCTGCGATAGAACAGCGCCATGCGCTACAAGCTTCCATACGCTCGTGCCGGTCAGGTCGTCGGTCTTTTAGGGGGGTCATTTGACCCGCCCCACGAAGGACATGCCCACATTACACGTGAGGCGCTTAAGCGCTTCAAGCTTGATCAAGTCTGGTGGCTTGTCTCGCCTGGAAATCCTTTAAAGCGGCGCGGTCCAGCACCAATGGACCAAAGGCTGAAAGCAGCGCAAAGCCTGATCGATCACCCAAAGGTGAAGATTACCGACCTTGAGAAACAACTTGGCAGTCCATTTACCGCGCAAACAGTTCAACATTTAAAACGGCTTTACCCAGACGTACACTTTGTTTGGCTTATGGGTGCCGACAATCTAGCGCAGTTTCACCAGTGGCAGGATTGGCAGACAATTGTTGAGAATGTTCCAATCGCGGTGATCGCAAGGGCTGGGCAAAGGTTGGGGGCAAGGCGATCGGTCATGGCCAGAACTTACCGGCAGTTTCGGCTAACCGGTGCCAAAACGAGGTTGCTTAGCCGGCACGCGGCCCCAGCGTGGGCCTATCAAAACGTGCCACTTGTAAACCTATCTTCAACGGCAATTCGTGCGTCCGGGAAGTGGAACACCAAGCCACCCTCGAAATAATTCAACGCTTTCAAAGCTAAAGGGTTGTTTCTGTCAGAAGTGCTGGCATAAACGGCATTCATGAGGTTGGGGATTACAAGACGGCGGCTGCTGGCCATGTCAGCGGCAGCGATTTCTGCGGGGGTGGCAAAAGCTGCGGGCCCTGTACAGGTTCCAGTTCCGCAGCTTCGACCAGATTATATCCCCCCTAAACCCAAACAAGCCTTCGAAAAGATGATCGACGAGGCGCGTTTGGACGGAAAAACCGGCTTTTACGTCGTGGACGCCAATTCGGGCGAAGTGTTGCAAGAGCACAAGGCCCATTATGGCTTGCCCCCTGCCAGCGTCGTGAAAGCGCTGACTGCACTTTATGCGATGGACGTATTGGGCGGAGAGCACAGGTTTGAGACCAAGATACTCGGCACTGGATATTTGGATGGTGACACTCTGAACGGTGATCTGATCCTATGTGGTGGTGGTGATCCTGAGTTGACGACGGACGGTCTGGGCGATTTGTCAAAGCAACTGGTTGAGCTTGGGGTTACATCTATCACCGGCAGGCTTTTGGTCTGGGGCGGTTCTCTGCCGTTTAGCGATCGCATTGACCGTCGCCAGCCCGAACATGTGGCTTATAATCCGGCAATTTCGGGCATTATGTTGAACCGAAATCGAATTCGGTTTGAGTGGGTCCGCAAATCTGGTGGTTACGATCTGAACCTTGATGCACGATCAGGTCGATATACGGCCGATGTCACGGTTGCCAAAATCTCAGCGCAAGAACGCATGGGAAGTGTCTACACCTACGAAGACTTGGGTGGAACCGATGGGTGGAGCGTCGCCAAAGCGGCACTCGGCAAAGGCGGGGCGCGTTGGTTGCCAACACGACAACCCATGGCTTACGCGGCCGAGGTTTTTCGTGCCGTAGCGGATCAGAACGGGTTGACGTTGCCGAAAGCTGAGATCGTTACCAGTTTGCCAAATGATAGTTTTATTATGGCCAAACGCGAAAGCCCCGCGTTGACGAAAATCCTGAATGATATGCTGAAATACAGCTACAATCTAACGGCTGAAGCTGTCGGTATGGCTGCCACGGCAAAACGGTTGGGGCGACCTGTATCCTTTGTCGAGTCGGCCAAAGAAATGAACCGCTGGACCCGTGAGCGTTTTGGCGTTTCAGGTATTGAGATGCGCGATCATTCTGGCTTGGGCGATAAATCACGCATTGCGCCCAAATCCTTGGCAACTTTGTTGATAGATCCTTGGTCGCGGGAAACTCTGGTACCGTTGGTAAAGTTGAAGGCCATTGCGCTTTCAAATGGCACTGTAAAGAAGTGGGTTAAAACTGGTACGCTACATTATGCCAGCGGATTGGCCGGTTATTTGGAAATGCCCAATGGTCGCTTGCTTAGCTTTGCAATCTTTTCGGTCGATTTTGACCGCCGTACGCGCGCCGATCTTAAAGGCTCTGAGCGGCCTCCCGGTGCAAAAAGCTGGGCACAACGTGCGCGACATTTACAGAACCGCCTAATTAATAACTGGGCGACCCTCTAAGACGTCTTTTCTATAGCGTCATGTGACGAGCGCGAGCGCCCCGCTCAATGGCAGCGGCGTGAAGGCGATCAATGTCTAGCTCGTAACGCATTTCTTCAAGAATTCGCAGCTCAGTCTCGGGAAGTTTGCCGTCGGCTACGGCGACATCACATGCCATCGCATACGCAGTTTCATGCAAACGTGCAGGAAGGTTGTCGCGGATTAGGCCAAACAAAGCGTCTAAGCCGTCTTCTTGCTCAAACAGATCTAGAACAACGCGACTAACGGTTTGAATGCGATCGACATCGTATTTTCCAAAAATGGGCAAATGGTTCACCGCCGACTGAATTTTTAGCAATTCGGACGTGCGCATGTTGCCGTCTGAAGCAGATACAGCGACCATCATCGCCACAAGGCAATCTTCTGGTGTTAACGGATGGGGTTCTGGCCGACTCACGATGGTGTCCTTATCAAGCTTTGTTGCAGTGCAGAATATTGACCTATTCGTCTCTCGGCAATAGGGAGGGGTCTTGTTCTGGCATATAGGGTGCCGGATGACACTGGAGAAGAACATGTCCGATCTGCGCGACGCCGCGATGAGCACGAAAGCCTGGCCCTTTGAAGAAGCGCGCCGGTTGCTCAAACGGTTTGAAAAGGCGCCGCCCGAAAAAGGATATGTGCTATTCGAAACCGGCTATGGCCCTTCGGGTTTGCCGCATATCGGCACATTTGGCGAAGTTCTACGTACGACCATGGTCCGCCGTGCCTTTGAGGTACTGTCCGACATTCCAACGCGGATGATTTGTTTTTCTGACGATCTCGACGGCATGCGCAAAATTCCGGGCAATGTTCCAAACCAAGAAATGTTGCAGGACCATCTGCAAAAACCGCTAACCTCTGTGCCAGATCCGTTTGGAACTCATGACAGCTTTGGCGATCACAACAATGCCATGCTGCGTCGTTTCCTTGATACCTTTGGGTTTGAATACGATTTTTACTCGGCGACCGAGTTCTACAACTCAGGCAAGTTTGACGATGTGCTGTTGCGGGCCGCTGAGCGCTATGATGACGTCATGAAGATTATGCTTAAGTCATTGCGCGAAGAACGCGCGGCGACATATTCGATATTCCTGCCGATCCACCCCGAAACTGGGCGGGTGCTTTACGTGCCAATGAAGAACGTTGACGCTGTTAAAGGTGAGATCACCTTTGACGACGAAGACGGGAAAGAATGGACGCTGCCTATCACCGGCGGAAACGTTAAGCTGCAGTGGAAGCCTGACTTTGGTGCCCGCTGGGCTGCGCTGGGCGTGGACTTTGAGATGTATGGCAAGGATCACTCGACCAACACCCCGATCTATGACGGAATTTGCCGCGTACTTGGTCAACGCGCACCAGAGCACTTCACATATGAGCTGTTTTTGGACGACAAGGGCCAGAAGATTTCAAAATCCTCAGGCAACGGCATCGCGATAGACGAGTGGCTGACCTATGCATCGACCGAAAGTCTTTCATATTTCATGTATCAAAAGCCCAAGACGGCGAAGCGGATGTATTTCGACGTTATCCCGCGTGCGATGGATGAGTATCATCAGCAGTTGCGGGCCTACACGATGCAAGACGCCAAGCAGCGTGTAAACAATCCAGTTTATCACATTCACCGTGGGCAGCCGCCGGTCAGTGATATGGTGGTGCCGTTTTCGATGTTGCTGAACCTCGCGTCGGCGTCCTCGGCGGACGACAAAACTCAGATGTGGGGCTTTATCGGGAAGTACGCGCCAGACGCCACGCCTGAAACTCACCCCGGCTTGGATGCGGCGGCAGGATACGCAGTGCGCTACTTCAACGACTTTGTGAAGCCAACCAAAGTGTTCCGGGCGCCGTCCGACCAAGAGCGTGCAGCGTTAGAAGACTTGGTCGCGGCCCTGCGCTCATCCGATGTTGCGCTTGAACAGATCGCCAAGAAGAACGCAGCCGCCGGAAGTGATGATCCAATGCCTAACGTGGATTACGCGAGCGAAGATTTCTTGCAGTCGATTGTTTTTGCCGTTGGTAAAAATCACGGGTTTGAGCCTCTGCGCAATTGGTTCAAAGCCATCTACGAAGTGCTATTGGGCGCATCGCAGGGGCCACGCTTTGGCAGCTTCATCGCGCTTTACGGCGTTGAAGAGAGCATTGCATTAATCGAGCAGGGCTTAGCTGGTGAGCTCGGCTAAGGGCATTTTGATTTAGATCGGGGCCTATCGGCCCCGACTGGTCGAGGGGGCTTTTTGCCCCCTCTTGGCTTTTTAAGCCAATTCACCCCCGCGGATATTTCTGGTCAAAAGATGATTAAATAGGGTCTGCCGTGAGCCAAACACCCCCTTCTGGGCGAAGTGTCAGGATCATCACTGGTTTTGGCGTCTTGCCTTCAACGGGTGTGAATTTGAAACGCGCGAGCAAGGAGGCGAGGATAATGGTCGCTTCTTGCATGGCAAAGCTTTGACCGATACAAACACGGGGGCCATCGCCGAATGGGAGATAGATGTAACGCTCAATTTTACCGCCGAGGAAACGCTCTGGTTTAAAGCTATCGGGGTCCTCCCAGTGAAGATGGCTGCGGTGAAGCGCGTAGATGGGCAGGATCACAGTATCTTTCGGGTTAACTTGGCGTCCACACAGCGAGTCTGGTTGCTGCGCAGTGCGCGAAACCATCGCGGCTGGCGGATAAAGCCGCAACGTTTCTTCGATAATCGCACGGGTGTAGGGTAGGGCAGCCAGATCTTCTTGCGTAGCTGCGCGATTGCCAAGAACCGCAATGGCCTCAGTCCGTGCGCGCGTCTGTACCTCTTGATCAAAACCACAAAGATAAAGCGCCCATGACAGAGTAAGGGCGGTGGTTTCATGTCCGGCAACGATGAACGTCAGCAAGTTGTCACGCAATTCTGCGGTGTTCAAGCTGCGTCCGGTTTCGGGGTCAGAAGCGCCAAGCAGTAGGTCTAAAAGGTCTGGCGTTTCATTGGGCGGCGCTACGCGACGGGCCTCAATTGTAGCGTCTGCGATGGCGCGCATTTTCGCCAAGGCGCGACGCGACTTTAGCCAGCCACCACGCGGAAACCATGACGGTAGCCCAAAGATATCAGCAACAGTGACTCGACCTGCCGCGACGATGTAGTCGTCGATGGCTTGGTGAACGAGATTTCGATCTAGCCCTGAGTCGCCAGAAAGCGTCACGTCAGAAATGACTTGGAATGTGGTGCTGACCATCTCTTCAAACATATTAAAATAGTGGGTTTCACCTGACTTTAGGCGGGCACAGGTCGCTTCTGCAGCGCGTGTCATCGTTGGAGCCAAGGCACTGACGTTGCGATGGGAAAACGCAGGGGCGGTCGCGCGGCGCTGCCAATGCCATTGCGCCCCCTCTGCGATAAACAAAGAGTTGCCAATGGCTGGCCGAAGCAACGATTTGGTCACGCCGGATTTTGGATAGTCCTCTAGCCGGTCGCGCAGCACGCGTTTAAGCGCCTCTGGGTCCATCACCATGTGCCAACGAATTCCGGTTTTACCCGAAACCATAGGCTGACGCGTTGCGATTTCAGGCAGGATCGACAAAACATTGCGCCGCGCCCGAGAGAGGCTTTGCGACACAGATATTGGCTGCGTGACGAGCGGAATTTTGACTGGCTGTTTCATTTTTGACGTCCGTTGAGCTGAGTTTAGTCACGTCTGTGTCAGAGGCAATGGCGCAGATTGAAGTCACGCTTAGTGCAGGGTAGGAAGGTCAGACGGCTTTGGAGGCTTTGATGAAAAAATTATTGATCGCTGTTGTTTCTATACTCACACTTGCGGGCTGTTCTGTTTTGCCTGAGCTTAAGCCTCAGTCAGAACTGGGTGACTTTGCGCTTGGTCATAACATCGTCATTGCACCAAATCCCTATGTGGGCCCCGGATCGCGAGAAGCAACGACAGATGAGTTAATCGGTTCGGTGAAGGATGCGCTTGATGCGCGTTTGGATATTTATGAGGGCGACAAGGTTTACAACATTGGTCTTAGTATTGACGGTTACGTTCTGGCAGACGTCGGGGTGCCGGTTGTGTTGGCACCTAAGTCGGCATTGATCGTGCACATCACACTTTGGGATGATGCCGCTGGCGAAAAGCTAAACGACGAGGCGCATCAGATTGCTGTTCTTGAAGACTTTAGCACCAAAACGATCATCGGCTCGGGTTTGTTTAACACGGGTGATCAGCAGCTTCAGGCGCTTTCGCGGAAAATTGCGCTCAAAGTTGAGGAATGGCTGGAAGAGAACAACGAGTGGTTCGGTGTCGAGCCAGTCGTGATTGACGACGTTTTAATCGAAGAAGAGAGCTAGCAATCGCGCAAGTCGTGCTTGATTTTCATGCCGTGACCAAATAAACGCGCCCGCAGGTATTAACTCGGGTCATTGTGGCCCCCAAACCAAGAGGCGCCTAAGGCATGGCAAAGGAAAAGTTTGACCGCAGCAAACCGCACTGCAACATCGGCACGATTGGTCACGTTGACCACGGCAAGACCACACTGACAGCAGCGATCACCAAGCAATTTGGTGACTTCAAAGCGTATGACGAGATTGACGG
>JAQWQJ010000034.1 GCA_029244725.1 Paracoccaceae bacterium
GAGGCCTATGCAGACCTCTGGGCGAAGGGACGGCCCGCGTCTCAAATTCGGGTGCTTCACAAAAACACAGTCGCGGCGATCGATGAGATTGCACGTGGCAATGAGCGTCGCTTCGATATTTTCATGGTGTCATCGCCGGAAGCATTTGAGCTTTTAGCGCAAAAGGGTGCATTTGCGCCCGAGCGGGTCTGCGGCGACGGACCGACCAGTGTCGAGCCCTTTGCCTTGTCATCAGTGGGCTGGACACGCCGAACAGACAGTGAGTTGTTCATGCCGGGCGAGTGGAACGATCTGTTGCGCGCGCCGTATCAGGGTAAAATTGCCATGGCCCGCCCGGCCCGCTCGGGTTCGACGCACATCATGGTCGAGCATCTGTTACAAATACGAGGCTGGGACGAAGGATGGAGCTACATTTTGTCTCTTGCAAGCAATCTGTCGACCTTGACCGCCCGCAGCTTTGGAGTACCAGATGGTGTGGCACAAAGACGGTTCGAGATCGGGCTCACACTCGATTTCCTAGCGCAGTCCAAGTCCGACGTGCTAGAGTTTCGGTACGGACGGCCAGTGATGCTCACGGCGGCGCGCATTGGCATTCTGGCTAATGGGAAGTCGCCTGAAGCCGCTTGCGACTTCGTCAAGATGGTCCTCTCGCCTGAAGGGCAGCGGCTTCTCCTCCGACCAGAAATTGCCCGTATTCCGATTGATTCCGATGCCCGTAAAGAGGCCCCGGCTTTGCCGGACAGGGTGCAAGATGCGTTGAGGCTAGAGTGGATCAGTTACGATTCCAGTGTTTCCGCGCGCCGGTATTGGGCGGTGAATACGTTATTTGATGTTATGATCACTGAAAGCCTTGCTGAACGGAAGTCGCTTTGGGCCAGGGTCCGAGCGCTTGAAGATCAAGTTGATCCAGCGGCATTGGCTTCGATACGCGCCGACTTGATTAGCGCGGTCACCGTGGAGCCACCTTTGATCGCCACGTATGACGCTGGCGACGGGCTTCGCACCACCCATTTGACAGGTATGAGCGAAGCCCAAAGGCGTGTGGTAGAAGGCTGGCGAAGTGAAAATGCGTCTTTCCTGCAGCGTGCACACGAGCGGCTTCTTGAGCTTGAAAGCCTTGCGAACTAATGCTGTCGTTACAGAACATCTTCCGCACCAAGATATGGACACGGCTGTTCTTGATGATCGTGACAGCCATCCTATTGACTTGGGGCGTAGTCGCACTGGCGCTTTTTTTGCTCAGCACAGCACGCGAAGTCGTCAATGATGTCATCCGCGACGACGTTCCGCGGGTTATCAATACCGCGCGGCTATCCGCAACAACAGCTGATCTTGGGCTGCTCAGCAATCGTTTGCTGAGGGCAAACGAGGCCGATTTGGCCGTGGTCGAAGAAGAGTTACGCAATACTGTGGCGCAGACACAAATCTTCTTCGACTCGAACATTTCTCGTGACCTCGAGCCGCAGCTATTGTCGTTGTTGGAGGCCAATTTTCACGCGGTCGTCTTGCGTCTAAACACCTCGGCGCAGATCGATAAAGAGATTGCGCGGCAAGCCGATGCACTTCGTTGGTTGTACATAGATATTGAAGATGAGGCTTCAGCCCTAGTGGCGGACTTTGCGTTCAATGCCACTACACTTTCACAGCGGATTGTGACTGAAGAGGCTTCAGAAAAACGCGCTGACATTGCTCTGCAGCTTCGTCGGGAACAGAGTCTAATGAACCTGTTTGCTGCACTTGAATCTGATGCGTCTGCTGCCGCCACTTTGGGTGTTCAGGCGGCGGCAAGCAATGATGAGGCACAGTTGGCGCAATTCGAAGCTTTGGTTTCCGACACGCTGTCACGCGTGTCGGAAACAACGGAAGGGTTGGAAGATACGATTGGGAATAATTCCCTGCTTTATGCTTTCGAGCAGCTAGAAGGGCTTTTGATGGCCGAGGGCGGGTTGATTGAGAACAGGAAAGCCTGGCTTTCAGAGCGAAATGCGTTGGATGTTTCATTATCGAACCTGATGTCACAGCTGGGTTTGGTCCAGAAAGAACTTGAGCAAGTCACGGTTCGCCAGACGACTGCGCTGAAAGCGAAGAGCGAAGCGTTTGGATCGACTATTGCCAATTCGAGCCGCAATTTGATCGTTCTGACGTCGCTTGCGGCCTTGGGCGGTTTTTCCATTCTGTTTCTCTATATCCGGCCTTCAATCATCCGACCGCTCAGGTCACTTACAAGAGCCATGCGGGACATTTCAGCCGGGCGGGAGGCGCAGGTTCCAAATGTGTCGCGAAACGGACAGGAAATCGCCGAGCTTGCCGAAGCCGTCACCTCTTTCGCTGACGCCGTAGCGGCGCGAGACAGGGCAATAGGTGAGCTGCGCCGCACTCAGGACGAGCTGGTGCAGGCAGGCAAAATGGCTGCTCTTGGCACGATGTCCGCTGGACTGGCGCATGAGTTGAACCAACCCCTGGGCGCGATCAGGCAGCGCTCCTATCTGGCAGGGCGCGCGATTGCGCGAAAAGACATGCCAAAGGCGCAAACGCAGTTCGACAAGATCAACGATTTGGTGGAACGAATGGAGGCAATCATTTCGCATCTACGACGCTTTGCGCAACGCGCCGAAATCGAAAAGAGTGCGGTCAAGCTTGGCGATGCAGTCGATGGTGCTGCGACATTCCTCAAGAACCGCTTGTCAGATGGTGGCGCGAGTCTGGAGGTGACGCAAGATGCGCGCCAACTTGTGGTTCAGGCGGATCCTGTGTTGCTTGAACAGGTCATCGTGAACTTGATCTCAAACGCCAGCGACGCGATTGCAGAGACGGATATGCCTGGCACAATCACCATCGACCAGAGTGCCAGCACCCCTGGCGTGGCATGCTTTACCGTTACAGACACGGGTGTCGGTTTGAGCGATATGGCTGCAGATCAGGCGTTCGATCCATTCGTCACAACAAAGGACCCAGGGCTGGGCATGGGGCTGGGCCTGTCGATCTCCTACAACATCATGACCGGCATGGGCGGCACTCTTCGACTGGAGCCGGCAAAAAGGAACGGCACTCGTGTTGTGGCTACCCTACCAACCGGAGGAGCCTTGTGACAGCGGATTCTGAGATATACTTAGTCGATGACGACGCCGATTTTCGCGAGGCCACAGCGGAACTGCTCAAAGATGCCGGGCTGCGCGTGCAGGCGGTTTCGTCGGCCGATCCAATGCTTCGCGCACTTGATCCGGAATGGGCGGGCGTTGTGCTATGCGATGTGCGGATGGCAGGTATGGATGGGTTTGCGACACTAAAAGCCGTTCGGGCTCAGGCTCCCCGCGTGCCCTTCATCATGATAACCGGTCATGGAGATGTCCGATTGGCCATCGCCGCGATTAAGGCTGGGGCCTATGACTTCATCGAGAAACCTGTGCAGCCGGATGTGTTGCTGAGCACACTGAAGCGGTCAATCGCCGCCCGAAAACTGTACTTGGACAACGCCCGTCTCCGGTCACGTGCACAGCGTGGTGGTGGGCTTCGGTCACAGATCCTGGGCCGCGCTCCTGCGATCAAAGAGGTTCGAAGGCTCTTAGCGGACATCGCGCAACTGCCTGTTACGGTTCTCATGCTGGGCGAGCCGGGCACTGGCAAAAGCCTTGCAGCACAAGCATTGCACGATCACGGTCGAGGTGGCGGAGAGCTTCATTTTATCGCCTGTGCAACAGCCAACGAGCAGAATTTTACAAGCAAGTTGGCCAGTTTACCGTGTGATGGGAGCGTCATATTTCGCAGTGCGCATTTGCTCGGGCCGGAAATGCAAAGTCATTTGGCCGAATTCCTGCGGCGCGACGATCGCCCAAGAGCGGTTCTCACGGCGACGGCCCGCGACACGCTGGACGACAGGCTTTTTTATCTCGCATCAGGCGTAACCGTCGAGCTTCCCCCGTTGCGCGATCGGGAACGAGACACATTCATCCTGCTGGAACACTTTCTACGCGACGCCGCAGCTCGTTTTGGTAGACCTCTACCGATGACAACTAAAGAGATGCTGGGTCCTATGGCCCGACATCAATGGCCCGGAAATGTACGTGAGTTGTACGCGGTAGCCGAGCGCTTGGTGATCGGCCTTCCACCAGATCTTGTCGACCGCCGCATAGGCGATACCAGCGGTCTCAACTATGACGACGCAATGCAGCGATTTGAAGCTGATTTGCTGGGGCAAGCATTGCGAGAAACAGGAGGCCGCAAAGGCGCGGCGGCGGCTCTACTGGCGATTCCTCGCAAGCGGCTTTACCTGCGCATGAAAGCCGTCGGACTGCTGGCTCCGGGTCAGAAGTGACGCAAAGCCTGTTCCCACTTTGACCCACTCCCAGAGATTTGGGCTCAATATCTCGCAAATTTGTGCAGGCACTGGGGCATCCACTAGCCTCCCTCTGTGCTTGTTATCTAAGCGCGAGGATATTCCTAGGGAGGAAGCAAAATGAAAAACAGACTAATGACCAGCCTG
>JAQWQJ010000037.1 GCA_029244725.1 Paracoccaceae bacterium
GAAATATAGTGCCGCAGTTTTCCGGTTTACCCCACATAAACTGGCCGCAGTTCGAGCCGTGGTTCCGGCAACAAAATGCTCGACCAGGCGACCCTGTTTATACTTACTTAAGCGACTCTTCCGCATGCTTCCCATGATAACACTTTTTCGCGTTATCTGGGTCAGCCCCTAGTTAAATTTAGAATATGTACCACTATCAGCGGATGACAGCTCTTGATTTTACACGCGTACCGAGTAAGTTGATAGGACCAATTTGCACCCTGCGGCAATCAATCTGTAAATCAGAACTAATTTCTGACAATTTGTTGACTACCGTGGCCGTCGCATACCACTCACCAAAGGAGCCCAAAATGGCGCATCCAGTAGACGTTCATGTTGGAAAACGCGTTCGGCATCGCCGCTGGCTGGTTGGGATGACCCAGCAGCAGCTTGCCGAAAAGGTTGGAATCAAATTCCAGCAAATCCAAAAATATGAAACCGGCGCGAACCGCGTTAGTGCTTCTCGACTTTGGGATATCTCTGAGGCGCTTGATGTGCCTGTGAGTTTCTTCTTCGAGGGCATCGACGATTCGCAATCGGCAGGGTCTGATATGGCCGTTCCAGCCGATCTTCTCGGCGACAAAGAAGCGCTCGACCTTATCCGCTCGTATTATGCGATCCCGGAAAATCAACGTCGACGTCTCTTTGATTTGGCGCGCGTCCTTTCTGACGTCGCTTGAGTTTTTTGCGCCCCTGCTTTAGCCCGTAGTCAAACGGGCGGGGGGGCGCAATGCAACATATCCCAGACAATTTGAAAACTGATTTGAGACGCGTAGCAGGCCTACTGGCGGATGCGGCGCGTGTCGAAACGCTGCGCTATTTTCGCAATGCTGATCTGGGCCTTGAAAACAAACTTACTCAGGGATTTGACCCTGTTACAGCCGCAGATCGAGCGGCCGAACAAGCGATGTTGAATGTCCTTAAGCTTGAGCGTCCTCAGGATGCGGTTTTGGGCGAAGAATTCGGTTCAAAGGATGGCACAAGCGGTTTGCAATGGGTGCTTGATCCAATTGATGGAACTCGCGGCTACATGAGCGGAACCCCGACTTGGGGAACGCTAATCGCGGTTTCTGATGCAACCGGTCCAATCTGTGGCATTATCGATCAACCCTTTATTGGCGAACGATTTTTTGGCGGATGGGGCGCGGCTGACTACGTTGGGCCCTTGGGTGCCGCTAGCTTATCCACACGCGGCACGACGTTGCTGCAGGACGCCACAATATTCACGACTTTCCCCGAAGTTGGCACTGTTGAGGAAGGCGCTGCCTTTAAACGCGTTGCGAACGAATGCCGCCTGACGCGTTATGGAACGGACTGTTACGCCTATGCGTTGCTGGCCGCGGGACAAATCGATTTGGTGATCGAAGCTGGACTAAATGCCTATGATATTCAGGCGCCAATCGCCTTGGTTCAAGGCGCTGGCGGGATTGTCACAAATTGGGAGGGTGGGCCGGCCCACAATGGAGGCCGCGCAATCGCCGCCGCCAACGAAACCATTCATCGGAATGCTCTGAAACTGCTTCAGGCTTGATTTAGTTCGCCATTCCCCTGATATTCCCAAACAACGGTTCCCGAGTCCTTCACCCTTTTCTGTCGGCCCGTTGTATTCACAGCGAAAAGGGTCTGGAAACCAGACACGGAGGACTACATGTCTGAAATTCTTATTAAAAGTGCTGATGTAATTTTGACGATGGACGATGGGCGCCGCGAATTGGCGGCCTCGGACATACGAATTCAAGGCGGCGTAATCACTGAAATTGGCAGCAGTTTGATCAGCGCTGGCGAAGTAATTCATGCCGATAATTGTGTTGTGACACCTGGCCTAGTGAATACGCACCACCATCTTTATCAAAGTCTGACCCGCGCCGTGCCCGGTGGTCAGGACGCGTTGTTGTTCGGCTGGTTGCAAACGCTCTACCCAATTTGGTCGCGGTTTGGGCCAGATGAAATGCGGGTTTCGGCAATGGTTGGGTTGTCCGAAATGGCTTTGTCGGGATGTACGATGTCATCGGATCATCTCTATCTTTATCCCAATGGCTCGCGTCTGGACGACACCATTGATGCGGCGAAAGAGGTTGGGCTGCGGTTCCATCCGACACGTGGTTCGATGAGCATTGGAGAAAGCGACGGGGGACTTCCACCCGATATGCTGGTTGAGAAAGAACACGCGATCCTTGAAGACAGCATTCGCGTAATCGACGCCCATCACGATGCGCGGGACGGGGCCATGGTCCGTGTCGGCGTTGCCCCTTGCAGCCCGTTTTCTGTCAGTCGAGAATTGATGCGCGATGCAGCGATACTCGCACGTGACAAGGGTGTGATGATGCACACGCACCTTGCCGAAAATGATGAAGACATTGCGTATTCATTGGAAAAATTCGGCTGCCGACCCGGTCAATATGCCGAGGATTTGGGGTGGACTGGTGGCGATGTTTGGCATGCACATTGCGTTAAACTCGATGGACAAGAGATTGATTTATTTGCACGATCCAAAACTGGTGTCGCCCATTGCCCGTGTTCAAACTGCAGGTTGGGGTCTGGTATTGCACCAGTGCGCAAAATGCGGGACGCGGGAGTGCCGGTAGGGCTTGGTGTCGATGGGTCTGCCTCAAACGACAGCGGGAACCTAATGGCCGAGGCACGACAGTCGATGCTGCTGCAACGCGTTGCAAACGGGGCAGATGCAATGAGTGCACGAGAAGCTTTAGAGATCGCAACCCGTGGCGGTGCCGAGGTTTTGGGGCGGCAAGATTGCGGTCAAATTGCTATTGGCAAACGCGCTGATATTGCGATCTGGGACACTTCAGGGGTTGAGAGCGCGGGATCTTGGGATAAGGCCGCTTTGCTTTTGGCGGGACCAACAAAGGTCAAGCACTTGCTGGTCGAAGGACGCCAAGTGGTTCGAGACGGGCAAATGGCAACAATCGATTTGCCTAAAGTGATTGAGCATCAAAACCTACTGGCGAAACGCTTGATGCAATAAAAGGCTTTTTGGCGCGCTTTATCTGGCTTCGCTGCCGCCGATCCAAACGGCTTCAATAGCCCGATCATCACCCATCATGATGGTCGGGAATATTGCTTCCCATATATCGTTGGCGCGCATTGCCCGTTGAGAGATCGCGTCCGTCGAAGATAAATTGAGAATGACAAGATCGGCCTCATGGCCTGCGGACAGATTACCTATCTTGTCGTCCATCCACAAAGACTGGGAAGAACCAACCGTGGCCAGCCACAAAAGTTGCGCTGGATGAAGTGGTGTGCCGCGCAATTGTCCAATCTCGTACGCAGCAGCCATCGTGCGCAGCATAGAGAAGCTGGAACCTCCGCCGGTGTCTGTGGCAAGTCCGATCCGGTGTCCGTCGCTTATCAAGCCCGCCATGTCGAACAATCCTGATCCAATGAAGGTATTCGACGTCGGGCAGTGCACAAGCGATCCGTCAACTTCGCGCAAGCGATCCTTTTCGCGTTGTTCTAGATGGATTGCGTGACCATAGAGACCGCCTTTGCCTAAAAGTCCGAACTGTTCATAAGTGTCGAGGTAATCCCGTGCGTTTGGAAAAAGCGAACGCACCCACTCGATCTCGTCCGTCTGCTCAGAAAGATGGGTTTGCATCAAACAATCAGGATTTTCGGCCCAAAGTGCACCCATCGACTCAAGCTGTTCAGGGGTTGAGGTAGGCGAAAAGCGTGGGGTGATGGCGTAGGAGATGCGATCTTGCCCATGCCATTTAGCTAGCAAAGCCTTGCTGTTGTCGTAGGCCGATTGGGCGGTGTCACGCAGGCCCTCTGGTGCGTTGCGATCCATACAGGTTTTTCCTGCGACCACCCTTTGACCGCGTTTTTGAGCTTCCGTGAAGAAGGCGTCGACGCTTTCGGGGTGTATTGTGCAAAAGCTGCACATCGTGGTCGTGCCATTGGCACGAGTCAAATCAAGATAACGTCCTGAAATTTCGGCGGCATATGCGGAATCGCCGAACTGCATTTCTTCGGGAAAGGTATAGCTATTCAGCCAGTCAATCAGGCGTTTTCCCCATGAAGCAATCATTGCCGTTTGCGGATAATGAACATGCGAGTCCACAAACCCGGCCATGATTAAGCTGTCGCCGTAATTTATTTGCAAAACTTCCGGGTTTGCAGCGATCATCGCGTCTGCCGAACCCACTTGCGCAATCTTTCCATCGCTCACCAACACGGCACCACGCCGCAAATGGTTAACCGAAGCGTCAATCGAACCGTCAAAGGGAGACTGGGAAAAACTGAGTGTTTGCCCGAGTAGAAGTTTAGCCGACATAGGAATTCCTTTCTCCAAGAGACTAAATTGCCTGCTCGCAAAGGTAAATTCAGGATTGCCCTTCTCCCCGTTGAAGCTCTTGTTTATGTTCCCATTAAATCAGCAGTGGAGGTCGGCATGAGTGATCTGAACACAGACATTGAGGATGCCTATGCGCTTGACGACAATCTGGTAACTCAGGTTCGACGTGCCATTTCGGATGGTGACGGCGCGCGACTTAGGCAACTGCTTGAAGACCTGCACGCTGCTGATATTGCTGACCTTCTTGAACAGATGGACGACAATCTGCGTCGTGAGACGCTGTTGCTATCGCCTGAGACGTTTGAGGGTGAAGTTCTTTCCGAACTCGACGAGTCTGTTCGTGAAGACATCCTAGCCTTTTTGCCGCGCGAAGTCCTGTCTAACGCTGTTCGCGATTTGGATTCAGATGATGTTGTCGACCTTGTCGAAGACCTTAAAGAACATCAACAAGAGGCGATTCTTGAGGTTCTTGAAGACGCGGACCGTGTCGCCGTCGAGCAATCATTGTCCTATCCAGAGGAATCAGCGGGCCGTCTGATGCAGCGCGAAGTCGTCTGGGCGCCCGAGCATTGGACGGTTGGAGATGCGATTGACCTAATGCGCGCCGAGAATGATTTGCCTGAACAGTTCTACCATTTGGTACTGGTTGATCCGACCATGACACCTGTGGGGCAGGTGACACTAAGCCGTCTTATGGGAGCGAAACGCAAAACCTCTTTGACCGAACTCATCGAGGAAACCTTTCAGGTTATTCCTGCGACCCAACCCGAGGAAGAAGTGGCCTATGCCTTTAATCAATACCATCTGATTTCAGCGCCGGTTGTAGATAATGATGATCGATTGGTTGGGGTAATTACAATCGATGACGCGATGGTGGTTCTGGATGAAGGGCACGAGGAAGACATTATGCGCCTTGCGGGCGTTGGCGAAAGCTCTCTTGCGGATCGTGTGATCGAGACAACCAAACGCCGCTTCCCTTGGTTGGCGGTCAATCTGGTTACTGCGATTTTAGCTTCACTTGTGATTGCACAGTTTGAAGGCGCAATCACGCAATTGGTGGCTCTGGCAGTGCTAATGCCAATCGTTGCTTCGATGGGTGGAAATGCAGGCACTCAATCACTGACCGTCGCAGTCCGAGCGATTGCAACGAAAGACCTTACAGGCTCAAACGTTTGGCGGGTGATCCGCCGTGAAGTGTTGGTGGGTTTGGTGAACGGAATCGGCTTCGCTGTACTAATGGGAATAGTCGGTTTGGTCTGGTTTGGATCAATTGACCTTGCTTATGTGATTGCAGCGTCGATGGTTATAAACCTCGTCGTGGCTGGTCTGGCTGGAACCGTGATTCCCGTGGTTCTAGAACGGTTGAATATCGATCCTGCTTTGGCTTCTGGTGCTTTTGTGACGACGGTGACGGATGTCGTTGGATTTTTTGCCTTTCTTGGATTGGCGGTTTTGGTGCTTCTATGAATGATTTAGCTGCAATAAAAGACGACGCACGCAAGGCCGCGTTTGCCCGTCGTAAAGAGGCATTTCAAGCTGCTGGTCCTGGTCAGGCCGCTATATTGTCAGAAGTTCTTGCAGGATATCGCGGTGTTCCTTTGGCTGGATACATGCCAATTCGAACTGAAATTTCTCCCCTAAATGCGATGGCTGAGGCTGCCGCGTATGGACCTGTTGGCGTGCCAGTCATTCGTGCCGCAGGCCAGCCACTTTGGTTTTCCAAATGGGAACCCGACTGCGAGATGGTCGACGGACCGTTTGGCGCTTCGGTGCCTAAGTTGGGTGAAGAAATCGTGCCTGAAATACTAATTGTACCGTTGGTCAGCTTTGACCGTAAGGGTGGACGCTTAGGCTATGGTGGCGGATTTTACGATCGCACCATCGAGGGGCTGCGCGCACTGGGTCCTGTATTGGCAATCGGATATGCATTTGGGGCCCAAGAATTCGCAGATTTGCCACTTGAAAACACTGATCAGCCGTTAAATATGGTTATCACCGAAAATGAAGTGATTTCGACTAAGAGAGTTTAGGCGACTTGAGGATGGCAATTTATGCATGTTTTGACGGTCCTCGATCATCCGGATCCGGCATCTTTCAGCAAGGCCATCGCGTTAGCGTTTAACGATGGGGCGATAAGTGCGGGGCACACGACAGAGTTTGCAGATCTACACGCCGAACGTTTTGATCCTCGCTGGTCCTTGGCCGACATCGAAGCTGACAAACTGGGTAAAGTGCCTGCTGACATCAAATTTGAGCAAGATCGAATAGCGCGTGCTGATGCTGTGGCATTCGTGTTTCCTCTGTTTTGGTGGGGGATGCCTGCAATGACAAAAGGTTGGGTCGATCGTGTTTGGTCGTGGGGTTGGGCCTACGATCAACTTGACGATCCAGAAGTGTCCCTACAACGACCGAGGACAGGCGTTTTGCTAGTCCCAGCTGGTGCCCGCTCTGATGAGATGGACGAGCAAGGCTACACATCGGCGTTGGAGACGGCATGGATCAATGGAACATTTGGATATTTTGGCTTCGCTAAACGTGAGTTGGTCTTGTTGAACGGTGCGACGGGTTCGAGCACACGGCGTCAGGCGTTATTGGAACGCGCAAAGATAGTCGGCGCAGGATTGTCCCTGCCAGTTGCTTGAAATCGTTAAAACCTACTGACGCATGTCTTTCCAGCGACGTAGCAGCCAATACCATTGGTCAGGCTTCTCTAGAATGCGCGCTGAAAGATTGTCATTGAACGATTGAGTCATGGTGATCGGGTCACTGGGTTCGATGGGCTCTTCGAATTCTACGTCAATGTCACTGCTGTTTTCGTGGCGTGTTCCGAATGCGGGAATGAACGGTACATCGTACTTGAGAGCGAGCCTTGCTGCGGCAAGAGACGTGAGTGCGTCAAAGCCAAGAAATGGCATCATCTCTCCGTCCACAGTTTTTTCGTCAAGAAGGATTGCAACAAATCCACCGGCGCGCAGATGGCGGATCATGGCTTTTGTGCCGCGAGGGCCCGTGGTTAGGGCGGGCTTTCCGCCTTGTTCGATGCCACGAACCCACAAGCGCTGATAATGGCGGTTGTTCTGACGACGGTAGACTCCGCCAGTTTCCATACCGCGATCCTTTAATACCGCGCGAACGGCCTCCCATTGACCGAAATGTCCGGAAACAATGATAGCGCCTTTGCCGTCGTTTCGGGCTTTTTCAAGTATCGCAAGGCCGGGCCCGGAAATGTGACACCGCTCTAAGCCCTTTTGAAATTCTGTGTTGTGGAAAACTTCAAACAAGGTACGCCCCATGTTTTGGCCCATCTTACGACTGAGTTTCAGCCGTTCAACGCGATCCATATCCGGATATATGCGCAGAATTTCACGATCAAACCGCCGGCGAGCCAAGGGAATCCAACGCATCGTCCAGCCAAAAAAATTGCCGAGACTGCGCGCACGCGCATCAAATCCACGCCACTTTGAATAAGTGAGCGCGCTCCACAGTGGAATGTAGCGAATATGTTGCCACAGATACTTTGCCGGCCGAGTAAGCATCCATCCTATATGGCGGTATTTTCACGTAAGTCCACTGGTTTTGAAGTAAACGGCGTGTCCTTGCCTTGAGGTCAAATTATCCGGGCAAGCGATGCGCTGACTTGAAGATTTGTAGCCGTGCCGCAGTGTTGAAAAGCGTTAGAACAAAGTGCGGGCTTCTGCCACCTTATGCTTGCCCAATGTTTCCCCACGGTATTTTGGGCAAGATAAAGACGTGTGGGCTTGCTCTGTGTCGTAGGCTTGCATAGGCAGGGTTCATGAAAATTCTGTTTTTAGGCGATATCGTTGGACGGTCTGGTCGCACGGCCGTCATTGAGAAGATCAAAGCTTTGCGCGAAGCGTGGAAGCTCGATTTCATTGTGGTGAACGGCGAAAACGCCAGCAATGGAATGGGACTGTCAAAAGATCACGCACAAGCGTTATTGGCGGCAGGCGTAGATTGTTTAACGCTTGGAGATCATGCGTTTGACCAAAAGGATATGCTGACCTTCATTGAACAAGAGCCTCGTATCGTTCGCCCTGTGAACTTTGCCAAAACGGCACCAGGGCGCGGATATCGAATTTATGATGTTCCTGGGGGGCGAAAGATACTTGTGGTTCAAGTTTTAGGGCAAGTGTTCATGAAACGTGCGTTTGATGATCCATTCAGTGCAGTTGATCAGATTTTACGCAAACATCCCCGCGGTGGGATGGTGAATGCCACGCTGGTTGATGTGCATTGCGAGGCAACATCCGAAAAGATGGGCATGGGGCATTTCATGGACGGGCGCGCTTCGGTCGTGGTGGGAACGCATACGCACGTGGCGACCGGTGATGCACAGATATTGCCCAACGGGACAGCCTATCTGACTGACGCTGGTATGTGCGGCGATTACAACTCTGTCATAGGGATGGATAAGGCCGAACCCTTGCGCCGATTCGTTACAGGGATGGGAAAAACCCGGTTCCAGCCTGCGACCGGTGAGGCGACCTTGTCTGGTCTTTATGTCGAGACTGATGATCGAACCGGTGCCGCAAAACGTGTAGAAATGGTCCGCCAAGGCGGCCGGTTAGAGCAATCCGGCCCATGATCCGCTTTTGGACTATTCTTGTCATATTGGGCGTTGGGTGGGGTATGACCACCCCGCTTTCGAAAATCGTCGTGGGCGGTGGATTTCGCGATTTTGGTGTGATCTTTTGGCAGAGTGTCATCATGGTCGCGATCCTAGGAGTGATCGCAATTATTCGCGGAAGAGGCTTGGTTTTTGGGCGCGCGCAGATTGTTGTCTATGTGCTGATTGCGTTGATTGGCACAGTGTTGCCAAACGCAGCTTCCTTAACTGCCTACATCCACCTTGATGCTGGGATTATGGCGATTTTGATTTCACTCGTGCCAATCTTTGCACTGCCAGTGGCTTTGGCGCTCGGGCTGGAACGCTTGCAACTAAAACGGGCATCGGGACTGGTGCTGGGACTTATAGGTGTGATGTTCCTAATTTTGCCCGGCCAAGAAGCAATTGGTGCTGTTGGTTGGTGGTGGATCCCCATTGGGCTGATCCCATCACTACTCTACGCGTTTGAAGGAAATTTGGTGTCGCGCTTTGGCATGGCCGGACTTGATGCGTTTCAAGCACTTTTAGGCGCCTCGATAGTCGCGTTGATAGTTTCCGCTCCGATGGTTTTAGTGACCGACAGCTGGATAAACCCTTTGCCGCCCTATGGATTGCCGGCGTTGGCGCTGGTGCTGTCGTCGGTCATCCATGCATTTGTCTATTCTGGATATGTTTGGCTGGTTGGGGCAGCAGGATCTCTGTTTGCGGTGCAGGTGGGCTATGTCGTGACCCTGTCCGGTGTATTCTGGTCGCGCGCATTTTTGGGCGAAACATATTCCCCTTGGGTTTGGGCCGCGCTCTTGTTGGTGATGGCCGGTGTGTTCATGGTCCAACCGAAACCCGAATTGCGGGTTGCGTCGACCAATTAGGAAGTTCAAAATCGACCTAGTACCCCAAAAGGATGCTCTGATTGTTTGAATTGATCAATTCCATTCCAAATGTTCAACCATTCGTCGGTCTTTTGATCGTTCTAGGCATGTTTGTCCTGTTTCTACTAGAAAGCTTTCCAACCGAAGTCGTAGCACTGGGAGGTGCCGTTGCGACGCTGGTTTTGGGTCTATTGCCCTACGAAACTGCGCTGACCGTTTTCTCAAACCCTGCTCCGTGGACCATCGCGATGATGTTTATCGTCATGGGCGCCCTCGTGCGCACTGGTGCATTGGACGCGTTTGTGGCTTTCGCTGAACGCAAATCCAAAGGGCGACCTATTTTGGCGATTGTCGTCTTGTTAGGGTTCGTCGCCATTGCCTCGGCTTTTGTGTCAAATACGCCTGTCGTTGTGGTGATGATCCCCGTTTTTGTGCAACTGGCACGAACCATGGGCAGTTCGGCGTCTAAGCTGTTGATACCGCTCAGTTATGCCGCAATCCTTGGCGGGACTCTGACGTTGATTGGAACATCGACAAACCTACTTGTCGACGGCGTGGCGCGAAGCCACGGAATGAAGCCCTTTACGATTTTTGAGGTGACCCCCTTGGCCGTAGTGCTTGTCGCTTGGGGCATGTTTTATATGGCAATCGTTGGGCCTAAATTGTTGCCAGAGCGCGCAAGCCTAGCCAGCTTGCTTGGTCAGCGCACGAAAATGAAGTTTTTTACCGAAGTAGTTGTGCCTGCCGAATCTTCCTTGGTTGCGCAGCCTGCAATGGCCGTTGATCTGTTTAAGCGGGATGGTGTGCGCTTGGTCGACGTGCTTCGCGGGGACGCGTCATTGCGGCGGAACCTCAAAGCCGTTGAACTTGCGGCCGGTGATCGTGTGGTTCTACGTACTGAGATGGCCGAGCTTTTGGGCCTACAGCAATCCAAAGACGTGCGCATGGTCGAGAAAGTTTCGTCTGTTGAGACGGCAACAGTAGAAGTTCTAATTTCGCCCGGTGCGCGGATGGTTGGACGATCGCTTGGTAGTTTGCGATTGCGCAGACGTTATGGTGTTTATCCGCTGGCGGTTCACAGGCGAAACCAGAACATCTCTGGCCAATTGGATGACTTGGTCGTGCGCGTTGGCGATACCTTGCTATTAGAGGGCGCCCCTGAGGATATCCGGCGACTGGCTGACGATATGGGTCTGGTTGATGTGGCGACGCCGACTGAACGTGCATATCGCCGTGGGCATGCGCCTTTAGTGTTGGCGTCTTTGCTGGGAATTGTCGTGCTAGCAGCTTTTGGCGTCGCGCCGATATTCCTGTTGGCGTTGGTCGCCGTGGCCATCGTTTTGCTTGCTGGTGCGATAGATGCAGATGAGGCGTTTGGATTTGTCGATGGGCGATTGCTTGCGTTGATCTTCTCAATGTTAGCAGTCGGGGCAGGTTTGCAAGCCTCAGGCGCTGTCGATCTTATTGCAAATTTCGTGGCGCCTATGTTGAAGGGAATGCCACCGGTGTTGATCGTATGGTTTATTTTCTTGCTGACGTCGGTATTGACGGAATTGGTTTCAAACAATGCCGTAGCCGTCGTTGTGACACCAGTCGCCATTGGGTTGGCCGATGCGCTGGGGGTTGATGCGCGGCCGCTTGTCATAGCAGTGATGGTGGCGGCCTCTGCCAGCTTTTCGACGCCCATTGGGTATCAAACCAACACGTTGGTTTACGGACCGGGTGGGTATGCATTCAGCGACTTTATGAAGATCGGAATACCGCTGAACCTGTCGATAGGGGTCATATCGGCGCTGCTTATCCCGATAATTTGGCCGCTGTAGTTGCGGTGGGTTTAAAACCCACCCTACGGAAAATAGATAATTTAAGAGCAAAAAAAACCTGCCGGTGAGCGAACACCGACAGGATGAGTTGTTGCCATCAGGATGGAGTTCAGAGCATCGCGCTAGGCGACATTCTGAAGGGAGATTTCTGGCTGGATGCCCAGAGCGTGACAAACGTCGCGTGTTAGGTCTGGCTTGTTCAACGTGTAGAAGTGCAGGCTATCGACGCCTTCGTCCAATAACTCGCTACAAAGCTCGGTTGCTTGGGCAGTGGCCAGCAAATGCTCGCGATCATCGCGGGCGGCTTTGGTAAACGCGTCGTCAAGGATGGGCGGGATCGACGCGCCGCAACGGGTGGCAAAATTGCGCACCCCCTTCCAATTTTCGATAGGCAGGATGCCGGGGATGATTGGCGACGTGATACCAGCCTTCGCGCAACGGTCACGAAACCGCAGGAATGTTTCAGCTTCAAAGAAGAACTGAGTGATTGCCTCGTCCGCGCCTGCATCAAGTTTGCGTTTCAGCCAGTCAACATCCGCATCGTTGTCTAGGGCGTCGGGGTGTTTTTCAGGATAGGCGCCAACTCGAATGGTAAATCGACCATCGTCCGACAGCGCCTCGATCAATTCAACGGATGACGTGAAGCCCTCGGGGTGTGGAACAAAGCCACTTGCGCCCTTGGGTGGATCGCCGCGCAGGGCAACGATTTCGGTGACACCTGCTATCGCAAACTGATCAGCTATCGCCAGCGTTTCTTCGCGTGTGGCGTCCACACAGGTCAGATGCGCGGCGACGTTTAAGCCGGTGTGTTTGCGCAACGTCGCGACAGCGTCACGCGTGATTTCGCGGGTGGTGCCACCTGCACCGTAAGTCACTGAAACAAAACGCGGCTTATATGTTCCCAGCGTCTGGACGATCTCGAACAGATTGAATGACGCCTCAAGATTGCGTGGCGGGAAAAACTCAAACGAAACACTGGGAAGTGGCATAAACGGAAGCTCCAAAATTTAATTTGGCCTCTTGTTGCACAGCAGCAATTGTGAGACAAATTCATAATACTCAAGTTAGTCATGAGGAAAATTGAAGTTGCACATTGAACTCAAGCACCTACGGACCATGCGTGCCATTCAACAGGCAGGCGGGTTGGCCCGAGCAGCGGACCTGATGAACATGACCCAGTCGGCATTGTCACACCAAGTCAAAGGGCTTGAGGAACAGACAGGTGTTGAGTTGTTCGTGCGTCGCACCAAGCCGTTGAAACTGTCAGCTGCAGGGCAGAGATTGCTGCGTTTGGCAGATAAGGTTTTGCCCGAGATTGAGAAGGCACAGGAAGAGTTTCGTGGCCTTAGGTCTGGGAAATCCGGCCGAATGCATATCGCGATTGAATGCCACGCCTGTTTTGAATGGCTGTTCCCCGTGCTTGAAAGATTTCGTCATAACTGGCCGGATGTGGACGTCGATATTAAAGCTGGCCTCGCTTTTGACGCCCTACCGGCGCTGCAGAAAGAAGAGGTTGATCTGGTGATTTCATCAGACCCCGAGGATATACCTGGCGTAACCTTCGTACCTTTGTTCGACTACTCGCCCGTCTTTGTGGCTTCAGCCAAACACCCTCTGGCAGCAAAACCCTATATTGAGCCCGAGGATTTTCGCGGTGAAACCCTGATCACCTATCCCGTTGACCGCACCAAGCTTGATATTTTCAGCCAACTTCTGATGCCCGCTAAGGTCGAACCTGCAGCGATCAGACCAGTTGAGCTGACTGACGTGATCTTGATGCTAGTCGCCTCGAACAGGGGCGTTTCGGTGCTGCCCGATTGGGTGGTTCGCGAGGTTAAATACAGTTCCGACTACATTACGCGCCCTTTGACCGCTCAGGGGATCACGCGACGTATGTATGCCGCCATCCGAGAGGACGACGCCGCTAAACCCTACATGACGGATTGGATCGGGCTGGCCGAGGGCGTGGCGGACAAATTGCGGTCACAATAGGAAAGAGCGCCCGATTGGGACGCTCTTTGGTGGTAATGTGGGGTTGGTTTAGAAGTGGCTTCTATAACCAATGCCAAAGCCATCAAGGGACAAATCATAGTCCGTATAAGATGCGCTCAGGTAATTGGCGTAGATGCCAAGCGGAACATATTCGACTCCAATGTCATATGTGAAAACGCTGCCAAAATCAGCCATCGGAGTGGCAATAGCGAAGTCCGCAATCAGATCGGGCGAAAATGGCATGGCAGCATTAAGTTCAACGGCACCTCCGAGATAGAGGCCTGCACCTAAACGCATACCAGAACCGCGTTGCACGTTTAGATCGTCGCGTATCAAGTAGCCCAATCCAGCGCTGAAACCTATTGCATCCGCGCCAGACGCATTGACATAAACAAGACCGACATTGCCGTAGAAATTTTCTGAAAAATCGAACTCGGCCTCAGTCGTAGAGGCAACTGTGCCTGTGTAGGTGGTGCCTGCAGACTCAAACGTTAAGACGCTGACTGATGACGTAAGAGTGGTATCGGCAAATGCTGCACTTGCCGTTAAAGTTGAAGATAAAAGAATTGGAAATATAGCTTTTTGTTCATTTTTTGCTCCATAAATGCCTGTAAGTTACTGGTATCTGGGCAAGATTCTTCGCGACAGGTAGGGAAGGCCTCACTTGACGAAAGATGCATTGACTTGGGTGAACGCATTTGGCCGTAGATAAGTTCTAAAGCTACCAATCAGCGTTGGGTGCATTCGTATCAAGATGATTTGGGGCTGACCCAGATAACGCGAAAAAGGTGTTATCATGGGAAGCATGCGGAAGAGTCGCTTAAGTAAGTATAAACAGGGTCGCCTGGTCGAGCATTTTGTTGCCGGAACCACGGCTCGAACTGCGGCCAGTTTATG
>JAQWQJ010000061.1 GCA_029244725.1 Paracoccaceae bacterium
CCCACATAAACTGGCCGCAGTTCGAGCCGTGGTTCCGGCAACAAAATGCTCGACCAGGCGACCCTGTTTATACTTACTTAAGCGACTCTTCCGCATGCTTCCCATGATAACACCTTTTTCGCGTTATCTGGGTCAGCCCCATTTGGTATTCTAATGTCCAAGGCTTATCGGGGGAAAGAGAAACGCCGAATACGCCCTTTGCCTTTGCCTTTGCCTTTGCCTTTGCCTTTGCCTTTGCCTTTGCCTTTGCCTTTGCCTTTGCCTTTGCCTGTGCCCCACGCGCGTCCAAAGGTTGCGTTCCGCGATCAAACCAACTGGCAACCGGCTCAACGCCAAGACCGCGAAACTGGCCAATCTGTGGTGTCGAAGCAAGAAGATGAAAATTCAAAATCTAAGCTAATCGTCAGCCACGAAATTGAGGCCGGCGCATTCGTTGATCTGTTAGAAATAAGGCAAAACCCCTACACTTTAGGGTCCATGCCGCTGTTTTGTAACTAAAAATTACTTGGCCACGGTTAATCAAGGTGTACCATCCTTGCGATCGAAGACGTTCGACTTCAGTGTAACTGTCCTGCTGAAAACCTTCGGCGCAAGTCGACGGTATCTGTAACGCTTGAGCCTTGGATCGGGGAAACCGGCACCAGAAATACTCTGATGCCGGAATTCAAGTTTACTTCAGTACACCGACTTCTTCGTAGTAGCGCGATGCGCCGGGGTGAAGCGTTATAAGGCCGCGCTGAGTCGCGGCATAGGATACGTCGAGCGCTTTGGCCCAAGGAGCTTCCGAAGTCACTTGCTCAATGTTGTCCCAGAATGCCTTGGTGATTTGATAGACGGTTTCTTCGTCCAGATCGCTACGAACACCAATGCCGACAGCAGTGTCAAACGAGGCGACTGCAGTGTCGTTTATCTGACCAGAATAAGCCCCGGCCGGTACTTCTGCCAAAAAGCGGAATTTGCCTAGAAATTTATCTACGCTTTCGCCTTCATGGGATTCAGGTGCCAAAAAGCGAATTTCTTCGGTTTCGGTAAATTGGATGAATTGACCGCATGGGTCTAAACATCCGTTGACATAAACGTCGATTTTACCATCCTGAAAGGCTTGGAATCCGGTCTGCCAGTTGGCTTTGATCGCATCATAGTCCTCTCCTGCAACCAACCCAGTTGTGGCGGCAACCCAGCCTTTGGCTGCGTTGTAGGCTCCACCACCTTGTGGGCCAAGGAAAACCGTCGCGCCTTCAATATCATCCAGAGACTGGATGTCGCTGTCGGCACGTACAGTGAAGTGATACGCACCGTAAGGATACCACATCAGTAAGCTCAAGTTTTTGGACAACTCGGGCGCCTCTGGCGTGTTTTGATACATGGCTTTGCCACCGGCCAGTAGATTGTAGACCACCGGACTTGTCATCGACAAATCAAGATTGCCCTTTGCGACTTCGATCATGTGCACGGTAGCGGCTCCGCCGCCCGATACCTCAATTTCAGTTCCATCCAGATTATCATTCACCACATTGGCAAATGTCGCCATGGTAATCGCGGCTCCGAGACTGGGCGCGATCGTTGCCATTTTCAGTGTTTCCGCCTGTAGTGCACCTGCACTCAGAGCAAGAGCAGCTGCAGCTGCTAAAGTAAATTTACGCATAAGTTCCTCCCTTTATGTCGCATCGTAGTAATTATTTTGAGGGCACGTCTATCGGTGACGGCTCCCCGTTAAGAAAACGGTGTCCGATGATTATGGCGATTGCTCCGACAAATGCCGGTAAAGCAAAAGCCCAGTTGGGTATCAGTATTAGAAGTCCAATGATGGTTCGCAAAACACGCTCAACTGAATTGAGACGGTTTTTTTCAAAGCCCGTCATTGCCGAGGTCAACAACCAAATTGCGATCGTAAATGCCAGAACTACCCAGCCAAGGTCCAGCCAACTGACCGTGTTGATGTCGATCATTGCGTTTGACTGTGGCAACTCTTCGCCAAACCATTGAAACACGACTTGAAGCTTATAAAGCATCGCTGGGTGATAAACGAATACAAACGGAATAAGAAAACCGGCCAGGGAAAGACGCGCGGCTTGAAACCCAGTTCGCATCGGATCAGCCCCCGCTATAGGCGCTGCGGCAAACGCAGCCAATGCAACTGGTGGTGTGACGGTCGATATCACAGCGAAGAAGACTACGAACAGGTGTAGTGTCAGCTGTGCAATGCCCACGGCTTCGATACCTGACGAAAGGGCGATGACGATAATGAAATAGGTCGCACCCGGTGGCAAACCCATGCCTAGAACGATGGACCCAAGCGCTACTACCACCAATGTCAAAGACAACGGCCCATCTGCTAATTGCGCCAATAACAGCGACAAACGTCCTGAAAAACCTGAAACCTGTATGAGGCCAACAATTAAGCCAATGGCTGCAACAATAATTATGATGGTAGCCGACATTCGTCCGGCCTCGACAAACGCTTTGTATATTTTTCCGCGATTGCGAAACGATGGAAATAAAACCATTGCGCAAATCAGAGCCGCAATAAACCCGTAAAAACCGGCCTTTTGAACCGATGGCTGAGCAAAAAGAAAATAGCTGAGCACGCTTAGCGGAATGATGAAAACGAAGCATTGCACGAGTTCTCGGCGTTTCAGCGAGGGTCGTTCGTGGCTTGGCAGTGGGCCGATGCCCTGACGACGGGCTTCGAAATACACAGTCAGGAAAGTGCCCAGATAGAAAAATGCAGCTGGGATGATAGCGGCAATAACAATGTAGCGATATTCAAGACCGATCTGGCCGGCAACAAAAAATGCGACAACTCCCATAACCGGCGGCATCACCTGTCCTCCGGTTGAGGCTGCGGCTTCAACAGCTGCTGCAAAAGACGGCTTAAAACCTGATCTCTTGATCACAGGAATGGTCATCACACCCGTAGAAACAACATTTGATATTGCAGCACCTGACAAGGTACCAAACAGTGCAGATGAAGCCACAGCTGCATGAGCAGCGCCCCCGGTCAGCCCGCCTGTCATTCGATTGGCAACCTTCATCAAAAGATCCCCAGCACCAGACGCCATTAGCACAGCACCAAAGACAATAAAGATCAGTACATTACCCGAAACAACCTGAATTGGTTGACCAAACATACCACCCGTTTGTGCCCAAAAGTTCAGCACCATGGATCGAGTGCTTTGCCCAAAAGTACTTTCAGAACCGGCAAAAATGCCTGTCCATTCCGGTAAAAGCCCGCGAATGAAAAAGTAGACGATCCAAAACAAGCAAAACCCTACGATGAACGAGCCGTAGTAGCGCCAGGTGATGTAGAGCGTTATGACGGTGATGATCGGAAACATCACAAAATCAATCGAGCGCGCGGTTGGTAGCAGTCCGCCATCAATTGCGAAAAGATTTGCGATCCAGATTACGAATACGCCTACTGAAACCCCTGCCACTGCCCAGTTTATCCAGGCGGTTTTGTGCATAGTGAGGGCAACAATGACGAAGCCAAAAACAAGTGGAAGACCCAGAATCATTCCTGTCGGCAAGAGGAACTTCTGCTCAAAAGCTTTAAACCCTGCACCAAGCCAATGCGTTTTGAACAGGACCCGCTGATCTCGGCGGGACAGGTCCTCAAATCCTGATGCTGTGGTTTCAATGTACCAACGGACAAAATCGCTTATGGGACCAGAGGCTGCATAGGTCAGGATGACCAAAACGAAACCGAAGGCCGCCATATCGGCCAGCCGCTTTTGAAAAGACAAACTTCCCACGGCCTGCGTCATGCTTTGACCTCAAATCCGGCCCGAAGTTGCTTGGCGGCCCAGAAATAAGCGTTTCGGGCGGTGGCGTTGATCTCAACTTCCGCCAACGTTTCCATCGTGTCGGCTTTCAACATCTGCGCCGGTTGCCCAAGAGCGATCAGGTGATCGCAGAGCTCCAACCGCCACTGGAGATCACTTGTGTTAGTAGCAACTTCCATCAACGCCTCGGCCCCACCGGCCAAATCCGTGATGTGTTTTGCACGCGTGACGCTCGACAAGGTTCCAAGATTGGTAGGGTTGCCATCATACCAACCCAGCGTTCCGGCCGCGAAAGCACGCGCCGACCACGTGGCTTTGCCGTAAAACTCCTTAAGCCAAGGTTTGTCTGCAAGCCCATCTGGTAGCTTTAAGTCAGCGCAGATGTCATCAAGGGATAGTCCGGCGTCCATTCCGTCCGCGGTCGTTTGCATCACATGCAGGATCGCTTCGCGGGTAGAGGTGAGCACTTCCCGTACATTTTCGGCCCCAACAACCGGCCGCGTGTGGCCGGGAACAAGCGTTTCAACGTCAAGATCGGCCAGACTACCCAGTGTCTCTGCCCATGCTTGAAAATCCCGGTAAGCTGTACCTCGGATCGCATAAAGATTTGGAAACGCGTGGTACCAGTTGTCTCCACAAAACAGTATTTTAAGATCTGGAAGCCAGACAACCATGTGATCACCGGTTTCACCTGGGGCATGAAACAAGCGCGCTGTTACCCCATCAAGATCAATGTCGCAGTCTTCGTCAATTAATGTGGTGGGTTGGACGAACCCAGCCCCCATGCCTTCCATTGGCCGTTCGCCGGGACCGCAGCCGAGGCTGATCCGCTGATCAGGCGTCAATCCAATGCCGAATTGCATCAAAGTCCGACGACCCAAGGCTTTGTTAGGTGCGATAATATTTGGGTCAACACCAATCAGATCAGATTTGAACAGATGCGAGGCAAGGATCGGAACGTCCTGACCTTCGCTGAATATTGTCGCGCCCGAAATGTGATCACGATGGCTGTGCGTCAGAATAATCCGGGCGATAGGTTTGTCAGACCGCTGACGAAACTCTGCTAAAATGTTTTCCGCAGCCTTGGTGGATTCCGACGTGTCGATGATGGTTATCGTCGTTTCACCTTCAATCATGTGCACGGTTGATGCCGCATATCCGACTGCAGTCCAGATTCCGGGTGCCAGTTCAATGATGTCTTTGCGTGTTTGTGCGCTATGCGCGACCAGATCAGGATGTGCGTTCATTCTGTAACAAACCTTTGCTTCACGTCGCCAGTGTACTTCGATAAAAGTTCTTCACTCACTTCGGTACCATCACTTAGAAATGGGAGTATTCCACGCCGAACAGAACGACCCCTCATAGCGCGTAGATCATCATCGGATTTCGTAACGCGCTGGCTCATTCTGCGACCCCATTCAGCCAAATAACGATAGAGCCTATCGATAACTTCACCGTGGTTGTCGTCTTTTGCGAGGTCGTAGAACTCGTCAGGATCAGTTTGCAAATCAAATAACATTGGACGGAAACCGCCTTCTGCATGCATCAATTTGAACCTTCCATCAAACACCATAAACAATCGCGCATCTCGCGGTTCTATGCCAAGTTTTATTGCTTGTTGCGTAACGGAATAGTCATACTCACTGATCACATATTTGCGCCAGTCTGGCGTTTCTCCTCGAAGCCATGGCAACAAGGATTTCCCTTCGATAATGTGATCCGGGACCTTTCCGCCTGCGGCATCTACAAAAGTCGCAGCTAAATCAATAGACTCAACCAACGCATCACAGGTCGTGCCCCGAGTGCTTTCTGCTTCGGAGCGAGGATCATAAACGATCATCGGAATTTTGACAGAAGGCTCATGGAACAAGTCCTTTTCACCCATCCAGTGATCGCCTAGATAATCACCGTGATCTGACGTCAGGACGATCATCGTATCGTCCATTTTTCCCGACGCTTCGAGATGATCGAGAATGCGCCCAAGTTGATCGTCGCATTGTTTTATCAGGCCCATGTAGGCTGGAATAACTTTCTGGCGTACCTCATCCTTTTGGAATGCATGAGAAATCATATTACTCATGTAAGCGCCGTAAACGGGATGAGGGTTTTCGCGTTCTATCTCATGACGAGCCGCGGCTGGCACATGATTTGAACCAAACATGGCATGATAGGGCGCAGGAACAATGTACGGCCAATGCGGCTTTATATAGCTTACATGGGCCATCCAAGGACCCTGGGCTTCGTCAAGAAATTCAATTGTTCTGTCTGTTAACCATGGGGTTTCGCTGTCTTCTTCGCGGATATTGGCGGGTTTATCCGCATTGCGAAAAATCCAACCCGAGGCAATTTTGTCCCCATCTACGCCAGCGTTAGCGAATTCTGCCCAAGGGTTTTCGGCATCGTATCCTTTGGATTTTAGATATTCATTATACGGTGAACGTTTTTCGTCATAAAAGCCGTCAGGACCCTGTCCCCAAAGACCGTCATCGCGCACCCACGGATCAAACCCACATTCCGCCTGGCGCGCCCCTATGACGCTATCGGGAGACAGACCTAACCGCTCCATTCCCTCAGCATCGGCCTTCATATGGGTTTTTCCCAACAGCCAGCAATCCATGCCCACACTGCGTAAGTGGTCGCCCATTGTGTGCTCACCGACGCGCAGAGGAAAGCCATTCCAATGCGCCCCGTGGCTTGAGGCGTAACGGCCAGTATAAAAGCACATGCGGGATCCTCCGCAAACCGGCGATTGAACATATGCGTTTGTAAAACGCACTCCCATCTCGGCGACTCGGTCAAAATTCGGCGTATGCAAATGCGGATGACCCGCGCAACTCAGATAGTCAAAACGCAACTGGTCATACATGACGAACAAGATGTTCATAATGACGAAACTCCCCGCGGCGATTCGTTAAATATTGTCAAATGAAACTAGAATTGGCTAATGTCCGGTTCACGTGGTGAACAGGGTGAGGGCAATGACAAAAACCACTGAACCAAAGCAAATCCGAGCCCTAGAACGGGGTCTCTCCGTTGTAGAGCATCTATCAAATTTCGGCCTATCAACGTTGGCTGATTTGCGCCACGCAACCGGGTTGACGAACGCAACACTTTTGCGGATTTTATCAACGCTGCAGGCGCGAGGGTGGGTCAGGCGCAATATTGTTCAGGGGCACTACGAGTTAGCCCATTCCCTTGGGAACGTATTGGGGGCAAGCGCACGCGCCCACCCACTCGCAGAATTCGCCGCACCAATCCTTTTGGACATGCGCACGCGGCAACTTGGCTTCCCTTCGGATTTATGTGCCTTAGTCGGGCTCGGGCAACTGGAGATCGTTGAAAGTACAAGAGTGCGTGGACCCATGGCACCGGGGCGATCCGGATTGGGAATTCGCCCGTCAATGATCAGATCCGCGCATGGGCGCGCTTTTCTGGCATACGCAGGAACCAAATTAGGAAAGTTGCACCTGGATGTAGCCAGAAAATCAGAATCCAAGGAAAACCTACTCTGGCTTGAAGACGGTCGACTGGAAGAAGAACTAGAGCGCACTAAAAAGCAGCGCTACGGTATTCGGGACGATGATTATTTTGTTCAGCACGCATTCGATCCAGGACCAGATTTGGCAGCGATGGCGGTTCCGATACGGTCCAATTCAGGGCTTCACGGTACTCTAAGTATTCTTTGGTTCCGGGATGAAACAAATGCCAAGGAAGTTCTAGAAATGGACAGTCTAGAAGACCTACACACTGCCGCCGCTCGGATCGGGGCGGCGATGGATCGAAAGGGAATACAAGCACCGACGTTCTCTTAAAAGGATTGGCCGGAAGGACTGGGTTGCTCGCATTTCTAAGTTGCTCATTTTGGGTGGAAATACCCAAAAATGAGATCCTTGAGAGACAAACGGGTAGGTTTGGATCGGATGGTCAGCCTGCGTTTGCGGTCATCAAATTAGCACACCAATATACCAACACAGTAGAATACAATTGGACTTTAAAGCGCGAACAGATAGCTGGCGATAGGTTGTTCAATCTCATATCGGCTCTCGCCTTTACAACTAACTTGTAATGCAGAGACTATCGACGCTTCCCCTACTCGGCGTTCCTGTGTTTGGTGAGGATGACCAAACGGCAATGCGAAGCATGTTGGACAGCACTCAATAGCACCTCTAAGTTTGTTTTCAAAATCGAATGCAACGTAGAGCGCATAATCTGTCTGCTACGGAAGCGAGTTGCGTCATCGGAATGGAAAATTCGAAGATTACTACGCACTGAGGCGAAGAAACCCGTAAGTGAATTGTTGCCAAAAAACATCTTTGTCCCGAATAGCAAAACTTAACGCGCACTGATGCGAACGTCTGTTTTCCTCCCAAAACGCGCTTGATTTCCCTGTAACCCTGAAGTTTTTCCCTGTTAGTCGCAATTATTTCCCTGTTAATTTTCTTAGGGAAATTGTTCGATGAGCCATGTTCTTATGGCTGATTGCACCCTTGTACGTTCATAATTCGCCAAAATTGGTGATTTTTCCCTGTATTTTCCCAGTTAACAGGGAATTTCAGCGGCAGACTGGCTAGCTTGAGACTGCGCACACAGCCAGTCACTTCCACTGATATAAGCGATACGCACTCGACTCGAAATAGTGTCGAGTTCTCCGTGGGTTACGCCTCTGGGTCTGACTTGCAGACCGGAACTACGCATTGAATTGTGCGCGCATGTGGCATCAGTCTGGGATGGCAATTTTCGCGATACGAGGTTGGTTTGGGGGTCTTAGAGAGTCGCGATCAATGCGCGCTGCTTGTCCCAGTTTGTTGGGATGGCATGGCGCAGACACCAGTCAGTTGTAAATCCGAGAGGCTGCGTTCCGTTCAGGACATCACGGATAATGTCAGGCGCGAGGAACGCCAGATCGATCATTTGCTGGATGCGTCGCTTCGACGTTTTAACCATCTCTGCGATTTGAGAGGATGTCTTGCCGGACTTGATCTGCTCGAACCAGTGATGCGCTTTGGCTATGTTATTGATCAAAGTCTCATCACGCTGACCTGGGGTATCTGCAAAGATCAGTTTTGTTTCCACACCGCGTTTGCGCAGTTGAAACGGCGTTGTGATCATCAGCGCCTTTGGTTCTAAGCCGGTTTGAGCGCAACCAACCAAGGCTGATATTTGTGCTGCATCGAGAGTTACTGTCATCGCGCCAGGTATTAGATCTATACGCTCAACAAATTGAAGCAATGTCCGAGCCTCTTTGTCGGCGCTGATCCTTTGTACCTTGTCCCTCGCATCTGCCAACGCGGAGACGGTCAGGTTCGGGGCGATCTCTCCAATAAAACCTGGAGCCTTGATGTGTTTGGCAATCACATGGGCAACCTTTGTCTCCAACTCTTCTGCAGGCAATCGCCATCCATTCTTGTTGCCATCACCGCGTTTTTGATCAGCCGACGCGAGACGTAATAACGAAGTCTCACTCCTGCCTTCGTCTTACTGTGCGAAGGCGTCAACCGATCTCCTGTCTCATCATATATCTTGCCGCACAGAATTGAGCTTTGCTTTGCGGTCTTACTGTCTGACGTCAGCGCATATGGGTCCAAATAGGGTAAATTGCTAAGAGAGCGTTTCTGGCTCATCGTAACCACTGAGAAGAGAATTTGTGCCTGAAAAAATGCGACAACTATGCCAATAGAAAAATTTTCTCTACTTGCTGCGAAACATTGCATTCCTCCGAATGCATTTAAACCTATCGAAATAAAATGAGGGGCTGACCCAGATAACGCGAAAAAGGTGTTATCATGGGAAGCATGCGGAAGAGTCGCTTAAGTAAGTATAAACAGGGTCGCCTGGTCGAGCATTTTGTTGCCGGAACCACGGCTCGAACTGCGGCCAGTTTATGTGGGGTAAA